>NZ_CP043051.1:2065000-2665000 GCF_008121495.1 Mediterraneibacter gnavus ATCC 29149 | reverse complement strand
GTTGTTCCTTCTGCCTGCCCGCATGCTGTCAGACTGAGTGCTGCCACTCCTGCCAATAATACTTTTGCTAATTTTCTCATCTTCTTCCTCCATCTTTGTTTTCTTCCATTTTCTGTCATCAATAATATACCGATAATGGTTTTCCTTTGATATTTAAAATTTCAAAATCCACCTGGTAAATCTCAGAAAGGACTTCTTTTTGAATGACTTCTTCAACGGTTCCATATTTCGCGATTTTTCCGTTTTTAAATGCACAGATATAATCTGAATAAAAGGCTGCATAATTAATCTCATGAAGCACAAGGATCACTGTTTTTCCCAGCTCGTCACTTAACTTCCGCACCATCTTCATCATATTCGAAGCATGATAAATATCCAGATTATTCGTCGGTTCATCCAAAAAGACATACTCCGTATCCTGCGCAATGACCATGGCGATATATGCTCTCTGCCGCTGTCCTCCGGACAATTCATCCAGAAACCGGTCTTCAAACTCTTTTAGTTCCATATAATCGATCGCCTGTGCAACGATTTCTTTATCCTGCTTGGTCATCCGCCCTCCCGAATGCGGGAACCGTCCGAATGCAACCAGCTCTCTGACTGTCAGCTTCATCTCAATATGATTACTCTGTGTCAGAATCGCCAGATGCTTTGACAATTCTTTACTCTTCCAGTGCTCCAGCTTCTTTCCTTCAAACTCTACCACTCCTTCATCCTTTGCGATCAGTCTGGAAAGAATGCTCATCACAGTAGATTTTCCCGCTCCATTGGGACCGATCAGAGCAGTTACTTTTCCTTTTTGAATTTCAAAAGAAACGGAATCCACCACGGTTTTTCCGTGATACTGTTTTTTTACTCCACGTATCTTCACTCTTCTAACTCCTCCTTTTCCTCAACAGAAGATACAAAAAGTATCCTCCTCCGCCTACTGTAATAAATACACTGACCGGAATCGCATATACAAAGATCTGTTCCGAAATCATCTGCCCTGCCGCCAGAACAAACATCCCGAAGAAGACAGATCCCATGATCAGCTGCGAATGCCGGTATGTTTTCAAAAACTGTCTGGACAGATTTGCGATGATCAGTCCGAGGAATGAAATCGGTCCTACCATCGCTGTGGCGGTCGCGATACAGAGTGTCACTCCAAGCAGAAGTTTCCGGATGGCCCGGTCATAATCCACACCCAGATTGATTGCCTGATGTCTTCCAAGAGACAACACGTCCAAAAGCGCAAGTTCTTTTCGCAACACAAACACGATACCTGCCAGAACCAGGACTGCTGCCAGAATAATTTCCGAGTTGACGTTGTTAAAGCTTGCTACCAGCGTTGCCAGAAGGCTGTCATATTCATTGGGATCCATGATTCTTGTAAGCGTACTCTGAATGCTTCCGAAAAACGAAGTCAAAACCGTTCCGATCAACAATACATACAACACATTATAGTTTGTTTTTTTGAACAGATAGCTGTAGACCAAAACAGCTGTTGTACTCATTAAAAACAGATCGACCACAAAAGACACGTTCGCATTGACAGCGAGAAAACTTCCGGAACCTGCAAAGAATACCACTGCTGTGTGAATCAGCGTATACAACGAATTCATTCCCAACAGACATGGTGTCACAATCGTATTGTGAATAATAGTCTGAAATACGATCGTTGCCCCTCCGATGGCAGCAGATGCCACCAGCATGACCATCAGCTTTGGAATCCGGATTTTCATAGCATACCGAAACAGACGCTCATTTGAAAAAGAAACATCCACAAACAGATAGGCGATTGCTGCTGCCGCCACCAGTATCCCTAAAACAAGAAGCTTTCTGCTGTTTGTCTTATGAACTGCACTGTGCATCCTGTCTGCCTCCTTTCCCCAGAAGTATTCTTCTTCCTCCGTTTTTCAGTCGATACAGCAACAGTCCTACAAACAGGATGCTGCCGAGAATTCCTACGATCAGTTCGATAGGCAGCTCGTAAGGGGCAATCACCACTCTCGAGATCATGTCGCATACGATAACGAACAAAGCGCCAAACAGCGCCGTATCTGCCAGCGTTCCGCGGATCTTATCACCCTTGAACATGGTGACAATATTCGGAACGATCAGACCGATATAAGAAATCGAACCAACCACTACCACCACCGACGCCGTAATCATTGCCGCAATCGTAAGGCCCATAAAAAGCACCAGATTATAAGGCACTCCCAGATTCTGAGAGAATTCTTTTCCGATCCCCACAATATTGAAATGGTTTGCAAATACAAATGCCAGCACAACCAGCGGTACTGTCAGATACACAATCTCATATCTCCCGCGCAGTACCATAGAAAAATGCCCTACCAGCCAGGTGGACAGCGCCTGATTCATCTCGTATTGATAGGCAATGAAGCTGGTGATCCCTCCGATCACATTTCCAAACATGATTCCGACCAACGGTACCAGCACCACATCTTTAAAACGGATTTTCTGAACAAACCACACAAAAATCCAGGTTCCCAGAATCGCCGCCACAAACGCAAACACTGCTCTTCCAAGAAGTGTAGACTCCGGGAGAAATACCAGAGCCAGCAAAATTCCAAGCTGGGCCGAAGAAATCGTTGCTCCCGTAGTCGGAGACACAAACTTATTCATACAAAGCTGCTGCATGATCAGCCCTGCTGTACTCATTCCGATTCCTGTACACAGAATTGCCAGAAGCCGCGGAATCCTTGAAATCAGAAACAACCGGATCACTTCCGGATCTCCCTGCATCAGCGACGCCAGATCCGCATCCATCACCCCGATAAACAGAGAGCAGACAGAAACTACGAACAACACCGCCGCCAATATGATTGTCGATACATATTTTTTGATACCACCACCTCCATTAGTTTTTATTTACTCTTATTAGTTTTAACTAACATATGTATAAAAAAATATGTCTTCTCTACTGACAAAAAGACTATACACAATTCACTCACATTTCGCAATACCTTACTTTTTAGTATGTATATGCTTTTTTGCATACCGATTGGCAAACCGGTGTGCCGCATCGATCAGTGCCCTGACCTCCACGCCTTCTTCTGAAAGACGGTAACGAATCACGGACGGCTTCTTTTCCTTGATCACTTCCCTGTATAAAAGCCTTGCATCCTCCAGTTCTTTCAAATTCGAATATAACACTTTTTCCGAAATACCCGGGATTTCCTTTTTTAACTCCGAAAATCGATTATCGCCCTGCAGAATATGCCACAAGATCTTCAGCTTCCATTTCCCTCCGATCAGACTGTGTGTCAGGATCAGCGGACAGTGATCTTTCTTTATTTTGATGTCTGCCATGCAGAAAACTCCTTCCTAAAAATAATTCTTTACAAAAGTCACTTCTGCATTTTATAAGATTGCAGATAATTTTGCAAGATTTTTTTAGAAAGGAGCTTCCCCTACAATTCTTCTCTTGTTACATCCTTCAGCCATTTATAGCTCTTGTACCGGCGCCAGGTGATCGGAATCTTAATGATCTCATCACTCATCAGGATCATATACACCACCGGAACACTGCAGTGGAACACAAACGCTGCGAGCGCACCAAATAAAATGGAACATCCCCACATGGTAGACATATCCAGCAGCAGGCCAAACCGGGTATCTCCGCCGGAACGGAAGGTTCCCACGACCATCGTTGTGTTGAACGCCTGCCCTACCACAAAATAGGACATTACAAAGAACATGAACCGCATATACCCCTTTGCTGTTTCAGACAGAGTCATCGTCTCTGCCATAACCGGTGAGATCAGAAGGATCAGCACACCTCCCACAACTCCCATAATCACACTGAGCCATACGAACCTCTTTGCATATGCTTTTGCATGCTCATACTTTTTCTCTCCAATGGTTTTGCCCAGATAGATCGCTGTCGCACTGGAAAGTCCGAATGCTACCACCGTTGCGAGCTGTCTGGCCACCTGTGCGACCGAATTCGCCGCAACTGCAGCACTTCCCATATGACCAAGCACTGCCGTATTTGTCGCAGTTCCAAGTCCCCAGAGCACCTCGTTTAAGATCACCGGGAATGCGTATTTCAGAAAATCCATATTTAAAACGTGCTCTGTTTTAAAAAAGTAGGCGATCCTGAACTTGATATCTTTGTTCCACACTTTCGAGTACACACATACCAGTACCATCTCCAGGAGCCTGGAAACCAGCGTTCCAATTGCCGCACCCTGCACACCCATGGCGGGCATTCCGAGAAGCCCGAAGATCAAAATGGCATTGATCGTAATGTTGCAGAGCAGGGAACACAAATATACCACCGTTGCCACAACGACCCGTTCCACACTTCGCATAATATAAAGATAAGTCTGTGTGATCCCCATAAAAATGTAAGAAAAACTAACAATCCGCAAATACTTCACGCCCTCTTTGATCACCTCTGGTTCACTTGTAAATATCCGCAAAAGCTGCTCTGGCATGATCTGCGCTGCCAGAAAGAATAATGCAGTCACAAAAACCGCAGCCCGCATTCCAAGACCCAAAATCTTCTCGATTGTCCGCAGGTCCTTTTTCCCCCAATACTGTGCGGTCAGAACCGTTGCTCCGGATGTCAGCCCGAACAAAAACAACGTCATAATATACTGCACCTGCCCTGCAAGAGAAGATCCGGACAGCGCTGTCTCTCCTACGCGCCCCAGCATCACCACATCCGCAGCCGTTACACCCACATTGATCAGATTCTGAAGTGCCATCGGAATGACCAGTGCCAGTACACCCAAATAAAAATGCTTCCAGTCAATCTGCAGCTCATTTTCCTTTTTTCTCATAAACATCTTTTCTCTCCCATAAATTCCTATTTCTTGTTTTTCCATCCCCTTTTCCCAAATTTGAAAAACACATGGCAATTATAACATGTTTTGAGATTTATCATATACTATACAGAATAAAATTTTTCAAAAGGTATTTCTTATGACATCATGTAATTATGAAACAGACTATTCTACTGTTATCGGCGAGCGGATTTTGCCGTTCGTTTTTTCACTCAATACGGAGACTTCCGTTTTAACCCCAAAACCGGGAGAATACCAGCGATTTTGCTATGATATTGCGGGTGTTGGAACAGACACACCTCTCTATGCAGACTTAAGCCATTTCCTGCTTGGTATCTGCAGCGCGATCACGCAGGAGGATATCCTGGATGTTACGGTCGTAATCGACGGAAAATCGCAGAACGTAATCTGGGGTGAAAATGTAGAACTCAAAACAATCCAGCATCCGGATCCGCCAACCGGATGTACGGGACTGAAATTCGATTTCCCACTGGATAAAGTGGATGGTGAGATGCAGGTCTGCTTTTCTCTTGTCAGACCTTATGCGGTCGGCCCAGTCAATCTCTGTCTTTTCGGCGGCGGCCAGACCGCTTCCGGCCTGACCATATGCGGGCCTTCCTGCGGTTCCACAGAATCCTGTGAATCTACGTTTTACCAGAAAGAAACCGTTTGCGTTCCTGTAACGGTCTCCCCGTTTGCACATCCCGGAACCGCCAGAACAATCTGCTGCGGCGATCCTGTCATCCACACTGATCCACAGTGTCCGGGCAGCAAAACCTCCTGCACGTTTACTGTAACCCAGAGTCTCTGCATCCAGATCCCGATTGCTTTTGGTGCCGTTATTGAAACCGGAGAGGCTTCCGTTCAGTGCGGCGAGGCTTCCGAAACACCTTGCGACTGCTCTGATGAACCTTCTGTGGAAACTCCAGTTGAGAGAACCCAGCCGGAAACCAGAGAACACAAATTTTTCACCCGTTAAATTATTTTTAGACTGTCTGCGCTATTGGGTCACTGACTACCGGGTAGACGGTTTCCGTTTTGACCTGGCTTCCATTCTCGGAAGAAATGAAGACGGCTCTCCAATGAGTCAGCCGCCCCTTCTGCAGAGCCTTGCCTTTGATCCGATCCTTGGGAATGTAAAACTCATTGCCGAAGCATGGAATGCGGGCGGACTCTATCAGGTTGGCTCCTTTCCGTCCCGGAGACGCTGGGCCGAATGGAACGGACGCTACCGGGATGACATGTGGCGTTTTCTAAAAGGGGATGACGGACTTCATGAGACTGCTCTGAAACGGATCTTTGGCTCCCCGGATTTATACAATCCGCAGTACCGCGGGGGGGAAAATGCTTCCGTCAATTTTCTGACCTGTCATGACGGATTTACACTGTGCGATCTATACAGCTATAACCAGAAGCATAACGAGGCAAACGGCTGGAACAATACCGACGGCTGTGATGACAACCACAGTTGGAACTGCGGAGAAGAAGGAGAAACTTCCAATCCCGAAATCCTCCGCCTGCGGCTGAAAATGATGCAAAATGCCTGTGCACTGCTGATGTGCAGCCGTGGTACACCAATGTTTTTATCCGGAGATGAATTTGCAGATACACGATTTGGCAACAACAATCCATACTGTCAGGATAACGAAATCTCCTGGCTGGACTGGAGTCTGCTGTCCAAAAATCAGGCCCTGTTTGCGTTCTTTCAATATATGATCGCATTTCGTAAACAGCACCCATCCATCCGCAGAGATCTGGAGCCGAGCTACACCTCATACCCTTCCATGAGCAGCCACAGACTTACCCCAGAGCCGCCTGTTCCTTCCTCAGATTCTCACACTGCCTGCGTGATGTTCTCAGGATTTGATGAAAAGACCGGACAGGAAGATCTTGTATTTCTTGCGGTCAACGCACACTGGATTGCAAAACAACTTGTGCTCCCATCCCTTCCAAACGGTTATGTCTGGAAGATTGCAGTCAATACCGGGGACTTGCTGCATCAGACATTTTCCGGGAACGATATGCCGACTGCAGGACAGACTGTTTTGCTGGGAGAGCGATCTGTTATCGTATTTGCAGGCATGAAACAAGCAGAGACAGCCTCTCTATGAGACTGTCTCTGCCTGGCTTCATTCTGAATTTTAATCTTCCCCTTCAAAGGCTTCTTTTACTTTATCCATGAAACCTTTTCTTTTGGTTTTTTTCTCGCTTTTTTCCGGATTACTGTCATTTTGATGCAGTGAGTTTCCACTCAGTTCATCAAATCTGCGCAGTGCCTCTTTTGCCTCTGCACTGAGTTTTTCCGGCGTCTGGATCACCAGTGTCACATAGTGATCTCCACGCACTGCGGAATTTCTCAGGGACGGGACTCCCTTGCCTTTTAATCGTACCTTTGTATCGGTCTTTGTACCTGGCTTAACATTGTAGATCACCGCTCCGTCCACAGTCTGAATCTTCACATCTCCACCGAGTGCTGCCTGTGCAAATGAAATCGGCACTGTTGAGAAAATGTGCATATCCTGACGCTGGAAGATCGGATGTCTGGATACGTTCACCTCGACCAGAAGATCTCCTCTCGGACCTCCGTTTGTACCCGGCTCTCCTTTTTCGCGGATGCGTACACTCTGTCCGTTGTCAATTCCTGCAGGAATGGTCACTTCAATCTTCTTCTTACTTGAAGTGTATCCTGTTCCGGAGCAGGATGTACATTTTTCCTTGATCACCTTACCGGAACCACCACAGTTCGGACAGGTCTGGACGTTCTGTACCGTTCCGAAGAAAGACTGACTCGTATAGACAACCTGACCTTTTCCTCCACACTTCGGACACGTCTCCGGAGAAGTCCCCGGTTTTGCACCTGTTCCTCCACATGTCGTACATGGATCTTTTAAAATCACTTCCAGTTCTTTCTTGCAGCCAAACACAGCTTCCTCAAATGTAATACGGATGCTCTTTCGAATATTCGCGCCTTTCATCGGGCCATTGTTCGCACGACCGCCTCTTCTTCCGCCGCCGCCAAACAAATCGCCGAAAATGTCTCCGAAAATATCTCCAAAATCTGCGCCGTTGAAGTCAAAGCCTCCAAATCCGCCAGCACCGCCTGCGCCGCCTTCAAACGCAGCATGACCGAACTGGTCGTACTGACGACGTTTTTCAGCATCACTCAGTACCGCATAGGCTTCGGATGCTTCTTTGAATTTCTTTTCTGCTTCGGCATCGCCCGGATTCATATCCGGATGGTACTTCTTCGCCAGTGCACGATACGCCTTTTTGATCGCAGCATCGTCAGCATCCTTGCTTACACCAAGCACCTCGTAATAATCTCTTTTTGACTCCGCCATAATAATCTACCTTTCATCCTTGATCCAACTCATAACCAAACAGGCGAGGGCACACCGCCGGAGCCTGAAAGACATGCCTTCCAGACTCCGGAAAAAGAGTGCTCTCTCCCGTCAGATTGATCTCTTAAACTTCTTTGTAATCTCCGTCTACTACGTCATCTCCCTGGAATCCTTCCGGTGCAGGACCAGCCTCCGGTGTCGGTCCGCCTGCAGCCCCTGCTCCTGCTGCACCTGCCTGCTCATACATCTTTGTGAACAGTTTCTGTGCACTTTCCATCAGTTTGTCTTTTGCTGCTTTGATCTCAGCAACCTGTGCATCGGATGTATCTTCCGGTGTAGATTTTGCAAGGATATCCTTGAGCGCCTGTACATCAGCTTCTACAGAAGATTTATCTGCTGCATCCAGTTTGTCTCCCACTTCTTTGAGTGCTTTTTCTGTCTGGAATACCATCGCATCAGCTTCGTTTCTTGTATCGATCGCTTCTTTTCTCTTCTTATCCTGTGCTTCGAATTCAGCAGCTTCTTTGACTGCTTTGTCGATATCTGCATCGGACATATTAGATCCTGCTGTAATTGTAATATGCTGTTCTTTTCCTGTTCCCAGATCTTTTGCAGATACATTTACGATACCATTTGCGTCGATATCGAATGTAACCTCGATCTGCGGGATTCCACGTGGAGCCGGAGGAATTCCATCCAGTCTGAACTGTCCGAGGGACTTGTTGTCTCTTGCGAATTGTCTTTCTCCCTGTACAACGTTGATATCAACTGCTGTCTGATTATCTGCTGCTGTAGAGAAGATCTGGCTCTTCTTTGTAGGAATTGTTGTATTTCTCTCGATCAGTCTTGTAGCAACTCCTCCCATTGTCTCGATAGACAGTGACAGTGGAGTTACGTCCAGAAGAAGGATATCTCCTGCACCTGCATCTCCTGCAAGTTTACCACCCTGAACAGATGCTCCTAAAGCAACACATTCATCCGGGTTCAAGGATTTGCTAGGCTCTTTTCCTGTGAGGCGTTTTACTTCTTCCTGTACTGCCGGAATACGTGTAGAACCACCTACAAGAAGTACCTGACCTAATTCTGCTGCTGTGATTCCTGCATCAGAAAGCGCACGTGTTACTGGCTCTGCTGTTTTTTCAACAAGATCATGTGTCAGCTCGTCAAATTTTGCTCTTGTCAGGTTCATATCAAAATGCTTCGGTCCTTCAGCTGTTGCTGTGATGAACGGAAGGTTGATGTTTGTTGTTGTTGCAGAAGAAAGTTCTTTTTTCGCTTTCTCTGCTGCTTCTTTCAGTCTCTGAAGAGCCATCTTGTCTGTTGACAAGTCTACTCCTTCTTTTGCCTTGAAATCAGCCAGCATATAGTCTGTGATCTTCTGGTCAAAGTCATCTCCACCAAGTCTGTTGTTACCTGCTGTAGATAATACTTCAATAACTCCGTCTCCGATCTCAATGATGGAAACGTCGAATGTACCACCACCAAGGTCATATACCATGATCTTCTGCTCTTTTTCGTTGTCAAGTCCATAAGCAAGTGCTGCTGCTGTTGGCTCGTTGATGATACGTTTTACATCCAGACCTGCGATCTTACCTGCATCCTTTGTTGCCTGACGCTGTGCATCGTTGAAATAAGCCGGCACTGTAATAACTGCTTCTGTTACTTTCTCTCCAAGATATCCTTCTGCGTCTGCTTTCAGTTTCTGAAGGATCATTGCAGAAATCTCCTGTGGAGAATATTTTTTATCATCGATCGCTACTTTATAATCTGTACCCATCTCTCTTTTGATAGAAGAGATTGTCTTGTCTGCATTGGTAACTGCCTGACGTTTTGCAGGCTCTCCTACCAGACGTTCTCCTGTTTTTGTAAATGCAACTACAGATGGTGTTGTTCTTGCTCCTTCTGTGTTGGCGATAACTGTTGGCTGTCCACCTTCCATAACAGCTACACAGCTGTTTGTTGTTCCTAAATCAATACCAATGATTTTTCCCATGATTATTTCCTCCTTATTAGTTTGCCACTTTTACCATACTATGTCTTACTACACTGTCTCTGTACAGATAACCCTTCTGGAATTCTTCTGTAATGATATTCTCTCCAACTTCTTCATCTTCTACATGCATCACTGCATTGTGAAAATCCGGATCAAATTCCTGGCCAACCGCTTCAATCGGTTTTACGCCAATCTCTTCGAGTGTAGTCATCAGCTGTTTGTAAATCTTCTCCATTCCTTCTGCAAACGGGTTGGACTTTTCTTCCTCCGGTACAGCTGCGATTCCTCTTTCGAAGTTATCCACAACCGGAAGAATCTTTTCTATGATATCTTTCGCACCGATTTCGTACATCTGAGATTTTTCTTTTTCTGTACGCTTGCGGAAGTTATCAAACTCTGCCATCTGACGAGTGAGTCTGTCAGTCAGTTCCTCAATTTTCTCGTCTTTTTTATCTTTTTTATTCTTTCTGCCAAACTTCTTCATGAAACCGGATCCCTCTTCAGAACCCTCCGTTTCTTCTGTTGGCTCTGCAGCCTCTTCAGCTGCTTCTTCCACAGTCTCTTCTGTGTCCTGTTCTTCGGCCTCTTTGTAAGCTTTGGCTTTTGCTTCTTCCACCGCTTCTTTGACCATCTCTTCTTTACTCATATTCTCTGCCACCAGCAATCACCTTCCTATTCTTCCGGGTCTTTATAATAAATTGCATCCAACTCGCTCTGCAGAGTTTTCAGCGTCTTCATGACATGTTCGTAATCCATACGCTTGGGACCGATGATACCGATCGTACCTTTCATGCCTTCTCCCAATTCGTAGGTTGCTGTTACGACGCTGCAGTCTTTCATTGTCTTGACCGGAGTCTCATCCCCAATGTAGACCTGAATCCCGTGATTTTCTTCACTTGCCAGTGTCTCTGTCACCAGATCCGCCAGCTGCTGCTTCTCTTCAAATGCACTGATAATCTCCTGAGCACTCTGCTTATCGCTCAGCTCCGGATATTTGAAAATGTTCGTCGCACCACTCGTGTAGATCTCCATATCATCATCTACATGAATAATCTCCGCCACGGCATCCAGCACATCACTGATCACCCGGCTGTGGATTCCTGCCTGCTCCTTCAATCGTGCGATCAGACCAAGATTGATCTGTTCGATCGACATGCCGTTGAGTGTTGTATTCAAAAGCATATTCAGCTTCAGAAGCGTCTCACTGGCAAGCACCTCACCAACCTGTATGATCTTGTTCTTGATCACGTTTCCATTCATCACGATCACTGCCACAATCTGTTCCTGATCCACCTGTGAAAGCTGAATGAACTTCAATGTGTTCCGGCTGTTCACAGGAGCGGAAACCATCGTTGCATAATTGGTATTCACAGCAAGCACTTTCGCAGCCTGCTTCAGCACCTGATCCACTTTATCGGATTTTTCAAGCATCGTGTTACGCAACTCTGTAATCTCGTGCTCCTTCTCCTCCATCAGCATATCCACATATAAGCGGTAGCCTTTGTCGGAAGGAATCCTTCCTGCCGAAGTGTGCGGCTGGAAAATGTATCCCAGATCCTCCAGATCAGCCATCTCGTTGCGTATCGTCGCAGAACTCAAATTCAAATCCGTGTATTTGGAAAGTGTTCGGGAACCAACAGGCTCTCCGGTCTCCAGATAGTTTTGGATAATCGCTTTTAAAATCGTGAGCTTACGCTCGCCAAGTTCTGTATTCAATCCCATCAGACCTTCCTTTCTCTCACCTGAGGTTTTTCTTATTAGCACTCCTTTGTTTTGAGTGCTAACACCTTCCGTATATTAAGATAGCACCATGGTCTGTATTTGTCAACCATGTTTATATATTCTTTATACTTTTTATATTTCCCCTTGTTTCCAATTTATAACCCTGTACTTTTTTCACTTCTAATACAACAGCTTATTTCCTTTTTCGCAAATCTCATAAATCTCATCATACTTCGCTTCGATCATCGGCGTCAGTTTTTCCGTCTGGTTTCTCACAATTTTCTTATAAAGGAAATACGGCAGGATCCATCCCAGAAATCCGGGAATCGCAAAAATAATACACAAAAGGATTTTCGGCGGAACTGCTGTCACCGCAAACGTAGAACATGCAATAAAAGCAGTTCCGATCACTCCTGCTGCCAGCGCCCATATTGTCGCTTTCGATGTCTTACTGTTTTCCAGCGACTGAATTTCCCGGACACAGGCTTCAAAGTTTCGCTGCAGCCTTGTAAGCTCCGTTTTATTTACAATTTTCCGATCACGTTTCAATCGCAGAGTCATCATCTTCTCCGCCCCCGGATGACGACTCTGGCTGCTCTGCGGCAGATTGTCATTCGGTTCCCACCCAAAATTCTCATATCCATCTAACAAAAAGGAGGCCTGACTGCTGTTTGCACTCACTTCTTTATATTCATATGCCACAAAATTTCTCTGTGGCTTTTCTGTCTTTTTCATAACTGACCAAACTCCTTTCCCGCCATGGGCAGTGTCACAATAAACGTACTGCCCTGTTTTTCTTCGCTTAAGACCTGAATCTCCCCATCCATAAGCTCCAGCACCCGTTTTACCATTGCCATCCCCAGTCCGTTTCCCTCTTTGGAATGAGATGTGTCTCCCTGATAAAATTTATCAAATATATGTTTCATGGTATTTTTGCTCATACCACAGCCGGTATCCGATACAGAAATTGTCACCCCCTGCTCATCCGACAGCTGACGAACCGTGATCACACCACCCAGCTCGGTAAACTTGACCGCATTAGACAACAGATTATTCCACACCAGTTCCATCAGATCCTGATCCGCATAAATTTCTGCCCGATCCTCCATTTCTACTTCCATCTCGATCTCTTTTTTCTCCCAGGCAGATTCATATTGCAGAATGCAGTCACATAACTGTCTGCACACATCATACACTTCTGCCTCCGGCTGTATTTTCTGGTTTTCCAGCTTATTCAGCTTTAAAATATTGCTGATCAGATCAGACAGGCGCGTTGCTGTATTTTCAATGGCTTCCCCATATTCTCTGCGCTGTTCCTCCGACAACGCATCCCTCTGCAAAAGTTCCGCATAATTTTTAATAATAGAAAGCGGTGTTTTCATCTCATGAGAAACATTTGACACAAAATCTGTTTTCAGCGTTTCAATGCTCCCTAGTTCTTCCACCATCTTATTAAAATCCAGAATCATGACATCCAGATAATCCCGTTTCTCCATTGTATGAAATGTAGGTACATAGACGGAAAAATCTCCGTTCGCCACTTTTCTGGTAGCCTCTGCCATTTTATACAGTGGTTCTTCGTAGGTTCTTTTTACCTTCCATCTGGTAAACAGCGTCAGTCCCATGGCAACCATTCCCCAGTAACACATCGGCACCACGGTCATCACCGCTTTATTCCAGCCTGCCGAATTCATAAACACGATCAGTCCGGTATGTATCCCCGACATCAGAAACAGAACCCCAATATAGATTCCAAATAAAGAAACCGGAAATAAACTTTGCTTTACTTTTCCCCTTTGTTCCTCTCGTTCTTTCATTGCAGCACCACCTTGTATCCAAGCCCGCGGACTGTCACAATCTTAAATCCGTCACAGGCTGACAGTTTATCTCTGAGTTTTGTAACATAAACATCCACAGCCCTCAGACTGGTATCTGTCTCCACACCCCAGAACTCGTCCATGAGCTGCGCTCTGGAAAACGTTTTTTTCGGATAAGACAAAAGCTTGTAAATAATATTAAATTCTCTTGTAGTAAGACTGATCTCTTCTCCGTCAATTTCTGCACTCATAGCATCCGCATCCAGTATCAGATTTCCCACCGTAATTTTTCTTTCCATCTCTATATTTGCCCTGCGAAGCAATGCCCTTACACGAAGAAGCAGTTCATCCAGTTCTATCGGCTTTACCATATAGTCGTCGATCCCGAGCTGAAACCCTTTCCGCTTGGAAGGCAGATCATCTTTTGCCGACATAAACAGGATCGGAATCGTCTCATTTATCCGGCGAACTGTCCCGGCAAACTCAAACCCGTCAATCTCCGGCATCATAATATCAGAAATAATCAGCTGGTACACCGTATGATACATTTCCTCATATGCCGCAGCTGCCGACAGACACCCCTTCGCCTGAAAACCACTGTCATTCAGATAGGTACATACAATCTGATTTAATTTTTCATCATCTTCCACTACAAGTATACGAATCATTTTTATCTTCTCCTTTTGTATCTCTTCCCATTTTCCTAAAATACAGGACGATCCTAACACATTTTTGTTTTCGTTTTGTTTGTGAATTATGTACAAATTGTAAACAAAAAACAAGGTGCGGTCAATTTTTTCTTCTGACGCACCTGTTTCTGACTCTTTTATTTTAAAGATTTGATAAATTAAATGAGACAAAGTAAATCCACAACTCCTTTGCAATCTCTGGTGCTGCATAACTCCATGCAATACTCATGCACATCCCGATTCCAACTGTACCAATCATTGCAATCAATACTGTAGCTATCGTCTTTTTGGACACTCTGCCTGCCTTGTTCTTTTCTTTCATATTCTCATACCAGCCTTTCTTTGTTTGATGGTATGAGAATAGCACTCTTTTGTTTATCCAATGTTTGATATTTGTTTCTGAATTATTAAAAGCTTCAAAATCTTTTCCTACAGCAGAAATTCGCAGAACACATAATTGCTGACATCAATCCCTCTTTTTGTCAGCCGGATTTTATCCTCTTTCACTTCTAACATTTTTTCCTGCTCCAGTTTTTCAATCACGTCTCCGTAGATTTCTTCTATCGTATTTCCAAAACAGTTCTCAAACTGGGTTCCGGAGATTCCCTGCATTCTTCGAAGTCCCAGAAACATAAATTCTTCCATGGCATCTTCCTTTGTCAGCACTTCGATTTCTTCCCGCAGATCTTCTCCTGATCCTATTCTTTCTATATAAGAGATCATATCTGTACAAAGATGGTACCTGGTATTGGAAATAAAAGACGAGGCTCCCAGACCGATCCCTAAATACTCTACTCTGCTCCAATACCCCAGATTGTGTCTGCACTCTTTTCCTTCCCGTGCATAATTGGAAATCTCATAGCGATGAAATCCATATTCTTCCAGAATTCCCTCTGTCCGCTCATACATCTGCCGCTCTGCATCTTCATCCGGAAGAGGCGGATATTTCTCCTGATCTGTCTGTCCTTTTCCATACCACTGATAAAATCGGGTTCCTTCCTCAATGATCAGACTGTACGCAGAAATATGCTCCGGATGTAATTCTGCCACCGTACGAAGGGTGTGCTCCCAGCTTTTTACGGTCTGTCCGGGAATGGCTGAGATGAGATCAATGTTGATATTATCAAATCCTGCCTGCCGTGCCATGTCATAGGATTCCCGAAATTCTTCATACGTATGGATTCGTCCCAGCATTTTCAGTTCCTCATTGTTGACAGACTGTAATCCGAAACTGATCCTGTTGATTCCCGCCTGTTTCCATCCTTCTAGTTTTTCTTCCGTCACAGTTCCCGGATTTGCTTCGATTGTAATCTCCGCATCCCTGTCGATGGTAAATACCTGTCTCAGCATTTTAAAAATCTCACCCATCTGTTCACACGACAAAATGGACGGAGTTCCTCCGCCCACAAAAACAGAAGATACCTGGTAAGATGAAGCAACCTCGCGGTATCTTTGTATTTCTTTTTTTAATGCATCCACATACTCCGCTTTGGCTGCATCATTTGCCGGTGCAGACAAAAAGTCGCAATAGGCACATTTCTGTACGCAAAACGGAATGTGGATATATAATTCTAATTTCTGCATCATACGATCCTCTCTCTTATTGATAGGTACAGTATAATACAATCTGTTTTTGCTGTATACCTTTATCCCACAGAAAAAACAGTCAAAATGATCAGAAAATTTTCTCCATTTGCCTCCGGGAAATGGTAAAAATGACTTTCCGGAACAACTGCCTCCCACTCTTTGGTTGCTTCTGAAGGCTCTGGTCTTCTGCTGATATTCACCTGCTCCCGATCCCTCGGTGTCTCAAAATATGAGAACAGCAGATTTTCATGCAGAGAAATCATCTGATAACGATCCCCCACGAGAAGACCTTCCCGCACAATCGACTGGTGATGACCAA
Organism: Mediterraneibacter gnavus ATCC 29149; assembly: GCF_008121495.1. NCBI lineage: Bacteria > Bacillati > Bacillota > Clostridia > Lachnospirales > Lachnospiraceae > Mediterraneibacter > Mediterraneibacter gnavus. The sequence goes on along the minus strand of NZ_CP043051.1, from coordinate 2,648,736 downwards.
CATAGGAGCTTACCTTCTACGGATATAAAACTGCAATTCGTCCGCACCGTGCTTCCGGCGTTTTTTTTCCGCTTCCACACCTCCACGGATTTCGGCTCATCGAACCAGAAGACCGGATACATATACAGCCAGCGGCGTTTTGTATTTCCCCCGCCTTTTACGGATGGCCACACCTCCAAAAACTCCTGCAGATCTAAAAACCACCCTTCTGCAATCTGCTCCATATTCTTTTCCCAGAGATGCTCTGACAGCTCCGGAATTTTTTTCCAATATATTCCACATAGAAAAGTAACATATTTTGACAACATTGCGCAGACTGCTGATCAGCTCTGCCCCCCCTTTCAAGATACAGTGTCACATTACTTTTCAATACGATCGTTCCACTTAAAAACTGACCAATCGGGACAATGACACGTCCGCCTCCTGCCACTGTACAGGCATCCACTGCCGCCTGAATCGCTGCTCTGTTGTTTGTTGTGCCGTCTGCGACTGCACCATAGTCTGTTATTCTATAATCCATCGTTTATTTCCTCCATTCCAGAGAATCAATCCCATCCATAGAAATTACCTCTCCCTCTTGTCCTACCACCTGAATATCCTCCAGTACCAGAGTTTTGATATTTCTCGCAAAAATTCCCATTTTACAGATATTCTGATCAATTCCATCCATCATCGCCGGCTGTCCACTGGCTGCATCTTCTGCATAGCTGACCTGAATGTGCTTCATTTCCACACGCTCAATTTTCTGCTCCGGGAGACCGTAGAAAAACGCAGCTGCCACATGACAGTTTTTAGCCTGAATATTACGAAAACACAGTTCTTTGATCTGTGGAGTTCTCTCATCCACCGCAAGCGGCTCCTTGCACTGTACATACTCGCTGTGTCCGTCCGGATCGCAGAAATAGAAACTGTTGATCACAAACGGAGTCAGCAGAGTCAGCACAGAATCCATCCTGATATCTTCAAACAAAATACCGTCGATCACAGCATCCTTACCGCGTCCTCTTCTTGTCTTGATCCGAAGCCCCCGGTCTGTATTGAGAAACACACACTGTCTTGCCTGCAAATTTTTGATTCCTGCCGCCATCTCACTCCCCAACGTAATTGAACCATGCCCATCCCGCATACAGCACTGGCGGATTCTGATATTGGAAGAAGGAACTTTGTATTTTGCTCCCACGGAAATTTTACCTGCCTTCACGGCAATGCAGTCATCGCCCACAGAGAACAAACATCCTGTGATTTCTACATCGTCGCAGGATTCCGGATTCAATCCATCTGTGTTCGGGGAAACCTTTGGTCCAAGCACCGTCACTCCAATAAATTTCAGATGACTGCAAAAATACGGATGAATATTCCAACTCGGACTATTCTGTACTGTGATTCCGGTAATTGTCACATCCTCACATCGATTCAAAAAGATCATACGCGGTCTTGCCGCACCACGAACCTCTTTTGCATCCAGCCACCAGTTTTCCCAGGAAGCATTTCCATCAATTGTACCTTCTCCGCAAATCGTCACATCCTTTATGCCGATTCCATTCATGATTCCGGCAAACATATTCTGGGCTTCTCCTTCCCAGGTTCCGAGAATATATTCGTTTTCCTGATCCTCACTCTGGTAAGTTCCCCTTAGAATTGAAAACCTCTCACGCTCTGTATATGCCGAAAGCACTGCACCTTTTGCCAGCTCCATTGTGAGATGATCTTTCAGAAACAGACTGGTCACTCGATACGTTCCTTCCGGAATCAGCACACGACTGTTTCTCGGGCATGACATGATCGCTGCCTGAATATATGTCGTATCGTCCTGTACGCCATCTCCCTTTGCACCAAAATCACGCACATTCAATGTATAATCCTGTGTATCTGTGCAGAACATAATCTCAGCTGCTTCTTCCCCTCTTTCTACAGAAACATGATACTCTTTGCCAGGCTCCAGACCCTGCAGGAGATTCACAACCTGCCTGCTCTCTTTGTAAAACACTCCATTTAAAGATATCCGACAGGGTTCTTCCATCTCGTAAACACTTCCTTCACAACATTCCAGAGCCGCTGTACGTGCATGTTTCCAAATTACGTTTAACTCCATTTTGATCTCCTTTATGTATTTTCCACACATTGTAACAGCTTACATTATTTATTTCCACCTATTCACATTTCTATTTCCTTATCAATCGTATGTTATCATTGTGTTTTTTAATTGTCAATTATGTATTTTATATAATAATCACCTGCAGATTTATATAAAATATACAATACCATTTTCGAAAATCATATGCTATTATAGTAGAAAACCACTCTCCTTCTTTGCAATTAGTGTTAGTACTTACATTTTGGATTGGTTTCTGAAATTTTTAAGGAGCATTCAGTTATGAATATATATGATATTTCTCAAAAGGCAGGGGTATCCATTGCCACTGTTTCGCGGGTTTTAAACGGCAGTGAAAAAGTCAGCGAAAAAACCCGAAAAAAAGTGCTTGCTGTCATGGAAGAAAACAGCTACACACCAAATGCCTTTGCCAGAAGTCTCGGACTGAATTCCATGCACACTGTTGGGATTCTCTGTTCCGACTCCTCGGACGTTTACCAGGCACAGGCAATTTATTATCTGGAGCGGGAGCTTCGCAAGAATTCCTATGCATCCATGCTCTGCTGCACAGGGTATGAGCTTTTGGAGAAACAGAGCTATTTGAACCTGCTTTTGTCCCGCAATGTAGACGCTGTCCTTCTGATCGGTTCTCACTTTATCGAGAACTCTCCGGAGGAAAACCGCTATATTCTGGAGGCCGCTTCCAAAATCCCTGTTTTTATCTTAAACGGAGAATTAAAAGGAGACAATATATACTCCATTCTCTGCGATGACTATATGGCATTGAAAGATATGACAGACCTGGTCTTCGCCAGAGGATCTGAATCCCCGATTTATTTATACCGAACGCTCAATTACAGCGGACAGAAAAAAATCCAGGGATTTCTGGATTCGTGTGCGGAACATGGACTGGACATATCTCAGAAAAATGCGTTTTCCGCACCGGGAGACTTGCACAAAGCATGTTCTATCTTAGAACAACTCGATGCAGACGGCATTTCTTTTGACTGTGTCCTTGCTGCAGATGACGAACTCGCCACAGGCGCTGTAAAATACGCACTGAAAAAGCACCTTCGAGTTCCCGAGGATTTTCAGGTGACCGGATACAACAATTCCGTACTCGCCGCTTGCAGTACACCAGAGATCACAACCATCGACAACCGGGTAGAATATATGTGCGTCACTGCCGTGTCACAGATGATGCAGGTATTTCAGAAAGAAATTCCGCCTTCCAGAACAATGTTTTCCGGAAATATTGTAAAAAAGCAGACAACAAAATGATGGCAGGAGCGTAAGGCTTCTGCCATCATTTTAAAAGCTATTTTATTTTTGCACCTTCTACAACCAATTCTTCTTTGTACTCTTCTCCATAAGTAGCTACCAGTGTCTCATCATAATCTTTATGGAAGAACTGCTCTTCTTTCAGAGATTGAATTTCCTCATTGATCCAGTTTAACAACGTTTCATTTCCTTTCGCACCATCAATATCAGACTTGTCGTCTTGATCATTAATAAAAAATAATTGCACAAGAAGTGGTGTATTTCTGCTGAGTTCTATGTACATCACTGCTATTTGCCTAAAAAAAGAATTCGCTCATTTTGTAGGATAAAAGAAATGCCGACTCATAACCCGATTAACCCCCGTTATAAATCGACACCCCAATCATAATTTACCTATCCAGTTCTCTTTGATTCTTTCGCAATGTTTTTTTGCGACTTGTCACCATACACTGCCTACTCTTTTTCACAAACAAGACTTACATCGGCGTTCCCACCTCGATCAGATTACCGTCCAAATCATAAAACCGAACCACCTTCTGCCCCCAGCTATGTGTCGTAAGACGATTGACATACTGGATAGAAGGATACAAATTTTCTAATTTTTGAACAAATTTTTCTATCTCACGTTCTTCAAAATACAGTTCGCAGGAATTGCTCTCTGGAATAATTTCTTTTTCAAGGAACTTCTTCCAGATTTTTTCTTCCTGCAGTACCAGACCTTCTGTTAAAATCATATTCCCATCATTATCAAGCACCACATTAAGGCCAAACAAGTCATGATAAAACTGCTTTGATTTTTCAATATCTTTCACAACGATCAATATATTTTTTAATTTCATTCTGTTTTTTCTCCTTCCATATCCGTTCCTATTGTATTTATAATTGGATTATACATAACTCTATATTTTTTGTATATCTTTATTTTCAAAACAAAAAAGACGCCTCCACCGGGAAACGCCTTTTTGTTCTTTATTCTGCCACTGCTTTGTGATGTTTATCTTTATAAATGACCAGATACATCCCAAGATGGTCACGGAATGTAAGGATGCGAAGCATAGAAAGGATGTCAATGCACAACTTTTTGAATCCTTCAAATACGTTTGCTACACTCTCATCTTCCACTTCCCAGAAGATTACCTGTTCCGTATGCAAAACGGGTAATTGGTGCAATTTTACAATTCGGTTTCATAGTTTAACTTTTCTCCTTTAATATACTTCTTCTAAGTCAAACTCAAAATAACGTACCGCATTATTATATGAAATATCTTTTATAATTATCCCCAACATTCGCTCATCATCCGGGTATTCTCCATTCTCTACCCAGTCCCCAATTAATTCACAAAGAATTCTTCTAAAATACTCATGTCTGGAATAAGACAAAAAACTTCTGGAATCTGTCAGCATTCCAAGGAAATTTCCAAGAAGTCCCAGGTTTGCCAGAGATGTCATCTGTTTGATCATTCCAGTCTTGTGGTCGTTGAACCACCATGCAGATCCCTGCTGAATCTTTCCTGCCACACCCGCATCCTGAAAACATCCAAGAATCGTTCCGATGGCTTCATCGTCATTTGGATTCAGACTGTAGATAATCGTCTTTGGAAGGCTGTTTTTCTCGTTCAATGCATTGAGAAAATCTGCCATCTGTGCGGACGGCGCATAGTTATTGATACAGTCATATCCGGTATCCGGTCCAAGCTGCGCATAACGGGCTGCATTGTTGTCTCTCTTACATCCATAATGAAGCTGCATTGCCCAGTTTCTCTTTGTATACTCCTCTGCTGCAAATGCCATAAATGCTGTTTTAAATTTCAGTTCTTCTTCTTTTGTCAGCATTTCACCCTGTTTGCGTTTTGCAAAGATCTTTTCCAGATTTTCTTCTGTTTCCGGCACATACATCACATATTCCAACGCATGATCGCTGGCACGACATCCCATTTCTTCAAATGCATCCATTCTCTTCTTTAATGCCATTTTTAGATCTGCAAACATTTCGATCTGACATCTTGCAGCCTGTCCCAGTTTTTTCAGATATTCTGCATAATCCGGCTTTTCGATATTCATTGCTTTGTCCGGTCTCCATGCAGGAAGTACCTGTACCTCAAAGCTATCGTCTGCCGCCAGTTCTTTATGCCAGTAGAGGCTGTCTGCAGGATCGTCTGTTGTACAGATTAAAGTAACACCAGAACGGCGGATCAGATTCCGTACGCTCATGGATGGCTCCTGTAATTTCTGATTGCAGAGATTCCACACCTCTTCTGCAGTTTCTCCATTTAATACGCCATGATAACCAAAATATCGCTTTAATTCCAAATGACTCCAGTGGAACAACGGGTTTCCCACAGCTTTTTCCAGCGTTTCCGCCCATTTTTGAAATTTTTCCCGTGCAGGCGCATCACCTGTGATATAGTACTCATCCACACCGTTTGAACGCATCTGTCTCCATTTGTAATGATCTCCGCCCAGCCATACCTGGGTAATATTTTCAAAACAGACATCTTTTGCAATCTCTTCCGGATTGATATGGCAATGGTAATCCAGAATCGGCATTGTTTCTGCAAAATCATGATACAACTTCTGTGCTGTAGGAGTGCTCAGCAGAAATTCTTCATCCATAAATGGTTTCATCTCTTATTCCTCCTGTTGATTTGTTATTTTCCTCGTTTTTTGTAAGCCCTTACATTTGTAAATTATATTTCTTCGTTAATAAAAAGTCAATTACTCTTTTATTAGCGTTTTGCATAATATTTTTCTTGATTTTTTGTACATTTTTCCGTTGACTTATAATCAAAAAGGTTGTATTTTAATTGTAAATACTTACATTTTGTTTTCTTTCTATATTTTCATTATGGAGGTTTTTATGGATTCAACACACACTTTTATTCAGATTCATCCAAAAGACAATACAGCAGTTGCACTCACTTCTTTAAAGAAGGACAGCGTATTAAATCTGGATGGACGCATGTATACTTTATTAGAAGACATTCCCCAGGGACACAAATTTGCACTGGAAAAAATCAGCGCCGGAAGTGCCGTGATCAAATACGGCTCCCCGATTGGTTATGCAACAGAAGATATTCCGGCCGGTTCCTGGATCCACACTCATAATATGAAAACAGGACTGGGAGATCTTCTGGAGTATTCTTATCAGAAAGAATTCACTTCTTTAGAACCACAGGAAGAACGGTTCTTTGAAGGATACAGAAGGACGGACGGAAAAGCCGGTGTCCGCAATGAAATCTGGATCATCCCGACGGTCGGCTGTGTCAACAGCATCGCAACCTCTGTTGCTGCCAGAGCAAAAGAATTTCAGCCGGACAGTGTAGATGCGATCGTCGCATTCCCGCATCCTTACGGATGTTCTCAAATGGGAGATGACCAGGAGCACACCCGCCAGATCCTTGCAGATCTGATCCGCCATCCAAATGCAGCAGGCGTTCTAGTCCTCGGCCTCGGATGCGAAAACAGCAATATTGAGGAATTAAAAAAATATATCGGAACCGTAGATGAAGATCGTGTCAAATTCCTGGTTGCTCAGGAAGTGGAGGATGAAATAGAGGCATCTCTTGCCTGCATCAGACAGCTCTGTGATTATGCCTCTACCTTCCAGAGAGAAAAAATTTCCTGCAAAGAGCTTGTCATCGGAATGAAATGCGGAGGTTCTGATGGATTATCCGGAATCACTGCAAATCCGACAGTTGGTGCTTTTTCCGATCTGCTCATCGCCCGCGGCGGTACTACGATTCTCACAGAAGTGCCGGAAATGTTCGGGGCAGAGACTCTGCTGATGAACCGCTGCAGGGATGAAGCTATTTTTGATAAAACGGTAGACCTGATCAATTCTTTTAAAAACTACTTTAAAAGCCACAATCAGACCATCTACGAGAACCCTTCTCCGGGAAATAAAAAGGGAGGTATCTCCACACTGGAAGATAAGTCTCTTGGATGTACCCAGAAATCCGGTTCTGCCCCGGTCGCTGATGTGCTCTCCTATGGACAGCCTGTGCAGACAAAAGGACTCAATCTTTTGAGCGCTCCCGGAAATGACCTGGTAGCCTCTACTGCACTTGCAGCTTCCGGTGCACAAATTGTACTGTTTACAACGGGACGCGGAACTCCTTTTGCCTCTCCGGTTCCGACTGTAAAAATATCCAGTAATACAAAACTCTATGAGAATAAGAAAAACTGGATCGACTTCAATTGCGGTGCGCTGGTAGACGGCGGCTCTATCCCGGAGATGGGAGAATCTCTTTTTGACTATGTTCTGGAGGTTGCTTCCGGATGTCCGGTCAAAGCCGAGGAAGCAGGATTCCACGATATGGCGATTTTCAAACAGGGTGTGACTCTGTAACAATAGATGAATATGATTTTCAGAAAGGATAATTTTTGCTATGAAACATTTAAATTACCAGACCTTACAGGATTTAAATTATGATGGATATTTATTAAACGAAGCTCCGGAACGCGTTTTACAGTTCGGAGAAGGAAACTTTATGCGCGCATTTGTCGATTTCTTTATCGATAAAATGAATGAAACTGCAAATTTTAATTCCAAGGTTGTACTGGTACAGCCAATTCCAAAATTCACAACTCCGGATGTGGGAGATTTTATCAATGAACAGGAAGGTCTCTACACACTGTATTTACGTGGTTCCGAAAACGGACAGGAAGTCTCTTCCAAACGGGTAATCTCCTGTATCAGCCGCTGCTTAAATGCATACAGCGACTATGAGGCAGTTATGGAATGTGCAAAAAATCCCGAACTGCGTTTCATCACCTGCAATACAACAGAAGCCGGAATCGTATATGATCCGTCCTGTCAGTTCACTGATACTCCGGCAAACAGTTTTCCGGCAAAGCTGACACAGTTTCTGCATAAACGTTTTGAAGCATTTCAGGGAGATGTCAAAAAAGGATTTATCATCCTCTCCTGCGAACTGATCGACAACAACGGAAAAGAACTGGAAAAATGCGTCTTAAAACACGCTGCCGACTGGAATCTGGGCGAAACTTTCACTAAATGGATCAAAAAGGCAAACCTCTTCTGCTCTACTTTGGTAGACCGGATTGTAACCGGTTATCCACGCTCTGATGCGGACAATTTAAATCAGGAAAACGGCTATATTGACAAGGTGTTAAACACCGGTGAAATCTTCGGATTCTGGGTAATCGAAGGACCGCAGTCCATCAAAGAGGAATTTCCTTGTGATGCGGCAAATCTTCCGATTCTGATCACGGATGACCACAAACCATACAAACAGCGGAAAGTCCGCATCTTAAACGGCGCTCATACTTCCATGGTACTCGGTGCTTACCTTGCCGGACAGGACATTGTAAGAGACTGTATGAAGGATGATGTCATCCGTGGTTACATGAATCAGGCAATCTATAAAGAGATCATTCCGACACTGACTCTGCCGGAAGAAGAACTGATGAGCTTTGCTGCGTCCGTGACGGATCGCTTCCAAAATCCGTTTATCGATCATGCACTGCTCTCCATTTCTCTAAATTCGACTGCAAAATGGAAAGCCCGTGTGCTTCCTTCTCTGGAAGGATACCTGGAAAAAACAGGGCAGGTTCCTCCTTGCCTGAGTGCCTCCCTCGCTTTTTACCTGGCATTTTATAAAGGCATTGGATTTGTGGACGCAACTTTTACCGGGGATCGAAATGGCAAAAACCAGTATCCGATTTCTGACGATCCGAAAGTTCTGGAATTCTATGACGCACACAAAGACGATTCTGCCGCTGACTATGTTCACGCCATCTTAAGCGAAACGTCCTTCTGGGGAAAAGATCTGACAACACTTGCCGGACTCGAAGAAACTGTTGTAAAGGACTTTACTTTTATTCAGGAAAAAGGATGTTATGAATTGATGAAACAGATTGTGAATGCTGCAGAATAATCAAATGTATGGGAAAACAAAAACCTCACCATTTCTTTGGCGAGGTTTTTTGTATTTCTCTAATTTTCATCCAGCTTCAATACGCTCATAAAGGCTTTCTGTGGAATCTCTACGTTTCCGACCTGGCGCATCCTCTTCTTTCCTTCTTTCTGTTTTTCCAACAGCTTTTTCTTACGGGAAATATCACCGCCATAGCACTTGGCAAGCACGTCTTTTCGCATTGCTCTGACGGTCTCTCTTGCGATGATCTTGCTTCCCACTGCTGCCTGGATCGGGATCTCAAAAAGCTGTCTTGGAATCTCTTCTTTGAGCTTCTCGCACATCTTTCTTCCACGCTCATATGCTGTTGCACTGTGTACAATAAAGGAAAGTGCATCCACTTCTTCTTTATTGATCAGAATATCCAGTTTTACCAGCTCTGACTGCTCGTATCCCAGCATTTCATAATCGAAAGATGCATATCCTCTGGAACGGGATTTCAACGCATCAAAGAAATCGTAAATAATCTCATTCAATGGCAGATGATAATGAATCACTGCACGCTTTTCTTCGATATACTCCATTCCCTGATATCCCCCCCTGCGCTCCTGACACAGATCCATGATCGCACCGATAAACTCGGAAGTCACCATAATCTCTGCTTTCACCATCGGCTCTTCCATATATTCGATCTCTGCAGGATCCGGCATATTGGTTGGATTGGTCAGGTCGATCACTTCTCCGTTTGTCTTATGGATTTTATAGATAACACTTGGCGCAGTTGTCACAAGATCCAGATTATACTCTCTCTCCAGACGCTCCTGCACGATCTCCAGATGCAAAAGCCCAAGGAATCCACAGCGGAATCCAAACCCAAGAGCCACCGATGTCTCCGCTTCAAACTGCAGCGCCGCATCATTGAGCTGCAATTTTTCCAACGCATCTCTCAAATCCGGATATTTTGCTCCATCTGCCGGATACAATCCACAATACACCATTGGATTTACCTTTTTATACCCCGGAAGAGGTTCTGCACACGGCCGCGCCGCATCTGTGATCGTATCACCGACACGGGTGTCCTTTACATTTTTCAGACTGGCTGTGATATATCCAACCATTCCCGCGCTCAGCTCATCACACGGAATAAACTGTCCGGCTCCAAAATATCCAACCTCGACAACATCCGCCTGTGCTCCTGTTGCCATCATCCGGATCGTTGTTCCTTTTTTCACACTTCCCTCTTTGATCCGGCAGAATACGATGACACCTTTGTAAGCATCATAAACCGAATCGAAGATCAATGCTTTTAACGGCTCTTTCGGATCTCCTTCCGGTGCCGGAATCTTCTTCACGATCTGCTCCAGCACTTCTTCAATGTTGAGTCCGGTCTTTGCCGAGATCAACGGAGCATCATCCGCCTCGATTCCAATCACATCTTCAATCTCTTCTTTTACGCGATCCGGCTCTGCACTTGGCAGATCGATCTTGTTGATAACCGGAAACACATCCAGATCGTGATCCAGCGCAAGATACACATTCGCCAATGTCTGCGCTTCTACTCCCTGTGCTGCATCTACAACCAGGATTGCTCCGTCACAGGCTGCAAGACTTCTGGACACTTCATAGTTAAAATCCACATGTCCCGGTGTATCGATCAGGTTGAAGATATACTCTTCCCCGTCGTTTGCTTTGTATACGGTACGCACAGTCTGGGCTTTGATTGTGATTCCGCGCTCCCTCTCCAGTTCCATATTGTCCAGCACCTGCGACTGCATCTCACGACTTGTCAAAAGTCCGGTCTTTTCGATGATCCGGTCTGCAAGCGTAGATTTTCCATGGTCGATATGTGCAATGATGCAAAAATTTCGTATTTTATTCTGATCAATTGATGACACGTTCATTCCTCCAGTAACTCTGTCTTTTTCTATTTTCTTCTATGCTGAATGTTCTTCTGTTTTATGCAAAAATATACTATCATGCCTTTCCTGTTTTGACAAGAACATCTGTCATTTACGATGAGTATTTTACCAAAAACAACTCCACTGCCAGTGTATCTGTCAGCCTTCCTGTCTTCACACGCTCCTCCAGATCCGCACTCTCTTCCAACACGGCACGCAATTCTTCGCTCTTAAAATACCGGGTCTGCTCCATATATTTTCCCGCAGCAAACGGATGCAGCCCTGCTTTTGCTGCAATTTCTTTTTTCCCGTATCCTTTTTTCTGCAGTGACTGTACATGGAATAAAATCCGGTACTGCCTGACCAGCAAAAATAAAATTCTCATAGGAGGCTCTTTTAATGCCAGCAGTTCGTAATACAGATCCAGCGCTTTTCTCTGCTTTTTCTCTGCCACTGCATTGACCATCTCAAAAATATGATTTCCGATCTGGTTGATACAGACTGCATCGATGTCCTCCGGTGTGATCACGTCCCGATGCAGTGTATAGCAGAACAGTTTTTCCAGTTCGCCCTGGATATTCTGCATATCGGTTCCGACTTTTCCCAGAAAATATCCGACCGAAGCATCCGATATCTGTTTTCCCTCCCGCCTGACATTGCCAAGGATCCAACGCTTCAATGTAGATTCATCCTGAAACGGAAGTTCCACAATATGACCTTTTGCTTTCACCGCCTTATACAACTTGCTGCGCTTGTCCACTTCTTCTTCCACAAAAATAAAATAAGTAGTCTCCGGCATGGTCTTGATATACTCTGCCAGATCTGCACCCGAACTTTTAAACAGTCCGGTATTTTCAAATACGATCAACCTGCGTTCTGCAAAAAAAGGTAGCGTCTCTGCCAGATCAATGACTTCCCGGATCTCCACGCCTTTCCCTTCATAATAGGCGTAATTCATAGTATCTCCTTGCGGAAGCATGGCCTTGACAAAACGTTCCTTATATTGTTTCTTCAGATAGTTTTCCTCTCCATAAAGGAGATAAATCTGACTAAATTGTCCTGTTTTTAAATCTTCATTCAAACTTTTCATAATTTCTATTATATCGGAAACTTTTACTTTTTGCAAAATGTTTCTATCACAGCTTTTTCCCCTTTTATCTTTAAGGTGACTGCCCCGTACTCCTGCGTCCCATACAATTCGCATCCTTTTTCACTGAGTCTCTCTACAGTCTCCTTTGCCGGATGTCCGTACCGGTTGCCGATTCCCGATGAAATCCATGCATATTTCGGTGTCAGCTGCTGTAAAAATTCCGGCAGTGTCGAATTCTTAGAGCCGTGATGCGCGGCTTTCAGAATATCACACTTTGTTTTTCCATGTGCTCTCATCCACTCTGTGAGCTGCACTTCTCCCTCTCCTTCCACATCTCCGGTTAACAGCATCTCCAGATTTTTCCATTCCATCCACAACACCATAGACGCTGCATTTCCAGTCTCACCCTGATATTCCTGTGAAGGCGCCATACAAGTCAGACTCATCTCTCCCAGGCTCATCTGCTGACCTGCCTCCATTCCAAATACTTTCGTGCCATTTTCCTTTGCCGTTTTTCCCAGCTTTTTCAACGCATCATCATGAAGCCTTACCGGCGGCAGCACCAGATTTTTGATTCGTACTCCAAGGGTCTGATTCTGAAGGATTTCCTCGATTCCACTCATATGATCTGCATCGCCATGAGAAACAAAAACATAATCCAGCTCTTTTACTCCCTGAGATTCCAGAAACGGAACAATTCGATACTCCCCGACTTTAGAGATATCGCTGCTGCCTCCATCTACAAAACAGGTTCTCCCATTGGGTGTTCTCAGAAAAATTCCATCGCCCTGTCCCACATCCAGCATCGTCGCCTGAAACACCCCGTGGTGTTTCATCTGACCGCTTGCTGCCAGACAGATTCCGGCCGCTGCCAGCATTCCCCACGCAAAACAGGTTTTTCCTGTTTTCTCTTTTCGAAGCATCCAGTACAGACAGACCAGAAGCAATACTGCATAATACAGCACGATCCAGCTAACTTCCGGCTTTCCGGTAACAATTCTGGAAAACGGCAGTTTCATACTCAAATTGCAGCTCCATTCATACAGATTGAGAATTCCCCTGCATAAAAGAAATACAACACCTCCTGCCGGTTTGAAAAAAAGACACAGAAAAGAGCCCAGAAGTCCTGCGCCCAGAACGACAGACATCAGAGGAATGATCACGAGATTTAAAAGAAGAGAATACGGGGGAAATTCATAATAAAAAGAAAGCATGACCGGAAAAAGAACCAGATTGACCGCAAGACTCGCCTGAAAGCTTTGCAGGATCTTTGACTTTGTTTTTCCCTGTCTCATCATTAACGGATACACTGCCGCCATTCCAAGCACCGCTCCAAAAGAGAGCAGATATCCGGCATCCCGAAGGTACATCGGACTCTCCAGCGCAATCAGCGCCGCTGCCACAGCCAGACTGGTAGCCATGTCATACGCTCTGCCGCACAGATCTGCTCCTACCCGGATGCCAAACATAACAAATGCCCGGATTGCAGATACCCCGCCTCCGATCATAACCGTGTAGCCAAGCAAAAACAAAATTCCCAGCACTCCCGCCGGTTTCACAGGACATCCCACTCTGCGTAAAAGCCCGTAAAATCCCATTCCGATAAATGACATATGAAGTCCCGTCTGGGGTTTTCCCCTGTCATTTATAGATGGTGTAACTACTTATTAAAAGGGGATACCTATCCCTTACGGCTTAGGGGGACTATCCCCTGTGGGATATGCTCCCCGGGATAGCTTGAAAATCACATAGTTTTCAGATTTGTATAATTTCGCAGAATTGTTTTTATACACATTGTTATACTTCAAATATAACGCTACTTAGACAGAGCGAGCTCTACCAAATCATTTTCTCTAACTTCAAACACTTTTAGTGCTTCAGGTGGCACTGAATTTCCAGCAAGCAATGACCCATATTCCTCTTCATTATAAAAATAGATGGATACAAATCTTCTCAAAAAAGTAATATTATCATATACCTTTTTCGGTATAATCTCGTCCATATAGTCTGTGAAATCAAAGCCGCAAGAACATAAAAGACTTTCATAGTCTCGATAAGCATCTCTATAATTTATCGGAGCAAAAGTTTCCATGTCCGACCAACGACTAGTATACTCTAGCACATAACAATTTCGCTTTTTTGCCATCCAATCATAGCATAAATTGTATGTAGTAGAAAACTGTCCATTTACTGCCGAACAAACATCATCCAATGTATTCAATATTTCTGGACACCTAACAATGGTCGAATAACTTTTCATCTCGTCTAGTGTTACATGAATGAAACACTCCACAGTTGCATCGTAATAATATAATTTTGTCGCAAGATAAGTGAGTTTTTCAAAGCTTTCACATCTTGAATATCCTGTGCAAATACGTTCTCTGCCATTATAACATTCTGGACAGACTTCTTTGTTACTCAATATCGGATAATTTTTCCCTTTAATTTCTATTTTATGTCCATCAACATCCACTTTAATTTTGTGTTCCAATAAAAATTTAGATAAGGGAGTGTTCTCTTGAAGCATGGTTCTTAAATCAAGAATACCTTTATCCACAAAGGAATAGATTTCATCTTCTGTAGATGTTGTCATATGACGGCACACTATTTGCAATTGACTGCTATCGTATTCATTTAATTTTAAGTCGAACTTTCTCACCAATGTTTCTGGTGTTAATGTATCAGGATTGACCCTACTAAAATAATCCTCGACCGTTTCCTTGTCTAACTTAAAGTACTCACAGAATTTTTCTACAAGTTCTGTCGAACTATCGTTAAAAAAATCAAAAGTTATCATAATGTTCTCCTATTTCTCCATTTATAAAGTTCTTCATTCAAAGCCAATCCTGTATTTAACCTTTTTTTACATTCTTTTGTATCCAATTCATTAGTTGCCTGAATATATGAATATTTGTCCTTACCGGCAATGCATTCAACTATCTTATCTTGATTATCCTCAATGTACGCTTCAAACGCAGTTTTCTCATCTTCTGTTTCATAAAGTAAAACCACATCCATCAATTCCCTATTTGCATATATTGCTTCTTCACTATCATTATCTAAAAAGAATTGATGTAATTTGTATCTTGTGCTTCCCTTTATGAAATATTTGTATGTAAATTTATGATCAACTCCGTATTTATCATATCCAGCAAATCCCCATTCAGGTGTTGGAGTACGCAATCTTCCACTATCTAATATTACAAGCTGATATTCTTCCAAAACCGTATGTCCTGCTAAAATCTGTACCATTTCATACAATGTACTTTCATTAGTCATCGCATAGGCATAATATTCAGGAATCGCACGATCATCGTCATCCTCCAATATTTTCAACTGATATTCAGGCCTATACATATTATAATAAGTACGATTCTGTTGCTTCCACTCTGTCTGATATTGCAGTCTTCCAACAATATAATCTAATGGCGTTTGTAACAATCCAAATCGCTTCTTCCAAAGTTTCTCTACATCATCAATACTTGCCATTCCTTTATTGGGAGTATTTTTATCCCCATTTCTCATGTAAATACATCCTGCAAGCATTTCTCCATAATTTCTTTTTAAATATATAGGTGTCTTCTGCGTGTTATATATGGTGATAACATCTACCTCTATCTCATTTATTACAACGGTCTCTACGGAAATTTCAGGTTTAACGTCCCCAATGAACCAAAGATTATCCATTGCTTCCAAAATATCAGCCTGTTTACGTCTATTCTTTTGCATCCCTACAATACGACCATCATCATCAATTCCAAATAAAAGATAACAGTTTGCATCATGAGGAGTATTGGCAAAACAAATAATGTCCTTTAATAAATCCGTCATATTATCATGCCACTCCTGTTTATAATCCCAATATTCGCCTTCATGTCCTTTTGAAGCCAAAATTTCAACTATTCTATTAAGTGACAAATCATTAAGTCCGCTCATCCTTTCTTCTCCTTCCGTCCTCATTATATCAAAAAAAAGGGCAGCCATCCAATCGCAGCCACACCTTTTTTGATATCAACTTACTGTTCATTTTCTCTTTCTGTAAAAAGCACCCCGTAATCGAACATTTTTATGCTCTGATATCTGCCTATACTCATGAGATTTGATATGATGATCTCCACATCCTTGTCTTCCGAGTCCGGCAATCCAAGTCTTCTGCATACTCGCTCATACGCTTCCAACATCTGTGAATATAACTTTTCGCAGTATTCCCCTTCTGCAAACTCATCTTTTACCACACTGCTTTCCGCAATCGGGTACTCCTCAAGATTGTAGCTTCCGTTCATCAGATCATAGATTTTTGTTTTGAACTCCTCATCTTTTACACTCATTATGTATCCTCACTGCTTTCTTCTGCCGTGGAAAGTGCATAGAAAAAGGGGAAACAATCAATCAGATACAATTGAACTGCTTCCCCTTATTTCTTCAATGATCTCACGAAGTTCATTAAAATTCTCCGCTCATCAGCATTTAGGTTATCCCATGTTTCCAATATCTCTTCCTGCTCATCTGTCAGATCCGGTCTCATGCCGTCCCCAGCAAAAAACTGTGCTAGTGAAATTCCGAATGCATCACAGATTCTTTCCAAAGTCGGTATCGTTGGAATGCTCTCTTTCTTGATTATATTCCCTAAAGCTGTCTGTGACATATCAGTGAGCTGTGCGAGTCGGTACTTGGAAACCTTATGCTTGCTGCATAATTCTTTTACCCTTTTCGGGATATAGTCCTCTGTACGCAAGTAAATTACACCTCTCTTCTGCTCTGCGATACATTTATTTTAACCGCAAACTAGAATAAATATTAGAACCATATCTCTTTAGTAATTTACTCCACTGTACTTTACTATAATGGGTAAAAAAATATGAACAGCAGCACACCGCAGTTCAATATGTTTTTCTTATAATTCCTTGTTTTTCCTTGATTTCTTCACTTCCATGTTGTCCAGTTCCACCATCAGCATAGCATCTTTTATACTGCCCATCAATAAATATCGTTCGACAAATGTCTACATATATTTACATTCCGTTATCCGGCAATACTCCACTCTGCTTGATTAAATTACATAACTTTTTACCACTCACTGATAGATAATCTATTTGCGTAAGAAAAAGAAACAGGAGGTAACATTATGAATGAATCACTTTCGTCTGTAAATCATAAGCAGATCGGATACCGCATTAAGGAAGTCAGGGAACAGAACAATTTTTCACAGGCACAGCTTGCAGAGGAAACGGAACTCTCCATCTCCTACATAAGCCATATTGAGAATGCCAAACGCAAAGCAAGCCTTGAATCCATTATCAGAATTGTAAATGCCCTTGGAATAACTGTCGATGAACTGCTTGCCGGAGTCCAGCTTCACAACCCGACCGCTTATCAGACCGACCTTGATCTGCTGATGGCAGAATGTACGGAAAATGAGAAACGCTTCATTTACGAAATGGTGAAAGCAAGCATCGACAGCATGCATAAAAACGGATGGCATATCTCGGCTGACGAAGCCTAGATGCTGCGGCACACTATTTTCACATATAAAATTTTTCTTTGGAATAGACTATGCGGATATGCGTGTCCGTATGGTCTATTTTATTTTCGTATGAAAATTTTATAATAAACCACATCATAAGAAAAAGGTGGTAAGACATGAAAGATAACGAACAGAAGGCCGGCTCCGTTGCTGACCAGAAAAATAAGATCAGGGAGCGGTATAAAGGTGTCAGCATTGATGAACTTGATGTGATTCCGGCGCTTCCGCAGGAAGATATATTTGCAGTTGAAAATGAACAGAGGGTAGCCGTTTATGCACGGGTATCCACGGATGATCCAAGACAGACATCTTCTTATGAGTTGCAGAAAAACCATTACCACGATGTCATCAGCAAAAGTCCGAACTGGAAGCTCGTACAGATCTATGCGGACGAAGGCATCTCCGGCACTTCCCTGCAGCACCGGGACCAGTTTAAATTGATGATCGAGGACTGCAAGAAAGGGGAAATCGATCTCATCGTTACCAAAAGCGTATCCCGTTTTGCCAGAAATGTCGTGGACTGCATTGGATATGTTCGTGAACTCCTCGCCCTTCCGCATCCTGTCGGTGTCTTTTTTGAGACGGAAAGGCTGAATACCTTTGACCCGAAAAGCGAAATGGTGCTCTCTTTCATGGCTACCCTTGCACAGGAAGAAAGCCATACCAAAAGTGAGATCATGAATGCTTCCATTGAGATGCGTTTCCGAAGGGGAATATTCCTCACTCCTACGCTTCTCGGCTATGACCATGACGAGGACGGGAATCTGGTGGTCAATGAAGGGGAAGCAAAAATCGTGCGTCTGATATTCATGATGTACTTAAACGGCTGCACCTGTCAGGAGATTGCCGATACCATGACGGAACTGGGCTGTGAAACAAAGAAAGGGAATACCGTCTGGTCTCCCGGTTCGATCCTTCAGATACTGCAGAATGAAAGGCACTGCGGTGATGTACTTGCACGAAAGACCTATACACCGAATTACCTGAACCACAAATCAAAAAAGAACATGCAGAACCGTCCGCAGTACAGGAAGCGCAACCACCATGAAGCCATCATCTCACGTGATGATTTCATTGCCGTCCAACGTCTCATCAGCAACGCCAAGTATGGAAATAAAGGGATACTGCCGGAACTTAAGGTTATATCTAACGGGGTACTGAAAGGATTTGTATCCATCAATCCACGGTGGGCCGGCTTTAAGGAAAATGATTATATCAGTGCTTCCTTAAGTGTGTATGACCAGATGGAACAGCTTTCTCCGTCCGCCTCGTCCGTTGAGGTGCAGTCCGGGGATTTTGACCTGCGCGGATATGAAATTGCACGTTCACAGTTCTTTGACGGCACTGACCGTATTACCGTGACATTCAGTCTGAATGATATCAAATTCTCAACCGCAGCAGTAAGAAAATTAAACAGTACACTGGTAGAACTTCTGCTCCACCCAAATAAACATCTTTTTGCCGTAAGGACTGCCTCTCAGGCTCACAGGAATGCCATGCAGTGGGCAAAGAAGCGTGGAGAGCTTTCTGTCCCAAGGGCAGTCAGCGGTACTGCCTTTATGCCGACCGTCTATGCACTTCTCGGCTGGAACACGGACTGCCGCTACCGCATAACGGGAATCAGACGTGGAAACGGGAATGATGCTGTCCTTCTTTTCAATCTGGAAGAGACAGAGATCTTTATTCCGAGTGATGTGATCGATGAGCAGCAGACATCCGATGCCCGGACGGATGTAAAACCGTTCACTGACAACCAGAAAAAGAACGTCCGTGCTTACCCGCCTGACTGGGCGGATACTTTCGGCAGCAACTACTACTGCCACGCACAGGCACATGAGCTTGCCGGATTCAACAGCCGGGATGTGATTTCCAACGAAGCCGTTGCATACAAAGATTCAGACATACAGGTAACCAGTCCTGATGAAGTAGAGAAAAACATAGAACAGCTTATGTCTGACATGAAGGAGAACAGTAATGAATGAACAGCCAAACAATGAGAACATAACCCAGTCCGCTTCAAGGGACTTACAGATCATTGAGGACGATGCCTTCAGTTATGAGGGGTATCAGGTGGTGCGTGGTGAATTTTTCGCCCACACCTACGAACCGTCCTTTACATTTAATGCGAACAAGGTATCCGTGAATACCGCATGTATCAAAAAACTGCCACAGACTGATTTCGTGCAGATCCTTGTGAACCCGGATGAAAAGAAACTTGCCGTCCGCCCCTGTCAGGAAGATGAGAAGGATTCTTTCCGCTGGTGCTCCGCAACCAAGAAGCGTTCCCCAAGGCAGATCACATGCCGTATCTTCTTTGCCAAGGTAATAAGCCTGATGGAATGGAATCCAAGCTACCGTTATAAACTGCTCGGCAAGCTGATACGGTCAGATAATGAACTCTTATTCGTCTTCGACCTGACCACTCCTGAAATATATGTCCGGGCAGAAAAAGAAGACGGGAAAATAAAGACATCCCGCACCCCTACATATCCTGCGGAATGGCAGAACCAGTTCGGTGTCCCGGTTGAGGAACACCAGAGCAATTTACAGATTAATATGTTTGACGGTTATGCAGTATTTGGAATTTCCGAGAATACGCAGCCGTCTGAAGAAGCCCAAAACACATCAGTACCACCAAAGGAGGAAACACACTATGAGCAATCAACCCTCTTCCCAGCCGATCCTATGCATTGACTTAAAGAAAAACCGTATCCGAATACATAAACATACCCTTCATATGCTCGGTGATCCGGAATACATCCAGCTTCTGGTAAATCCATGCACCCATATGATTGCCGTAAGAAAAAGTGTCCGTCAGGATTATCTTGCACATCATGTCAGGGCATGTTACTCCGGCATCAGAAACAGCTATGAATTATACAGCCGTGAACTGCTCCAGACATTAAGGCAGACCAACTCGGAACTTTCCAACAACAGGTCATACCGCATCTATGGCGCAATAAATCAGAAAGAAGGACTGGCAAGTTTCTCCATGCAGGAATGCGTCCTCGTGGATGACTCTGCCAGAACGGAGGAAACAGTATGAGTGACAGCCAGACACCAGAATTTGAAACCGACAATGGATTTTTAGAACTCATCCAGCCGAGGGACGAAAAATACATAGAAGAACTTGAAGAAGATATCTTTGACCACGGCTGCCATGATGCCGTATGCGTCTGGGGAAACATCCTCATAGACGGGCATCTCCGCTATTCCATCTGTAAGAAATGGGATATCCGCTTCAACATACGGAGACTCATCTTTCAGAGCCGTGACGAGGCAGAATCCTACCTGTGTGCAGAGCAGCTCAAACGCACCGACCTTACAAGTGAATATAAAAAGTACCTTATCGGCAGACTCTTCCGTGCGGATATGAATGCTGCCAGTGCTGCTTTTTTAAGGGAGCATCCTGAAAAACAGCCCAACGCAGACGGACAGCTATCACAGAAATATGTACAGAAAACCGAGATTGCCACCATTATCGGAAAGGAATACAACTTCGGTTTTTCCACCGTTACAAAATATGATGTGTATGCAAGGGCACTTGATGAGATCCGCATCAAAGGTCCTGAAATAACCAACAGGATATTAAACGGTAGCCTCCGTGTGTCCCATGAAAATGTCATCGAACTGTCACGGCTTCCCATCGAGGATATCAACGGACTCAAAAGACTGCTCGAAAGCGGTTCTATCGACCGCATCGGCTACTCCCAGTTACGGCATGAACTTAGATGGCAGAGACTTCCGACAGGGAAGCCGGATTACCGCAGACGC
Organism: Mediterraneibacter gnavus ATCC 29149; assembly: GCF_008121495.1. Lineage (NCBI taxonomy): Bacteria > Bacillati > Bacillota > Clostridia > Lachnospirales > Lachnospiraceae > Mediterraneibacter > Mediterraneibacter gnavus. Next base: position 2,627,198 of record NZ_CP043051.1, on the reverse strand, counting down.
AGACGGGAAAAGGAAAATGCCGAAGCCGGAATCAAACAGATGCCCGTTTCCGACCCGGATGCCGAGCTTTCAAGCCTTAAATTTACCATTCCTTCATGGTCCAAGACCATATCAAGGACGATGGAACTTACTGATTTTCCTTCCACATCCGCTTCTGCACGGCAGGAAGTAAAAACGCAGCTCGTAAACCTTACACGAAAAATAAACAGACTGCTGAAGCAGTTGGAGGAGGATTCAAATGACAGATGAACAGCAGACAGCAGAACAGACTGACCTCATGCAGTATGTTCCAAAAGTACACTTTGAGCAGATTCCCATAAAAAACCTTGTATCCAATCAGGAATATCAGCGCAACCTCTCACAGCACCATGTCCAGCGTGCTGCTGCGAACTTTGACCTGTACCAGATAAATCCCGTAAAGGTCAGCCGCCGGAACGGCATCAACTATGTATTCAATGGACAGCATACCATTGAGATCGTGGCACTGGTCTCCGGCTCAAGGGAGACTCCCGTATGGTGCATGGTCTATGATGACCTCGTATATGAACACGAAGCAGATATTTTTGCAAACCAGATGAAATATGTAAAGCCCCTGCTGCCCTATGAAATATTCATGGCAAACATCGAGGCCGGCAACGATAAGCAGCTTATCATCCGTGATCTGGTGGAATCCTATGACCTCTCCATCACTTCTTCATCCGTTCCGGGCGGTATCTGTGCCGTTGCCACGCTTGAGAACATCCACGACAAATACGGCTACCACATGCTTGACCATGTGATCCGTCTGATTGTCGCAACATGGGAAGGTGCATCCCAGTCCTTCAGTGCAAATATGATGAACGGACTGGCACGCTTCCTAAATGCCTATGGGGATGCCGTCAAGGATGATGTATTTAAGGAAAAACTTGGAAGGATCTCCATTAAGGAACTGTCCCGTACCGCCAAGGACAGGCGTTCCGGCTCCCTTGGATTTGCAGAAGCACTCCTTATCGGCTATAACAAGAAATGCCGTAATCCGCTTCCGTGGGATAAGCTCTACACACATAAGCTGCCCCAGAAGAAAACGGATGAGCCGGAGCCGGAAGAAGAAAATAATGATGATATGCCTCAGAGCAGCCAGCTTGACTTATTCGGTCTGAATGATGATGGGGAGGTTTCCGAATGATCATACGGGAACCTTTACCCTGCTGCCTTCCAAGAATACAAACTCATATTTCTTTGCCCCGGATATTGTTATTTCTTCCAAGACAAGCTGTGCGGCTTCAGGAACATACTTCTGGAGCTGTCCGTTTTCGGTTGCTTCCATCATCTGCACCGCCCTTATCTTCTCAAGCGCAGTCCCGTCTGCTTTCATGGCATTCCATCTTTCCATATGCTTTTCCCGTTCACTGACCAGTCGGTTGAATGCCTTTAAAAATCCCTTTTCCAGATCGGCATTATCTACATAAGCGTTGGTGCATACCACCTTTCCATCCTTACGGTGGTTCTTACACTGCCACTGTATGATTCCCCTTGATTTCCAAGAATGTCTTGTAAAGAGACTTCCGCATTCCCCGCAGAAGATCTTCTCACAGAATGGATAGCATTCCGAACCGTAACTGTAGCGGTCTGTCCCATGCTTCTGCATGAATTTCTCCCTGCGGTCAAATTCTTCCTGAACCGCATTCCATGTTTCCTTATCAATGATTCCCTTATGACTGTCCTTTACATAGACCTGTGCCACTTCCCCGTTATTCTTTACCTGTCGCTTGGTAAGGAAGTCAGCCGTATAGGTTTTCTGCAGTAACGCATCGCCCATGTGCTTTTCCTGTTTCAGTATTCCGACCACAGTGCTTGCGTACCATTTGGTCTGTCCGAGGCATCCCGGCACCTGTTCCTCTTCCAGTTCTTTCGCAATCTGTGCAGGATTCAGCCCCCAGAGGAAATCCCTGTAAATGCGTCTCACCGTCTTTGCCTGTTCCCTGTTGATGATGAGCTTTCCATTCTCATCCTTGTCGTACCCCAAGAATTTAAATGTGTTGAGGTGCATCTCACCGTTCTTGAATTTCGTGCGGATGCCCCATTTGCAGTTCTCTGAAATGTTTCTGGATTCATCCTGTGCAAGGGAGCTTAAGATGGTAAACAAAAGCTCGCCCGTGGAATCCAGTGTGTTGATGTTTTCCTTCTCGAAAATAATGCCGATTCCGAGGTTCTTCAGCTTTCTGGAATACATCAGGCAGTCCTGCGTGTTTCTGGCAAAACGGCTGATGGATTTTGTTATGACAAGGTCGATCTTTCCCTTCTCGCAGTCCGCAATCATGCGTTTGAACTGCTCCCTCTTCTTCGTATTGGTTCCCGAAATACCCTCATCCGCATAGATGCCGGCCATTTCATAATTTTCATGGTCATTGATGTATTTCGTATAATAATCGACCTGAGCCTCAAAGCTGTGGAGCTGGTCTTCCTGATCCGTTGATACACGGCAGTAAGCTGCAACCCTTATCTTCTTCTGCGGTGCTGCCCTATGCCCCGATGCCTGACGGTTTCTTGCTGGTATAACTGTAACGCTTCTTGCCATTCTTATCATCCTTTCTCTGAATATAAATATCTTTTTTGATTTCTCCCCACCCCTTCAGGATGGTGTCAGGAACCCTTGTCCCATCGCAGAAGTCTTTCCCTTTACGCTTTCTGCCGTTGCATACCCATGTGACCTTATGGCTTTTGGTATCCACATGCCTTACGAGTCTGCTTCCGCACAATGCACAGTAGATTTTCTCCCTGTACGGATACTCTGCTTCGGTATTTTCCGGGATGGTCGGCGGCTGCTTCTTTTTGTGTCTTCTTTTCCATGAACGTTCTTTTAAGTAGGAAAATTCCTTCACACCTTTATCCGATGCCTTCTCGTCAATGTAGGTGTTTTCTTCAAAATGCCATGCACTCCGAAGCACACCGTCCGGGATATTGATCCCGTCACAGAAGGACTTCCCATACCGTTTCATCCCGCTGCATCCCCAGTTGAGCCTGTTGCCTTTACTGTAGATCCGCTTATAAAGGGGATGTCCGCATTTGGCACAGTAGATCTTGTTCATGTAAGGATAATTTTCTTCCGTGAATTCTTCGATTACCGAACCTTCCGCAAGATAATCCCTTTTTGCTTCCAGTGCGTCCTGTGCCCTCTGCCAGAGTTCAGGGGACACAATGGCTTCATGATCATCCTCGATGTACCACGCATCCACCTCTCCCCTGTTCCTGACCAGTTTTCTTTCTTCATTCACAAAATGCTTATGCATGATGTAATCACCTTTGTAGATTTCATTTTCAATGAGACGGAACACCGTGCTGTCAATCCATTCTGCACCGCCCACGGTCTTTACCCCGTTTTCATTCAGATACCGTTTAATTGCTGCGGGAGTATATCCGTCTGCTGCCATCTCATAGATTTTCCTTACCCATACGGCTTCCTCTTCGTCAGCAACAAATATTCCCCTCTCATCTTTCGTATAGCCGAAAGACCGCTCAAGGTACTGTACGGGAATCCCCGCCTCATACTTTCTCTGGTACACCATCTTTGCACCAGTGCTTCCGCTCTCGCTTTCTGCCTGTGCGAATGCTGCAAGGATCGTAAGCATAAGCTCGCCTTCCCCTGACAGCGTATTGATATTCTGAAGTTCAAAAAAAACACCTACATTCAGTTCTTTCAGCTTTCGTGTAGCTTCCAGAACGATTGAGGTGTTTCTTGCAAAACGTGATACTGATTTTGTTAGTATAAGGTCTATCTTACCTTTTTCTGCATCGGCAAGCATCTTCTGCAGACCGGGTCTCTTTTCTTTAAATCCTGATATCGCAAAGTCACTGTAAACTCCGGCATATTCATAATTAGGATTTGCTTTTATGACCGTCTCATAATACCTGACCTGATTTTCCAATGAATTTTCCTGTTCATCCGCATCTGTCGATACACGGCAGTATGCACAGACTTTCAATTTTCTTTTCTGTTCCCTGCCGCCTTCCCTGATCTGAATTTCCACAAGCCTTACCTCCTTCCGTTTTGGTAGTCTATATATCACTCTGAAAGCCAATAATAGCAAGTGTTTTCTCGGATACCTTTCACCTTTCTTTCCTTGGCATAAACTGAAAAAAATACGGCTGACAGCCATTACAGACCATCAGCCTTATCCTTATTTCAGGAGTTCATTTACCCTTTTCTGTACTGCGGAATAATCATATCCGGCAGCACTGATCCTGTTCTTACGCTCTGTTCCGTTGCCCCAGTCACCATGAATGACCTCCCTTGCAATCTCATCCACGGATTTCTTGGATGGGGAGAGTTTCTTATTCACGATGCTCTGAATTGCGGAATAATCGTATCCGGCCTGAGAGAGCAGTTTCTGTCTTTCAGCACCATTGCCCCACTTTCCGGCAATCACCTCGGATGCGATCTCCTCATTGGATTTCTTCGCCGGAGCGGGTGTGCTGCTGCCCTTGGCATAACCGTTCAGTCCGGCTGCCTTGATCTTCGCAGGAAAATCCACATAGCAGTAATCCTGATCACAGGACTGACCGTTGATCTTGTTGCTTCGGATAAGGTTTGTCTCCCCTCCGAACTGCCAGATCTGTGTCTCTGCACCGCTTGCCGGGGCCGGCTTGCTTTTACCCCATCTTGCAACCCAGTGGCTGTAACGGGTAAGCTCCCCGTCATTCATCTCGCTGTTGAAGAATGACTCGGACGAATAGATACCGGCCCAGTATCCGGCAGCTTCCACTGCGGAACAGAATGCCTTTACAATCTGTGTCAGTGTGTTCCTATCATTCTTTGTGATCATGCTTCCTTCCACGTCATAAAAGACCGGGTACTCGTATCTCTTTCCCTTAAGCAGTGAAAGGAAGTATTCTGCCTCTTTCTTTGCATCTGCCACGCTTCCGGCATTCCCATAGAAATATGTGCCCTTCGGAAGCCCGCATTCCTCACATTTCTTATAGTTTGCTTCAAACTGACTGTCCTTATAAAGTCCGGCATCAGCACCTCCGGCTTTGATAATTGCGAACTCCACGCCTTCCTTACTCTTAGCCCTTGCAAAGTCAAAACTGCCCTGCCAATGGCTTACATCGATTCCAAATTTCTGACCCATAATATGATCCTCCAATTCTTTGTAATAAAAGAGGGAAGGTGCTACCCTTCCCCGTTGTCTTTGTCTTCTTCCGACCTGTCATGAAGCTGTTCCAGCACGGCTTTGATCTTTGCCGGAACAGGCAGTCCCAGATGGGACGCATTCTCCAGAAGGGAGATTCCTTCATTTGAGATGTAGAAGAAAATGGCTGCCGTCCTTAAAACGCTCCCCGTCCCGATGACATATACATCAAGAATGTTTGCGATGCCGACCATAAGAAAAATCAGCACCTTACGGCAGATTCCCTTAAAACCGACTGCACTGGACAGCTTCTGATCGCTGATTGCACACATAACTCCCGTGATGTAGTCAATGACCACGAATACAATCAGTGCATAAAGCAGACTGTCACAACCTCCCAGAAAGTACCCTAGCCATCCTCCGATTGCTGCGAATACAAACTGAATTGCATTCCAAAACTCTTTCATTTCCATTACCTCTCTTTCCATAAAAAAAGTGGTCTCCTTTTCAGAAACCACTAATCAAAAAAATTATTAAATTAAGTTGCTATTTTGGCATTTATGAGTGATTAATAGACTACAACAAAATAACCAAAAGGAGATTAAAAATATGAAGAAAAATACCAAAATCCAATATGCCAGCCGCTATTCCGGAAATCACTACAGTTACGTCCCAAAAATTCAACTGCAAGGAAAATGGCTTGAAAAAATAGGTTTTTCCATAGGCGATACCGTTGCAGTAGAATATAGTGATAATGCAATTATCATTCGCCCATTAACATCTGAAGAAAAACATGAGCTCACATATACACAACTTGAAAAAAATATAAAAAAGCAAACTGCAATTTTAGAAACTTTAAAAGTTGCTGAAAACTCAGATTGTTATAATCAATAGAAATCTATTCTTCCTCTGACAATGTATACGTTACTTTCATAGTTTTGTCTGCCGTCTTGACAACAGGCGAATCCAGATTATTAATGGTTGCCAGATAGTCTGTTCTCATAGCAAATGTCCCGTTTCCAGATCCACCTGTCAGGTAATATGTCATCGGAACTCCCCTCACTGGAACATACTGTCTGTAACTAGAATCATACAATCCATAGGATTCTGGGTACTTCATCGTAAAAGAATCTGTGTCCACAACATAAAGGGCATATGTTCCTGAATACCCTGATGGATTTTCCAGATAAAGCTTTCCATCCCTTGCCAGCATTGGATATACCGCTCTCAGAGCTGCCGATTCTGGAAGCTGTTTTACATTAGCGGAATTTCCTATCTGCTGCCTATAATAGTGATGATCACTCAGACTGCTGTTTTTAAAGTAAATATATCCTTCATAACAGTAAGTGTCATACCGATTGTACCCGATTCTTGCCGATACTCCAGTCTTGTTCGTCATCACATACTGCTTTACCGCATTTTCGTTTGCCAGATCTACTTCCGTAATAATGTAACTTCCGTTGTTGGAAACATAATTTGAGGATGCTGTCACAATATAGAGCCTATCCGTCTCTTCCTCATAATTGTAAGAAAAATACTGTACATTGATAGCAGTACTTAAAGAAACGGTCTGCTCATCAAGCAAGGTCCTTGATGCCCCTGGGTTTTCAAACATTGAAATTGTATTGATGTTTGCCCTGTACCGACTTATCTTAACTGAGTTTGTATTCATAATTGTAAAATAATACACACTGTCGTTTTCCGCGTCTATCTTAATAATCCATCGATATCCATTTCCATATGTTGTATAGGCAGTTGTTCTGTCATAGGCATTAATACCACTGCTGCCTCCAGTATATTTCAAAAGTCCGCTTCCAATATTTGTAAAAAACGGATACAGTCCCTTCACCGGATCTGTATCCGTTCCCCGATTCCCGTATCCACCATAAGCATGTGTCAGCGCAACAGCAGCAATCGTGCCATTGGCTTCTGCTGTATCAAAATCATACACATACTTAATTTTTCGGTCCACAACATCAATTTCTGTCTCTGTTGCATTATAACTGCCACGAATCGTCTGATTCGAACTGTTCTGTTTATCAAACACTGCACATCCCTTGGCAGATACAGATTATCTACATTTGCGGTTAAAGGTTTATTTAAAAGTAGCAGACCACCAGTTAATGTTTTATAAAAATTCACATACTTTTCCGTCAGCATCGGATCTGCTGATTTAATATATCCAAGCGGATTAAAAATATACTGGAGTGCATTCGTCACCATGTTATCTTTTTCAACAACATCCACATTACCTGTACGCACATCCTTCAGTTCAATTTTTGTTTTGCCTTTTAACATTCCTCTTCTCCCTTCATTCTTTCAAAAGCTCTATATCTCCAGTTACTCCTTGCATTGACATAGCTGAATTTTTCATAATAAATACTGCCACCCGATCAGAATAATCCTTTACGTTTTCTTTCTGCATGGAAATTGCCACAGAATCACTCAACAGTTTCATATTCATAACAGATTCCGCCATTGTAAATGCATTAATACGCTCTTCCATCACAATCTTTCCATCCCATTCGGTATATCCACTTGCAATGCCTGATCCGCATACTGCTGCTTTACAGTTTGCTGGAGCCACCGTAGCCGTACCCCCAGAAACAGACATATACACTTCTAACTGTTTTGCGCTGTTTGCTCCTAAATTTCCAAGTGGATATAGCATAGAAAAAATATTTTCTCCATCCACAGCTTTCTGCAATGGGGTGTAATCCTCCAGCCAGATATCATCCAGCTTATACTTGAATCGGACAACTGGATACTTTTTCCTAATTACCGGAACTTCCACTGATTCCTCAATCATTTCATAGGAAATCTCTGGAATAGATATTTCTGCATCTCCTGATATCCCATTCGCAGTCTGTTTTGCGATTGCTGCTGCACGTTCAACAATGCTGTCTATTATCGGCACCTGATGGCTCACCGTGTAGCTTTCCATCGCTGTTTCATCCTCTGCCTTTATCACGCAGTTTACATTTCCTAAAAACACTGCACTGGTAGACTCAATCGAAGCGAAGGTTACATTCACAATTCGAATTTCTTCTTCTCCAATAACAAACTCCGATGCATTCTCGTAAGCACAAATCACGAACTTACTTACCTCTACTTGGTTTAAAAGTCCAATTATATTCTTGTCAGCCTTACTCTTTGATGATGCAAGAAGTGGATTTTTTCCTACCCCTTTTAATGTCTGTTTTCCATTAATCCGGCAAGTAATTCCTGTAATACAACTAATTTTCTTATCATCCGCATGTGCTTCTGAAAATCGTACCACATCCATCGGATCTAATGCTGGGTTACCGATTGTCTCCGAATCAAAAGGAACATAATTTACCACAGAAATGGCATTCAAAATATTTGTTATGATTTCCTCTCTCGTTTTCTGCATACCGTACTGCAGAAGTGGATTTATTCCCAAATTCATTGTCAGTCCATCATCCGGATCCAGACAGTAATATTCAGACTTTGCATTTACCTCATCTGTTGAATACACTGCCGTATACTTTGTCACAAAATCTGAATAGGAACTGGAAAACCTGTGTCTTGCTGTAAACTCCGCCACAGGCTGATTACCATAAGCTATTAGCTCCAGCTTGCCAGATCTGTTAATCTGGCAGACACAGCCAAGCACTTGTGCCACATAATAAATCAAATCCCTATAACTCTCCACATTTCCATCTGGATATATTCCAAGCAGTTCTGTTCCGTTCGGTAATTCAGCAATCTCTGCTTCCGACTGAGCCATTTCCACGCCGCATTTTTCACAAGCAAAATGTAGGAATTCATACGGTGTTCCACTGGATGAATCCATAGCTACTGATTTTTCAAACCTGAGCATATAGTCATATCCCGCCAGTTCAATCATCTTAATTTTGCGATTTGCCTCACTAATTTCAAAAATTCCCATCGGAATCTTCTCCCAGCTTCTGTCTGGCAACTTTATAGAATAAAAAAGTTCCATACAAGCATTTTCCATCGAATATCGATCAACATCCAAAAATAATGTCACTTTCATCTCTGATGCATACACTGATCCAAGTTCTATCTCATTATTTCCACAACATGACCTTGTGATATAACCGCTGCCTTTTACAATCTGTTCAGGACCAAACTCATATGTTACCCCCTTTGCTGTCGTAATTTTTCCGGTCCATCGGTACTCCCTTGTGTTCTCCTGCACAGCTTGCAGGAATGCTTCACTCACAGGATACAATGTAACACCTCCCATCAAAAGAAATAAAATCATTTACCATAAAGTAAACATCCATTAGAACTCTTTCACGGTAAAATCCACTCTCCACAATCCTTTATAAGATGTGATATTTTGTGAGCGTAAGGAGTGGATAGGAATTGAAGAAAGGAGTTCAGCATGAGAAGAAAAAAAGATAAAAGCAATGGCATTACTGCTTTGTATGAAAGACTGTCTCGTGATGATGATAATGCTGGAGAGAGTAACAGTATCGTTCATCAAAAGCAAATGCTTGAAGATTATGCTATAAAACATGGCTTTACGAATCTTGTTCATTTTACCGATGATGGTTGGAGTGGAGCGACCTTTGACAGACCTTCATGGAACAGACTTGTTGAAGGTGTTAAAAACGGAGAAATCACTGCCTGTATCTGCAAGGATATGTCCAGAATCGGCAGAGATCATCTGCAAGTAGGTTTTTTCACTGACATTCTGTTTAGAGAAAAGGAAGTTCGATTTATAGCAATCAATAATGGTATTGACAGTGACCGTCAAGAAACCAGTGAGTTTGCCCCTTTTCTGAATATCATGAATGAGTGGTTTGTCAGGGACACAAGTAAGAAAATTAAAGCTGTACTGAAATCCAGAGGTTCTTCCGGCAACGCTCATACAAGTAATATCCCACCATACGGCTATTTGAAAGACCCCGAAAACCCCGACCATTGGATTATTGATGAAGAAGCTGCTGAAGTAGTCCGCAGAATTTATCGCATGACTATTGAGGGAAAAGGACCTTATCAGATAGCAAGAGAACTTTCAGAAGAAAAAATAGAAAGACCGTCTTATTATCTTGGAAAAAAGGGACTTGGAAATCATGCAAGCAACTATGACAAAGAAAATCCGTATATGTGGCGAGGAAATCAGGTTACTACTCTGATTGCCCGACCAGAGTATATCGGAAAGACTGTCAACTTCAGGACATTCAAAAATTCCTATAAGGACAAAAAGACGAAAAGGGCAGACAAGGAAGATTGGGTGGTTTTTGATGATACACAAGAGCCTATTGTCGATGAAGAAACATGGCTGCTTGCTCAAAAGTTAAGACAGAATGTAAGAAAAGCAGATCCTATGGGCGAGCCTAATGTTCTGACTGGAAAGATTTACTGTGCTGATTGTGGTGCGCCGATGTATAATCACAGGCAGCGGAAAGGGCGAGAAAGAATATACTATACTGCCAAAGGCGAAAAAAGGACAAGTTATTCCAATCCGGCAGATTGTTATGAATGTTCCACTTATAATCTTGCTTATCAGAAGTATGATCGTCACTGTACTTGCCACCATATTTCAACAAAAGCACTTAAAAGCATCATTCTGAAAACCATACAGGAGACTTGCCATTATGTTTCTTTGAATGAGCAGGAGTTTGTCTATTCTCTGCAAGAAGAATCGGCGATGAAAGATATTGCTGTTTCTGAAACTGTAAAAAACCGCATTGAAAGAAATCAGAAGCGAGTTCACGAACTGGATATGCTTATCAGGAAAATCTATGAAGATAATGTGATTGGAAGATTGCCGGACAGACTTTTTCAGAGTATGCTTACTGATTATGAAAATGAGCAGAACGAGCTGAACAAGATTATTGAGACTGACACCGCTGATATGCAACGGATTATAGGCGGTCAAAATAATGTGGAGCGTTTTCTAAAGCTGGTCAAAAAGTATGAGAACATTACAGAACTTACTCCTGCCATGATAAATGAATTTATCGACAAAATTCTGGTTCACGAGCCACAAGGAAAAGGTGCAGACCGCACCACAGAGGTGGAGATATATCTTAACTATGTCGGGCAATTTCAAGTACCTGTGGAGCAGCATGAACCAACCGAGGAAGAAAGGATTGCTGCTGAAAAAGAGGCGGAACGACTTCGCAGAAAACGAGAATCCAATCGTAAGTATATGAAAAAGATTCGTGAGAAATCAAAAGAATTTGCGGAGCATGAGCGTATAGCAGAAGAAAAAAGCTCTGATAGCAATGTGTGTGTTGAACAGAACGCCACAAGCAAATCAAATCGGCAAAAAGTGAAAGGAGAAAAAATAGCATGACAGAATTGAAACCACGAATCCATGATGAAAGCAATGGTCTGGACTATGTTCTTGTGGGCGATTACTATGTGCCGGACTTGAAGCTGCCGGAGGAACACCGCCCTATCGGTATGTGGGGCAGACTGCACAGGACATATTTGGAGCAGTACCGCCCTGCAAGGTTATCTGCCCTCTGTTTATCCGGCGAACTGCATACTTACCTTGCTGACCTGAACAAACAGGCAGCGGAAAGGTGCAGCCTTATCATTGAGCAGATGAAACAAGCCGAGGGTGTGACCGAAACCATGAAAGCAGACAATCAGATGTTGTGGGTACAGTCCATGAACTCTATCCGTAACCGAGCCGAAGAAATCATCAGACAGGAAATGATTTACTGCTGATTTTATCAAGTCCAAAACCAACAATTTTATATCGTCAACGAAGCGACAGGTATTTCCTTATGAAGTGTCTGTCGCTTTTCATTTATCAAACTTTAAGGAGGAAAACACAATGAAGATGAACCGGAATGAAATGGAAGCCCTTTATGCCTTTGGCTGTCCGAACCTGAAAGCAACTGTCGAGCGTTTGCGTATGGTGGCTGCCCTTGCACCCGATCCGGTGGCGAAGAAGCTGTTTTATATGCTTTCCGTCAAGCTGAGTGCTGAGGGTGTTGAAAGGTGGTATCGTTGCTTTTACCGCAGGCTGAGGGTGTTGAAAAACCGTAGGGAGGGCTGCTATGACGAGACTGACGAAGATTGAGAAAGAAACAATCGTTCTCTTTAATGAGGGCGAGGACAAGGCAAATATCTACACCCACAACGCCGGATTGAAAAAGAGGTTGGCTGCTTTTGCTAAGAAGTACCCTGACCTTTGCCGACTGGAAAAATCCAATGTTCAAGGCGGTGTTTCTTATGTGCTGGCAAAGTTCCGTCTGTCTATCCGCTTCCTGCCGCCTTACAGCGAGGAACGCAGACAGAAAGCCAGTGAATATGCGAAAAAGCATGGGCTGAACAGCCAGCAGGGATACTGTGATAATCAGGGCTGATATGCGGTTAAAATGTCAGGTGCAAACCTGATGTTTTGACCGTTGCCTATCGCCTGTGAGGAAAGTATCGGAGACTATAAATTTTACGGAAATGTGCGTTACAAGGTTTGAACAGGAACTCTGTACACAAAATTTTTTCTTCCATTCTTTAGGCTGATGAAGTATAATAGACAAAAGATAATTTTAGAAGTGAGCTTTTCGGGAGGCAGTATATATGGAAAAAAGTAAGGTAGAATTTGTATATAAAAATATTTCTTCATTAAACAAGATAAGTATAGTGAATAAAAAAATATTTCGTATTTTGCCATATATTTGTGTGCCATCACTTGCTATAGGGGGGATTGCGGTTTTCCTAAAAGAAATGTTGCCTATAAAAGGAGTGTTGCCTAATTATATTAGACTTGTTTGCTTAGTCATATTTTTCTTAACCTTTTTGATGTGGTTGGTGTCTTTCTTTTTTGAATACATTTTCCTGTTTTTATGGAAATGCCCTGTATGTAAAGGAAAATTTCCATGGTATAAGACTACTTTGGGATATTTAGGAGAAGAAGGAGGTAGTCTTGTAAATAAAGAAGTTAAAGATATTTGTGACCGCAAGAATAAGAAAATATCTTTAATTCAATATGAAAATAGCAATTTAATCATTCCCAAAAAGTGTCCGCATTGTGGTGAAGTTATATGGAAAAAATAATTTTTGTAGATTACCTGTAATCTGCCACAACTGAATATGACCGTTAAGGTCAGATGAAGAAACTGATGTATTGAGCGTAAAGCGATCATGCGTCGGTTTTTCTTATTTCATGAGCTGACAGAATTCCGACTGTATATCACCCGTGAGGAAAGTATCGGGGACTATGGGTTTTGCGGAAATGTGCGTTACAAGGCTTGAACAGGAACTCTGTACACAAATTTTTTTCTTCCATTCTTTAAGTTGATGAAGTATAATGAGATATGAAAAATTGAGGTTTTTAATACTCGATTTCAAACAATCATTTTTATATAGCTGGAACTATGGAGGGCAAAAAATGAATGATTTTTTACGAATGTGTTTGAATATAATTACACAAATAGGCCCCTATTTAGTTGTACTTCTTCTTTTGAAATATCTTGTAAATCTTCAACAAAAGAGAGCTAAAGAACGAGAGGAAGAACAGAAAAAGGGAATAATAAGGACGCATTATATAATAAAAACAGAGAAATTCCTTGTCGTGGCATTTATCGTAGGTACAATATTTTTTGCTTGTTGTACGGCTATGAGTCTTAGGGAAAAAGAAGATATGTTTGTCATTTGTATATTTGGAATATTTTTTTTAGTAGGCATAAGCGGAATAGTCAATATGGTAATGTGGAAACTGGAAGTGAACGGAGATGAAATCACATGGCGGTCAACTTTTGGAAAAAAGAGAACTTTTCGTTTTGGGGATATTACCTACTGCGAGAGAAAAAAAGGTTCTGTGCGTGTATATGTAAATGGGGAAAAGCTATTTACCATTGATAGTAATATCGATAAAGAAGAATTTATGGAAGATATAGAGAGAAGAAGAATCCCTGTAAAACCTTACTGGACAAATCAGCATAAGAAGAATCGTAAATGACATAGATTTTATAACAGTACGATGTTAGACAACTGAATATGACCGTCAAAGTCGGATGAAGAAACCGATGTATTGAGCGTAAAGCGATCATGCGTCGGTTTTTCTTATTTCATGAGCTGACAGAATTCCGACTGTATATCGCCTGTGAGGAAAGTATCGGAGACTATGGATTTTGCGGAAATGTGCGTTATAGGTAAGTAAAAAACTACTTGATAGAGCGTGAATTGAATTGTTCATATCGGTATGATATAATTTACTGAAATGAAGCAAGAAGGTGGACTTTTGTATGAAAAAATTTTTGAAAATATTGCTAATCATTGTAGGAATAGTTTTTTTGATTTTTGCAGCGCTGATATGTATTGGACTGTTTGTTGATTATGATGACCATATTGAAAATGGTCGTTATACTTATGTTCCGGAAGATGACAATAAAGACAATGCATATGTCGAATTCAATTTGAGTGATTACGATAAAAAGGATTCTGAACTCATATATTATAGTTCTGTCGAAGAAGCTATTTTGAATTCTCCTTTGAATGCTGAAAATGAAGAATTTTCTGTTCCAGAAGATTTTCTTAATCATGTTGATGAAATATTGCATATATGGAATGGCAAACAGTATGATACTATTTTCTATCGGGCAGGAAGCGATAACGATCCCGTTCAAGGTTTTGTGATGGCACGCTGCAAAAAACAGGTGGAGGAAGCAAGTGTACAATATGCATTTATGAATGCTACACCGGTTACAACTAAAGCGGATAGCATTCTTATATCTGATATTACAGAACTAATTCGTTCATCTTTAAAATTAAGTGATTTTCAACAGGACTTGAATCCAAATTATCCAGATACCAGATTTGTTTTTGGCTATGCACATGATAAGGAAATTTACTCATTAGAAGTAGAAGGTCAAAAGCCAGATGGTGTTATTGAAATCAATGTATATGACAGAACGATGTATCTATGGTATTATGATGATTTAAAGAGCGACAAGAGAGGAAACAATCTAAGTTATTCAGTAGATGTGCCAGAGTAATTTTTCAAATTGGCTAATCTGCCACAACTGAATATGACCGTCAAGGTCAGATGAAGAAACCGATGTATTGAGCGTAAAGCGATCATGCGTCGGTTTTTCTTATTTCATGAGCTGACAGAATTCCGACTGTATATCACCCGTGAGGAAAGTATCGGGGACTATGGATTTTGCATAAATGCGCGTTACAAGGCTTGAACAGGAACTCTGCACACAAATTTTTTCTTCCATTCGTTAAGTTGATGAAGTATAATGAAAAATAAGATAAAGTTAATTCTTGGAGGTGTTATTCATGTTTGGTTTTAAGAAAAATGAAAAGCCAACGCTCATTATTGAAGCAAAAGATCTAATGGAAATTATCAAGTCTGATTATGATAATGATATGGCTTTTACTCTTATTGAGTTTTCCTATAATGAGAAAAAATATGTGATGGGTTCCTGTGTTTTACCTGCTAACGCAGAGGAATGTAAAGAAAATATATCTTTTATATTTCAAGACAGAGTTTTTGAAAGTTTTGAGGAATTTCAAACTGCTATTATTATAGATAATAAAAACATCTTACAATTAGAAAAACCCCTTGAAATTTTAAGAGCAGGAATTATTGATAATGAGCCTATGCTGAAAACGCCATGGGGAGATAAAAGATTAGCTGATAAAGCTGTTAATAAATAGCGTGTCGCTTTGAAAGGAGTACAAATTTATGGCATTATTGATGTTTAGAACTTTTGGAGTGATTATAGTATCATTTATAGTCTTAATTATGTATGTTTTGCATAGAAAGAAAAATGGGAAGTTTATAAAACGAAAGGCTGTCAATGAAGAAGAAAAAATAAAATATCAAAAATGGGAAAAAATAATCAATGTGATGGCAGTTGTTGGGTTATTGATTCTCGGTATATTTATAACTGTTCCTTGTTGCTTGGATATACCTTATTTACTATCTAACAATTTAGTTGAAGTTACCGGAGAAGTTACACAAGGTGCAATGTCAGGAGAAAACTCTAATAGTGAAAGAAGAATACATATTAGAGATGAGAAAACTGGAGAAGAACATTCATTAAAATATTGGGGAACAGGTAGCGATTTAGGAGATAAGATAACTGTAAGGTATTTACCACACACAGAATATGGGTATGTAGTTGAATAGAATAAAAATAAATATCCTATTTTGTTTTGGGAAATTTGTAGATTACCTGTAATCTGCCACAACTGAATATGACCGTCAAGGTCAGATAAAGAAACCGATGTATTGAGCGTAAAGCGATCATGCGTCGGTTTTTCTTATTTCATGAGCTGACAGAATTCCGACTGTATATCACCCGTGAGGAAAGTATCGGGGACTATGGATTTTGCAGAAATGTGCGTTACAAGGCTTGAACAGGAACTCTGTACACAAAATTTTTTCTTCCATTCTTTAAGTTGATGAAGTATAATGAGATATGAAAAATTGAGGTTTTTAATACTCGATTTCAAACAATCATTTTTATATAGCTGGAACTATGGAGGGCAAAAAATGAATGATTTTTTACGAATGTGTTTGAATATAATTACACAAATAGGCCCCTATTTAGTTGTACTTCTTCTTTTGAAATATCTTGTAAATCTTCAACAAAAGAGAGCTAAAGAACGAGAGGAAGAACAGAAAAAGGGAATAATTAGAACGCATTATACAATAAAAACAGAGAAAACATTGACTATTATATTTGTTTTTGGAATTTTATTTACAGGAGGTTGTACTGTAGCAAGTGCTATCCAACAGGATGATATATTTCCTCCCTTGGTATTTGGCATTGCATTTGTTGTGTTTTTTATAGGCTCATTGAATATGATTATGTGGAAACTGGAAGTGGATGAAGATGAAATCACATGGCGTTCAACTTTTGGCAGAAAGAGAACTTTTCACTTTGAAGATATTACCTATTGCGAGAGAAGGAAAGGTTCTATGCGTGTATATGTAAATGGAGAAAAATTATTTACCATTGATAGTAATATTGACAAAGAAGAATTTATGGAGGACATAAAAAGAAGAAGAATCCCTGTAAAATCTTACTGGGCAAATCAGCATAAGAAAAATCGTAAATGACATAGATTTTATAACAGTACGATGTTAGACAACTGAATATGACCGTAAAGGAAGATGAAATATGAAAAAAGAGTTGAAACAAATATTGCTTATATGTTTATTTTTAATTATTGGTTGTGTACTTGGTTATTTTGTAGCACTTAATCAAATGAATCAACTTAGTGACCCTGAGTACATTGCGTTTTGGACAAGTCAAAATATGTCTGTTCCTGAACCATTAGGATTTACAAGAAGTATTCTTTCTTTTGGATTGCTTTTTGCTGGAATACCAACAGGTTTGATTTTTTATAGTGGTTTAGTTAAGAAATGGCTAACTCCTATCGCACCTAAAATTATAATTGGATTTGTTACTTTCCCGATTTATACACTTGCTGGAGTAATCGGTTCAATTCCTTTTATCATTTATAAAGGAATTTTTCTATTCAAAAATAATAGATGTAAATGACAACGAGCTTTTCAAGAGTAGGGTGTTTATCAACTACTTTTTAAGGCAACCACGCAAGGACGATCAGCTACATAGTTGGTCGTTTTTGTTTATCCATTTGCAGATTATCCGTAATCTGCCACAACTGAATATGAACGTTAAGGTCAGATGAAGAAACCGATGTATTGAGCGTAAAGCGATCATGCGTCGGTTTTTCTTTTTGCAAAATAGTCCGGTGGACTGTTTTGTAAAACCGAAGGAACTGACGGAGCTTGGGACGGGGCGAAGTCAGTTTGTTCGGGCGGGAGTACAGAGGGTGCAACCCTTTGTGCATGGGTACAGGGAATGCAATACCCCTGTGCAGGTCAAGGGCGGCAGCCTTGCCCAGTTAAGTGGCGTCTCGCCACTTAATACTGGGTATTACTTGACGCAGAAAGCCGCAAGGAATCAGCTTCGCTGCCCTTCTCCCCTGTCGGGGAAATCAAAAAGAAAAGGAGGAATTCATGTGAAATTAACAAGGCACAATGGACGAGCCGGAAAGAATGGCGTTTATAATCCGAAGCACAATGACCGCAGTTTTGACATTGCCAACAGCGAACACATTGACGAAGAGCGAGCCAAACAAAATCTCTATTGGGACTGTTACAATGGCTTCCGCAATTTCAAAAATTCCGAAAAGGAAAATGAGCTGTCTGCCACTTTTGAAGATGTGGAACAGCTTTTTTATCGTCAGCGGTATCGTGATTTTGTAACCGGACAGAACGAAAGAAATGTGAAGAACCGACACCCTGAAAGAAATAAGGAAACCGGAGATTTACTCAAAAGCAAAAAGACCTGTCCAGAGGAAACGGTCTATCAGATTGGAACACTTGACAATCATGTTCCGCCGGAACTGCTCATTGAGATCGTCACAGAATTTATGGAAATCGTAAATGAGCGTTTCGGTTCTCATGTCCATATCTTGAATTGGGCGCTGCACTTGGATGAAAGCACCCCTCATATTCACGAGCGTCATGTGTTCGACTGTGAAAATCAATATGGGGAGATTGCCCCACAACAGGAAAAGGCTTTGGAAGCACTGGGGTTTGAACTGCCGGAACCGGAGAAGCCGGTCGGAAGAAAAAACAACCGCAAGATGACTTTCGATTCAGCTTGCCGAGTGCTGCTGTTTGATGTGGCGAAAAAGCACGGCTTACAACTGGAAGAAGAACCGGAATATGGTGGTCGTGCTTATCTGGAAAAACAGGACTACATTATTTTCAAGCAAAAGGAGCAACTGGCAGCACAGGAGCAAAAATTGGAAGAACTCACGATGAAGATTGAGGATGTGGAAGCTCTGGTGGATGAGGTTGCCGATATTGCCTATGACAAGGCGGTTGAGGTCGTTGCTGATACTGTGAAACTGGAAACGCACAAGGAGGATATTAAGCTGGTGGAGCAGTCTAAGGCATGGGTTCTCTCCCCTGAGCGTAAGGCTTCAAAGAAAGAAGTTGAGTATGCAGTGAAACGATTGGATGGAGTGATTGCCAGAATCACAAATGCTATGAAATCAACCATTCAGAAAATCCAAACCACGCTGATGAAACCGGAGGTCAAAAAAGCCGGAACGGAGCAAATCAAGAAGAAAGCCAAAAGTTCCATTATAGAGCAGTTGAGCCACAAGAAGAAAGAAATGGCAGAGCGTGAAGTGAGCCGAACAATTCCGGAGAAAAGCAAAAAACAGGATATGGAACTCTAAGGTACTTGCTGTTTTCACTTTGAAAATGACAGGTGCTTTTTTCGTTTCAGGAAAGGAGTCACATGAATGTATTTGAAATTGTAAAAGAAAATGTTACTGCCCGACAAGCCGCAGAAGCCTATGGCTTGAAAGTGGGTCGCACAGGTATGGCGTGCTGTCCGTTTCACTCGGATATGTCCCCCAGTATGAAGCTGGATGAACGCTATTACTGTTTTGGCTGCGGAGCAACCGGAGACGCTGTTGATCTGACAGCGAAGCTATTCGGTATCGGGCTGAGGGAAGCTGCTGTCAAACTTGCTGAAGATTTTGGTCTTAACTATGACAGCCGACAAAAGCCCAGTGTCCGCCCTCGTATTCGTGAGCCGACACCGGAACAGAAGTATCAAAAAGGAGAAAATCATTGCTACAAGGTGCTGACGGATTATTTTCATCTTCTTAGAGAATGGGAAAAGAAATACGCTCCTAAACAGCCGGATGAGGAATGGAATCCTATGTTTGCAGAAGCACTGTATAAGAAGAACTATATCGAATATCTACTTGATATTCTTCTGTATGGTTCATTGGAGGAACGAAAAGCACTTGTGGCAGAACAGAGAAAGGAGGTGTTAAAACTTGAACAGCGAATTGCAGAACTGTCAGCAGACAGAACCATGCACAGTAGAAGAAATCCGAAACAGCTTAGAGCAGAGCGAGAAAGGTAAGGTTTATAATACTGCCGCAAATTATAAGCGTGTTCTGCAATATGACCCACTTTTGAAAGGGGCTATCCGAAAAAATCTTCTGACCGAAAGAATCGACATTGTGAAGCCCCTCGGTTGGTATCGTGACAGCCCGACATTGACGGATGTGGATGTGAAATATCTGCTCCTATATTTTGAAGAAAACTATGGATTGACCGTAGAGAAGAAAATCATAGACGCAGTTGCGGTTATTGCCAATGAAAATCGTTACCACCCTGTCTGTGATTTTCTCAATGCCTTGCAATGGGACGGAACAGAACGCATACGCTTCTGTCTGCACCGCTTTCTCGGTTCTGATACAGATGATTACACCTATGAAGCATTGAAGTTGTTTCTGCTGGGTGCTATCTCACGAGCTTTTAAGCCGGGGTGCAAATTTGAGGTTATGCTCTGTCTTGTGGGCGGTCAGGGAGCCGGAAAGTCCTCTTTCTTCCGTTTGCTTGCGGTCAATGATGACTGGTTCTCTGATGACTTGAAAAAGCTGGATGATGAAAATGTGTACCGCAAAATGCAGGGGCATTGGATTATTGAAATGTCGGAAATGATTGCAACCGCCAACGCTAAGAGCATTGAAGAAATCAAGTCCTTTCTGAGCCGCCAAAAGGAAACCTATAAGATACCCTATGAAACACATCCGGCAGACAGAAAAAGACAATGTGTGTTTGGAGGTTCTTCTAATACCCTTGACTTTCTTCCCCTTGACCGAACAGGCAACCGCCGCTTCGTTCCGGTTATGGTCTATCCTGAAAGGGCTGAGGTTCATATTTTGGCAGATGAACAGGCTTCCAGAGAGTATATCAATCAGATGTGGGCAGAAGCTATGGAGATTTACAGAAGTGGCAATTTCCGTCTGAGATTCAGTCCGGCTATGAACGCTTATCTGAAAGCCCACCAAAAGGACTTTATGCCGGAGGACACAAAGGCAGGACAGATTTTAGACTATTTGGAACGCTATTCCGGCAGCATAGTCTGCTCTAAGCAGCTTTACAAGGAAGCACTGGGGCATGATTATGACGAACCGAAACAATGGGAGCTGCGAGAGATCAACGACATTATGAATAACGCTGTCACAGGCTGGAGGGCGTTCAGCAATCCGAGGTATTTTCCAGAGCCTTACCGCCGACAAAAGGGCTGGGAGCGTATCAGGAATGACAACGAGCCTGACAACAGCATGGATGGTTTTCAAGAAATCCCGACAGAGGAAATGGAACAGTTAGGACTTCCGGAAGAATGGTTGAAGCAAAAATAAAAGCCCGTTGTCGCTTCGGTTGTCGAGCCGGTTGTCGGTCTGGTTGTCGGGCAAAAATCCCGAAAGCCTTGATATTGCGGCACTTTTCCCTCTCTGACAACCATGACAACCAATATTATAAAGAAAAAGGAAATAGTAAAAAGATAGTATCGCCCGATAAAGAAAAAAGGTTTTCTGATGTCCGTTGTCGGAACTTCGTTGTCAGACCTTTCCTTGTCGGGCTTTTTCATTCAAGGAGGAATATCGTATGACAAATATTGTGAACAGTACACTACCCACCCCAAATAACCATTCGGAGAAAAACAAACCGGATGGAGTTTTTGTGATTAAGCAAGGCAAAACAAATTATAAAGTCAAAGTGTTTTTTGACCATAGTAGCGGTTTGACTGCGGAGGACAGGTTGAAACGCATTATTCAGGCAGAAGCAGAGAGAGAATCTGCGTAAGTAATATGAAAAATATCCACGCACCCCCTTGACAAAAGCTTTCAGATGTATCCTTTTCTAATTTTGCTTTAAATCCTGTAATATACATTTCTGCATCTTTCAGTTCCAGTGTTTCCGTGTCAAAATATTTCACTGCGATCTTCGGCATCTTGGAATATGCCGTCAGCAGTCTGAGCCACTTCGGGGACACGGAAAAAGAGACGGAAATGTCAGCCACTCCCGTCCTTACTACATCCCTCTGTGTGGTTCCCGCCTCTGTTTCACCGCCGGAGTCCGCTTCGACATCTGACAATCCGATATCGTAGGAATCCGGCATCGGCAGAGGCTTTTCATTGAAAACAAGATATTGTATATATGCCATTTTTATCTGCCCCCGCTTCTTAAGTTTGCCCTCTGCTGTGCCGAAACAATGACCTCATCAAGCATCGTACCGCCAACGTACACAGGAATGACAATGTCACCGCTGTCCGTCCTGATATTCTCAACCGCAGAAGTAATTGCAGAAAGCATCCCAGAAATGCCCTCCGGCTGTGCTGCCGTCCCTGTTCCCGTCATGCTTTCCATGCTGCTGACCTTCGGGCTGACCACCATATCGGAAGATACACCGCTTACCGCCTTCTGGATCATGCCTCGGCTCTTTTCGATACCCTTGGCAAGACCTCCCATAAAGTCAGGCATCCATGATTCATAATCCGTCAGCGGACCTTCATCCGGCACGGAAAAGTGAAGGAATGACTTGATCTTGTCTGCCACACTCTTTACTGCATCCCCGACTGCACCGATGCAGCTCTTGATTCCGTTTACGATTCCCATGACCAGATCCTTGCCCCATGTAAATGCCTGTGATGCAAGCCCCGTGATATGGTTTTTCACATTGGCAAATCCGCTCTTTACTGCATTCAGCACATTTCCCATTGCACTCTTCACTGCATTTACGATGCCGGAGAATACGGATGTAACTGCACCCTTGATTGCACCAAGCACTGTTGAAATTGTCGACTTGATGGTATTCCATATGGTGGAGATCGTGCTCTTGATCGTATTCATTATGGTAGTAATGGAATTTTTGACCGCAGTAAAATCTCCCGTGATCAGTCCCTTGATTGCCCCCACCACGGCACTAATAATGGTTTTGATTGCATTCCATACCGTGGAAAAGATTGTCTTTATTGCATTCAGTACAGTGGTAATGACTGTTTTTATCGTATTCCATACCGTTGTAATGACTGTCTGGATAATGGTCAGGACTGTCTGTATGATCGTTTTGTAGATATTGAAATACGTTGTCACCAGTGTTTTTATTACATTGAAAACTGTAGTAAATACACCCTTGATTGCTTCCCAGATAGTTGTGATGACTGTCTTTACTGTATTGAAAACCGTCTGGATAATGGTTTTATACAGATTAAAGTAAGTAGTCACCAGTGTCTTGATCACTTCAAATACGGTCGAGAAGATGGTCTTGATTGCTTCCCACACCTGTGCGAAAAATTCCTTGATGGCATTCCATACCGTAACGGCTGTCTGCTTCACATTCTCCCACAGGTCGATCCAGAACTGGCGGAATCCGTCACAGTTATTCCAGAGGTAAATAAAAGCAGCCACAAGAGCTGCGATGGCTGCAATGATAAGAGTGATCGGGTTTGCAAGCATCGTGGTATTCAGTGCTGCAAATGCTCCCTTTACCGTATTGATGACTCCGGCAATCTTCGGTACAACCGTCATGATCGTGCCGACTGCAGATATTACTTTTCCAATCACGATAAGCACCGGTCCTAATGCTGCTGCCAGAAGTGCCACCGTCATGATGACCTTCTTTGTACCGTCATTCATTCCATTCAGCCAATCAACAAACTTCTGCACCCATCCGACAATCTGCTTGATGGCCGGCATCAGAAGCTCACCGAAAGATATCGCCAGGCCTTCCAGTGCAGATTTCAAGATGGTGATCTGTCCCTGTAAGTTATCAAGCTGTGTATCTGCCATCTGCTGTGCAGCACCACCGCTGTCCGTGATTGACTTCTGTAAGCTGTCCCATGTTTCTCCTGTATTTGCAAGCAAGGCATTTACGGAAGAAAGGTCCGTCTTATTGAAAATGGTGCTGATGATGTTGGACTTCTCAGCGGATGTCATTCCGTCCATGCTCTTATTGAGGTCACCAAGGATGTCATTCATTGACCGCATGTTTCCTTCGGAATCATATACGGAAAGACCAAGTGCTTCCATCTGGGCGGCTGCCTTATCCGTAGGATTCTGTAAGGACAGGATAATATTACGGAGATGTGTACCTCCTTCTGCTCCCTTGATACCATTATTTGCAAGGATACCAAGTGCGGTATTCAGCTCTGCCGTACCGCCCTTGATGGATTTGGCTGTCGCACCAATGGTAAGGATTCCCTCGCCAAGCTGTGCAACCGATGTATTCGTGGTAGATGCCGTCTTAGCCATCTGGTCTACCATCGTTTCCGCTTCGTCCACTCCCATTCCAAGGGCGGACATCGCATCCGTTACCATGTCCGAAGCATCAGCAAGGGCAATATCCCCGGCTGCTGCCAAGTTCAGGACGGTCGGCAGTGTATCACACATCTGCTGTGTATCGTATCCGGCAAGTGCGAGGTAATTCAATGCTTCTGCACACTCGGATGCGGAAAAAGCCGTCTCTGCACCCATCTTCTTTGCCAGCTTGGAAAGGGTATCCATTGTATTTACAGACTGACCATTTACCGTTGACATGGCATCCTTGGTGATTCCCATTGTTGCCTGTACCTGTGACATGGAAGATTCAAAGTTGGCTGCAGTCGTTACGGATGCCGTACCCAGTGCCGTCACTCCGGCTGTTACCGGGAGGAGCTTCTGTCCGGCAGAAGAAATGTTATCCCCGACCGTCTTTAACTTCTCACCTGTTGTTGCAATTTTCTGCACTGCCGTTGCGGACTGGTTCGCCTGTGTTTCCAGATTCTTTAAGTCCTGCTCCGTTTCCACGATCTCCCTCTGAAGGGCATCGTACTGTTCCTGTGAGATCTCGCCATTGGCAAGTGCCGTATTCGCCTGTTCTGCTGCGGTCTTTAAGGTAGCCAGTTTCTCTTTCGTTTCACTGACCGCTTCCGCAAGCAGTTTATGCTTCTGTGCCAGAAGCTCCGTGTTGCCCGGATCAAGTTTCAGCAGCTTGTTCACATCCTTAAGCTGTGACTGGGTGAACTTGATCTGTCCGTTCACGCCTTTCAGGGCGTTCTGCAGTTTAGTTGTATCACCACCGATTTCAACGGTAATACCCTGAATACGGCTTGCCATGCCTCTCACCTCCTAAAAATGGATACAAAAAAAGGAGCATTTCTGCTCCGTAACAAAAGAAAAACACCTACCATTCCTGACAGATGTTCTATGTAATTGATGCTAGAATATAAATAGTACAAGCCAAAATGAGAAATTCCAAATACATATTAACATGGTACAATAGAGACATGCTGAAGGAGGATCTCATATGGCAATGCAACATGACAAACAATTTAAACTTGATGCAATCCGGTATTATCAAGATCATAAAGATCTCGGTGTACGTGGATGTGCAGAAAATCTTGGCATCGGATACAGCACACTAACAAAGTGGCTGAAAGACTTCCGTGAATCCGGTGATATTCCTGTTCGGGGTTCTGGTAATTACGCATCCGATGAACAGAAGGAAATCGCCCGTCTCAGACGTGAATTACGTGATGCCCAAGATGCACTTGATGTGTTAAAAAAAGCAATCAACATTCTGGGAAAATGACGGAAGCCATTTATCTCGAAGTGTCTGAGAAGACGGAAGCTGCCCAAAAGGCTGGACGCCGGTTTTCCGTCTCCGGAATGTTGAAATTTTTAGGTGTCTCACGTTCAGGATATCGTGCATGGCTCCACCGCGTGCCTTCTGATACAGAAAAACGCCGTGAATCTGTAAAAGCAAAAATACAGGATATATATGATGATTCCAAGCAGAACTACGGTGCTCCGAAAATCACTGTAGAATTGCGGAAAACCGGTGAAGTCATTTCGGAAAGAACTGTTGGTACATACATGCGTCAAATGGGAATCCGTGCCCAGTGGAGCAAGCCATGGACAATTACCACAAAAGATTCTGATTTCAGCACTGAATTACAAAATATCCTCGCTGAGCAGTTTAATCCTGACCGCCCGAATGCCGTCTGGTGTTCGGATATCACCTACATCTGGACAATAGACGGATTTGTCTATCTGACCAGTATTATGGATTTATTTTCCAGAAAAATCATAGCATGGACACTTTCAAAAACACTGGAAGTATCCTGCGTGATTGATACGATAAACAAAGCCAAAGCTCGCCGAAATATCGACCAGCCATTGATCATTCACTCTGATCGTGGCAGTCAGTACGTTGCGACGGAATATAAAAAAGTAACAGAAAATATGCAGCGTAGTTACTCAAAGAAAGCATTTCCGTGGGATAATGCCTGCATTGAATCCTTCCATTCGATTATCAAACGTGAATGGCTCAACCGCTTTAAAATTCACGATTACAAGCAGGCATACCGCTTGATTTTCGAATATCTGGAAGCTTTCTACAATACGAAACGAATTCATAGCCATTGTAACTATATGTCACCAAATGAATTCGAACGATTGTATGAAAGAACACACACTGAGGCTGAGCTTCTGGCGGGTTAAAATGGGAAAAGTTTCTCATTTTAACTTGTACTAAATCTTGACATAGGACCAAATATTATTTATATTATTATTCGATTTGTTTTATTTATATTTGATAACGTAGTAGACATTAATGCATTTTTCATTAATTCATCATCATTTTTTCCTGCCCCTGCCACCAACTCTTCCGGTGACAATCTACCATCAATCATGGCATATACCAAATCCACATAGTGTAAAAATTCATCGTATCCAACCGGATCAACTTCGCTCGGATGAATTATGTCATATTCTATATCTATATGTGTGTCCTTATATATTTTATTTAAAATTTTATGATAATCATTTTCTATATCAAAATATATAATTGGAACATCATATCTATCCGCAAGTATAGCTGGCAAGACATATTTAATACCATCTTTTGATGCTTTGACTTGCAGACCAGCAATTCTTGCGGAAGTTGCAGAATAATTATCCCCGTCTTTCATAACAGCCAATTCATTATAATCATTAACCCACACTATGTCGCGCTGGGTATCTGATGGATTATAGATTTTAGGATAATTTATTTTTGTATAATTTAATCCTGTACCAAGCGCCCAAAATTTATCTGCGGTTTTCATTTTTGCCTGCTTTTTACGTGCTATAGAAAAATATTTCCTGTTTACGCCAGCATCATGATTACAATTCCTAACAATAATTGCTTCTGCTATTCTCCCCAACAACTGCATTGCTGTTCTATTAATATCACTTTGTAGAATAACTCCAAGAATTAGTTTCCCATTTTCATTGTATCGTATCACATTTAAGCTATCTACCAATAAATCATATAATTCCCTGCCATACAAAACTTTTTGTATTTCAATATTTTTTGTTCCATACATAAATTCATTATATGGTTGTGAACAAATTATTTTCCCGTCTCCGTCCTTGACTTCGATGTTTACACTATATTCATTCATCAGCAATTCCTCTTTAAATCAAATGCCTTGTTATATGTTACCTAGCCAATATTTAATTTAAATTACGTTATCAAATATGGTCCTTTTCTCCAAATAAGTATAGCAGAAAAGGACCATACTCTCAATCATCAGAAACGGTCGAAGTCTTCCTGTGTCGCAAGCTCGGCATACTTATAATCATCGTTCCGGCTCTCACTGTACATATCATTGATAAGCCCTATCGACAGCAGTTCAAGGTCTGCCATCGACAGTCCTAATTGTACGCATCGGAGCAGAAACAGGGGTGTTGTCATTTCACGCTCTGTTGGGCGAAGTTTTTTTTAGCTTCCACATCTGTTTTTACATTCAGCCCCCAAAGCTCGATAAGTTGTGGAAGAACCTGATAAATCGAAAATGTATTGAAGTTATCAAGCCACTCTTCCGGCGTATCAGGAATGCTTGGATCAGCATGCTTGGCCATGATGAATGCTATATTCTCGAACATCTCAAGGGAAAACATATCAAGGTTAGAGGACTCCTCTTTTCCATCCCCGATGCTTTTTTCCAATACTGCCAGATCCTTATAAATATCCCTCTGGAACTTTAACCTGTAGATTCTCGGAATGGCTGCACTCGCCTTGAATGCAACCATCTGTCCGTCAATTTCTATATCCTTTCTGATACCCATCACTTAGTCCTCCTTCGAAATATTCTTTACTGCTTTTGCAGACTGCGGTTCGGCAGCCGTGCTGTTCGGAAGATACACACTCTTATACCAGTTGTTATAAACGGTATCGGTGGTGGAATCGCCTGTCTTTGCCTTTACATATCCGTCCGCCATAGGTCTTGCCTTGATGGTCAGTGTTTCCGTCTGCACTTCCTTATCTTCCTCATTGGTCTTGGACTCAATGGTCGGACGGGATGCAGAACAGTTATAAAGCACATGGCGGATCTTGCGGATATCCCCGTCAAACTCAAAAAGCAGTGCAAAACTGCCTGTTTCGGAATTCGCATTCTCCACGAGTACATTGTTGCTGTCTGCTTCCTCTTTCAGGATATCTGTACGGAAAGTTTCCGGGATCATGGCAAGCTCCAGATCCCCGTCATATCCCTGATTGTTGTTGATTACATAGTATTCAATACCGTCTGCATAAAAGGACTCCGGCTCTCCTGTCGGGTCCATGCTGATGGAAACGGCACCGGGCATTGCAACGGGTGTCCCGAAGCTCACCTTTCCTTCATCTGCAACCGTAATCGGTGCATAATGCACATTGCAGATATTAAATTTGACTTTATTCTTTTTATTAGCCATCTTCTATACCTCCATCTGATAAAGCACCTCATACAGATTTTCAGATTCGATCCATACTTCGCTTTTTTCATAAAAAATACCATGCCCATCGAGCACGGTTTCTGTCTGCTGTTCCAGTTCTATATTTTTTAAATCGGTGTAAATTTCTATATTCAGACGGTTTGCCTTAAAATACACTTTCCCGTCTGCAGAGAAATTACTGCTGCCCGGATACAGAAATACTGCAAAGGGCGATTCCGGGGATTCGCCTTCCGCAAAATGATGATAGGCATACGGAAGACCGATTTCTTCCATCACTGCCATCACTTCTTCATGTGTCATCACCGTAACCCCCTCTCGATCTTCTGCAGAAGTTCCTTATTGCCTTTCTCTTCTGCCGGAGCGATATGCTCCCTTCCGGCTACCCTGCCGCCTCCACGTTTTGCATGGCCGTGTTCCAGAAGGTGTGCAATCTGGTATCTATCCTTGGAATGGACCGTCATGGTAAGGGAATTGCTACTTTCCGCAGTCTTTTTGACCGTCCAGCTTTTTTTATACCTTCCTGTCCGCTTCGGGGCATTTGCCTGTATCTCTTTCTTTACGGTTTTGGATGCATCTTTTACCGCATCCTTAACGGTATCCGTTGCAAGATCGGCATACTCTTTCAAACCATCCATGATTGTATCTGCCAGTCCGTCAACCGTTGTCCTTCTCTCTGGCATCCGCTCACCTCTTTGTCAGGGCAGCCCTTATTTTGACTGTCTTATTCTTATACTGCACGTTATCGACAAAGGAAATATTGTAAAGATTCCCACGGAAAACAATACGGTAATGCTCCGTATCAAGACCTGACACCTCACTGCAGTAGCGGATGACAAAATCAAGTTCCGTTTCCGCATTTACCTGTTTTGCTTCCCAGTATTCTTTTCCCGACAGGCTGTTCACATAGGAAAAACATTGATAATGATCCTCCCACACAGCCGTATGGTTTCCGGCTTTGTCCGTCTTCGTGCTGCTTTTCTGTATCGTGATCCGTTCACGCATGAGTTCTA
This sequence comes from Mediterraneibacter gnavus ATCC 29149, assembly GCF_008121495.1. NCBI lineage: Bacteria > Bacillati > Bacillota > Clostridia > Lachnospirales > Lachnospiraceae > Mediterraneibacter > Mediterraneibacter gnavus. The sequence goes on along the minus strand of NZ_CP043051.1, from coordinate 2,597,517 downwards.
TCATCAGAATATCTCCTTTCTGATACCAAAGAGCAGATACTTCAGTGTTTCCGTCATGGCCTTATGGTCCGCTTCTTCCCTGTGCTCATACAGGTAAGCAATGGCATACAGTTCTGCAGTGCGGACAACCACCTCATGTCTTTTAAGTCCTGCCGGAGTCCGTCTTGTCACACCCTTTATCAGGCTGTCGGATGTCTCCATCAGACGGAGGATGAGATCATCCTCGTCTGACGAATCAACCCTCAGATACCCTTTGGCTTCCTCAAGCGTTACGAACATTCAGCCCACCTACTTTCCGGCAGCCTTGACATCGAGGGTCTTTACTGCCTCGGAAAGGATCAGCTTGCCATCGACACGCTCGGAAGCAAGGAATCCGACCTGTCCCGTTGTAGCATAAAGCTCATTCAGTCTCTTGAAACTTCTGCCCTGACGGTCTGCGATCCAGTAGTAACTGTAATCACCGAATGCCATGACACGGTTTCCGGCTGCAAGCTCCGGCACATAAATGGATGTGCGGTAAGGACGGTTCAGGATTCTGTCCGGCTCTCCTTCCCTTACGGACGGCTGCCAGATGTAATTTCCGTTTCCATCCTTCAGCTTTCTGATTGCCTTTACGGTCGAATCATTCAGAAGCCATACTGCCTTGTTACGGTATGGGGCACGGAGGGAATAATACAGATCCATGACATCATCAAAAGTGATGGATGTATTTGCGGATGTCACCCCTGTCTCAGCACCGCCCGTGGCATTGAAGATACCTGTCGGTTTTCCTTTGCCGTCACCGACAAAGAATGCTTCCTCTTCCTTTGTACCAATTCTTCTTCCGAACTCCCTTGAAATGTACTGTTCGATATTGAACACGCTGTCATTTAAGAGTTCGTCAGACACCTTGATCATGGTTGCCAGCTTATAAGCACTGATGGATGTCTGTCCGAAGCTGTCATCAGATTCAGGGAACTGTCCGCCCTCATCGATCCATGCTGCCTCGCCCTTTGAAGTAACGATAGGGATCTTGCGGTCACCGCTTGAAGTCTTGATAACCGTGGCAAGGTTACGGAAGAACACTTCCTCTTCCAGTGCTTCCACGAGTTTCTTCTCATACTCATCCGGCACAAGATATCCGCCCTCGGAATCCGTACCAATGGAAAGAGCGTTCTGTACTTCGTATGACATCTTGTTTCTCATACCGTTCCAGAACGCTCTCTTATATTCATCGGTTGCCCTTCCTGTTTTTGTCTCCCCTCCAATCCCGGCATCCGGCTTATTTGTGATCGGGGTGCTTGTTGCTTTTGCAAGCTCTGCATCAATGGCAGCCTGTCTTTCCAGTCTCTCGATCTCCTTGCCGAGATTTACGACATCAGCTTCCATCTTGTCATAGGTAGCTGCATCCTCTGCAGATACAAAACCTTCCTGTGTTCTCTTGGCATCGAGGAATGCTTTTGCTGCTTCCCATGCCTTCGCTCTCTTTTCTCTTAATTCCAAAATCTTACTCATAGTTCATATCCTCCTTAATGTGCTAAGAGACTCAGTCTCTTCTCCAACTGGTTGACTGGTATCATGGCATCCCTGTCTGACACCTTGGAAAGGAACGATTCATTCATCGCCTTGGTGGAAAACATCATGGAATCCTGTTGGAACGGGAGCTTCTTTTTTCCATTCTTATCCTTGTCATCCTCTTTTTCCCTTTCCTCTCCATCACTGCCTTCCTCCGGCTTTTCTTCTGGCTCATCCGGCTTTTTCTTTTTCTCATCCTCATCAGAATCGAAAAGGATCTTATCCGCAAAGCCAAGCTCCACCGCCTTCTTGGCATTGAACCAAGTCTCGTCATCCATCATGTGCGAGAGCCTTGCACGGGTCAGCCCCGTCTTGAATTCATAGGCATTCAGGATGGACTCCTTGACTTCATTCAGCATGGCGATTGCCTTCTGCATGTCCTTCGCCTCGCCCATTGCCATCGTTGCTGGATTATGGATCATCATCATTGCCACTGGGGATACACAGACCGTATCTCCTGCCATAGCGATCACGGATGCCGCCGAGGCTGCAATGCCGTCAATCTTGACCGTCACGCTTCCCTTATAATCACGGAGCATGTTGTAGATCTGGGCTGCTGCAAACACATCACCGCCCGGTGAATTGATCCACACCGTGATATTTCCATTTCCGGCATTCAGTTCATCCTTGAAAAGCTGAGGGGTGACTTCATCCCCGTACCACGTTTCATCCGAAATCATGCCATTTAAAAAGAGCGTCCTTTCCATGTCAGGCACGCTCTCATCTTCATTCCTTATCCAGTTCCAAAACTTCCGCTTCATCGTTTACCTCTCTTTCCGCTGTTTTCCTGTTCCGCAGCGTTCTGCTGTCCTGTATCCGTCTTGGCAAAAGCTCCCGCATCCGCAAGTTTGGTCATTGCACCGTTTATCAGGTACAGGTTGCCCCCTTCCTCATCAGGGATCGGGTTCATGTTCTCCATCTCACGGATATCATTGGCAGAAAACCATCCGTTCTGCCTTCCGACCGCATAGCCGTTCATTCTTGACTGATAATCCCCTCTCAGCAGACCGTCCACGTTCAGCTTGATAAAATACTTTCCTTTTTCTCCCGGCAGAAGGAGCGATCTCTGTAAGGACTGCTCCCATCGGATCACCCACGGGTCAAGTGTGTATTTTACGAACTCCAAGGACTGCTGCTCTATATTGGAAAAGCTCGACTTATCAAGGTCACCGACCATGTGGGGCGGTATCCTGTAAAGCCTTGCGATCTCATTGATCTGGAATTTTCTTGTCTCAAGGAACTGTGCCTCTTCCGGCGGGATGCCTATCTGCTGATACTTCATGCCTTCTTCAAGCACTGCGATCTTGTGTGCGTTGTTCACGCCGCGGTACACGGAGTTCCAAGACTCACGCACTTTTGACGGGTCTTTCAGTACTCCCGGATGCTCCAGAACCCCGCCCGGATTTGCCCCGTTTGCAAAGAAACTCGCCCCGTATTCCTCACAGGCAAGCGTCATGCCGACAGCATTCTTTGCCATCGCAATCGGGGAATATCCGATCAGCCCGTCAAATCCCAGTCCGGGGATATGAAGCACATCTTCGGCTTTCAGTTTGATATTGCCGTATTCCTTGAACATTGGGTTCTCATCACTGTTTCTGGAATACACATAATAGATGTTTCCTTTGTCATCCCTCTGCACGTCCATCTTATCTGGGAGAAGCGGATACAATCCGAGCACCCTTCCTGCCCCGTCCCTTATGATCTGGGCATAAGCATTTCCCCATATTAAAAGATGGCTCATCAGTGTTTCCCTGAACACAAATGAAGTCATCTCCGGGTTCGGCTCATCATGGAGCAGATAATATAACGGATGGTCATGCACCAGCTTCTTTCCTCCGTCATCCTGATACTCATATACATGAAGCGGTAAGGATGCGACTGCCTCCGCAAGGATTCTGACACAGGCATATACTGCCGTGGTCTGCATTGCTGTTCTTTCATTGACAGGCTTTCCGCTCGTTGTCCTTCCAAACAAAAACGAATATCCTGCATCTGCTGCTTTGTCCACAGGCTTATCCCTTGCCTGTCCGAATCCGAATAAACTCTTAATTCCCATGTGACACCTCCTAAAAATGGGTACAAAAAAAGCACCTCCGAAGAAGTGCCGTTCCTGATCATCTCTTATAATTGTTCAGTCTTGGGAACTCTTTCCCATTCCTGTAGTAATAATATTTCCTCAGTGCATTCTGCATTGGATTTTTCTTTGGGTTCTCAAGCGGTTTCAGTTTCATCAGCGAATCATACATGAGATCATCATCCGCTACCACAGTTTCCAGATCCAGTCCGAGGATCTCTTCTGCTTTCAGTGCAAGAGATTTCCTTGTCTGTGCCCCGTGCTCACCGCTCAGTTTCGGGTCTTTTTCCATACTGTTCATAAAAAATTCTTCCTGCATTCGAAATGCCTCCCTGTGCTTTTCCTATATCTTAGCACAGAAACATGCAGCCGGATTATGATTTTACAGAATCATACACGGCTGCATCAGAATACCAGAATGCCCCTGTCATCATACACGCTTCCATCACTGCCTTCATTTCTGATTGCACGGTCAAGTGCCATAACGGTTGCAACGGCCCCGTCAATCTTCTCCGTGGATTTTTCCTTATCCATTTTGATGTTCCCTGCCGGGTCCTGACGGACAAACACATTATCCATCATCCACCGCAGCACCTTATGTCCGCCATGAGCGATCCGCTCCTCCAATATCAGTTTCATCAATTCCTTGGTGGGTGGACTCATATCCTTATAACCCTGTCCGAACGGGACAACGGTAAATCCCATGCCCTCAAGGTTCTGCACCATCTGCACAGCTCCCCATCGGTCAAATGCGATTTCCTTAATATGAAATTTCGTGCCAAGCTCATCAATGAACTGCTCAATAAATCCATAATGGATGACATTCCCCTCCGTGGTCTTTAAGCACCCTTCGGCAGCCCAGACATCATATGGGACATGGTCCCTTCGGACACGCAGCCTCATGTTATCCTCTGGTATCCAGAAATACGGAAGGATCACATATTTCTCCGTATCATTTCTTGGAGGGAACACAAGCACGAATGCCGTGATATCCGTGGAACTTGAAAGGTCGAGTCCGCCATAGCATTCCCTTCCGAGAAGTTCCTCTTCATTCACAGAAAAGGAACAGGCATCCCATTTATCCATCTGCATCCATCGTGTGCTCTGTTTCACCCACTGGTTCAGACGGAGCTGCCGGAACACATTCTCCTCTGCTGCATTTTCTTTTGCACTGACATATGCATTCTGCACTTTCTCAATATCGATCGTATATCCAAGGGAAGGATTGGCTTTGTACCATACTTCCTCGCTCGACCAGTCATCCTCATCGGATGCCCCGTAAATAACCGGGTAAAAAGTCGGGTCGATTTTTCTTCCCTCAATGATATCCAGTGCCTTCTGGTGCTGTTCAAAACACACGGAATTCCTGTCCGTCCCTGCTGTTGTGATCAGGAAGAACAGGGGCTGTGTTCTGGCATCGCCGGAACCTTTGGTCATGACATCGAACAGTTCCCTGTTCGGCTGTGCATGCAGCTCATCAAAAATAACCGCATGGACATTCAGGCCATGCTTGGTGTATGCCTCTGCCGACAGCACCTGATAAAAGCTGTTGGTCGGTTTATATACAAGCCTTTTCACGGACATGACAGGCTTGATCCTTTTCTTCAGTGCCGGACACTGATCTACCATATCCACCGCAACATCGAATACGATGGAAGCCTGCTGTCTGTCGGAAGCACAGCCGTAAACCTCTGCTCCCCACTCACCGTCACCGCATGTCATATAAAGTGCGATGGCTGCTGCCAGTTCTGACTTCCCGTTCTTCTTCGGTATCTCGCAGTAACAGGTGTTGTACTGCCTGTACCCGTTTTCCTTTACCGTCCCGTAAAGAGTGCGGATGATCTCATCCTGCCAAGGGAGAAGCTCAAATGGAACTCCCCTCCACCTTCCTTTGGTGTGTTTCAGGCAGTTTATAAAATTGACCGCATGGTCTGCTTTTGCTTCATCAAACATTATCCTGCACCGCCTTTCACAAGCAGAAGCTCCATTTCATCGTTCTGTTTATCTTCCCCGCTGTCCGTAACGATACGGCTTCTCGCAGAAGGTGTGAGTCCGAACTGTTCACAGAACTTATTCATGATCTTTAGATAGGTCTGTGCAATGGATACCTGTGGTACCTGCTGCCAGTATCCGCTCGGAGTCTTTACGATAGTTCCATGCTGTGTAATGAACTCCTCTGCTTCTTTCCATCTCGCATAAGCCTGACAGTATCCTGCGAATGCTGCCATATCTATTTCAGTCAGGATACCGAGATGCTCTAGCTGCTTCGCCATCCTCTTCCATTCCTTTTTTGCCTCATCCTCAAGCCATGCCGGACAGCGCGGGGCCTTTTTCTCAGGCTTCGGTTCGCCCGTGTTAAGGCTTCTCTTGCCCGGATTGCCCTCAAGCACCTTTACTGCCGTAGGCTGTTACAACGCATTTTATTTGATGCCATAATTTGCAGAATTCGGAAAATTAAAACATCCCATTTTTAGCCTTGTTATAACGGTAATAATTTTTTCTATTACTGTTATAACAAGGATTCCAGGGGTTCGGGGATGGAAGATCCCCGTATTATTTCTGCACTATTTATTTTTCTGAAAATGGCATATTATAATGTGCTGATCAACACCGTAGGCTTTGGTTTTCTTCCTCTCTGTGCCACTGTCCTCACCTCCTCGTAAAAATGGCAACAAAAAAAGACCTCCGAAGAAGCCTTTTTATATAACTGCTATCTGATTGACCTGTGTATGGTTTCGATAATTTCTTCCTGTTCTTCTCTGCTCACGCCCATGCTTGCAAGTGCCTCACGGGTTCCACAGTCTGGGCAGATAAGCGTCTGGTTGTCTTCCCTTGAAAGGGCGGGTGTCCTTGCGTATCTTGCCCCGCATTTCGGACATATTCTTATTCTTAATGTTTCAGTCTTCATATCCAGCCTCCTTCACTGCCCTGATCTGTGCCTCGGAAAGATAATGCTCATCAAATCCGAAACTGATATAACCTTCAAGGCATGTTCTTACATAGGAAAGGGAAGGAATCCTGATTTTCCGTTCTTCGTGCATGATGTACACAAAGCATTTTCTTTTCCTTATTTTCCCCGTCCGTATTCCCTTGATATCCAGTTCCATATCCTTTTTGTAATAAAAAACCGGGCATCCTTCATAGCGGTCAAGTGCCGCTTCATCTGCTTCGGTAACGTTCCAGACTGCAACGGGAACCTCACCGCCTTCCTTTGGTTCAATCGTAAGGTATGCACCTGTAAGGCTTCCCTTGAAAAGCAGTTCATAATCCTTGATGACTGCCGTTCCCATGACCTTTGCGGTCGGACACCTCATTTTCATCTGCCGTAAATTCAGGTTGCTGCCATAAGCAATGTAATATCTTTTCTCCATAATGCTCCATCCTTTCTGAAGGGAACACCCTTCTACCACCTTAAGACCGCACATGGCGGTCAATGCTCCAAGGTGGCAGGAGGCTGTTCTCTTCAAGCAGCCCTTCCGCTTCTGAAAGCGGTGTCTCCTGCAAGTCTCTTTGTAAGGATGTCCCTTGCGGTCTTGAATTCATCCCCGATGAATCCAAGGCGTAAAAGCCATGTCCTCATTGCGTATTTCGGATTTTCTGTCTGCTGCGGCTTCGGGCTTGCCGACCTTACTTCCTTCGCCATCTGGCTGAGTGCAAGGCATAGCTGGATGTAGCTCTTAAGCTGTCCCGCATGCAGTCCATTCAGCTTGCCGTCAGCGGGTGCATCAAATTGGAAAAGTCTGAACTCGACCGTTCCCTTTGTGAATGTTGCATGGTAGTTGAGCATATGGTACCGGCTGTCATTGTAATGCTGATCTCTTCCGTAGCTTGCCCCGTTTGCCGTGTACCAGATGTCTGCCAAGGCTGCCATCGTCTTTGGCTTCTTCTTGTTGAGTTCCTTAAGGAATCTTGGGTCTACCGTTTTGCAGTATCGGTTCATTCTCCAACTGTTGAGGTTTAAGGCATTCGCCAGAAGGTTTTCATGCCCCGCCATGATATTTGCAAGATTTCTCAAGGTCTGCGGTGTATGTCCGTTTGCCCCGATGTGGATGTGGACTCCGCATCCCCTTGTGGCATCGCTCTTGGCTCCTGCATGTCTGAGTTTTCTTACCAGCGCCTGAAGTGTCTCAATGTCGCTGTAGTGAAGTATCGGGGTGACCATCTCACATTTTTCTTCATCAGGTCCCGCAATGCTTACGTCCCTCTGGAATTTCCATTCCCTTCCGTCCGCATCCCATGCTGACCAAGTGTAGTAGCCGTTTCTTGATGCCGTATATTCAAATCTTCCTGTTCCGAAGAAGTCTGCCGCAATCCTTGCTGCCTTCTCCCTTTTTATGTGGTTCATCTCAACCTCGACCCCGATGGTCTGCTTCTTCATTTCCTCAATCTGTCTTGCTGTTTTTTCGTTCATGGTATGTACCTCCGTTTATTTTCTTTCCCTTTCGGTAGGTACATATTCGCTCTAAAACACACATATATCCAGTTATATCACACCCATAAACTGCACAAAGATCTCAAGGGAAAACTGTACATATTATGACTGTATTTTTCTCCATTCATCAACACCATATATCAGTGCAAGTGATCCGTTGCCTTCCCAAGATGTATGAAGCTGTCCTGCATCGTCCACAAATTCCACTGTCCCAATGGTTCCTGACGGAATCTTTCGATATGGGTCATCAAGGCGGATAAGCTCCACCTTGGTTCCCGAAGGATATTCTTTTCTCAGTCTTTCCAGCGTCTGTCTGTTTACTCCGAACATACCGTTGTCCCCCTTTCTGCCCTGCGGTTTGCTTTCCATTTTTCCGCATCTTCCGGGGTTCTGAATGCCGTGTGTCCTTTCAGCCCCTTAAGGAAAAATGCCCTTGTTTCTTTTCCTTCGCTTCCGCTGAATCCAAGGGATACAAGCCATGCCCTCATGTAATATTTTTCATTTTCTTCAATAGTCTGCTTCGGATTCACACGCTTCTGTTCGGAAGCTCTCTTTACCATTGCCGATGCAAGTCGGCAATATTCCATCATGTTCTCTGTCTGCGGAAATCCCGTGAAGATGATGTTCCCGTCTTTAAATGTGACTCCCGTGCATCCGCCCTGTTCCATAATAAAATCTGCTGCTGATACGGCATCCTCAAATGTTTTTTCAGCAAGTGTATCCGTCAGGGTGTCCGTAATCAGAATGCACTCCCTTCCGACTGCCCTGTTGATAAGGTACTGTTTGGAATGCATCATGTTTATCAGGTTGATGATGCCCTGCGGTGTCATTTCCCCGATTGGAATTTTGATTTCAGCTTCGCTTCCGCTTTCTTCCTGCGGTGTTTCCTGTGTTTCTTCCGTTACTGCTACATCGTTCTGGAAAAGCACCCTTCTCACCTCATCTTCCATGCTGTCATCTTCAAAAATGACCTTTGATTCCCTGTCCACCGTAATGTTTCCAATCTGGTATGCAAAACTCGGTGGTCCAAGGTAAACCGCCCTTTCCCCGAAATGTTCGGATAAGGTTTTTACCAATGATTTTCTGTTCTCAGCGTTTGTAATAATTTCCATTCTGCTGTGCTCCTTTCCTTTTGGTAGTACCATATATCACTCTGAATGCCCGTATAGTCAAGCTAATAATGGTACTATCCAAAAAGAAAATGGATCATCAGTTTCTGGACTCCGGAAGTGACATCGCAACCGCATAAGCAACCGTTGCGGTGACTGCATTTCCGGCCTGTTTATAAAGCTGTGCATCGGAGTTGACGGCAGAGGCACGGTCAAAAAGCTCATCAGAAAATCCCTGTAAGCGGAAGCACTCCCTCGGAGTCAGCCGTCTGATGCGGCCGCCCCTCATGAGCGTTCCCATCTGCCCGGAACAGTCCAGTGTCTGGGAGCATCCTTTTCCAACCCTTCCCCTTCTTGTCTCACTGTCTGGGTAGGCAAGGTTGATGCCGTCCCCTTCCCGTGCCACTTCATATCCTGCCTTCGTGGCATTTTTCACTTTGACGGAATCCACCTTTTCACAGACATACACACCGTGCCTGTCCTGTGAGGTCAGGGTGAACATCGGCTCTCCATCCTCTTTCATCCTTCTTCCGTTCTGCCGTTTCTCCATCCGCTCCGGTGTAAGCACCGGGTGGACTTCCAGCACGGCTGAGTTCATGGCGGTATGGTTGGTCATCCCGGCTGTGTACCTCGCTGTCAGGCATCTTGCCGTATCCGTGATCTTCGGATCATGGTTGCTCTGGTCGATGAAGTAAAGCCCTGTCTTGGCCCCGACACCGCCCGCATTCCCCACAAGGGTTGCGGAAATGCCGTCCGTCCCATAAACACGGTAGCCCTGCATGCCTCCTATAAGCTGGTTAAGAGCTGCTGCGTTTTCTCCGGTGAGAGGTAATATTTCTCGTCTACCTCTGCTTCTAAGATTTGCGATAATGAACACACGCTCACGGTTCTGCGGGACTCCGAAGTTTTTGGAGTTAAGCACCTGCCACCGACAGTCATACCCTGCTTCGTCCATTTCAGACAGAACTGAGGCAAAATCGAATCCTGCATTGATCGATAACAGGTTCTTAACGTTCTCAACAAGTAGGTATGAGGGTTTAGCACTTTCCTCTTTGCCTTTGAGGAGGTCAATAATGTTGTAATATATTCCACTTCTTTTTCCGACCAGTCCCCGCTGTTTTCCGGCAACGGAGATATCCTGGCATGGGAATCCGAAGCACCAGATGTCTGCATAGGGGACATCTTCGGGTTTAAGTTTTGTGACATCATGAGCTTTCCACTCTCCTTCCGTATCATACATTGCCTCATATGAGGCTCTTGCAAATTTATCATATTCACAGTACCCGATGCATTTATGGCCGGCAGTTTCAAGACCGAGCCTGAAGCCACCGATGCCGGAACATAAATCAAGGAAGGTCATCTGTTTCATTATACTGCCCTCCCTTGCATAATTGCTGATATGAAATTTTCATATCGTCACGGATGACAAATACATCCGCATCCGAACCGCACTGTTCAATGTAGCGGTTTACGATCACATCCACAAACTTCTCATCCAGTTCGATGCCGTAGCAGATACGGTGTGTCTGTTCACAGGCGATCAGCGTAGAACCGGAACCAAGGAACGGATCAAGCACGATGCAGTTGCTCATGCAGGAGTTCTGGATCGGGTATGCCATAAGCGCCACAGGCTTCATGGTCGGATGGTCCTTGCTTGCCTTCGGACGGTCATATTCCCAGATGGTGGTCTGCTTCCTGTCGGAATACCACTGGTGCTTCCCGCCCTTCTTCCATCCGAACAGACACGGTTCATGCTGCCACTGATACGGGCTTCTTCCAAGAACCAGTGCATTCTTCTTCCAGATGCAGCACCCGGAAAGATAAAATCCGGCATCCTTGAATGCCTTTCTGAAATTCAGCCCCTCCGTATCCGCATGGAATACATAAATGGAAGCATCCTGTTCCATTGACTGTTCCATATTTACAAATGCAGCAAACAGGAACTTATAGAAATCCTCATCCGGCATGTTGTCATTTTTGATCTTGCCGGCCGTTTCCTCAACATTTACATTGTATGGCGGATCAGTCAGGACAAGATTTGCTTTCCGTCCATCCATCAGCCTTTCATATGTTTCCGGCAGAATGGAATCACCGCAGATGACACGGTGCTTTCCAAGTAGCCATACATCCCCTGTCTTTGCCACGGTCGGCTTTGCAAGCTCCGCTTCCACATCGAAGTCATCTTCCGTGATCTTCTTATCATGCACGGAATTAAAAAGCTGTTCGATCTCTGGCGGTTCAAAGCCCGTGATGCCGACATCAAACGCTGAATCCTCAAGGTCTTTGATGAGATCTGCCAGAAGTTCCTTATTCCACTCACCCGTAATTTTATTAAGGGCAACATTGAGTGCCTTTTCCTTGGTCTTGTCAATATCGACCACGATACACTCCACTTCCGTGTACCCGAGGTCTGCAAGGACCGTGGCTCTCTGGTGTCCTCCGATAATGGTCATGTCTGAGTTGATAATGATCGGCTCGACATAACCAAACTCTTTAATGGAGTTCTTGATTTTTTCATATTCCTTATCACCCGGTTTTAACTTCTTCCTCGGATTATAGGAAGCCGGGATAAGGTCTGCTATTTTATAACTCTGAAACTGCATCTTCCATATCCTCCTCTGCTAAAAATCTGTGCCGGAAATAACATTCACGGCCGCAGTATTTTCTGTTCTTGTTTCCATAGGAAATGAAAGGCTTCCCGCACTGCTCACATACAAGCGTGTAGGAAGCCTTCTCGCTTTTCTTCACTGCTTCCGGGTGTGCCTTCCACCATTCCCTTCTGCATTTTTCACAGCAGAACCTTCTCGGTCTGCCAGTCTTCGGCTGCGTGATCGGATTACCGCAGAAGTGGCACACCTCTTTACCGTCCACCATGAGTTTCATATTTTTTGAAACCACCGTGGCGTATCCGGCAAGGTTATGTCTCTTGCAGTAATTCCTTACGATGTCACGGGACAGTCCGATTGCCATTCCGATGGCTTTATATCCCATCCCCTTCATCCGCATCTCATTGATCTGCTTTGCCTGTGCGTCCGTCATCCTTTCCACTCTCCTTCCGGCACACAAAAAAAGACCGGAAAAACAATGTTTTTACACTGTTTTCCAGCCTTAAATAATGCTTTTTCCTGATTTTCCGGCAAAAAGAAATACCCCTTTTTGCCGTGTTTTAAGTACATTCTGCGAAAATTACCATACCCTTTTTATATCCCCCCTGTTTAATTCTGCGAAAATTCACGCAAAGGGGGCCATCGGTCTTCAGCGGTTCAGACTGTAGAGATTCAGATACCCCCACGGTCTGCCGTCAGAACCGATACTCAGGATTGTTATCTTCGTTCCATGTCTTTTTATCATGACAGGGCTTGCACAGGCTCTGCCAGTTCTTCTCGTCCCAGAACAGGACGGGATCACCACGGTGCGGTCTGATATGATCGACCACGGTTGCTGTCACTGCATGACCTTCCTTTAAGCACTGAACACACAAAGGATGTGCCTTCAGGTATCTTGCCCTTGCCTTCTGCCACTGCCTGTTGTAACCACGCTTGCTGCTGCTCGCCCTGTCACCACGGTGCAGTGCTTCATGCTCCTCGCAGTACAGTCCGTCTGTCAGCTTCGGACATCCGGGGTGTCTGCACGGCTTCTTTGGTTTCATCGGCATCCGCCATTCCTCCCTTCTATGTACACGGGCGGTGTGAAAGGATTGGAAAGACACCGCCTTGCGGCAACATAAAAAGGAGCGTTTCCGCTCCCTTTCTTTTTTGCCATCTTAATCATAGCAGATGTAAATTAAAAAGTCAGTACACCCTTAGTACACCTTTGGTGCACCTCTAGTACACCATCCAATCATCATGTTTCTCGCTTTCCACAAAGTATTTATAACCATGATCCTTAAGAATTTTTTTAATTGCTTTTTCTAAACGTTCCTGATCATTTGATGTTGTATATTTGATACACTCTAAACTGATACCGTTCTGCTCACAATATTGTCTTTTTCTATCATCATACTTTATCTGCCGATCAAATCTATCCGATGCATAGCTGTTATCTTCTGCCACATAAGTTCCAAATTCATCATAATAACCTTTTTTATAGTGATGCGGTCCCTGTAATTCTATAGCCAGGTCAAAGATTGGTTTTCCATCTTTATCAGAAGATTTAGACAACACAAAATCAAAACGAAGCCCTCTGCCCGAATCACCTACTAAGCCGTCAAAAGATTTCTCCCTGATATAGGTAATTCCTAACTGATCCAACAGATCCATTGTTTTTGCTTCAAAAGATGATATCTCATGACAACTGCAGCATTTAGCCAAATAATAGCCTCTGTCCTCATCATAAAGGACTTTCATATTAGATGAAAGTATGTCCTCTTCTTTTCCACAGATTTGACAGACACATGCATATTTTTTTGCAATTGTTATTATAGGTTTTCCATACCCCGATTTGTCCAACGATAAATGCTGTGGATCTATACACTCTTTTATAAAATAGCTGTCCCAATACTGATTTGAAAAATCTCTTTTATACGAAGAATCATAATGAACTACAGCCTCAAAATCATCATATCTGTGCTTTTCTTCGTATTGTTCCTGCTCTTTTCTCCTTTGCTCTCGTTCAGCTTCGTCTCGCTCCTTATCATATCGGAATGATAGCTGACAACTCTTTTCTACTGTTTCCATTATCTGTTTTGAAAAGATATTGCATTCCTGTTCATATTTTTTATTATATGGTTGTTTAGCTGCAATACTCTTTTCTATATCATCATATTCATCTAGTATTTTTTGTAGATATGACACCATCGGTGCCAGTGACTTCTTTCTGTACCACTGTGCCCACGAATTTGCAAAACTAATGGCATCTTCGTTTTCCAGATTCTTTATAAATCTATGTTTTGGTTCAGTCATATCCGCCACCATAGCAGCTATTTTTTCTCTGCCATATTTTTTTACAAGTTTTTCTTTATCATCATACGAATATTTTCTATCCAATTCGGGTCTTTGCTTTGGGAACGCTAACCCATTCGGAACTAGATAATCATTGCCATAATTTCTTTCGTAATGATATTTCTCCTTACAACTGTCACAGAAAATCTCAACTGCCGTATCATTCTCTTTTTCCTGTCCCCAGTCATTTGACAAATATATTCTGTAAAATTGCAAATAGCCTTTTCCACAAGCACATTTTGCACTATATGGTTTTCTGTAATCTTCTTCATATGACATAGAACATCACTTCCTTCCCAAGTCCCAAACATATTAAGATTTTACCATAACCCAAACAAAAAAGACAGCCGTCTGACTGCCTTAATTGTACTCTGCATATGCACCTATCTGTATCTGGAGTGCCACCGTGATCTGTTCCATGACCATGTCATCCAGCACTTTCCCGATTCTTTCTCCAAGTCTTGTTTTATCAAGGGTCTCCACCTGTTCTGCCAGTGCCATGCTCGGCTTGTTCAGACCGCTGCCTTTGGGAATCTGCACATGGGTCGGAAGATACTTCTTTTTCCACACCCTGGCAGACAACGGAACGACCGTGACCACTGGGGAATGCTTATTCGCCTTATTGTTGCTTACCACCAGTGCCGGACGGACACCGCCCTGCTTGCTTCCATCTTTTTCTCCAAAATCCACATAATAAATATCTCCACGCTTACACATAAAAACCTCCTATCCGAGGACAAAGGCTTCCACCTGTCTGTCCCTCAGTTCATACTGTTTATCAAGTTCCTTCAATGCTGCTTTTCTGTACTTTGCTATCATCGTATGGCTCACATGGTATCTTTCCATCATGATGTCCCATGTCATGTCCTCATCCAGAAGATCCGTGATAATGCTTCTATGTCTTTCATCCAGTCCGTTCACTGCATGCTCGAAAAAATCCAGTTCTTCCTTCAGGAACATATATCTGTGGAAAAGGAAACTGTACCACTCGTCATTCTCCCTTTCCATTGCAGTCTTATACTTGACTGCTATGTTTGCCGTTTTATCGGAAAGAGTGCTCGTCTGCACCCTTTCCCCTTCCTGGTGGGAGTAAAGCATGGAATCGATCATGTCCTGTTCGCTCACTCCCTGAAACTGACGGAGCTGGAACTCAGTCACGGTCAGTTCCTTTTTCATATTCTTATATTCCTTCATCATTACTTCTGCCGTCATCCGTCATACCTCCAATCCTTGCCTTTACTGCTTCTATCATCGCATTCTGTGTATTATCCTTTTTTTCGATTGCCCGGAGGATATCTTCATCGACCGTGCCTTCTGTCACCAGATGCTCTATGATGACCGTGTGTTTCTGCCCCTGTCTGTAAAGTCTGGCATTTAACTGCTGATACAGTTCAAGGGACCATGTAAGTGAAAACCATACGATGGTCGAGCCGCCTTCCTGAAGATTCAGTCCGTGTCCTGCCGATGCCGGATGGATCAGCGCCACCGGGATTTTCCCTTCATTCCAGTCCTCGATATCCTTCTTTGTATTGATATCCCTTGCCGGAAACCGTTTCAATATCCGCTCCCTGTCATGCTTGAACCAGTATGCAACCAGAAGCGGTTTCCCATTTGCCGATTCGATCAGGTCTTCCAGTGCATCCAGTTTTCTGTCATGGATATTACGGACATTGCCGGATTCATCATAGACCGCACCGTTTGCCATCTGCTGGAGTTTGTTGCTTAAGGCTGCTGCATTTACCGCATCGATGTCCTGTCCTTCCCCGTATTCTAGGATCATTTCATCTGCCATCCTGTCATAAAGTGCCTGTTCGGATTCCGACATGGATACGGTCACACGGTTGCTTATGCATTCCGGCATATCAAGATAATCCACGGCTTTCATGGAAATGCTGATATCGGAGATCAGTTCATATATTTTTTCTTCTGCTCCTTCCCTTGGCTTATACGAAAAAATGATCTCACGATTCCGCTTATCCGGAAGGAAGAACCTGTCACGGTATCCTCCGATGTATCTTCCAAGTCTCTGCCCCATATCAAGGATCCCTATCTCTGCCCATAAGTCCATGAGGTTTCCCGGTGTTCCCGTAAGCCCGACCACACGTTTTGCCATCGGTCTTACTTTTTTCAGGTCTTTGAACCTCTGTGTCTTCGGGGACTTGAAGCTCGACAGCTCATCGATCACGACCATGTCAAAATCAAAAAATATGTTTTTTGTCATCCAGGAAACATTGTCCCTTCCGATGATCGTCACATCGGCTCCTGACAGAAGTGCTTCCTTTCTCTGCCCTGCAGTCCCCATTGCCACGGCAAATGTCATGCCGTAAAGATGCTCCCACTTTTTTATCTCAGCCGGCCATGTGGTCTCTGCCACACGTTTCGGTGCGATCACCAGGATCCGTCTTACTTCAAAATAGTCAAACAGCAGAAGCCACAGTGCTGTAAGCGTAATGACCGTTTTGCCAAGTCCCATGTCAAGGATCAAGCAGCTCACGGGATGTCCGATTATAAAATCTGTTGCAAACTGCTGATAATCATGTGCTTTGTATTTCATCAAGGATACCTCCAATCTGTTCGATATTATCAACTACATAAACGGGAAAGCCCAATCTCTCAAGCATCCTCTTTCTCTTCAGCTGAAGCGGTCTCGGCTTCTTCCCCGGTGCTTTCAGTTCCACAAATGCCATTTTCCCGTCCGGCATCAGGACGATGCGGTCAGGCACTCCATTCATACCGGGTGATACGAACTTCAGCGCCATGCCTTTCCGCTTTCTAGCTTCTTCCCTCAAATGTCTCTCTACTGTACTTTCTAGCAAAACCAGATACCTCCTTTGCCGATTGCGGTTGCCATATGCCTTTAACTCCTATACGCGCATATATACATGAATTGCTCTTTTTATCTTTATTTTTAATTCTCAACTGGATTTAATGGGAAACTGGGAAACTAAGAACCGCAACCCCTTATTTTCCAAGGTGTCAGCACGGTTTCCGACTACCGTTGCCCATCTGCATCTGGGAAACCTCGGAAACCGCCTAACGGGTTTCCTCTGGTTTCTCATCCATCCTCACAAAAGTCTTCTGCACTCCGTAAAGGGGGACTTTGGTCTTGCCCGTGGTATTGGGATCATACTTCTTCCATCCCCCGATCTTGTTTAAGATGCCTTCGATCTCATAGGAATCTGCCTTCTTTAAGTTCTGGCGCTCCTTGCCGAAGCACTCCACCCAGATCTCCATGATGCAAACACGCTCACGCATGACCGTTCCTTTGACACCGACCGTCTCGAACTCTCCTCCGCCAAGGAATGCCCTTCTCTGGTAAATATCCATTGATGCCCAGTTGTCCGGCAGCAGTCTGTCAAGATAGTCCTGCACGATGCCCTCACGGTCATCCGACTCCATTGCCTCCTGCTGCATCTTGTATGCTTCCTCTGCCTCCGCTCCTTTTAAGAACAGCTCCTCGCCTTCGTTATACAGATGGATTGCCTCTGCCCAGATCTGGTCGACACAGTCAAGCTCCCACGGATGGTGTTTTCCTGTTCCCGGCACATGCACCGGCCAGAACCTTCTGTTTCCTGTTACGTCACGTAAAAATCCGCCCTCGGAGTTGGTGCTTCCCACGATGATGCATTTTCTTGGATGTGACTCTACATTGACTCCGTATGCCTGACGGAACTTATCATCCTGACGGGTGACAAAGGACTTTACTACCTCGACTTCCGTCTTGCGGATACCGTTCATCTCACTGATCTCAAGTATCCAGTTTCCGAGCAGCTTCTCGGCAGCAGTCTTGTCCCTCATATCCGAAATGGATAAAGAATCTGAGAACCACTGCTTTCCAAGGATGGCAAAGAAGGTGGATTTTCCCATCCCCTGAGGACCGTTCAGCACAAGGATGGAGTCGAACTTCACTCCAGGCTTATAGATACGTGCTACCGCAGCCACCAGTGTCTTGCGGATGACTGCCCTTGTATATGGTGAGTCTTTCGCACCGAAGTAGTTGATGAGCAGTGTATCGATACGCTCCTGTCCGTCCCAGTGAAGCGTTGCAAAATAATCTTTGATTGGATGATAGAGCCTGTCGGATGACACTACGGCAAGCAGTGCATCCTTAAACTTGGTCGGTGACCAGATCCCGTACACCCTCTCGAAATACACCTTTGCATTCGCAAGGTCGGAGTCATTCCATCCGGGCTTTACCTGTTTCCACGGAAGCGGACCGATGACATCAATGGTATCCTTGAACTCGTTGTACACGATGTGCTTGAAGTTCTCATCGTTGCGGATGATCAGTGCGATGTTCTGCAGTGTATCCTTGATATTTCCCCTGCGGTCAAGTGCCAGCTTGTTCTGCCAGTCCTCATCCGTCTCTGCGGAAAATTCCTGTACCGCCAGCTCCTGTCTTTCCCTGGCAAGCGTGTTCTTCACTTCTTCATCTGCAGAAGCAAAATCCTGCATGGCTTTGAAAGAAGGGAGTTTTCCCGGCTCTGTCCCTTCGGCTGCCCTTGCATCCTTGTCCCCAAATTTATGAAGCCTTATCACATCAAACGCATTCATCAGCTTTCCGCAGCATGGGTCTGTGGCATGGTGGCTGTATACGAACAGATCATCATAGACCACGACTCCGGCAGCCGAGTCCGCCGGAATATAATCGTATCTTCCGGGGATTGCCCTTGAATGCCTGTATACATCCGGGATGAATTTGTCGATTGCCTGCGTCACCGTGTATGTGCGGTTGAAAGCTCCGATCAGTCCGTCCTTGGAAAGCGGATCTGCCTGTTTCTTTATATCCCTCTGTACCACGAATGCCTGACGGTTGCTTACCGGCCATGCGGATACATCATGCCAGTCCTTATAGCGTGCCAGCACTTCATCCGGATCTACCTCTGCCCCATCGATCTCCTGAAACACATACTCCCCGTCACTTGAAGTGCTAGGCCAGTACATGAGTCTGGAAGGCTCATAGGTGGAATCATCAAAAAGCTCGATGCCGATATCCGATGCAAGCATACGGCTGACCGCACCATATTCATCAGGAGTCACATCCCTTGTCAGGAATATGATGATACGCAGTCTCGGTTTCTCCGGCGTATGCTTATGTGTGGAATACACCACCATCTTCATGTCAAAGAACATTTCCAGTTCATCAATGATGCCCTGTGTCCCGTAATCCATGTCAAGCGTGATGGCCGATCTGGATATCACGCAGTCCTTCTTTCTCCGCCCGCCCTTCAGTTTTCCAAGGACAAAGCCGCCGACATCCTTGATATTATCCTGCTGTCCCTTCGGCATCTTCCTGTACTGCTCCATTGTTTCTGCTGTATGCTTTGTCTTGGACAGACGGCTGACAAAATCCTCATATGTCATATCCGTGCAGTTAAATTTTTTGTCCATTCTTGAGTTTCCGATCGATACGAACATCCTTCTTTACCTCCTTCTTTTTACGCTTTTCCTGTTTCATGACCCGTCCGATTGCAATACCTGCGGTCGGATCCGGATACCCTTCCCTGTTGCATCCTCCCATAAGTTTCTCCTAATCTTTCTTGTAAAACGGACTTTCAAATCCGGCAGCCTTAAGCGGAAGCCCCTCACACCAGTCGGGGCATACCGCCATGATTCCATTGACTTCTTCCACCGAGGATGTTCCCTCCGGCACTTCAAGCACCACTTCATCATGGATATGGCACACGATATCAAATCCCTTCTTCTCCAGACGGAGCATTGCCTCTGCCAGTACATCCCTGGCGGTTGCCTGGACGATGTTCTCACAGAATTTTGCACCATAAGATTCGATCCTTGTCCACTTGCGGTTCGTGCCGATTCCTTCATAGCTGACACTTTCCGAGCCAAAGCGGTTCACGGTCATCCTTGGTCTTACATAGGACAGCACCCTTCCGGACGGCAGTGTGATCTTTAACATCCCGGACTGGTAATATACCGTAACCATTCCGACCTTTGTCATCTTCCGCTCCTTCACGGCTGCTTTTACCGCACCGTCGATCTCATACCAGTAATTCACGATGTGCGGATTGGCAGTCCGCCATGACTGCACCAGCCCTTTCAGTTCCTCTTCTTCCACAAAATTTAATGCTCCCATGCTGATGAGCGCACCTTCCGCACCGCCATACTGACAGGCAAGTGATGCCACCTTTCCCCTTGCACGGTACGGACTTCCCTTTGTGATCTCTCCGATTGGGATATGGAACATCTTGGATGCCGTCTGCTCATAGATCTTTCCGGCACCACGGAACTCCTCCATGACCCATCCCTCTCCGGCAAGGTAGCCCATGACCCTCGCCTCGATTGCTGAAAAATCGCTGACGATGAATCTGCATCCGGGTCTTGCCACGAATGCGGTACGGATCAGCTCCGAAAGCACATCCGGTGTGGAATCATACAAAAGCTCCACCAGGTCATATCTGCCTTCCTTTACAAGGGAGCGTGCCAGTTCCAGGTCTTCCATATGGTTCTGCGGAAGGTTATGGATCTGCACGAGTCTGCCAGCCCATCTGCCCGTGCGGTTAGCCCCGTAAAACTGTAATAATCCATGCACCCTGCCGTCAGGACATACCGAACGCTCCATTGCTTCGTACTTCTTTACGGATGTCTTTGACATGGCAAGTCTCAGCTTCATCATTTCTGCCACATCACCCTGTGTGTTCTCCACAAGTTCTTCCACGGCAGCCTTGGCAAGGGAATCCACCTCGATGCCCTTTTCATTCAGCCAGTCCTTGAGCTGCGATACGCTGTTCGGATTTTCCAGTCCTGATATCTCATATGCCTTCTTCGTTACCGTCTCCTTATACAGAAGGTCGCATGCCACAGCGTGTCCGATCAGCTCCTGATCCACCATGATGCCCCTGTCATTGATCCTCTGGTCCATGCAGTAGAGTTTCTGCTCCCTGTCCGGTATCGGGAACTTCGCAAGTTTATTCCTGATCTGTTTTTCCACATCCACGTCACGGGTGCAATATGTCTTGAACAGTTCCCACTTCTCCGGTGCATCAGACGGAAGATTCCTTGTCCTGCCCCCGTTTGCTTTGGTAGGCTTGCACGGCATACAGAAATAGCGGATGAGGTCTTTTCCCTCGGACATCTTTTTCTTATCAAGATTCAGCGCTTCCCCCACGCCTTCCAGTGACAGTGGAAGTGACAGCATGGATGCCTGTACAAGTGTGCATCTCCAACCTTCCGGTTTTAAGGAAAGACCGAAAAACCGGTTGATACAGTTCCGCTCGAATGCTGCATTATAAGCGGTCTTTATTACGGAATCATCCGTAAGGTATTCCATGATCTCATCCGGTATCTTCTCCCCGGATGCCAGGTCAATGATCTGTGTCGGTTCGTCATTCAGACTGTATGCAAACAAAAGGATCTCGAACTGCTCCGATGCTGCATACCTGTGTACCCCGCAGTCCGGCAGTGACACATCTGAATATGTTTCAATATCAATTGCAAGTGTGTCCATGCTTCTGTCCCTCCGCTCTTTTCTTTATTCTGCTGATCCCCGTTCTTGCTGCTTCCACATTGCCGGACTTCATCTGCCCTTTGATGGTGCGGTATGTGTTATACGGAATATATTTTTTTATGCTGTTAAGCTCCTTCATCAGTTCTTCCATGAAAGTACATCTCCTTTATGTATCCGGGCGGTGTATACCACCGCCCTTCCTATGATCTGCTGCTTTGTTTCTATGCGAGGAAATCGTCCTCCGCATCCACTGCCTCAAATTCATCCTTCGCATTGGCTCTGGAACCGAGAGGCTCTCCGTCCCTTAACTTCTGTACATTTCCAAGTCCGGCAGCAATGCCCTTGTTGCCGTTGCTGTTGTAAGCATAAAATGTAATGGATACCCTTCCGTAGCAGCCGGAATATACCTCGCTCTGGTCAAGGATCGGCTGTACCTGTCTGTCCACGATCTGAGGAGCCTGTTTGCTGTTGGCATTTAAGAACATACTGTCTGCATATGCCTCATCCTCCGGTCTATCGATGTCTCCGTCTCTGAGCGGTGTCTTCAGATTTGCCGGGATCTTACCGCCCCACTTGCCTTTTCCTTCATCCTTTGCTACCTCGATTGCCTTCTTGATCTTGGCGATGGTCTCCTTATCATTCTTGTCGATGATGCAGGAGACAGAGTATTTCGGTTCGCTTCCATTGATGGAATCCGGCTCCCACAGGTGTGCATAGCTGAGTCTGCAAGGTACGATTACTTTGGTTAAGTTTGCTGTTGTCATAATTTAGTCCT
The DNA here is from genome assembly GCF_008121495.1 of Mediterraneibacter gnavus ATCC 29149. Taxonomy (NCBI): domain Bacteria; kingdom Bacillati; phylum Bacillota; class Clostridia; order Lachnospirales; family Lachnospiraceae; genus Mediterraneibacter; species Mediterraneibacter gnavus. The sequence continues at coordinate 2,575,168 of NZ_CP043051.1, read as the reverse complement.
CCTTAAAATCCGCTTCTGCGGTTGCTGTTTTAACTGCTTCTCTTTTATCTGAATCCGGCACCAGTGTGACCTTGCCGTCAGGCTTGTACACCAGTGAACCAAGGATCTCATTAAATTTCTTTTTGCCCATCAGCCTTTCCATCTCGGTAATGCCGATCAGGCTCTTTTTGAAGATATCCGTGTATCCGGCTTTTTGTGCTGCCTCTGCCACATCCTCTTCATCCGTATATTTACGGTTGCTTCTTCCCAGGACCAGCTTATAGCCCGGCCATTCTTTATGGTTAACTACTGCTTCATTCTGAGCATAGGTGTAAACCTCCTCTGCCCATTTCTTCAGCGCATCTGCCTTGGAAAGGACTTCTGCAATTTCCGCATCCGACATAAGGGCCGGCTCGGCAAATTCCATCTGGGCAAGTTTTAAATATTCCTCTGCCCTTGCACGGCATGTAAATCTTGCCTTGCAGAATCGGCAGTGATCTCCGGCTTTAAACTCTCCTTCACCTGAAAGAGCCTTTGCTACTCCCGGTTCAAGAACGTCCTTTCCCCATGCAAGCAGTTCCCCGGCTGATATCTCCCAGGTGGAGAAATGCTCGATCCTCGGCTGGACGATGGTAAGTTCCACCGTGTCAATCTCATATAAGAAACCGAGCATGTCCAGGACTCCCAGTCCGTAGATCATAAGCTGGACATTCTGTTCTGCATCGACCACCACACCCTTGCCGAGTTTCAGATCGATAATATGAATCTTATGGGAATCGACCACCACCATATCTGCAGTACCAAAACATCCTTCGATCCTGTGTGCAAGGCTGACCTTCAGTTCCACTCCGATGAATGGTTCATCACAGTCTTTCCTTGCCTGTTCGATCTGGGTGATGTTATATTCCACATAATCATCCACGGCTTCGAGCAGTTCATCCGAATAATAATCAGATACAGGTCTTTTGGTCCTTTTCTTCAGATACTTATTGATGAGGTACTCTGCCATCGCATGTCCGGCACTCCCTTCTGCTGCGAAGGGAGATTCTTCATCCGGGAACTGCTCCTCCAACAGTAATGATGGAGGGCATTCCAGACGTCTTTTACCGGACGATGGGGAGAACCTTGCGTGTCCGCCCATTAGAGCACCTGCGCTTTCTCATACAGTTCCGGCAGTTTCTCATCAGGAACGTCTGACAGCTTCTGGAATCCGAACTGCTCGATCAGGTTCTTGACTTCCGATGTCTTTCCTGCTCTGGACTTTTCCGCAAGGAATGCACGAACCGTCTTTCTGTCCACTGTTTTCTCCTTCGGGGCAGCTTCATCCTTCGATGTATCTGCCACAGGAGTTTCCTTCTTTTCTGCCTTCTTCACAGGCTTCTCCTCTTTCTTTGGTGTATCTTTCTGTGCTGCAACCATCTTTCTGATTCCGGCAGCAATCTGCTCGTAGCCCTCGGCCACTAATAACAATGCCTCACTCATGGCGTTCTCTCCTTTCAAATGCGTGCCAGCTTCACATCACCTGTATACACATCAACTTTGTTTACGCTGGACTTATACTTTCCCCAATCCAGCAGAATATGGAACGGGTACTCCTTTACTACGGTTGCTCTCTTCTTTTTCTTTCCGGCAGTGATCATAAGACGGTCACCCGGATACAGTCCGTAACGGACATTGACTGCTGACATGGCGGACCTCCTACTTCAACACCTTCAGATTTCTGATGATGCCCTTATATCTGGCATCCGCACGTTCATCCACAGGAATGGTTCTGACATTCACGGGATTGAAATCTGTATCATAAAGCCTTACAGGCTTCCTTGTTTCCTTTGCATGGTCGAGTTCAAACTTCATGCCTTCCGTGATGTCGAAACCGAACACATACACCTCATCGCATATATCCATGAGTTCAAGACCCATTGCGATGCCTGTCATTCTCTCGTTTGGAATATTGTCATCGAGGAATGATGGGAAATAGAGATGTGGTACGATTGGAACGTCACCTGACATGGCAGTGATCCTTGCGTAGCTCACTGCATTCTTTTTGTTTTCCTCGACTCTGCCCCGATAAGGGCTGCAGATAAAGATCTTCTTTTTCATAATAAAATCATCCTTTCACATTCGGCTCTCATGGCCGTGGGTACTCGTCAATAATGTACTTGGATGGCAGATCGTCATCCGCCTGTCCTAGACTGCAGGACTATACTTGTTAGAGCCGTATTCACGGAGCATCTGGTCAAGCACTTTTTTCTGTTCATCATCAGCCTTGTCCATCAACTGTTCCAAAACCGAAATCTGATCCTGTGAAAAAATATTTTTATGTGGATGATACCAGTCAGCGATACGGACACCGCCTCCGTTACCTCTAGTAGTTTCAAGAGGATACTCAGCCGTAAGCACAAGAATGTCATTTCGGATAGTTCTATCCGTAACACCAAGCTCAGCAGCTAAAACCTGCATATTTTCTTGTCTTCGTGCGACCATGATTCGCATGATCTCAGCTCTTCGCTCATTTGCACTCACAGCTTTTCACCTCCCTTCGTCCTTGTCTGATAGAAATATAAAATCCAAATAGGAAGACTAATTTCCTATTCGATTTTTTTCTTGAAAATTTTTTCCTATTACCTTCTTCTCTTTATTCGCTTTTTTATTTTGAAAAAAAACGTGTTTTGAATTTTTCAAACGGAAAATATATAAGGTTAGGTATTTTTTATCTCCAATCCTGACCTGAATCTCATCGGTCAGAAGAACATCCATACTGCCCAAATGCGTATCGTAATCTGGTATCTATATACTTGTTCTCCCTTTTGTTCCTAAAAATCTTTAATTCTTTGTTCACTGCAATGTATAAGAGCAAGTAAACTTTTCTGGACCAACCTAAAAAAGGACAAAAAAATAGAGTTGCTACGCAATCTTTCGATTGCAGTAACAACTCTGGCATATAGTATCTCATAAATTATGGATCAGGGCTCAGTAGCTTGTCTGTGCTTCTTCAATTTGTTTCATAACATCCGTCAGTGCTATCCTTTCCGGATTTTTATGTACTTTTGATTCAAAATATATCTTTCCTTCATCGTCAATCAATGCATCAAACATTCTTGGCTTTGTGGGTTTGTTGCTGTTAAGATTTCTGATTTCAATTCTCTGCATCAGCACCACCTCCTATTTAAACGGCAGATCTATATCAGTCATAAAATCATCACTTGAAGGTTCTGGTACTTTAAAAGTCTTTGAGAGAACCTTTTTGTCCTTATTTAAATATGCATCAATAACACTCCTTGCCTTGTTATCAATATTTACGTGAGATGCCAATACCTCTATCTGCATGTATAAATCTATCACAGCAGATTTAATCAGATCACACGCCATAATCGTATTGCATAACGGAACTACGGATTTATCAGGAGCTACAAGATAAATTTCATAACATGCCTGTCCTTCTACGCAATTATCATCCATATTAATTGTACACGGAAGGATGTACATATCACTTTCTGCATCTTCCAATCGTGACCAATATACATTTCCAGTTACCTGTATTGCTTTTTCAGGATAGAATCTTGAAAAGAAACTGGCTACTCTATAATTTCCGTTACAATCCATGCTGTCATCATCAGGACTCTGCAATGGATGTGGTGCTGGACCAAATTCAGAGTATAAATCAGTCGGATTATTCAGCTTCTGATTTGGTTCTCTATGCCAGTACAAATTCCCACATTTGGAATCATCAGCTATTTTCTTTATAAATTCCAGGACATATTTTTCTGTCGGTGTTACCTCATCTATATTAGCTGATATCAAAAAGTCAATGCTGACTCCAAGCATCTTAGCTGCCGTTGCCACAAATTCCAATGTTGGTTCGGATGAATTATCCGGTTTTTCCAGTCTTGACATATATCCCAAGCGGACACCTGCTTCCTTTTCTATCATTCCGATTTTTACATCTGGATTTACTTTTAATAAAGCACGGATATTGTTAAAGCATGTATACTTGTTAAAATTTTTAAAGTCATCTAATGCATCTGTTATATTTGTAAGATAATGCGCTAAACGGTTTCTCTGTTCCTGCAATACTTTTATTTCATCCCTTGATATAGCAGCAACTCCATGTGACTCCATTGCCTTTTTTACTTCGTCAGGATTAGTATTATCTTTTCCCTCAAAACTCATCATCTGTAAAACCTGTTCAAAATCGGCACATTCCGCATTCTTATCCTCAACTGCAGATTCAAGTCTCTCCTTGGCATCCAACAAATCTTCTTTTGGGCAGCATCCCAGAGATGCTTTTTGTAATAAAAGTTCAAATTCTTCATTATTCATGATAATCATCTCCTTTTTCACATCTATGAGCAAATTATAGTACTTTTTGTATCTATTGTCAATATATGCAAATTATTTTTTTCTTTGCATTTGTATGTGAATAAAATGCAAAATGCCTGACAAAAGCAAAAGTAAATAACTCATTGCTTCGTCAGGCATTGGTTGCTATGATTTTCATGCACCTATTCGCTCAGTACGAATCTTTTTATTATGTAATGATATCTGTATTATTTTTCTGCAGCACGGGCACTTGATTTGTATAGTGCCTTCTGTATCAGGCAGCACATCAAACAATCTACCGTTTTTGCAGCATGGACATGATACTTTCAGAATCTGCTCTCCCATATGCTATCCCCCATTTCTCTATAGATAATCATACGGAGAACGAAATCCTGTTCTCTTCTGTACTTGTTTCTTAGGTAAGCAACTTTGTGCTTCTTCCTTCGAAGAAAAAAGCCTGCTTGCCCTAAGTTGTATACCGCCTGATGTATTTTCTACAAAACGGACAGTAAAAAAATCTCTGCTCCTTTTCAGAACAATCACTTCTCTGACAATGCGATTGCTTTCTATAATAAAAGCTTTATCGCCCACTTCCAGTTTGGTAACCACGTTATCGCCTCCATATAATAATTGAAGGCCAGCTAAGGGAAAGTCAGGCTGACCTAACCTTGGTGTCAAATTTGTCTCTGTTTAACATTAATAACCTCAGGTAGCGAACCTGAGGTTATTATATCGAACATCTGTTCTGTTGTCAATAGTTCATTTACGTGCCCATTGGATTATTCCGGAAATACGCTGCGGACGAATTTCTCCAGTATAGAATCAAACGTTCCTCCGGCAACATCACCATTTATTATTTCTTTCCGCTTATCAGCATAAGTTATCTGAAGGTAATAACTACAACCGTCACACACATGTCCTTCAATAACATTCTTCTCCCATAAGGGAGCTCCTATGATTTTCTGCAGACTGCATGCAAGTCTGTATACCTTCTTTTCAGATACCTTCTCTTCCGTCTTAAACTGATATTTACGATTCTGCCCTTGATATGTATATTCTTTACACCTTCCATCAGGATATATTTCATATACCCATGACTGTTGGGAATCTATCGTACACGGACCATTCTCCACAACCTTATATCGTATTTTTGTAATCTGAGTAGCTGGAAGAAGTTCCTTTGACCATCGGTATCCGCAGTCAAGGCAGCCATAATCCTCGTGTGGCATTCCGTCTATCATCTCACATCCGCCCAGGATAAGTTCTCCCCGCTCTTCTGCTTCAAACGCTTCATGGGACGGATAACCATATAATATTGGTAAAGTCCTGTCTGATCTGCATTTTGGACAAACGACCATAATTCCGTCCCTCCTTTATTACAACTCCAATCGTGTAATATCCATATGATTTCCGGTCAGATAATTATCATATAACTCTGCTGCCGGAATCAGACGAATTTGTATGTTTTTCAGATTGAGTGCTTCAAGCATAGCCATTCTGGCACAGCCTTTTTTTACAATATCTTTTTTCTCCGTTGGCATCAGAAAACAGTTCCTGACTTCTGCAATGCCATGTGCATTAATAAAATCCTTATAGGCAAGCTGATACAGATATTGTTTTGTTACATCTCCGACTCCCGGATTTCCCCTGAGGGACTTTCCTTTTTCCAGTTGAAGATTATAATATTTGGCATCAAATATTATGAACCAGTCCTTTCCGTCTATGCACGGAATACTGATCAAATCGGGAATAAGGGTATCTGCTGCCTTTGCTTCCGTATCTTCTCCTTGCCATATAGGCTTTTCTATAATATCTATCAGCTTCTGTCTCTTTGCCGTTTTGCTGTTATACTTATCTGCAAGCGGAACAGTCATCTTAAGCTGTGCAAGGGTAGTATTCAGCTTATTGTCAAACACTTCCGCACAGGCTTTCTCCCAGACCGCATGGTACGCTGTTGTTCCAAACATACTGATACCATCATTCTCATCAAGCATTCTTCTGTCCTGGGACACATAAGCATATAGTGTTTTGAGCAGAATCTGCCTGTGCGTATTAAACTGAAGATTCAGTTCCTTTATAATCCGTTCTAACACATATTCCTTGTCACCAAAATCGGCCAGTGTTTCCTCGGAAAGCTCTATGACATCCATATCAAAAAGAGCATCTAATTGTGCATCACGAAGCTGTCTGGAACATTCCGTAAGCACACATTCATGCAGACGTTTGAAATAATCCATGTCATCTTCTACAGATTTCTCCGTATAGAGTTCCATATAATACGGACGGTTATCCTCGATCATGGCAAAGCTCTCATCAATGGTTTTTCCCCAGAGGATTTCGCCCTCTCCATTTACTTCTATTATATCCTCACTGTTCGTATAGATGCCATATTCGTAATAATCATTAATCAGGAACAGGATAACCGCAAGTATATTAAAACTTCTGTTCTCTCCATCACCATTGAAAACATTGATAATCTGCTCTTCGGAACGGCTGTAACGCTCAAGTACTTTAACAACCTGTTTCATCTCATCCAGAACATTATCGTCTTTCTTTGACAGCAGATACTTTGGATAAACCTTTATGACACGGCTTCCACAGGTGATGACTCCGACATATGTAAATACATACAGACAGTCACCACTCTCTGCCGTTTCATCCGTAATTTCCACATCGTCATCTACAAGGTCTGACATTTCGAGCTGGTCATCGGTATTTTTTACACTCTTCAAGACACCATAGGCTTTGAGATTTTTAATAAATTTTTCTACTCCGTCTTCGTCAAAGGAAAACTTGCTTTTAAGGTCATTTTTCGTATAACGCTTCTGTTCCCTGACATACCGTGAAACAACTCTCATTATGCCTCATCCTTTTGTTTATCATAAAAGTTTTCCTTGAAATTTGGTCCGAAGATTCCCATTCCTATTTCATTAAAAGCATCACACACAGATGAATATTTGCTGTTATCACATCCATCAAAGAATCTGTGCTTGCCCTGTTTAACTGCATCTTCATACAGATACATAATTACCTTACTCTTAAATGCATCTACAAATTTTTTTGTATCAATAATCATGCCATTCTCATCAGAAGCAAGTACCTTCTTTGAAAGGAAGAATGGCCCCATCAGCTTGTCTTCATTAATTTTAAACTGATCTGATGACATTTTTGCATTGATAGCTCTGCGGAGAATATTCCACTCAACAGGTTCATCACTTCCGGCAAGTTCTATTTTTCCAATGCCAGAAATCTTTTCCTCGTTTTTATTAATACCAAGATATTCAAAGTTCCATCTTCTCTTAAATGCAGTATCCATTGGAAATACACCCTGATCGGCACTGTTCATTGTAGCCCAGATAAACATATTATCTGGTATTTTGATTTTTTGATAATCCTCTGGTCTTCCATCTAATGCTCCGGCTAAATAATTTTTTACGTCCTCAGATGCATGTATATCATATTCACTAACGCCATCATCATCCCTATCCAATAATTGGAATATATCTCCAAACACTGCTGCTACCTTTGCCCTATTTATTTCCTCAATAATAAGAAGAAAAGGTTGTGGTGTTTCAGTCCAACCACTTTTAATAGCCTGTACATACAGGCGCATAAAAGGTCCCGGAACAAAAGTATATTTGATTGTCCCATTTGAGTCAGTAACAGGTTTATATGTTCCTACAAATTTTGAATAGGAATAATCCGGGTGAAATGTTACACGCTCGTAATCACCAACTGTCCCATTTAGTTCTTTTTCGCAATCTATTTTTAGCTGATAGCTTTTTCCAGTTCCCGGCGCACCAAAAACAATACGGTTTCTTTCATGCATTGAATATAACCCCGTATGATAATTCGGTTTTCTTCCTCGTACCTTTTTTTCTGATTCACTTACTATATTTTCTGTAAGATGATTACCCAGATCATCACTATAATAATATTTATCATATAAATACAAAATATTATCTTCTTTTGTTAACGGATAACAAGAGGTCATTTTTCCCTCTGATTTCTCCGGCATTTTCTCATTTTCTTCAAAAGGAAATCTCCATTTTGCCGTTTTTAAGTGAGCCATCGGAGATGTTTCATCGTAGAAATAAGAACCAACATCATCCGCTAACGCAATCAATTGTTCTCCATCCATCAAAACAAATACTGTATTTATATCAGATTTATAGAAATTAGATACCTCACCTGCTTTTCTGGAAGCCGTTCTTTCATCATTTGGATAATAAATCTCGCTTAATTTTTCTTGAATTTCTTTCCTGTCAATACTTTCCCCTTTAATATATTCCGATAACTTTCCAAGCTCTCTCCAGCCAATTCCTACAACTCCACGTTTTGCCCATTCTGCAGCATAATTCTTGCTTGAATCAGATGTCCCTAACCTAACAAATTGACGTGGATTACCAAATTTCGCATATGTAACATCAAAAAATTCTCTATAAAGCCACTTTGCATGATTCTGAACCATTGCAATTTGGCCACTTCTACCATAATATTTTTCACTCGGTACTATTCGCATTGCTCTTAAAATATGCATCTGCCAATCAGTAGAATGAAATCCAGACAATTTCTCAGGACAAATCATAGAAAAATATTTGTGAAACCACGACCAATTATAATATTGTATTCCTATGGCAGCCTGAAGATCAGCATCCATTTTTTCACAATCCTCTAATGTATTAATAGATGCATTTCTTATTATTGTTGCCCCTCTGACGAGAGCATCTCGCATATCTATACCAATTTTTCTGGCCTCTTCCTCCGATAATTCCTGTGGTTTTTGAGGACTTCCTGTCATCTATATTCCTGTTTCTTTTTTTTGAAAAAGTCCAAATTTATATGCTGATCCACCTGAAATGCTTCCAAAATAATTACGGCAATCTTTATTCATTTCGAGCCAACAACATAATGAATTAGTATTATCTCCAGTAGTATAAAAAATATACTGCAATATGTCATCTTCTGAAAGCTCTTGTAATTTTTCTGGAGAAAAGTGATTCTGAAATTCCTGCAATGCTTTGTAAATTTCGTCCTTTGTTACAGTTAAAGCAACGCCATTTTCATCCGCATACTCGCAGAGTTCTCCTGCTGCACGTACATATTCATTATCTGAATCATCTTTAAAATTTTCATCCGTAGATAAAATTGGATTGCGTGGATTAGTTGACATCATTAATCCTTGGTACTCTACTTCTTTATCTTCATCCATATGTTTTAATTCACCGTATGGATGCGTATCATCTCCTACATATGCTATACATTTTTTACTCTTTACATAAAGCCATTCCACATACCCTAAATTTGCATATATGGTTTCCACTTGATTTCTGCTAGAACCCGATCCACCGAATACTACCTCAACATTTGCCGCTGGTCGATAATACATTTCCTTCCAGACCTTTTCCAGCCTTTCAAATGTCCAAGTTTTTCTTTTTCCTTGCACATCAAGTACTACATTATTATTCTGATAGTCCACTTCTACAATAGTAAATGCAGAAGCAGTTCCAGATATCCCATGTAAAGTTTTTCCTATCAGATTTTTCTCGATGTCGGCAAGTACATCATTAAATGTTTTTTTCATTCAACAAGTCCCTCCAAAAAATCATAGACAGTTTTTGCTATACCGCTTGAAAGAAGATAAGGAACACCATTTCCTATCGTTTTAAATTTATCTGTAAGAGTCATGTCTGACGGTAATTCAAATGCTTCTGGCAAAGTCTGCAAAGACATCGCTTCTGCTGCTGATAATCGTCTAGCTTTATATGGATGCAAATGAACTTCATTATTACCATAAGCCACTGTCGGAGAATACCTCCACCGATGTAAACGCTTATATGATTTTTTACTAACGTCTCCTTCTTCTATCGTCTGCATTCTAGCCAATCCCCCTCGTGGTGTAAAATAATCCTTTCCATTTGGATGCTTAATTACATGATTTTTTTCAAACCAATATTCCACTGTAAGTTCTTTTGGAATTCCACTTGGGCACTCAGTATTACTATTTTCCTTAAATATATCAGTACTTGGCCACGGCATTGTTTTAATTTCTTCCAATGAATACTTTTGATATTTTTCCCACGAAAATTTTGATATTTGATTATCTGCCAATATTTGCTTTTGAATACCAAAAAGTAATATTCTATCTCTGTCCTGTGGTGCTCCATATTCTAATGCATTCGTAAGTCTATCCGTTAACACATAACCTGCGTGTTGCATTTTTTCCTTTAATTCCTCATAAAAGGCTCTATGACGAGCAGTTCTCCAAAGTCCCTTTACATTCTCAAAAAGGAAAAAATCTGGTTTCATTTCTATAATCAAATTTGTATATGACAGTGATAATTTTCCGTTATCTCCATCTTTACCTTTATTTTTTCCTGCAATAGAAAAATCTGGACAAGGTGGCCCTCCTATGAAGCCAATTAAACTTCCATCTTTTTGTGCATCTCTCATCCACGAATGCATATCATCTTTTTTATTTTCCAAAAACTCGTTTACATCTCCATTAAAATATCCATACGTCGGACTCTTTAAGCCCATTTTTTCCCTCGAATATTTATATGCCTTCATAAAGGCTGGATGAAATTCATTAACAAATTCTATATCAAAACCATTAGTTTCAAACCCTAAATCAAGGAATCCACTTCCTGAAAAAAAAGAAAAGATTTTCAATTTACGCTTCTGTGCCATTTTTATTGTCTCCCTTGATATATTTTCCTGTTTTTATTCTAGCATCCAATGGTTTTTCCGTTTCCACTGGAATTGCCCACTGCCGTCCAAACTTAACAGCACCGTTTATCCTATTCTCTGAGCATAATACTTGAATTCGTCTGCTTGAAATTCTCCATTTCCTTGCAGCTTCTTGAATAGTCATATATTCCATATGCATACCTCTCACTTATAATTTCATCTTATTTTATACTTTTAAGCGAATAAAATCAAGTTCTTTATTTCAATCATGACCATTTTATTCGTCTAAAAGAATATCCAATATACTTTTTCATTCTTTCGTGATAAAATATTATTATTCATCTTCACACAGGGAGGAAAACATTATGGCACATATTCCTAAAATAAATTTTACTGGATCAGCTCTGTCAACGACAATTCAAACTATAATCAATACTAGAGATCAAAAAAATAATAATGTCACGTCTGGCATTCCAACAACAGAGACTTTAGCTGATGTATATGGAACAGGACTCCCATCTTCTACGATGGAAATAAGTGACTTTGTACATTCATTGCATCAACAGGCTCTGCAAAATTTTAACGATGCCAATGTTTACTTAGCATCCATCGGTTCCAGCGATATCTCATTGCCTTCAGGATCGGCGTTTAATAACTGTAATGGTAAATGGACTGAATATGCCTATGCTGCATTCGCATGGAACAGTTTAGCCAAAATAAATACGACCAATAAAACAACCGCTCAAAATGGTACTCATAGTGTTTATGTTTATATAAAATTACCAAACCGTAATTCTGAAAATAATGACTGGACTCAGCTTCTTCTTCCAAACATAACACAAGCACTTTCAAATTACCCCCAAACACAAAGTGCTAAAATTGTATCGCCAGCCAATTCAAATTATGGTAGACGTTTTGAGCTTATCTCTAGCAATCCAGATGCTGTAATCTTAAAATATGATAGTTCAACTATCCGAACACTATGGCAAAACACTGGCATTACAAACTTTGATCCATACTCCGACATTCCTAATTTGAGTACAGATATAACTTGCCATCTGGATTCATTATTTAATTATTTTAGAAACACGGTCCTTCCATCCAGCAACCTTCAGTGTTTTTTATCTATAAAAAATTCAATTCGTCCTGACCGAAGGTATCAATGGGTACATGAAGGAGATCACGTTAAAACTATTTTGCAGTGGATTCAAGTTTATTCAGCTATGGGAATGGCCCCTCTTGATACCGCATTGACTTACAATGATCTCAATGGAAAGTTTTTTGCAATATCATTATCCAATGTTTCAAATGCTGATACAGAAGCGTTAAACACTGGTTTAGTAGGTTCTATTGTATCACCAATGCTCGGACCTGTATGGGCTGTTGATAAATTAATTTCTTGTACAAATTTCTCTCAAATCGACTCTCAAATGCAGTTAATGCTTAATTTTTAATATGAAAACGGACAGTGCTTTTTGCATTGCCCGTTCTTTGCATTCTATTGATTTTTTAAAGACATATACCATTTTTTAAATAACTCACGGTGATTATATTTATCATACCATTCTTTTGTCAACAAAACCTTATATTTTCCGAATGTAAGTACAACTTTTTTTGGGGTGTAATATCTCTGCATACCGCTAAGATAATGTGGCTTTTCTTCATCTGGATCATATAATTTGAAGAAAGCCACATTCGAATTCTGTAAATTAAAAAGTTCTTTTTTATTACATTCTGTCGGATTCAATAAAATCTGCATTTGCTCATCAGAAAAAACATATCCTGAGGCTTCCAAATTTCTCATCGATTGCAATATAAAATCACCTACCCCAATAACACCTTCTGGCAAATCTGGAACTGACCTATCGGAAACCAAATGCTCCTGTTCAACTTCCGGCTCAGATACAGATGCCACCACGGGTTCAAAAACCTTATACCCCAATGCTCCTAAAACCAGTTCAGCCTGATCTATGTACTCTTCTAATTCACTTTCTTTTTCTTCCGTTACTGTTCCTATGGTTGGTTCATTTCCGTTTTGTACATGGAATCGTCCTGCATCCAATGCCTTATTATAAAAGCGGTTTTCCAAATAAGAAATGTCTGTACGACCGAGTGAGTTATCTTTTCTTGTAAAAATTACAACTTCATCCCAGCAATCTTTATATTTATCATTTTCGTGATCAAGTATTCTCTGGTGTATCCCTTTCCCATTTTTTCTAACTTCTGCCTGACCTACATATACCATATTATTACCAAAAAGGAAGTAAACTCCGCTCTGTTTAAATGCCTCCAACTCCTTGCATTCATCCAAGAGCCTTCTTGGAATTTTGTAAGCAATGCCATTCCAATTGGATATTGTTGCTTTAATTTTTCCATTAGCCACACCATCTATAAGATAAACGCTAATCACTTTTCCTCTTGCCACTTCATCACTTCCTTAGTATACATAATAATGTTAATTTTAGCAGCTTTAACTAAGTCGGTCAAGACACTACATCAGGCTTCAGCACTCCATATTTCATTTGCTTTTGTTATAATCAATCGACCGTCTTCGCACTTCACCTCAATTTGCTCTCCGATGTCAAATCCCAACTCTGAGAGCCATTTTCCTTTCAGGATAATACTTGGTGTTCGCTTGTACTGGTATCCGCTCGCTTCATAAACCTTCATTTCCCTATATTTTTTATATGCCATATTCATCTTCTCCTTTTGCTATTTTTTAGACTTCTGCCATAAGATTAAACTTACGCTGAATTATTGCTTCTTTTGCCAATTTATATAATTTGTGAGATACCCCCTTGAACAAGGGAAACGACAACGGGGAATAATTTCCTCGTCTAAGCACAGTTTTAGAATGTAAATTATAGCGATATGTAGTGGCACAAATGCCCAGTTTATGCGGGTTTCAGGCACTAGGGGGATACCCAACTTTAGAGTCTTAACACCTGATATCGCCAGAATATGGCCGATCCCACTTTTCTGATACAATGCTTTCATCTGGGCATCCAGTTCACTTTTCTCTCCCAGTAAGATCGCGCTCATGCTGTTTCCGTGACGTGCTCCCATCTGACTGACTAAAAGTCTCTTCCAGTTTCTTCTTAATTTTGCCAGCCATTCCCGGAATTTCCACGTTTCCTGATCTGTGATCCGGCAGTTTTTCACCCATATACTTGCGTGAAGTCCCTGTTTTTCATAATAAAATTTCTGATCAAAATTCCCGGGATTTCTCGCCTCTTTAAAATACGAAAGTTCCCCCTGAATCTGTATTTGATTTCCAAGTTTGATTGTTTGAGTTTCTTTTTGATCCTGTTCGATATAAATTAGAAGCTCCGGCTCTTGCAGCACCTTTGCTTTGACTTGTTCTTTGAATTGCTTGTTGACAGATTGCCTGTCAGAATTGGTATTATTCTCTTTTTGCAGCACCTGGCAGTCTCTCAGATAAAATATCCTGTAATCAGGCTTTTCCTCCCACCGCTTCACCTGCCCTGTCACAGTCACCTGTGAAGCATCCGGGATGATCCGGCGCAGTGTACACGGATTTGAAATCGCGGATTCAAACCAGATGTTCACTGCTGCCAGCAGAATCAGAACTGCCACTGCCGCCGTACAAAGCGGTCGTTTTCTCAAAACTACTTCTTCTCCTCATTCCATCCCAGGTCAGCCTCCAATGGCTGACTCAAATCTACAGTCTGCATATATTTGACATCGTTTTCGCCGTTAATGGATATCTGCACTTTCCTGACTCCGGTTCCCTGTGTCAGTGAATTGACCAAAGAATAAATCGTCACCTGCGGTTTGACATCATAGGCACCTTTTAAAAAGGTCTTATCAAAATTCACATAACAGATTCCATCCTTTGTTGTCACACTCAGCAGGTTGGTATCCGGATTGATCGTTGCTTTTGCGGCCGACGTCTCCGGGCCTTTCATCAGCTTTTCCACGATCAGCTTCTCCCTGGAAATATTGCTGTTATAGCGGACTTCCATTGTCTGCTCCACCAAAGCATCTCCTGCTTCATTGGAAAAATATAAAGTGAGCGTCCCTGTCTGATACGAACTCGGCGAAGCGCCCTCGCTTTGCACAAAATCATCTTCATTGAGATATCCGAGTACCTGTCCCGAGCTGTCAGTCAGATCCGCGCCTTCCACTTTGATCCAGACACTGTTGATTCCCTCGATCCTGACTAAAGATTTTACCAGAGCCGCTCTCACCAGAGTCTCTTCCACGGTATCCATTTGTTTATATTTTGCATTAAAATCCAGATACAGGATTCCTCCCTCCAGTTCATAACGCTTCACTTTCACATCCTTCGGAATCGGCGGCGTATACTCAATCTCCTCAGACGGCTTTTTCAACTCTTTTATCATTGCTTTTGCCGCCTTGAGCGGATCCTTTTCTTTGCTCTCATAGGACACTTTCTGAAGCCCGGTCCTGTCACTGTTTAAACAATAAATATAAGAATCTCCTTTTTTTACCTTCGTACGTTTGGCACAGGAAACTGTCGTGCACGCAAGACAGATTCCCAGAAAAATGAGGAGAATTTTTCTGACTTTTTTCATCTGCTCCCCCTTATGCTGCATAGGTCAGAGGAATCCGGACGGTAAACGTGGTTCCCTCTCCCTTACTGCTGTAAACTTTGATCGATCCTCTGTGCATGATCACTGCATTACGGGCAATGGCAAGTCCCAGACCTGTTCCTCCGATTTCTCTCGAATGAGACTTGTCCACCCGGTAAAACCGCTCAAAAATATGTGCCTGATCCTCTTCCGGAATTCCAATGCCGGAGTCCATCACCTTCACATAAAAGTACTTGTGATCCGCATTCAGGGAAACTCTTACCCATCCTTCGTCCCGGTTATATTTGATCGCATTCTCTACCAGATTGGAAATGGCGAGTGTCAGCTTCATCTCATCGATCTCCGCAGAAACGGGTCGGAAGCTTTCCAGTACCACCTCGATTTTTTTCTTATCGGCAATCGGCTTCAATCGTTTTAAGATTGCCTCCAGAAGCTCATTGATATTGATCTGTCTGATATTCAGTCCCTGTACTGTCTTGTCCATCTTGACCAGCGTCAGAAGATCACTGATAATGTCATTTTCCCGATCAATCTCCTTTGCGATATCTCCCATAAATTCCTGATACAGCTCAATCGGCACATTTTCCTGGGCAAGCAGGGAATCTGCCAGCACTTTCATGGATGTCAGCGGTGTCTTTAACTCATGAGAGACATTGGATACAAACTCCTCTCTGGAATCATTGAGCTGTTTTAATCTTCCCAGCATCTTGTTAAACGCATCAGACAGCTGCCCTGTCTCCGAAAATGTCCCTACATGCAGCCATTCACTTTCATACCCTTCTGTCACATTCTCAATAGACGCAGTGATCCTTCCAAGCGGACGTACAAACCATCCTGCCACAAGTATCCCAAGGGACAATACGACCAGAAAGACTACGATCAGAACTGCGCCGCCCTGTGCGCGCAGCATACGGATCCCATCCAGGACCGTATCCATAGAAACACTGGCCAGCATCACTCCTGTCACTGCCTTTTCTTCCGAAATGACCGGTGCGGTTACCTCGACGTACCGGTTCTTTTTGTCATAGTAGCTCGTGCTCTTGCCCTGCCTGAGACAACGGATCACATTTTCAGATACCATCGTCTTTCCTTCATCCAGACCATACGTATCCTTGATCACATCCAGGTTCTGGTTGATGATCATCACGCGTCCGTTATAAATATTGGTCAGTTGGGTTAAATTTGCATCGATCACTTCTGAAGACGGGTTGGTCAGATACTGATAACTGTTCAGCTGATTGCTTAGAATAGTACATTGATTCTGAATTTCTGCTGTTCTGACCGAAATGGCACGCTGCTCAGATGTTTTCACTGTCCAGACATAAGAAGCCAGACATGGGATCAGCCCAAACACCACAAACAGCACGATCAGCCAGAACCGCATGCTTTTAAATATATGATTCTTTACTCTGATATGTAATTTATCCCTGGAAATAATAACCTACCCCCCATTTTGTGTGTACATACTTCGGCTCGCTCGGATTCAGCTCGATCTTCTCCCGAAGCCTTCTGATATGTACATCCACTGTTCTGGCATCCCCCGGATAATCCACACCCCATACAAGATCCAGCAGATTCTCACGGCTGTAGACTTTGTTCGGATTCATGGCAAGAAGCTCCAGCACATCATATTCTTTTGCTGTCAGATTGATCTCACGCTCTCCGATAAACACTCTTCTGCTCTCACAGTCGATCCGCATATTGCCTTTGACCAGAATCTTGGCAGTCTGCGCACTCTCCTCTTTTCTCGCAGTCCTTCTCATGATCGCTTTGATCCGGGCCTTGACTTCCAGAATATTGAACGGCTTCGTAATATAATCATCCGCTCCGTACTCCAGCCCGAGTATCTTGTCCATATCCTCACTTTTGGCAGTCAGCATGACGATCGGCATGTCGGAAAACTCACGGATGGCCTGACAAACCTGAAACCCATCCATCTTCGGGAGCATCACATCCAGCAGCACGAGGTCATACTCGCAGTTCTTTGCATACTGCAGTGCTTCCTCACCGTCATAGGCACAGTCCACCTCCATGTCGTCCTGTTCCAGACTGAACCGTATCCCTTTCACGATCAACTTTTCATCGTCAACTACTAAGATCTTCTTCTTGCTCATACTTTCTTCCTTCAACTTCCTGCTATACTGTAATATTATCTTTAATCTTATTATACAGACCTTCTTTGATTCCTCTGATCTGCATCAGCTCTTCTGTATTCTGGAACCTGCCGTTTTCTTCCCGATAGGCAATAATACTGTCCGCCCGGGACTCGCCTACACCGGACAACGTCATCAATTCTTCTTTTGTCGCCGTATTAAGATTGACTTTTCCGTCCTGCGGCTTTGTTCCTTCTGCCGGACTTGCCCCCGGCTGTGCTGCTGCCTGTGTCTGCATCTCCTCTTTGGTGGGAATGTAGATCTGCTCTCCGTCCACAACAACCCTTGCCTGATTCACTGCATCCTGTGCAGCCTCGGCTGTCAGTCCGCCCGCCATGGCAATGACTTCATAAAGCCTGTCGTCACTGCCCACTTCATACACGCCGGGCTTTCCGACTGCTCCGCACAGATAGACAAAAATCTTTGTCTCTTTCTTCGGTTCTTTGTCTTCAACCTTCTTTTCTTCTGCAGAGGACTCTTCTTTTTCTTTCTGTGTCTCCTCCAGAGAAATCTCCTTAAGTTCTTCCCCCGACTCTTGCCCGCACCCGCTGATCAGGCACAACGCAGTCAAGATCATAACAACTGTATAATAAGCTTTCTTTTTCCATCTGTCCCTCATATTTCCTCACAATCTCAGACGCAAGGAATCCCCTTTTATATTGGACAGTAATATTGTAACGAAAAACGCTCAAAATTACAATAACATTTTTACAATCCTGTTACGCATTTATTACAATTCTGACGCTCTATTCCCACTGGAAGATTGCAATCCCGATCAGTGCCACAACAAGCCCTGCCAGCTTCCGGAATGCAAACGGCGATTTTTCCACACCAAACATCCCCAGAAGCTCGATCACATACGCCACGATCAGCTGGGAAATTACGATCAGAAGTGCTGCTTTTGCCGGTCCTAAGGATGCCATGCTCTTAACTACGGTCCAGGTAATCCCTGCTCCGATCACGCCTCCTAAGAGCATATATTTCGGTTCCACCTTCGCAAGTGCCGTCACATCCGCTCTTCCTGCCAGAAACCATACCGCCAGACATGCCAGAAAAGCACTTAACTGCACCCAGATATTGCTGACCCACAATCCGGTTGTCTTTGTTACCTGTGTATTAAATACACCCTGAACACTCATCAGCGCCCCGGAAAGAAGGGCAATTAAAAAACCAGTCATCGTTTTCTACCTCCTGAAATTTTTCTCAATTTCTTTTAGTATTTCCCGAATCCTGGTTTTTCATTTATCACTCTGTCAATGCTTTTGTCAATTTTGGGATCATTTCATCCACATGCTCTTTTTCAATGATAAGCGGAGGTACCAGACGCAGTACATTGCCCTGTGCCTGGATCACAAGAAGTCCTTCCTCAATGGCACGGTTATTTACCTGCGCGACCGGTTGCTTTAACACAATACCCTGCATCAGTCCGGTTCCTTTTCGTTCCAGCACGCCATCCACATGTTGTACCAGTTCTTCCAGACGTTCTGTCAGATATTCTGACACTTCATTGACATGCTCCACGATCTTTTCTTCCTCAAAAATGTCGATCACCGTCTTGACTGCCATACATGCCAGTGGGTTACCGCCATAAGTTGCCCCGTGATCTCCCGGCTTTAACGATGCCTGTGCCACTTTTTCTGTCATGGCAAAGGCTCCCACCGGAATACCGTTTCCAATTCCCTTTGCCATAGTCAGAATATCTGGTTTTACCCCGAATTTCTGCCATGCAAACATCGCGCCGGTTCTTCCCATTCCGCACTGCACTTCGTCACAGATCATCAGAATATCGTTCTCATCACAGATCTTACGGATTCCTTCCATGAATTCCTGTGTAGCAAGATTGATCCCGCCTTCCCCCTGTAATGGTTCTAAAATAATTGCGCAGGTCTGATCCGTCACCAGCGCTTTCACACTGTCCAGATTATTGAATTCTGCAAAAGAAACTCCCGGGAGCATCGGTTCAAAAGGTTCTCTATACGCAGTATGTCCAGTCACGGAAACGGCGCCGAAGCTGCGCCCGTGGAACGAATTTTCCATGGCGATAAACTGATATCTGCCCGATTTTTTATTATACGCATATCGTCTTGCCGCTTTTAAAGCCCCCTCATTTGCCTCAGACCCGCTGTTCGTAAAAAATACCCGGTCCATCCCCGAAATCCGGTTCAGTTTTTGTGCTGCCTCTCCACAATTGGTATGATAATACAGGTTGGACGTATGATACAGCTGATCGATCTGGAATTTTAGTGCCGCATTCAGCTTCTGATTTCCGTATCCCAGTCCCGACACTGCAAATCCGGCTGCAAAATCCAGATATTTTTTCCCGTTCGTGTCATACAGATAAACACCTTCTCCCCTCTCCAGCGCAATTGGAAACCGATTGTATACGTGTATTAGATTTTCTTCTGCTGCTTTGATCTTCTCATTCACCATCATAATACCTGCTTTCTTCTTCATGTAAAATTGCCGTACCGATTCCTTTGTTTGTAAAGAATTCCAGAAGCAGACAGTGCGGGATCCGCCCATCTAAAATATGCACTCTGGAAACGCCGTTTTCAATGGCATCAATACAATTATTCAGCTTAGGAAGCATTCCTCCTCCGATATAGCCCTCTTCGATCAGCTGTTTTGCTTCTTTTACCAGAAGCTCGGAGATGAGAGTAGCAGGATCCTTCGGATCTTTATATACTCCCTCAATATCTGTCAGAAATGCCAGTTTTTCTGCCTTCATGGCTCTTGCAATGGCACAGGCTGCATCATCTGCGTTGATATTATATGTATGGAATTCATCATCCATTCCTACCGGACACACGACCGGAAGAAAATCCTTCTCCAGAAGATCATGCAAAATCTGTGCATCTACTTTTTTGATCTCCCCGACAAATCCGATATCTTCTCCGTTGGAATATTTCTTTTCCACATTCAGAAGTCCACCGTCCTTCCCGCTGATTCCGATGGCGCGTACTCCCTGTCCTTCCAGAAGCTGTACCAGGCTTTTGTTCACTTTTCCAAGTACCATTTCCGCTACTTCCATGGTCTCTTCATCAGTCACCCGAAGTCCGTTGATAAACTGCGGTTCTTTGCCGATCTTTCCGACCCATTTACTGATTTCTTTTCCGCCTCCGTGCACAATGATCGGTTTGAAGCCGACCAGCTTTAATAAGGTAACGTCCTCGATTACTTTCTGCTTTAACGCCTCGTCTGTCATGGCGCTGCCGCCGTATTTTACAACGACGATCTTCCGGTTAAACCGTTGGATATACGGCAGTGCCTCGATCAGTACTTTCGCCTTCTCCAGATATTGATTCATATTTTCATTCATATTCTCACTCCTCCTGCCTGTCTTTTTTACTGAATATACATTGTACTAGCTGCGGTAATCCGCATTGATATCGATATATCCGTGGGTAAGATCACATCCCCATGCGGTTGCTGTTTCCTCTCCCTGTCCGAGATCTGCAATAGCAGTCACCTCCGGCATGGATAAAATCTCTGTGGCCTTTTCTTCACTGTAATCCAGCGCGACTCCGTTTTCGATGATCTTTAACTCTCCGGCGCTGCTTTTGAAATACAGATCTACTTTCTCCGGATCAAATTCGGCACCGGAATAGCCCATAGCACACAAGATCCGTCCCCAGTTTGCATCATGACCGGCAATCGCCGCTTTGGTCAGATTGGAGCAGACCACGGATTTTGCCAGTGTTTTCGCCTGTTCTTTCGTATCTGCACCTCTTACCGTCACTTCGAACAATGCTGTGGCGCCTTCTCCGTCTCCTGCCATTTTTTTTGCTAGTGTCTCATTGACCTCATGCAGAGCTTCTGCAAATATTTCAAATTCTTTTGTCCCTTCTTTGATTTTTGGATTTTCTGCCATTCCGTTCGCCAGAAGAAGTACTGTGTCATTCGTTGACGTATCTCCGTCTACAGAGATCATATTATACGTTTCTTCCACATCTGCGCAAAGTGCTGCTTTGAGCGCTTTTCTGGAGATTACCGCATCTGTTGTAAGAAAAGCCAGCATGGTGCACATATTCGGATGAATCATACCTGATCCTTTGGCCATCCCTCCAATGGTAACGGTCTTCCCTCCAATCTCCACGGTCACTGCCACTTCTTTTTCCATAGTATCTGTGGTCATGATTGCTTTTGCCGCCGCATTTGCTGCCACTGCCCCCGACTGTTTTTCTTTTGCCAGAATCTGAATACCCTTTTTTAATTTTTCAATCGGCATCTGCATCCCAATCACCCCTGTCGAGCCAACCAGAACACCGTCTGCCGGAATTTCAAGAGCCTCTGCTGCAGCTTTCGCAGTCTCCAGACAACAGTGCATCCCCTCTTCTCCTGTACAGGCATTTGCGATTCCGGAGTTGATGATCACTGCCTGAGACTTGATCTTAGATTCCACAATCCGGCGGTCCCACTTCACCGGAGCCGCCTTTACTACATTGGTCGTAAAAGTTCCTGCCACTTTGCACGGTTTTACGCTGTATACAAGTGCCATATCTGTTCTGTTTTCATATTTGATCCCTGCGGCCGCTGCCGCTGCTTCAAATCCTTTTGCTGCTGTGACTCCGCCTGTTATTTTTTTCATCGTGCATGCCTCCTCATTTACTGCGCATTAAATGCTGTAATATTTTCTGTATTCAACACAAAATCATAATAGTTCAAATCCTGCCGCTCATTCCATCCGATGGTATTCCAGAATGCATTTCCGATATCGTTCTGCGTAAATGCGATCAGAGATACATTGCTGATTCCTTCTTCTTTTAAAGCCTCCATGGACTGTACGACCATTGCTTTCCCGATTCCACGTCTGCGGTACGCTTCATCCACACAGACGTGATACAGACAGCCTCGTCTTCCGTCATGCCCGCACAAGATCGCACCTACGATTTTTCCGTCTTCTGTCGCCACGACACTGGTTGTCGGATTTCGTTTTAAAAATTTTTCCACACCGTCCCTGGAATCATCGATACTTCGCAATCCAAAACCATGTATCTTCTTCCAGAGCGCATATACCTGTTCATAATCTTCAATTGTCATTGTCCGAATCATCTTCTCACCTCTGCCTATGGAATCTTTACGGAAACATCGGAATCAGTTCCAGACCTTCCTGTTCCTTGTATCCAAACAGAAGGTTCATATTCTGTACCGCCTGCCCTGCTGCTCCTTTTACCAGGTTGTCGATGGCTCCCATCAGAATTATGCGGTTGGTACGCGGATCGATCTGAAAGCCAATGTCTGCATAGTTACTTCCTTCCACCCATTTTGTCTCCGGGCAGACTCCGTCATCCAGAATCCGGATAAACGGCTCTTTTCCATAATAAGTTTCATAAATCTCCCGGATTTCCGCCTTGGTGACTTCCTTTTTCAACGATGCATATTCCGTCACCAGAATTCCCCGGTTCATCGGAACCAGATGCGGTGTGAAGCTCAATTTCACGGTCTCATTCGCCGCATACCCGAGCTGTTCTTCAATCTCCGGGGTATGTCTGTGACTTCCAACTGCATATGCTTTGATATTTTCATTCACTTCGCAGTACAGATTTGCCACTTTTGCACCCCGCCCGGCTCCTGACGTTCCGGATTTTGCATCAATAATCAGTGTGTTCATATCGATCAGACCTTCTTTTGCCAGGGGGTAGGCTGTGAGAATGGAGCAGGTTGTGTAACATCCCGGATTGGCTACCAATCTTGCATTTTTGATCTTTTCCCGGTTGATCTCACAAAGTCCGTACACCGCCTCTTCGATAAACTGAGGACTTTTATGCTCTATTTTGTACCACTCTTCATAGACAGACACGTCTTTGATCCGAAAATCTGCACTCAGATCGATCACTTTTGTCTTTGACAGAATCTCTTCATTGATCAGAGATGCACACAGCCCCTGCGGGGTTGCCGTAAAAATCACATCCACCTGATCTGCCAGCGCGTCCATGTTATCATCCATACACTTCGCATCCACGATTTGAAAAAGATTGCGGTATACATCTGCATAATTTTGATCGATATAGCTTCTGGAACCGTACCATTTGATCTCTGCCTCTTTATGTCCTGTCAGAATACGGACCAGTTCTCCTCCTGCATATCCTGTCGAACCAATAATTCCTGCTTTTATCATTCTGAAAGCTCCTTTCTCACTTTATTCATATTTTTTTCATTTAGTATGCATTTTTTTGTATTTTATTCATATTTCTGTATAAATAAAAACCACGTTTGCATAAGTATACATCCTTTTTGTATATTATGCAAGCATGGTTTTTTATTTTTTTATTTTCGGATCTGTCCGTTTCCGAAAATAATATATTTTGTTGTCGTCAGCGCTTCCAGTCCCATCGGTCCTCTTGCATGCAACTTCTGCGTACTGATCCCGATTTCCGCGCCAAACCCAAATTCAAATCCATCTGTAAATCTGGTGGACGCATTGACATACACTGCTGCTGCATCGATCTCATCCTGAAAACGCAGCGCACTGTCATAATCTTTTGTAATGATCGCCTCGGAATGTCCGGTATTATACCGGTTGATATGGCGGATTGCCTCATCCAGAGAGGCCACTGTCTTCACGGAAATAATGGCATCCAGATATTCCATTCCCCAATCTTCTTCTGATGCAGGCAGAATTTCTGTGCAGACTGCTCTCGCCTTCTCATCTCCGCGAATCTCCACCTGATGATTGTTCAGGCGCTTTACAATACCCGGCAATGCCTGCTCTAAAACATTTTCGTGGATCACAAGAGATTCGCATGCATTACACACACCAAGACGCTGTGTCTTCGCATTTTCAATGATTTCCGCAGCCATCGTTACATCCACACTCTCATCCACATAAATATGACAGTTTCCGGTTCCTGTCTCAATTACCGGCACTGTACTGTTCTGCACCACAGTAGAGATCAACCCGGCACCGCCTCTTGGAATCAGAACATCAATATACTCATGCAGGCGCATCATCTCCGTGGCAACTGCTCTGCTCGTATCCTCTACAAGTAGGATCAGATCCTGGGATAATCTGGCTTTGCGAAGTCCGGCCTTGATCACCTGTACGATTGCTTTGTTGGAATTGATCGCATCACTGCCTCCCCGCAGGATCACTGCGTTTCCGGTCTTAAAACACAGCCCGAACGCATCTGCTGTGACATTTGGTCTGGATTCGTAAATAATACCAACAACACCGAGCGGCACTCTCTTTTTCCCGATACGCAGTCCATTCGGCCGGTTTTTCATGGAAAGGACTTCCCCGATCGGATCTGAAAGCCCTGCAATCTGTCTCAAACCTTCCGCCATTGCCTCAATCCGTGCTTGGGTCAGTCTCAATCTGTCCTGAAGTGCTTCGGACATCCCCTGTTCTCTTGCAGCCTCCATGTCCTTCTCGTTTTCTGACAGCAACTCTTCTTTTCGCAGACATAATTCTTCTGCCACAAATTCAAGCCCTCTGTTCTTTTCAACGGTCGTCAGCTTTGCCGCTGCCCTTGATGCTTCTTTTGCTCTGCATCCCAATGTCTCCATATACGTTTCCATACAGTCTCCTTTCCTGATACCATCTAAACCTTCTTTTCCCGTTTTGCCTGTCTGCGGAACTCTGCCCGTTCAGGCGCCACCTCTTCTGCCATCTCTTTCTGATGCTGCTCTGACAAAAACAACGTTCCTACTTTTTTACCATTCATCACATCATTGATCGAATAAATATTATCCCCGTTTGCAATGATCATATCTGCCCCTGCTGCAGTGGCAATTTTTGCAGCCTTGATCTTAGTTGCCATACCCCCTGTCCCGCAATCACTGGATGCTCCTTTTGCCATGTTTTCCAGACCCCGCCCGATCTTGCCGACCGTATGGATAAATCTTGCATTCGGATTTTTTCGCGGGTCATCTGTGTACAGCCCATCGATATCTGACATCAGGATCAGAAGATCCGCATCCACAAGCCGGGACACATATGCCGCCAGTGTATCGTTGTCTCCGAAGTTCCCATAAGAAAGCTCGTCCACCGAAATGGCGTCATTCTCATTGACGATCGGGACAACCTGCATCTTAAACAACTCATCAAATGTCTGTTTTGCATTTTTGCGGCATTTGGCATTTGTCACAGATTCTTTTGTGAGCAGAACCTGTGCCGTGAGCTGTCCGTATTCGTTAAACAGCTTTTCATAGATCATCATCAGCTTCCCCTGACCGACTGCCGCACATGCCTGTTTTTCAGACTCCGTCTGAGGACGCCTGTCCATTCCCAGGGCATTTTTCCCAACTCCGACTGCACCGGATGAGACAACGATCACTTCTTTTCCTTTATTCCTGAGATTGATCAAAATACGAACAAACTTCTCCAGCTTCTCCAGATTGATATTTCCTGTTTCTTCATAAGTGATCGTGGAAGTTCCCACTTTGATCACAATCCTCTGCTTATTCAGCAGTATGTCTTTTCTGTCCATCTTTTTGTACCCTCTTTTTTCATTCCTGTATCTTCTATAAAATGTCGATCTGACACATCTTCATTGCCTCCAGCGCCTGCATGTGACTCTCCACCGTCACTCCTGCACAGCAGGACGCATCCACCTGTACGGGAACCTCTGGCAGAAACGCCTTACAGAGCATGGCATTGGAGATCACGCAGATATCTGTACAAAGCCCGATCAGCGTAATGCTCTCGATCGAAGTCTCTTCCTGGATCTGCTCCAGCTTTTTCACAAGCTCCCTGCTTCCGAACGTCACTTTATCAACAGGCGCCTCTGTCAGAAGATCTGAGATCTCCTGTCTGATCTGCCAGCCTTCTGTTCCACGGATACAATGTCTGACCGGAAGTTTTTTTCCTTCTGCCGTCTCCAGATAGTTCTCTTCGTGGGTATCTCTTGTCGCAAACACAGTTCCATCAAATGTCTGTATCTTTTTCACTACTTCAGGAACAATCCTTTGCGCCTCTTCTGTGCCCAGAGAACCATCAATAAAATCATTCTGCATATCTACTACAACTAATATATTCATACACATTCTCTCCTAATCCACAGTTTACAATACCCTTATTATAACTGATATTGGATCGCTTTCCAACAACATATTTGCATCCGCTCTGTATTCCCCTTTTTATTTTATGCATACTTTTTGAATTTTATTGTATATTTTTCACTTTTTTCCATTTTTCTATTGCATATTTATGAATTTAGGTGTATATTACTGATTAGCTTCTAAAGCGTAACGGTTTTGTCATACACGATTGGCAACAACATATCAGACAATAGAGATTTTTTAAGGAGGATATCATTATGAGTAAAGAAAAAGTTGTATTGGCGTATTCCGGAGGACTTGACACGACTGCCATCATACCATGGCTGAAAGATAATTTTGATTACGAAGTCATCTGCTGCTGTATCGACTGTGGTCAGGGCGAAGAACTGGACGGATTAGAGGAACGCGCAAAATTATCCGGCGCTTCCAAACTCTACATTGAAAACATCATCGACGAATTCTGCGACGACTACATTGTTCCATGTGTGAAGGCAGGAGCAGTCTATGAGAACAAATATCTGCTTGGAACTTCCATGGCTCGTCCGCCGATCGCGAAAAAACTGGTAGAGATTGCCCGCAAAGAAGGCGCTACTGCAATCTGCCACGGTGCAACAGGAAAAGGAAATGACCAGATCCGTTTTGAACTCGGAATCAAAGCGCTTGCACCGGACTTAAAGATCATTGCTCCATGGCGTATGACAGATGTATGGACCATGCAGTCCCGTGAAGATGAGATCGAATACTGCAAAGCTCACGGTATTGATCTTCCATTTGATGCAAAACACAGCTACAGCCGTGACCGTAATCTGTGGCATATCAGCCATGAAGGGCTGGAGCTGGAAGATCCTGCATGTGAGCCAAACTACGATGACCTTCTTGTCCTTGGTGTTTCTCCTGAAAAAGCACCAGACGAAGGAGAATATGTCACCATGACATTTGAAGCAGGTGTTCCGAAAAGCTTGAACGGAAAAGAAATGAAAGTATCTGAGATCATCACAGAACTCAACAAACTTGGCGGAAAACACGGAATCGGAATCGTTGACATTGTAGAAAACCGTGTTGTTGGAATGAAATCCCGCGGTGTTTATGAAACTCCTGGCGGAACGATCCTGATGGAAGCACATGACCAGCTGGAAGAACTTGTACTCGACCGTGCAACCTATGAAGTAAAAAAAGACATGGGAAATAAAATGGCACAGATCGTATACGAAGGAAAATGGTTTACACCGCTTCGCGAAGCAGTCCAGGCATTTGTGGATGTCACACAGCAGTATGTGACCGGAGAAGTAAAATTCAAGCTTTACAAAGGAAACATCATCAAAGCGGGAACAACTTCCCCATACTCATTATACAGTGAATCCCTTGCAAGTTTCACAACCGGAGAGCTCTATGATCACCACGATGCAGAAGGATTTATCAACCTGTTCGGACTTCCTCTGAAAGTGCGTGCAATGAAAATGCAGGAATTAGAAAAATAGGATAAAATAAAAAGATGGCGAAAGCTCATACACGAACTTTCGCCATCTTTTATTTGAAAACAGCTGTTTATTCTGTCTCTCTGTCATTTGTCAGTTTTAATTGATCCAGTACAAAGAACAGAAGTCCCATCAGCATTCCTGTCACACAGGCAAGTACCATTCCGGAAAGCTGAATCCCGCCAAATTCTACGGAAATTCCGGACAATCCTGTCACAAAGATCACGGATGTCATTGCCATATTTCTGGAACGGCCGTAATCCACCTGCTCTTCTACCAGAATACGGATACCGGAAGTTCCGATCATTCCGTAAAGCAGGAACGAAATTCCACCGATAACCGGTCCAGGAATGGAATTAATCAGCATTGTCAGTTTTCCAATAAAGGAACAAATAATAGAAAGAACAGCTGCTCCTCCGATCACATATACACTGTATACCTTTGTCATTGCCATCACTCCGATATTTTCCCCGTAAGTCGTTGTCGGTACAGAACCGATAAATCCGGAGATCATAGTGGAAAAGTTATCTGCAAAAAGAGAACGGTGAAGTCCAGGTTCCTTCAGCAAGTCTCTGCCGATGATCTTACTCGTCACGATCTGATGTCCGATATGCTCGGAAGCGATCACAAGAAGAACCGGCAGCACAATGACGATTGCCTCCCACTTGAATTTCGGTGCAGAAAAATTCGGAATTGCCAGCCAGGACGCCGTACTCACACTTGAGAAATCGACAATTCCACAGATAACAGCGGCCACATATCCGGCAATGATCGCGATCAGAATCGGAATTACCGCAAAAAACTTACGGAATACCACTGATCCAAGCACTGCAACTCCTAAAGTCACAAGAAATACGATCACATTCTTCGGATCGATCACCTCGTCTTTTAATCCTGCATTGGATGCCGCAGTTCCTGCCAGTTCCAGACCGATCAGTGCAACAACCGGTCCCATGGCTGCCGGCGGCAGTACTACATGGATCCAGTCAGACCCGAACTTATAGATGATCAGCGCCAGAATGCAGCCCAGAAATCCGACTGCAACGAATCCACCCAGCGCATACTCGTATCCCCATTTGCTGATCACAACTCCTGCCGGAGCAAGAAATGCAAAACTGGAACCTAAATATGCCGGAGCTTTTCCCTTTGTGATCAAGATAAATAGCAGTGTTCCGATTCCGTTCATAAACAGTACAACTGCCGGGTTGATCCCGAACACAAACGGAACAAGCACGGATGCCCCGAACATGGCAAACATGTGCTGAATACTCAGTGGAAGCAGCATCTTAAAGGGCACTTTTTCTTCCACCTGAATGATTTTCTGATTTTCCATTGAAAAATCCTCCCTATCCTTTTCCTTTGTAGTTTCAATCTTTCCTATTGTACCAGATTCTCCTGCCGATAACCAGACTTTGTTTTGAGAAATATTTAAAGCACTTCCTCAAGCACTCTTTTGACATTCTGATACGAAAGCTTATCCAGCTGACGTTCCGTCATTCCTGCCTTTTTCAAAGCATCCCATACACACTCGATCTCTTCAATCCCGCGAAGCCAGTTCTGCCCTGCCTCAAATCCATCGAAATCTGTTCCCAGTGCCACAGAATCCTCTCCGGCTTTTTGCAGGATATGCATCCCATGCTTTGCAATATCCAAAACCTCCGCTGACCGATCGCTTTGTAAAAACTGCGGATAAAAATTAAGTCCCACAACACCTCCGCATTCCCCGAGTGCACAAAGCATCTCATCCGAAAGATTTCGCGGGTGCGCACAAAGTGCGCGGGCATTAGAATGAGACGCTATAATCGGTTTTTTGCTCAGCCGGATACAATCCCAAAAGCCACCGTCTGACAAGTGAGAAACATCCACCAGCATTCCTCTTTCGTTCATTTCTTCTACCATCTGTTTTCCAAAAGATTTCAATCCCTTTTGCATCTCCTGTGCATTTCTGCTGTTCGGATATCCGATGCAATTTTCATAATTCCATGTCAGTGTGATTAGGCGGACACCTCTCTGATACAGTTCTTCAAGGCGGTTTCTGTTTCCATTTAAAACGCCGCCTTCTTCCACGGTCAGCAGTGCCAGATTGAGTTCCTCCCGTTCTGCATATTCTAACTCTTTTGCTGTTTTTATAAGCTTTAATTTCTTATTTTCTTTTGTCTCACGCTCCATACGGGCAATCATCTCGATCACCTTCTGGTATGCTTCTTCCCACTTTCCATCTGGTACACATACAAAACATGCAAAAAATTCCGCCAGCATTTTGGTCTGTTCCATTCTCTTTCGATCCACACAAAGACTGTTCTCCTCCAGCGTTTCTGCCGACAGCAGCTCACTCAATGTATCACAGTGCATATCGATCCATTTTCTCATTTTCTTCTCCTTTTTTGTTTCGGATTTACGTATAAGCGCTTCTTTTTTTACATATGCTAAAACCATCACTATTATATGACAGGAGACGCAAAAATGAAATCTGAATCTGCAAAACCTTTGATCGGCATTGTTGTCTGCGGATTGTCGGACAACCGCCAGTTTGTATCCAATCCTTATATTCAGTCTGTCCGGTATTCCGGCGGTATCCCCATCCTGCTTCCGCTGATCCGCTCAGATACCATGCTTGAACAATATCTACGGCTGTGCGATGGTTTTCTCTTCTGCGGCGGAAATGACATCACGCCTTTGTTATTTGGTCAGGAACCCAGAGAAGGCATCGGAAACACCAATATCACACTGGATCTGTTTCAGATCCGCCTGATGAAGCTGATTCTGTCTTCTGCAAAACCTGTATTTTCCATCTGTCGCGGAATGCAGATTTTCAATACTGCCTGTCAGGGAACCATGTTTCAGGATATCCGCTACCAGCCTGGAGAATCTCTTGATCATATGCAGCGATCTGACTCCCGCAGTGATGTCAGCCATCCTGTCCGGATTGAAAGGTCTTCCAGACTCTTTTCCTGTCTTGGCCGATCTGTTTACGTCAACAGCTTCCACCATCAGGCGATCGACAGGCCGGGAGTTGATCTGAAAGTCAGCGCTCTTGCCCCGGATCAGACGATAGAAGCCATCGAGCATTCTTCTCATCCTTTTGCCATTGGAGTTCAGTGGCATCCGGAATGTATGTTTCGAAGCAGCGAAAAGATGCGGCGACTTTTCCGTGGCTTTATTACAGCCGCCCAAAACTAAAAACGGAACCCACATCGGTTCCGTTTTTATACTTTTATTGAAATGTTGCCTGATTTGCATAATTGAGTGCAATATAACTTTTTCCGCGGTTCACTTTGATTTCATTTCCTGTTTCATCGTAAAAGGCAAGTTTTGATCTCTCATTGTTCGGTTCTTTTGCCCACTGTACCTTTTGTATCATCCCATTTGAAATGTAATATCCTACACTGTCAGAACCGCCATCCCAATCCAGATTTTTATGTCCTACTTCATCACGCACAGAAATTTCCGTTTCCAGAACAAACAGATTGATAAATGTAAGCGGCTGATTTGTATTTCCATCTATGTGCGGTGTTCCGTTCATGCTTTTTTGATATGTTCCTGTTGCTTCATCATACTCAAATGATGAGACACAAGCTCCAAAATTGATTTCCACTTTTTTACAGCTTTCCCCTTTTGGACTTACCGGCTCCTTGAAGCTGCCGAACTGAAATGCCGTGCGTCTCATATCCTCCGCAAGATCCATCCTGCGCCCTTCAGCCTGCGCCACCTCACCAAATCTTGTTCCGTCAAAGTATCCTGTATGTTCCAGAGAATAGCCGGCTGCCAGTCTGTTTTCATCGCGGCCAAAAAGACCTCCTGCATTATAAATCCCATCATACTGGTCCAGCTGAAGCGCCTCCAGATAATCCGCGATACCATCATCAATGCCCCAGTTTACATAAAAAGCATCATACCCCTGAGACAATGCCGGAAAATAATAGCGGCAGCTTCGAATCGGACAGATTTGTGGAACTTTCGTATAGTCTGCATAGAGAGCCATCAATCTTGTAATATCGCCTTCCACCGGAATCTCATATAGAATGTCCGCCTGTGCAATTCCATATTGCGGACGTGCCGCTTCATGATTGTTCACCATAACTGCAACCGGACGTTTTCCAATTGCTGTCTCGGACAGGTCTGCAAGACCGGTCAGCAGATTTTGATTCGCCGGAATCGTTTCCTCTTTGCTCTCTGCCTCTTTTTCATCCTTTTGCCTGGTTTTCTGTTCCGTTTGAGGCTCTTTTAGTTTCTCTTCCTGCTTTTTACAGCCAGTCATATTCAAAAGCATCGTGCATGCCATCAAAACCACAGCCGCTTTTTTCCACTGTTTCCACATTTTATCCCTTCTTTCTTCCTGTTAAAAAGCTCCCGGTTCCACTGTTTTTCCCATATTCTCATGTACCCCGTCACGGTATGCCCGCAAGATTACTTTGATATTGGAATACTTTCTGCGGACCAGCGCCCGTAGGATCAGTTCTGCTGCCATGTAAATCGGACACAGGTGTTTTGCTCTCCAGCTTTCTCCGTATAAATGAATAAAATGAATGGAATTTCTGTAGCTGTAGTAATCTTTCCAGGTCATGCACTGCTTCTTATCCCTCACCGGGATGATTGCTTTGTGAAGCATTGCAGACGGGATATAGCGTATTTTGGTATAGTTCAAAGCTCTTCTTGCATAATCGGAATCATCATATAAAATGATATAATTTTTGTCTGGAACTCCTGTTTTTTCCACAATCTCCCTTGTAAACAAAGGTCCTTCAAATGGCATATCTACCACTTCTACATAGTCCTGTGTCAAATTTCCGCCCCGGATCACATTTTTTCTCTTTTCTGCATATCGGAATGCACTTTTTAAATTGATTCCAACTACCACTTCATCCTCATATCGGCCGTCACTTCTTGATGGGATACAGACCCCTGCATCTTTTCCAATGTATTTCAGCAAATTGGTCAGACAGTCCGGTTCCGGATATACATCGTCGTCCATCACCCACAGATAATCCCAGGAAAGCGACATCGAAAGTTCAAACAATTTTGCAAATCCACCTGCCCCTCCTGCATTTTCCGTATTTCGGAAATAATATGTTTTCATGGATTTCCATGTGTTTTCATGAAGAACTCCTATGTCATCTTTTTCTGTAAATCCAATTTCCATCAATGTCTGATTGGTTCCATCTGTACTTTTATTATCCAGCAACAGAATTCCTGATATCTTTTTCTCTGACTGCTGCAATGCTTCCAGCAAATTCAAAAGATATTCTTTTCTGTTATATGTAACAATTGCAACATAAACTTTCTGTTCTTTCATTTTGATTCTCCATCTGCCTTTTTTACGATCTTTCGTTTCAAATGCAACAACTTCCGGTAATTTTCTACCCCGATTGTCTTTTTCAATACATTCTGTACTTTTCTTTTCAGGGATGGCTGCAGCCAGGATCCTGCATAATGATGTACTGCTATTGTCTTATCTGTAATTACCTTTTCATGCACATCCAGATCCACAGCGCAAAAATATTCGGTAGGATAAACGGCAATGCCGTCAATTTCCTGGTATTCACCATTTGTCAGAAATCCTCGTCTGCCCATCACTTCGCTTGTATATGCATTGACAGTCTTATAACACGGTCTGCCGTCTACAAGAAACGAGGATTTCTGATATTCTTCCAAAATCTCCGAAATCAGATTCAGTCCTTTGATCGATCCCATCACCAGACCCGGACTGATCAATTTTGTACTTTCAAATCCGGTAAACGCACGTTTCGCCAAGATTTCTTCCGGAATTGGCTTGAGCAATTCCACATCGGTATCAAAATAAATTCCACCAAACTGATACAATACATCAAATCTCACATAATCTGATACAAATGCCCACTTTTGATTTTCATAGGCTTCCTTTACAAAGTTTACTTGTGTCACATCATAATTGTCTTCGTTCCATTCCCGTATTTCATAGCCTGGAAGATATTTCTTCCAGGATTCTATACAGTTTAATACCAATTCTGATTTGGGATTTCTCCCAAACCAGCAATAATGAATAATATGCGGTATTTTTTCCATGTTTTGATGGTATAACGCTGTTTCGTTATACACTCCTCCCGTGTTTTATTGTGCACTGTTTAATTCTTCTGCCATCTTCAGGGCAAGTTCTACGACCAGATCGGAATTGTAATGCTGATGTTCTCCCCATCTTCCAAGACCATACACGCGGCGTGTTTTTGCCCACTCCAGCAACTCCTTCATGATCTCTGGCTTCCCGATGGTATTGAGCGGATACGCGTACTGGTTCATATATTGAAAGGTACTTTCTGTTGTTTCGTCCACTCTTGTACTGTTACATTCCGTCCAATATCCTTTGCTTCCATTACAGAAATTATGACGCACCAGAATTCTATGATAAGACAGTTCCGGATCCGGATAGTAGACCCACTGTGCTTCTGTGTCCAGATTGTCCGGGAAATACGCCGTCTGAACAGAGCTGTATTTCAGATGTCCGATTTTTTCCTTCAACTCCTGCGGCATTCCTGTGATCTTTGCAAATTCCATCCAGGGAATCGTAGAAATGATCACATCTGCAGAATACGTTTCCCCCTCTTTTGTTGTCACTGTATTGGTATCAAAATCAATCGCGTGAACCGATGCATCGTACTTAATCTGTCCTTTGATTTCTTCTGCCATTCTCAGCCATAATTCCCCATATCCATATTTTTTTGGATAAAAGAACTGAGCATGTCCCGGCTGCTCTCCATATGCTTTTTTCGTCAGACAACTCAAAAGAGTCTCTTCAAAGCTGACATTTGGCAATTTTTCCAGCCAGTATGTCCCCAGCTGGTTCAGATCCTCTCCGAACATTTTCTGGTTATACGGAATCATATAGTTCTCTGCGATCTTATCTCCCAGTTTCCAGTAGATCCAGGACACAAACTCCTGTGGCATTTCCTCTTTCAGGTTACAACCTGCCACTGCAATGGATTTTAAATACTCTACTTGATTTTCCAGTTTCATCTGCCAGATATTTGCTTCGATCGGATGGCTGATCACATCTCCGTTGACTGCAATCCTGCTGTCTCTGTCAAATTTTTCCCACTCCTCCTCCGGCATAAATTGAAACAGGAATTCGTTCACTTTTGGACGTCTCACATCCAGAAAATGTCCGCCTCCAATATCAAACGGAGAACCATCTACCTGGGTGGAACGACAAAGTCCTCCGGCCTCTTTTTCTTTTTCCAATACGAAAAATGAAGTTTCTCCCATCTGTTTCAGTCTGTTTGCGAGCGTCAAACCGGAAGGTCCTGCTCCAAGAATCAAATATTTCATCTTCATTAGTTCACACCTCTCCATAATTCCTGATATCGCTTTGCAAGTTGTTTACAATTCAGCCTTATATCAAAATTCCTGTCTCTCAACTGCTGCTTAATCTTCTCCTGATTTTTTATTCTGTCATTTTCCGCGGCTTCTTTCAAAACCGCATCTGCCCAGACTTGATCCGATGCTTCCAGTTTTAAAAATTGAACTTCATCAATAATCTTTGTCATGGAAGCGATTCTGTCGCTCAAAATACACGGAAGTCCGGCTGCCTGTGCCTCAACCAGGCCCAAAGGCAATCCTTCAAACAAAGACGGAAAGACAAACACATCCATTGCCTGAAGCCATTGTTCTACCACATCACTTAATCCCACAAATAATACATCCAGCTTGTCCTCTCGGGCCTTCTCCTCGGTTTCCTGCTTCAGCGGTCCGTCCCCTACAAACACCAGTTTTATCTTCTGATGCCTTTTTTGAAGCTCTTTTGCAATTTCCAGAATCTTTTTATGATTCTTTTCCTCACAAAACCTTCCAACATGACCAATAACCAGTTTGTCCTCTAAGTCATATTCGTTTCTTAGCCTTTCTCTGACAACCGGATCATACTGAAATTTTTCCAGATCGATCCCATTTGAAATCAGAGAAAACGGCATCCCTTTGTACAGCCATTTTCCTGCCGCATCACTGCACGCATATCTGCAATTACACCACTTCAAAAAGAAGGGGCGCAGTATTTTGTCACTTGTTGTATGTGTACATGCTGTACTATGTGCATGTGCAGCTCTTACTTTGATCCCTGCTAATTTTGCCGCCAGCATTTCTACTGCCATCGTTCCACTGCATCCATGTACATGGATAATCTGATACCCTCCTTCTTTCAGGATTTTTCGCAGCTTCATCACATATTTCAGCGGATTTCGATTCCGGTAGGGCAATTGATAGTTTCTCCGGCCTTTTTGTTCCAAAAATGTTTTCAATTCCGGAACAGCTTCATTGATCGTCACCAGGTCCATCTGGATTTCGGGATCTTCCTGATATAAAAAATAATTTTTGATCACATTTGTGATTCCATCATATCCACACTTTGTCGTTTCGACCACCAGTACTTTTATCATATCTGCCAAATTCCTTTCCCAGGCACGACTTTTTAAAGACGACCTGCTTTTTTCTCCTGTCTGCGGAACTTTCTGTAATAAGAGAAAATCCGCAGATCTTCCACATATCGTTTTACAAGACGCTTTGGATTTGTCATACAGCGATGCAGCCATTCCAACCCATAATCACACATCCATTTCGGCGCACGTTTTACACTTCCTCCGATAAAATCC
Organism: Mediterraneibacter gnavus ATCC 29149; assembly: GCF_008121495.1. Lineage (NCBI taxonomy): Bacteria > Bacillati > Bacillota > Clostridia > Lachnospirales > Lachnospiraceae > Mediterraneibacter > Mediterraneibacter gnavus. The sequence goes on along the minus strand of NZ_CP043051.1, from coordinate 2,538,359 downwards.
AATGCCGCTCCCATAGAATAGGACACAGGAATCTGATATTTTTGCATATTTTCATAAATGAAAATATCCTGCTTCGGGGAACCCATTCCCACAAAAAGCTGATCTGCCTGAGATTCTTTTAACATTGAGATGATTTTTTCCATCTCCTTTGGATCTTTTTCAAACCCCATCGGTGGGGAATAGGTACCTGCACACTGAAATCCCGGATATCTTTGTTCCAGATTTTTGGCTGCATTTGCGGCTACTCCCGGACCTGCTCCCAGCAAAAATATCCGGTATCCTTTTTTCGCAGCCCGTTCACACAATAATTCCATTAAATCCGGACCTGAAATTTTTTCAACGATTGGACGTTTTAACCATTTTGCCATCCAAATGATCGGTTTTCCATCTGTAAATACGATTTCCGCATCCTCAAATATTTTTTTAGAAACGGGATTTTCGATCACCCGCAGCGCCTGATCCACATTCACTCCGACGATCTGGCAGATTTTTCTCTGTGCAATACACTGATCTACATGATCCAAAATCTCCTCCGCCGTCAGGTTGTTCAGCTGTATTCCTAAAAAATCAACTACTTTTTTCTGATCCATGTTTTCTCCTTTGATTGTCTATCTTTCATTTTTTTCTGCCTTTAACACACTTTGCTCGGATGTTTTTCGGCTTTCTTCTTTTGACAGCCGCATCACTTCTCCGGATTCAAGAGACAGTGCCGGTGCACTCAATGACTGAATCTGCCATCCATCCTCCTGTCTGCAAAGGGTATAGCCTGTCAGATAATTTTTCCCGTTGTATGAATATAATCCGGCATATTGTTTGACTGTCTCTGTATTTTCCTCAGTTTCTATTGGAATCACTTTGATCAAATCCAGATATACCATATATTCCGGGTTCAACTTTCCGCGCAGCTTATTCAGCTGTTCTTCGCTTTTCCCGTACAATCTTGCATCTTCCGTACCTAAAAATCCATACAGCATTGTTTTTAACTCTTTTGCATATTCTCCCTGTTTTTTCAACAGTTCCGGGGATGTATCCTGACTGGATTCTGTTGTTGCAAACGCCAGCGCTCTTGTCAGATCCCCCTTTTCAATTGCATAAATAAACTGCTCCACTGCCCGCTGCGGTGTTTTTTCTGAAATTGGCATCGCCTGAAAATAATTGGCACCTGTCAGCTGATTTGGAAGCACATACGTTTTTTTTGCCTCGCGCATCTCTTCCATCTGCACACAGGCAGGTATATCCGTTTCATAGAGAAGCCCTTCTTTTAGTGAATGGATTTTCCAGTTTTTCTCATATTGTACTGCCGTAAACCCCAGTCTGTAACTCTGTTCCCCACATTTCACATAAATTTCCAGTTCACTGACTTCCTGAGCCGCCAGACACTCTGCCAGCTGTTCTTCTCGTTCTTTCTCCTTTTTCTCTGCAATCTCCAGCACTTCCAACGTCTCTATCTCCGGAATTTCTGTCGACAATTCTTCAAACTGCTCAATATATGCTTTGGTCATTTCTGCCGATGTAAGCGGAAAATAATACGAATAATCTGATGTTGGAGCCGGCAGATCTATAAGCTGCATCCCCGGGAGTTCCTCTGCTGTCTTTACAAAATTGATCTGCAGAGCTGTCTCATCAATTGCACATCCTCTAAGTGCCATATCAAGGTCGTTCTTTTTCAAGGCACTCAACATATATAACACTGCCTCTTCTTCCTCTGAAAAAGAAGTGATCTCACTTTCTTTCTGAAGACTTTCTGTAACATTTAATACTTCTGACTCTTCCTTTTTCGCCTGCCAGCGCATTCCCAGAATCAGCAGGATCAAACAGAATATGACGATGCCATTGAAAACAAAAGGCCATTTTTTTTCCATTTTTTTCATATATTCTTCTCTGCTCCACTTATTTTTTTCTGTTTTCTTTTCTTTCCTGTTTCTGCAAACAAAATCCAAAGAAATGGATTATATGAAATATCCAGCAAATGCTGTTCCATAATACTCTGAAATGCAATGATCGCAAGAATCCACAAAAGCACCCAGTCTTTTTCTTTTCTTGCTCTCAATCCGATGATCCCCCACAAAATGAGAATCATCACGAACATGATCAGACCATACTGCAGCAAAATGGAAATATAGGAACTGTCCAGGAAAAAGTAATTCAATGGTGTCTCTGTACTTCCTCCATTGCCCTGCATGGGAATATACTGTCCGAATATGGAAAATCCATAGACCTCCATCCCTTTTTTGGAAAAAGAAAGCCGCTGACTCAAGATTGAGTCCAGTTTCAAAAATATACTGCTTCCTTTTGTATAAAGCATCGATAAAATCAGGATTCCCGCAGCACAGATGGTTCCTGCCGATGCAAGCAGACCAGAAAACCATGATGCCATCTCATACTCTTTTTTCCTTTTTTTTGCATCGTCTCTTCTGATTTTGGTATAGAAAAGGACACCTGCCAACAGCCAGATACACAACGCATTTGTTCTTGCTCCGCAAAAAATGTAGATCAGTCCGCCGATCAGAACCGTAATTGCCAATTCCACATATTGTATTTTTTTTCTTCTCAAATAAAAATAGCAGAGTAATAAAAAGAGTACGTGTGCCCCGAAATCTGTCGGATAACCGATTCCAAATGCCATTCTGGTCATTCTTCCCGGCTGTGCATAGGACAGATTTTCAATGATTCCCAGCAAAGAGGCTCCGATGGTTACAAACAATGCGGTTGCGATCGTCACGGTATACACACGAATCAACTTTTCTGACGCGATTTCTTTGGCTCCCAAAATCAAAAGCAATGTATCCAGCAGAATTTCTTGTCCATTTCTGTTTTTTACTGCCAAAAATACTGCGATCAAACCAATTTCAAAGACAAGCTCTTTCCAATTGGATTTTTTTTCGCTCACACTTGCCTTTACTACGATCAAGGCAATCATGACCGTTCGAAGATCACTGACAAAAAAATCTGGCCATGACACCCAAAAAGTTGTTGTCCACATAAAGAAATACAGGCAAAACACCGCAAACACTGTCAGATATAAATTTTCCAGTACTTTCTTTTTATTTTCCAGTAACTTCTCTTTCATATTTTCCCTCACTCTATCTGTATCTCTCTCTTTTCATCGTCTATTTTTTTCGGACAATCGCATGAATCCCCGAGTTTAGAATTTCAGATACAAAAGGTTCTTTCAGGAGCAGAAGAACCACTGCATATCCTCCGAAAAATACGATTGCCGATACAAGAAGTGTTACAAACACTCCGGAATCGATCCATATCTTAACAGGAATCGTCATTACGGATGCCACTGCCAGTGCAATTACGATTTTCCAGCATTGTACTTGCCGGATATAACTCCACAACACATCTCTCAAGAACCAACATTGAAGCAGAAGAACCATCCCTTCTGCCAAAAGTGTTGACAAAGCGGCTCCATTTGCTGAAAATTTAGGAATCACGATCAGATTCAGCACAAAATCCAGAATCGCACCACCCCAGATGGAATACATGACTTCCCGTTCTCGTCCATTTGGAGTCAGAATCTGAATTCCAGTGACGTTGGAAAGTCCGATCAAAAGCACCGTGGGCATTAAAATCATCATCGGACCGACTGCAGGCAGAAACGCCTCACCTGAGAGCAGCAAAATGGATTCTCTGGCAAAAATACTAAAATATACGGTCACTGCACTTGCAGCAACAAATACAAACCGAAATGCCTTTCCCACCATCAGCTGAAACGCTTTTTTGTCCGCTGTCTCAATATAATAGGATAATCTTGGCAGCAGCACGGTTCCAAGCGATGTCACACATGTCACCAGGACTGTCTTTACCTTAATTCCTGCATTATAATATCCTACCGCTTCATTGCTCTGCAAAAAACGCAACATCACAACATCCAGATTCAGGTAAATACTTGCACCGGCTGACATGGCAAAAAATACCATGATGTGCTTCAAATGTTGTTTGAACTGATAGGTACCAGTCTTCTGAAATGTCACAAACTTTCTAAGACAGATAAAGTTCAGCACATAAGATCCAAAGGATGCGATGACATATACGCCTCCGTAAATCTGATAGTCTGAGCTCTCTTTCACCAGTAAAAACATCAGGATCATCCCGATCACTTTAAATAAGATTGAACAGGTTGTAATGTAAGAATACTGTTCCAGTGCATTATACAGCCACTGCACTCCTATGGTGTTCAGTCCGATCCCAAGTCCAACGATCAGAAGCAGTGTTCGCTCCTGTGCAAACTCCGGTATAACAAACAGGGAAATTCCAAACACAATGTACGTCAGAAGTGTTGTTCCTCCACTGATGATCAACAGTTCCTGAACGGTCTTGGAGAGTTTTTCTTTGTTGTCTCTTACAATCGCACATGCCCGAACCCCATATGTCGGGATTCCCAAGGAGGCAAACATTGTAAAATATGTGACCACAGATGTCGCAAATGCTACTTTTCCACTTCCTTCTACCAGAAGCACTCTGGAAATATAAGGAAATGTGATCAGCGGAAAGATGATTCCCGCCACTGTCAGAATCGCATTCATGATAAAATTGTATTTGACAGAATGTATCTTCATTTATTCCTCCATATTGTTTCTCTTTCTTGCCAGTTTCCGGATGAGCCGATACCCCCTGAATCCGGTTCTTCTCAAAAGGCGAAGTGTCCCACTTTCTCTTCCGGACAGCTCATAGATCGTTTTGCTCGTTTTCCTCAATTGTCTGTCAAACTCCAGAAACTGTTTCTGTGTCTCCGTATTTTCCTCCGGAAAGCTCAAAAAAATGGTAACCTGATCTCCGATCATCTGTGCGATCCGTCTGGCAATATACGCCGTTTTTTCTGAATTTCCTGCATTTTCCCGGTATTCCTCAAAAAATTGGCTCAGATGAAAAATCACACGGATATGATCTTGTATATGTCTTTGATATCCCCGGATGCTCACGCTTTGTGTTTCCTGTGCCAGACGATACATATAAACAGGCTCCGGATAATATACAACGGTTTCCACATATGGTACCGGAAACAGCACATACTCCACATCCACATAAAAACAATGTTCATCCAAACGGATCTGATGTGTTTTTAAAAGATCCGTTCTGATGATCAGCGCATGCATAGGTATCTGCACCTTCTCTGCCGCATTTTCAAATCGGATTTCTCTGCAGACATCCAATGCAGGAAACTGTTTTCTCACCTGCTCTTTTGTCTTATCATTCACTTCACAATAATCTGTCACCACATAGTCGGCCCCGCATGTTTTCAGTCTGCGCACCACTTCGATCAATGCCTCTGTATTGACCCAGTCATCTCCATCCACGACTTTGAAAAATGTTCCTCTGCTCTGTTCGATCCCGCAATTGATTGTTGAACCGTGTCCTCCGTTTGTTTTGGAAATCACCCGATAGGTCTGCGGATAACGTTTCTCATATTCTTTTCCAATCTTTGCTGTGCCGTCTGTTGAACCATCATCTACGATCAACACTTCCACATCTTCCAGAATCTCTTCATTTCTCAAGGATTCCAACGTCTGACGCAAATACTTTTCCACATTGAACGATGGAATCACAACTGTTAACACTTTTTCCATTCTTATCTCCTGTTACTTGTTTTTCAGCCTGTCCATCCCTTTTCGCAGTACAGACAACATGCACATTCCTGCATAGCATCTGTGCCTGAGCAGCAATAAAAGGATTTTGTCTTTTCCTGATAACTGTCGGATATAGGGATTCTCTTTCCAATCCGGATACTGAAGATCCAAATACGATCTCCACTCTTTCAGGCACGGATTGTTTCTGTCTTTTAACACCACTTCTTTGGATGGTACAAAATATAAATGCTCAAATGCCAGATATTCCAGCTCTTTTTTGTACTGTTGTTCCATCCCTTTTTCTTCCAGCAGATTGCTTACATCCGAAATTGCTTTTCTTCGCTCTTCCCAGCCCTTTTCAAAAGCTCCGCTCCGCATAATCGATCCTACTCTGAGCACGTAAAAATACAAAGGATCTCCTTCCAAATATACGACCCGTCCCGCCTGCAGCAAAATCCGCGGAATGACTGACAGATCTTCAAAGTTTCTTCCCTCCGGATAGACAATCTGTGTCATTTCCCAAAAACTGCGTTTATACAGCTTGTTACATGCAGATGGAGTGATCAGCAGAAGCTGTGGAACACTCTCTGCATGGATGACCTGCCCGGCAGGCAATGCAGATGTTCTTGTTTGTTTTCCTCCGCTGCACAATTCGATTTCCTGATAGTCAAAGACAACCACATCTGCCTGATTCTGTTCTGCACATGACACCGTCTTTTCCACCAGGCTTGCAGACACATAATCATCACTGTCCACAAACAGCAGATACTCCCCCTTCGCTGCCGAAATTCCGGCATTTCTTGCGGAACTCAGCCCACCGTTCTGTTTATGTATGACCCGGATTCTTTCATCTGCTTCGGCGTATTGATCACAAAGCTCACCGCTTCGGTCTGTCGAACCATCGTCCACAAGAATCACTTCTATGTTCCCCATGGTCTGCCGAATCAGACTTTGTATGCACGTTTCAATGTATGGTTCCACATTATATACCGGAACGATAATACTTACCAAAGACATATCCATCTCCTCATCTGTTTTCTCTGCTCTTCCAATGTATAGCACTTCATCTGTTCTGTCATCTGCACCTGCGTTCTGTCATACCTGGATATTTTTAAAATCTCTTCTGCCCAGATTTCCGGTGATTTATGCAGGCTTAAAAACACACAGTGATCCTGTATCTGAACTTCTTTTGTAATCGCATCACTAAATACACACGGTAGCTGCATACACTGTGCCTCTATCCCTACAAGAGGAAGTCCTTCAAATCTGGAGGGCAGTACAAAAACATCCATTCCCTGATAATAAGATCCGATGTCTTCTTTTTGTCCCGGAAACCGTATCTGTTCCTCTATATGAAACTTTTGTGCTAATTTTCGGATTTTTTGCTCATTTTCCCCTTTTCCAAGGCACCATAACCGGGCATTGGGACATCTTTTTAAAACCTCAGCCATCACCCGAACCAGAAACTCCTGGTTTTTCTGATAACAGAAATTTCCAACATGTCCGAGAACCAACGTATCTGTCCGGGGAACCTGCATTTCCATGCGCACTTGTTTTCTCATCTCTTCATCATACCGGTAATACTCCATATCAACTGCATTATACAATATTTGGAATGCTTCGGATTCTACGATTCGTTTGGGATACATCCAGTATCCCGCTGATTTCGAACAGGCATAATGCCGTGTTCCGAGACGGAATAAAAAGGTTCTGCAGATTTTGTGCAGTACGTCATACAACAGTCTTTTACAGACATTCCCACAGTCATTTCCACCCGAATGGCTGTGAAGGATCACTTCCTTCACACCGGCATCTTTTGCAGCTTTTGCGCCAATAAAATCCATTGCTGTTGAAATATTCAAATATACAACATCATACCCGTTCTCTTGGATAATCTTTTGCATCTGCCGATACTGTGTCACAGGATGCCATAAACTGGATACCTGAAACACTCTGCTTTTATATTTTTCTAATCTTTTCTTCAGCTCGTATGCACTGCGGTCACTCAAAAAATCAATCTGAATGTCTTCTTCCCATACCTGCTCTATAAATCGAAGCAGGTAGCGATCAATGCCTCCGGATGTTCCATCCATAATATATCCGACCAGTATTTTCTTCTTCATAAACTACATCCTTTATTTCACTGTCTGCTCTTGATCCTGATAAATTCCATGGATCAGATATCCGCCAAATACCCAGAATATACATGCTCCCGGCGAATTGGTATAAAACCCTTCCAGTAAAAACATCATTGCGATCAATATCATCAAAATGGAACATAACAGCATCCCGTCGTAATTTCTTATCCCGGATTTTTGAAATGCTTTCCAAATATACCGGCAAAAATAGAGAAACATCCCTACAAGCAAAATTGCCCCGATACTTCCCTGATACACCAGCACATTGATCAGCTGATTATGGAGATTGTGGTAATCTCCCTGCGAATTTTCTATAATGTATGTTCCTTTTACGTTCTCCTTTGCATAATCCACCACCGTGGAATACCCTGTTCCATATACCGGAGATGTCTTCCAGATCTCAATACCGCTTTTCCAGAGCTGAATCCGGCCATTGCTGACGTCCTTCTGCAGATCCTGTTCTCTCCCGGTTTGTATCTCCTGTGGTTTCTGCACCGGATCCACCGCCTGCGTATTTTCTGCCACAGGTACCTGCTGCTGATTGTATGCTTTTTTCATGAGATGCATTCCGGAAAATACCAGGATCACTGCCGCTGCGATCATCAGCCCTCCTGCAATCCCCCGCTTTGTTCTGTCCTTCTTATCTGCTGACTGTATCTGAGTGAACAGAAAATACGCACCACATCCTGCGCACAACATCAATGCACTGGTTCTGGAATCTGAAAATCCGATGTACAGCACAGAAAGCAGCATTGGAAACAGATAGATGTATCTCCACCATTTTTTTACATTCCAAAAAAAGTACAACGCCATCAATGTACAAAGGGCATGAAATCCTGCACCGTAATTTGGATCGGTATAAATGCCCCACAGCCTTCCCCAGTGGTATCCTGACAGCATGACTTCACCACTTTGTGTGATCCACTTCAGTGCGGTTCCCTGAAGCAGCTGCCAGAAAGAACATATTGCTGCGATCATACTGTACCCCAGCATCACATGGGATAAAATCCGAAATTCCTTCTCATAAGATTCCCTGCTCCGATCCAGCTTACAAGTATACAAACATCCCATCTGCAAGATCATCCAGATCATCCATTTGAAATTTTCAGACATTCCATATCTTCTGTTCATAAAGGAGGACAATAGAAAACTCAGAACGAACAACGCCATCCACGACAGTCCCGGCATACGAATGTAATGCTTCCAATCCGCTGCCCGGAGAAATAGAAGAATCCCTCCAACTCCCAGCACCATTTTCACCAGAATTGGCTGCAGCGATGAATCGTAAATGAACGGGCAAAATGTTCCTGCTGCGAGCAGGAAATATAAAATTTTAAAGATCAATTCTACGTTCTCTTCGTATCGCCTTAATCGTGTCATCATTTTTTACCTTTCTGCCTTGACTTTGGAGTAAAGTACCGGCATCTTTTCTCTGACCAGATAGATTCCTCTTCCTAAAACCAGACAGAGCCCAACCTGTTTCCATTTCAGACATCTCAATGCAATTTTTAAACTGAAGCTGTCCTTCGCTTTCGCTCCCGGTATCAATTCCCGGAACAAAGGTCTTTCAAACAAATTCCTGCACCATTTTTTTCGCATCCTATATGACATGTTTGCTTCTTTGCTGCAGTTTCTCTGCAGTGCGGAAAGAATATATCTTCCATACAATCCGCCCAGTATTGCCCGTACATTCTCATTATCAAGCTTCCAGCTGCGATACTGATTGAGTATCATCGCAATTCTCCATTCGTGAAGTTCATAATAATTTTCCACAAATTTGTTTGTCAGGTTCATTTCCACTCGTTTTGCATAATGGTACGGTGTGATTGCCAATAGATTCATTCTTTGAATATTCATACAATATTCGACATTAAATTTGATATCTTCGATCAATTTCACATCGGTATACCACAGATTCTGTGATCTCAGATAATCCAGGTTATAAAATTTGTTCCAGGCATATCCATACAGCGTCTGCTGCTCCAGCCGGATGAACTCTTTCCGCAGTGTTTCCTGAGTGGTAAAATACTGTTCTGTCGGAGAGATCGGATGGGAATACTGCAGGTGTCCGTCCGGAGCATAATACTCTTCCTGCAGTCCAAACAGAACCATTTCTGCACGGTTTTTCTCCAACGATGCCGCTACAGCCTGCATCAATTCCGGTTCCACCCAATCATCCGGATCCATAAACCAGATATATTCTCCGACTGCCTCTTGGATCCCTGTGTTTCTTGCAGCACTAAGCCCCTGGTTTATTTCGTGATGTACGATGCGGATACGAGAATCTGTTTTTGCAATTTCGCAGGCAATCTCTGCACTTTGATCACAAGTACAATCATCAATCACAAGCAGCTCCCAGTTTTCAAATGTTTGTGCCTGAACACTTCGGATTGCTTTCTCAATATACTTTTCTACACCATATGTTGGCATCACCACACTAAATACCGGTCTCATTTTTATCCTGCCTTTACTTTCTCTTTGTGATCAGACTGCTGATCATTGCTTCTATTTTCCCATAGGATACCGGTCGGTCGAACTGTTCTTCTGCAATCTTCCTTGCCCGGTTTCCCATGTCGTTTCTTTCTGCCTCATTTTCGTACATCCACTCCACGGCATTTACCAGCTCCCTGACGTCTTCTGGCTCAATATTGATCCCAAATCCGTCCTGCTCCACTTTCTTTCGAAATTCCGGACTCATACACGTATTGATCATCGGTTTTCCCGCCGCCAGATAATCTCCGATTTTCGTGACAATACTTTGCGGTGCCTTTCGCACAAACGAATTGATCAAAACATCTGATTTCACCAGATATGCCGCCATCTGTTCATACGGCACATATCCTGTAAATTTTACATTTTGGATCTTGCGCTCTTTTGCCAGATTTTCCAGCATCTCTCTCGTCGGACCGTCTCCCAGTATCTGAAACCGGATCTTCGTTTTTCCCTGCTTCATCAACTCCTCTGCAGCCAGTACCATGGTACGAATGTCATAGCTCGTTCCAATTGTCCCTGCATATGTCACCCAAAATGTGCCTTCCTCTTTTTGTACTTCATCCGCATGCTGTTCTGCTTCTCTGTCAAATACGGAAATTTCATTTCCAACATATACCGTTTCCTTTAACACATCCCGCTTTTGATTTAAAAACGGTCTGTCACGATATTCGTCCGATGTTCCAATGACACCGGATGTCAGCGAATACACCTTTTCTGCATCCCTTTTGAGCGGATAAAATAAAAGATCGCTGACGATCGGAATATCAAAAACCATACGCATTGCTTCCGGCCAGAGATCGTTTACATCTGCCACAAACGGGATCTTGTTTCGATGCGCATACTCTGCCGCTGCAAGTGCCACGTCATTTGGAGGGATTTCTGCATAGATCAGATCATAGTCCCCTTCTTTTTCCAGTAACTTTCTTAAATTTTCTGCTGCAATTTTATGACTTCTTACTCTTCTCAAATCGATATTTTTCCGATATCCCGGCTCATATATAAATTTGATCCCAAATGGGTAGCTTTTCTGGTCAACAGATTCCAGATCCCTTTGCTTTTTTTCCCAATGTTGAAAGGTAGTCGTGATCAGATCTACTTCGTATCCTTTTTTCACGAGAAATTCACACAAATACCGAAATCTTGTGTATCCTTTTTCGCCGTCCAATTTTACTCCCATGGTAATCACTGCTACTTTGCTCATTCTCATTCCTCTTCCAAACTGCTATTTTAAAACCGCTGCTACTGTCATCAGCATCAGCTTCATATCTCTCCAGATACTAAATTCCTTCAGATATTTCAGATTGTACTTCATCTTTTCCGGAAGAATATATTCTCTGTAAATTTCATCCACACTCTTTCCGGTTTGTTTCTGATATGCGCCAATCCGTTCATCTTCATCTTTATACATAATACTTGCATAGGATGTAATACCTGCCGGGAGAAACAGCGTCGCCATCATCTCCTCCGAATACTGATCGACATATTTCTCAACTTCCGGCCGTGTTCCCACAAAGCTCATCTCACCTTTTAACACATTCAACAGCTGCGGCAGTTCATCCAGACGAATTTTTCGTAACAGTTTTCCAACTTTTGTCACACGATCGTCCTGACTGCTGGTGACAAGCGGCCCCTTTTTATCTGCACCTGTAATCATGGTTCGAAATTTAAAAATTCGATAGGTCATCCCATATCTGGTGACACGTGTCTGCCTGTAAAAGATCGGTCCTTTCGTATCCAGTTTAATGGCCGCTGCAATCAGCAGCATCACCGGAGATAGGAGTACAGTCAAAACAACCGCACAAAAAAAATCAAGAACCCTTTTCCATAAAATTTGTATTTTCTTTTGCTGCAGCAGTTCATAATATGGATAAGTTTTTTCATTTTTGATTCGCTCCGGTAAGTTTTCCCATTTTATCATTACTGATTTTTCCTCAATATTTCTGTAAATTTTTCAGTCACATACGAAACCTGTTCATCACTTAAACACGTATGCAGCGGAAGTGTGATCTCGTTCTCAAACATCCGATAAGAATTGGGATAATCTTCCATCTGAAATCCCATATTCTTGTAAGCCGTCAATAGCGGAAGCGGCTTATAATGCACGTTGCTGGCAATTCCCTGCTCTGCAAGCTGCAAAATGATCTGATTGCACGCTTCTCTTGTCTTTCCCGGCAATCTTGTCAAATACAGATGTCCATTGGAAATATGGTCCGTATCGTAATGATTCAAAACCTGAATCGGGTACTGCTTAAATGCTTCATCATATCTTTCTATGATACTTCTTCTTCGATGCAAAATTTCCGGATAACGTTTCAATTGTGACAGGCCGATGGCCGCTGTAATATCTGTCATATTGCATTTGAAGTAAGGTGCGATCACATCATATTCCCAGGCTCCGGCTCTTGTTTTTTCCAATGCATCTTTAGACTGTCCATGGAGGGAGAGCAGCATAAATTCTTTATAGAGTTCCTCTCCGTCTATCCCCGCCTGTTCGATCTGCTCTGACCATACAAGGGCACCGCCCTCCGCTGTCGTCAGATTTTTCACGGCATGAAAAGAATAACAGGTAAAGTCTGCGATCTGGCCGCACATCTTATGTTCGTGTGATGCTCCAAATGCATGTGCCGCATCCGCCATAACCAGTATCCTGCCCAGTTTTTTCTGCCGTTCGCAGCCTGCATGAAAAAGTGCTCTTTTCTCTTCTGCTATTTTAAAAATCTCATCGTACTTGCTGTACACAATTCCTGCAAGATCTACACAAATAACCGCTTTTGTTCGCTCCGTAACAGCTTCTCTCACCTTCTGCGGATCCATTTCATAGGAATCTGGCAAAGTATCCACAAGGATCGGCACAGCCCCTGTATGGCAAATTGCACTACAGGTTGCTGTGTAAGTATATGCAGTTGTGATCACTTCATCTCCCGCACCGATTCCCATTGCACGAAGTACCATTTCCATACATGCTGTTGCAGAGTTCAGACAGACTGCCCGTTTTGTTCCAACAGATTCTGCAATTTGTTTTTCAAATTCCTTGGTCCTTGGTCCGGTTGTGATCCATCCGCTTCGCAAAGCTCTGGCGACTTCCTGTATTTCTTCCTCTTTAATGTCCGGCGGCGAAAACGGTACATTTATCTTGTTGCTCATCATTTACCGCGCTGTCCTTTCTCACAATTCTTTATTGTGCGATTTCTGAATCCGAAAATGTTTCTCCGGCTTTTACTGCAGCAATTGCTGTCTGAATCGCTGCCACTGAATTCTGATCCGGCTGTGTGACATACAGTGGTGTTCCCACCATGGAAAAGCACTCTTGTGTATCTCCCATTCCTTCTGCAGACATCGATTTGATATTCCATGCTCCGCCTTCTGAAAGCTGATTTTTAACCAATGTCTGAATCTGCTCTGTTGACATATTTGTATCTACATTTCCACTGACACTGTTAAGCAGACCATTCGCTCCGGTCAAAATTGCCGGTGAAATTGCTTTCTTGATCATCGCTGTGATCACAGCCTGCTGATTTCTTCCACGCTGGAAATCACCGCCATCCACATTTTGCCGTTCTCTTGCAAATGCCAGTGCCTGTTCTCCATTGAAATGATTTTCTCCCTGGATTACATCCATAACCAGTCCACTGTCATCACTTGTTGTAAATGCCTGTTCTGAGATCACATCGATTCCACCAAGTGCATCCACCATTTCTACCAGAGACGTAAAGTTCACTCTTGCATAGAACTCAATGCTTGTATTATACAACTGCCCCAACGTAGACATGGACGCATCCACTCCATAAATTCCGGCATGTGTCAGTTTATCCCGCATATCTCCGGAAATTCCCGGAATCTGCACATAGTAATCTCTCGGAGTTGTCACCAGAAGTACCTGATGTGTATTTGGATTGACGACTGCCAGAATATTCACATCACTTCTGCTGTTCGTTTCAATCGCACCGTACACGTCAATTCCACTGATGTACACGGTAAATGTCTCATCTTTTACCTCTACCTGTGCTGCTTTATTTTCTACCTTCGATTTCACTTCATATGTATAGATGACTTTAAAGTTTTCCTGTTCCTCGCCAAGCCCTTCTTCCAACATCTGGCTGTATGCATCATTGTAGATAATTGCCTGAACTTCGCCGCTGTGAAGTGCTGCTGCCTGTTCTGCAACGGATCCATACTCCACGGCCGCAATCTGGCTTCCCAGTTTCTCATTGATATTTGCAACTGCTGCCTCCACATCCGAACGCTGCAATGCGTACTGCACACCAAACTGATACGATGCTGCATCTTCCAGTTTTTCAGCCGGATCCGATTCCTTGACCGCTACCACCATTTTCGTGACTTTCGTATCTCCGCCACTGATATTTTCAATTACATTTGTTGTCTTAAAAATATAATAGGATCCGAAAATCAGCCCAATGCTTAATAAAATACTGATTACTTTTCCCGCAATTCCCTTCTTTTTAGAAAGAAGCTGCGTGGATACCACGCATACAAAGAAAAGCAGAAGTACCAGTCCGATTATTGTGACATATTTTGCCGGCAATAAATTCATAAGCCACAGCGCTACAAAAAACACTGCCGATGCGATCAGTTGTACTGCACATATGCATAATCCTATTTTTCTGCTGATATAATTCATTTTTCTTTCCTCTCATTTTGCATTTTATTCCCAGACAAATTCCGTCTCCCAAACATCTACGCCTGAATCTTCAAACACTTGTTTTAATCGTTCCCGCAGTGCTTCTTTGGTAACGCCTCTTTTCAGAATGACCTGAAGAAATCCTCCGCCGCCTGCACCGGAAATAAACCTTCCATCGATCATGTCCTCGCAGGACTCAAAGATCTGATCAATACAGGTATTGGTAGATCCCTGATCCAGCAGCTTTGATACTTCCCAGTGTTCATTCAATAACTTTGCGAATGCATCGATATTTCCCTGTTCCAATTCAAATCGCATCAGCACTGCCAGGCGTTTCATTTCTTTTAAAGCCTCGATCGATTCTCTTCTTCCGCCGATATAATTTCCAACAACTTCTCTGAGCAAGTTTCTTGCCAGACGCCTCTGTCCCGTATAGATCAGTACAAATCTCTCCTGCAGTTCTTTTTTGGTGTCCTGATCCAATTCCAGATAAGTCACATGTATTTTCTGTCGGATCCCCGGACGTGAAGTAATATATTTTACTCCCGGAGTCAGGCCGCCAACCTGATCCTGCCATCCGCCGCCGGTACTCATAATCTGTTCCATATTCAAGACCAGTTCATACACCTGGCTGTCTGACCAGCTCTGCCCCAGGAACTCTCCGATGGCTTTCACACAGGCCCCGGAAAGGATACTGCTTGTTCCAAGTCCTGACCCCTTCGGTACATTACAAACTTTGGTGGACAGATAAAAGCCTCCGCCCATTTTTTTCAAAATTTCTCTCAGCTCTGCATGTCCATCAAGCGGAATCACTCCGCAGGCGATCAAGGCTGCTTTATGTAGCGCAAATGAATCATATGGGTTATGGCAGTCTTGAATTTCTTCCACCGTTTCCGCTTTTCCATATGCATAAAAGTCCAGACTTGCAAATTCAATTCGATATTCCGGGATCTTTTTTATTTCCACCTCAATTGGCTTTTCTCCTTTGAGTAAAATCGGTGCATTTAAAACTACTCCTCCGTTTTCATTGCAGTATGGCGGAGTATCCGTCCAGCCGCCGCCCCAGTTTACCCGGACCGGAAGTTTTATCTGTACTACTTCTTTTGCGATCTTATAATCTGCCGCATGACGAATAAAACTTTTCTGAAACAACATCTTCTGTATTTCTGAAAAACATTTTTGTTCCACCAGATCATATGAAGCACCATGAAATGTGACTGACTGATATTTCATGGAGCGTGAAATTGCATAGAGCACTCTGATTTTCTCTGAAAATTCCATATGATCTGCTTTTTCCATCAAAATTTCATACTGCTTTTCATTCAATTCTTCTTCACCGAAGATTTTCAATGCCGCGATATAATTTTCTCCGCCTTTTAGTGCCTTTAAAAAGCGTTCAATCAGGATTCTGTTTTCCAGTTCTTCATTCCATTCTACAAAATGTGCAGTATCCCCCTGTGCAAAAGATTCACACAAGCTATATCGTTTTCTTGCCTTCCATGCACAAACTTCCTCTTCGTCTGCCTCTTTGCAGCTCATCTTCCACAAAAGCAGCGCTTCCTCGGCCGCCTGATCTTGTGCAGGATGTGCAGAGTAAAGCTTTGCATTCCAAAGAGAATGATCCTGTGTATCCCAAAGATCATCTGTACATAACCCGTTGTCTTCTAAAAACGTCTGCAATGTCCCTTTTAAAAATCCTGCGTTTTCTTCCAGGGTCTTCTTCGGGTTATCCGTTACTGCATATGTACGCACAAGATATGCGTTTTGCTCTTTCAGACGGATCCCATGCCACACGGTGTCTTCCGGCACAGTCATATCCTGCAGGATCATTTGGGATACGATTGCCCCCCTTTTTACGACCGTACTGCCTGCAAGCCAGCTGCTCTCAATATAACATCCGTCTTCCAGTACCACGTCTTTTTCCAGCAGCCCGTCATGGATGGCGCTTTCCACTCTCTGTGTATTGGTAAATACGTTGGGTCTCCAGTCCAGAAATTCATAATCATTGATCTCTTCTGTCAATAATTTCAGAAGTTCTGTTGTTGTTCCAAAATGAATAAACTCTGCCGGCGACAGGCACACCAATTTCATCTGGAATTTACAAAGTGTTTCCCAGATTTTTTTTCTGCATACCATCAGCTCTTCGCAGTAAGTTCCTTCCGGCTGCTCATTATAATACTGTTCCAGTGTGGAATCTGACGCAAGAGGATATAAAAAATCCCCATAAAAACTAATTCTTGACTGTTCATTGACAAACATCTGATATTTTTTTTCATTTACCTCTCCGTGGTCTGAGATCAATGAAAATAATGCCGATACAAGATTTGCATCACACAAAACTGCGCCTGTATCCAAATCTACATTTCCCTGATCATTGACAGCGCCTAAGTTCAAAAGTGTATCGAGAGGTTGTTTATGTAAAAATTTTTTGACGTGATCCGTTCCGTCGTTTAAGAATACGCCGTGATCTTTCCCGATCTCAGCCGGTGATTTCATAGAAATAGCTGCAGCACCTGAAAACTGTGCATCAATCTGCAGCGGATTGAACAACAGCAGCACATCTCCGGAAAGCACCAGCATCCCCTCCTTAAATCTGGACGGGACTCCTGACATTCCGATCAGAAATTCATCAAATAGCGTAGATCCTCTTCCATCCGGCAATTCCCTTGGCACCGGAGAGAATAATTTTCCACATACGGAATACTGCGGAACACGTTTGCTGTCTCCGCCGGAATGTATCACAAGAATTCTCTTTCCATGAAAATCCCCCAAAAATCCTTCCCGCTCAGAAAGCGTCCGCAAAACATGCAGCGTTGCGCCACCGGAACCAATCCGTTTTCCATCCGGATCTGGAATTACCAGAAATTTTGTGGCGTCTGGCAGCACACCTTTTTCACTTCTATATTCTATCTGCTTTTGGAACGCCTTTCCCTGCTCTTCATTGGACGCTGTCAGGACAATATAATCCCACTTCGGAAAACTTTTTTTCAAAATACTTCTTTGATAATCTTCCCAGGCATCCAGATAGCTTTGCCTCAAAAACAGATTTTTCAATCTTCGATATTTGTTCATCTGATTTTGCATTTATTTTGCTCCTTTTCCTCCGAACACTCCAAACACTGTCTTTAACAAAATCTTCATATCCAACCCCAATGACCAGTTGTCTATATATTCCAGATCAAGCGCCAGGACTTCTTCAAAATCTGTAATGTCACTGCGGCCTGTGGCCTGCCACATTCCCGTGATCCCCGGACGGATACTGAGTCTTCTTTTATAAAATGTTTCATACTGCTCGAATTCATCCAGAGTTGGCGGCCTTGTTCCAATCAGGCTCATATCCCCTTTCAGCACATTCCAAAACTGTGGAAGCTCATCAATGCTTGTTTTTCGGATAAACTTCCCAACTTTTGTAATACGCGGATCATTTTCAAGCTTAAACATCAGGCCTTTCATTTCGTTCTGTGCCATCAGTTCCTTTTTTCGTTCTTCTGCATCTTTATACATAGATCGAAACTTATACATCTTAAACTTTCTTCCGTTCAGTCCTACCCGCACCTGTGAAAATATAAGCGGCCCCGGTGATTCCACCAACAAGACAGGCGCAAGAAATACAGTCACAATTCCTGTGACAATAAGTCCGACAATTGCACCTATAATATCCATCATGCGCTTAACAGCTCTCATTTTCAGACTGGAAACGCTCTCTTTGAATGTGATTACATAATAATCCCCAAAAGCTCTTAACTCTTTGGATTTGCATTTTAAATTCACATCATAAATCTGAAGATTCAAATTCACAGCAATTCCGATTGCCTCATACTGTTCGATTGCCTTGGCAACATGAATCCCTTCCGAATAGGGAATATGAATGAAGATTTCATCCACAACTCTTTGAGTGACACAGTCATACATATTGTTATAATTTCCCAGAATCGGAATGCCACAGCATTCTGTTCCAACTGCTGTGTCCGGCACATCCAGCAGGATCAAACCTTTTAAAAGATAGTTCCACATCTCGTCCATGCCAAGACGTTTTTTTATTTCCTCTACATTTTCAGCCATTGTCAAGATGACCAGACGCTTTGTATTGATACTTTTTTTGGCAACATGCAATAAAAACCCTTTGTAAATACTTCTGAATACAAAAACAAGGGTAATCGCAAAAAAGTAAAATAAGAAAAAAGCGATTCTCGAAATTTCGGATGCAATTTTAAAACAAAACATACTTGCAATCAAAAGTGCTGTATATTGTGTCACCTTAGCAGTTACTTCCACCAGCTCTTCCCATGGTCCTCGTTTGAAAAAATCCTGTTTTGAATTTTTCAAAAAGGCCAGCAACAAATAAAGCAAGATCATGTACAATATTGCGGTAGACAATTCTATGTCAATGTTTTCATACCAAAATCTACGATTTCTAATATAATTTGCACTTAAAAACACAATAAAAATCTGATTATCCGCTAAAACACAGTATCTATCAGCATTTTCAAGGAAACAAACACATCAATTTACTACTTATTTACTACTAACGAATGAGCCTTGATACGCAAGTTTTCCTAGATATGCAAAGATATGGTACAACACATCAGTATTGAAACAAGAAAAAATTGAATAACTTATAGACTATGGAACGCCTAACATGACGTTCCTTTTCTATTTCCAGCCGTTCTTATTGGACGGCTATTTTATTACCCAAAATGAAAGGAGCATTAGATTTATGAAAAAGATGTTAAAACGATTGTGTACTGGCTTCTTAGCTCTTGCAACTGTCGTTACTACTTTACCGACGACACCCGTTCATGCAGAAAGCAAGCAATACTGGACGGAGTCAAAAGAGCGTGTCGGTATCGTTGAAAAAGTAATGAATGACGGTTCGATTGGTTCTACTTTTAACGAGGGACATTTGACCGTCGAGGGCGAGGACGCTTACTGTATCGACATTAACACAGATTTTAGGAATGGCTACAAGACCAGAATTGACGCAAGCACCCGTATGAGTGCCGACCAGATAAGCGACGTTGCCTTATCTATCGAATATGTGAAACAGTACACAGACAGCCACAGCGGAATAAGCAACAATCACGCCTACCTTTTAAGACAGCTTGTTGTCTGGCAGAGATTGAGCGTACATCTTGGCTGGCAATGCGACAACGTGAGAGCTTCTTATGATGAAATTCCAAAGGCAACGCAGGACGAAGTTTTCTCTGGTGCAAGAGCCTTTGTCAAAGAAAATAAAGGACGTTATGAATGTGGCGGTTATATCTACTCTGGCGAGGGGCAGGAATTGGGGCAATTCTGGGCGAAGTTAAATATCGGAAATGCGAAACTTAAAAAGGCTACCAGTAATACCAGCATTACAGACGGTAACGGGAATTACTCTATCGCTGGTGCAACATACGGTGTCTTTTCTGATAAGAACTGCACGAAACAGCTTGCCACTCTTACGACTGATGAAAACGGAAATACAGATGTTGTAGAGGTAAAAGCAGGCACAGTCTATATCAAGGAATTATCCGCACCAGCAGGATATAAAGTAGATAAAACTATATATTCCTTAAAAGTTGAAGCTGGAAAAACAGCGACTTTGAAAGTATCTGATACACCAAAAGTAACGGACACGTTGATTGAGCTTTTCAAGATTGATATGGAAACACAGAAAGACAATCCGCAGGGGAACGCTTCTCTAGCAGGTGCGGAATTTACATGGAAGTATTATGCAGGCTTCTATAATAAAGACAATCTCCCTGCCGAAGCTACTCGTACATGGGTTACAAAGACAATCGCTGAAACAGACAGCGACGGGTCAACCCACTACATCACAAAATTTGCGGACGCATACAAAGTATCTGGCGATAGCTTCTATATGCAGGACGGTAAAGCGGTTCTTCCACTTGGAACGCTAACCGTTGAAGAAACAAAAGCTCCAAACGGATACTTGTTAGACGGTGCATATATGCAGGCTGGCGATAAGTCCGAACAGATAAAAGACTTATACCTTACACAGATTACCGAGGACGGCGACCTTGCCGTATTATCTGGAAGTAACCAGTTTTCCGTATCAGATAAGGTTATCCGTGGCGGTGTGAAAATTCAGAAACGAGATTTAGAAACGGGCGATACCAAACCACAAGGAAGTGCAACTTTAAAAGATACTGCCTTTGACATCATTTCCTTAAATGATAATGCAGTATTGGTTGAGGGCAAGCTCTATAAGAAAAATGAAGTGGTAAAGACAATTCGTACCGATATTGAGGGTATCGCTTCTACTTCTGCTGACCTTTTACCTTATGGAAACTTCCGTATCGTTGAGAGCGAAGCACCAGACGGATATTTGACAGACGGTGCAAAACCGATTGATTTTACAATCACAGAAAATGGAAAAATCGTGGACTTAACCGACGAAGCCCATTCTATCTATAATCAGATTAAGCGTGGAGATATTGAGGGTGTAAAAATCGGTGCAGGCACACACAAGCGTCTTGCTGATGTTCCTTTTAGGATCACAAGCAAGACAACGGGCGAAAATCATATAGTTGTAACTGATGATAACGGGCAGTTTTCCACTTCTTCTGAATGGGCTTCGCATAAGCACAATACCAACGCAGGCAAGACCAGCGAGGACGGTGTGTGGTTTGGAACTTCTGAACCAGACGACAGCAAGGGTGCATTACCTTATGATACCTACATCATTGAAGAAATGCGTTGCGACAGTAACAAAGGCTTTGAACTTATCCCACCTTTTGAAATCGTGGTATCAAGAAATAACCTTGTGATTGATTTAGGAACGTTGACTGATGAATACGAAAAAGAAATCTCTATCCATACCACAGCGACCAGCAAGGACGGCGAAAAAACTATCCTTGCAGGAAAAGAGGTAACAATCGTTGATACTGTCAAATTAAACGGGCTTACAAAAGGCACAAAGTATCAGTTGAAAGGTTGGCAGATGTTAAAGGAAGAAAACGCCGAGCTTATCATTGACGGGAAACGTGTAGAAAACGATTATACCTTTGTCGCTGATGATGAAGAAATGAAAGTGGAAATTTCCTATATATTCAATGCGTCTGCTTTAGGTGGCAAGAACCTTGTTACCTTTGAAGAATTGTATGATTTCAGCAATCCAGACGAACCCGTGAAAGTTGCGGAGCATAAAGACATTGAGGACGACGGGCAGACCGTACTTATCACAGAGCGTATCATCAAAATTCATACGACTGCTACCGATAAGGACGGCAACAAAGAGCTTGAAGCTGGAAAAGAGGTAACAATCATTGATACCGTAACCTTAGAGGGCTTAGAAGTCGGTACACAGTACAAACTGGTGGGCTGGCAGATGTTGAAAAAAGAAAATGCCGAGCTTCTTATCAATGGGAAACGTGTGGAAAGTGATTACACTTTTACTGCTGACAGCGAAACTATGAAAGTGGAAGTTGCCTTTACCCTTGACGCTACTTCCCTTGACGGCAAACAGCTTGTAACTTTTGAAGAATTGTACGATTTAAGCAATCCAGACGATCCGAAGAAAGTTACCGAGCATAAGGATATTGAGGATAAGGGACAGACGATTACCTTTAAGGAAAAGCCAAAAGAACCAGAGAAACCCGAAACACCACCGACACCAGAAAAGCCAAACAGACCGAGCGACAGTCCCAAAACGGGCGATAACACAAACCTTTACGGACTGCTTGCACTTCTTTTGACCTCTGGTGCTGGACTGGCAGGTATCTTCTTCTACAAACGCCGTAAAATGAAAAAATCATAAGGCGGTAACGGTATGAGAAAAGAAAAATCACGCTCTCCGCCGAAGTTGTCAAACGGCAGACTTCCGCTTATTCTGGCTTGTCTGCCAACAACCTGCAAGAACACGGATAGTCAAGGGTGCGTAAGCATTGATTTTACCCTTTACTATCTGTGGGATTGCTGGTACTTCCCAAACCGCCAGAATAAGAAATCACAATCAATTTATCAAAAATAGAAAGAAACGAGGTAAAACAATATGGAAATGAAATATGTCGTGCCAGATATGGTACAGTCTTTTGGAACTCTTGAATTTGCAGGCGAAAGTGAGCCAGTCTTTGAAAGAGATAAAAATAACCGCAGGGTCTTAGCAAGACGAAGCTATAACCTTTATTCTGACGTACAGAAAGGCGAAAATGTTGTGGTAGAAATTCCCGTGCAGGCTGGCGAAAAAAAGTTCAAGTATGAACAGAAAGTAAAACTTGTCAATCCGAAGTTATACGGCAGAGGTTATGCAATCGGGGATATGGGACATACCGATTATGTGTTAGTTGCTGATGATATTGTAGCAGTTGAAGAAAAGTAAAGGAGTGAAGAATTTATGAGATTATCAAACGGGTTTGTTATTGACAAAGAGAAAACATTTGGAGAATTAAAATTTACAGCGGTGCGTGATGTGTTCTTACAGAATGAGGACGGGACACCGAGTACCCAGCTTAAAAAGCGTATCTATGATTTGAAGTGCAGTTTGCATGGTGGAATTATCCCCGTGTCTGTACCGCCAGAAGTACCGTTAAGAGAATTTCCGTACAATGCAGTTGTGGAGCTTGTCAATCCAGTAGCCGATACGGTATCAAGAAAGACCTATACGGGTGCAGATGTGGACTGGTATGTAAAGGCAGAGGATATTGTATTGAAGAATAAAGGCAATCAAAACGTAGGCAGTCCACAGAACCATACACCGCAGGGACAGCCGAAAAAATAGGCTTGCTGAATAGATTTTCGTTGTAGCGGATATATAAAACTGTTATAATATGGGTATGAAAAATTTAATTATAAGGAGTGCTGTTTATGATAAGAGCTATTATATTTGCTGTATTCGTTGTCCCTATTATATCTCTCGTATTAGATAAGACACAAAAAGCAACTAAAAAAGAAAAATTCACAAATACTGTTTTTGTATCACACGCCTATCAAACAGTATGTCATATTTGTTCATTGATAATGGTAGGAATTGCAATAGCTTTAGGATTGTTCATGGGATTTGATAATACGGTGGGACACTCTGTTGTTTTTGCTATTTTTGTTCTATTGATTGAATTTTGTGCGTGGGCATTAAAAAGACATAAGGTAGTAATTGACGGAAATAATTTGCGTATTACTCCTGCTGTTGGAAGAACAAGAGAAATTTCATTTAATGATATTTCCCGTTGCACAGAAAAAGAGCAAATAGGATTGAAAATATTTGTAGGAAACAAAAAAATTTGTACAGTTTCTTGCGACTGTGTTGGATATAAAGAATTTCTTGAAATGTTAAAAGAGAAAAATTTACTCTAATACGTTTCGCCCAAATAAACAGTTATATTATTTTAGCAGTTAGTCTTAGGATTGACTGCTTTTTTCATACCCAGAAAGGAGTGATTGATTTATGCAAAAGATTTTTAACAAAGGACACCGTATCAGAGCCAGCGACAAGCACCTTGTCTACCACTTTTCCATAGGAACGCTTCTGTTTGTATTCGTGGCGGTTCTCCTGCTACTGAATATCAAACAGCTCATGCGTACTGATTGGGAACATTTCAGCTTGTTAGAGAACGGCTTGACGCTTTCCCCTTACAACTTCATAACTATACTGATAGCGACTGGTGTTTGTGCATTGGTCGTTTTTCTGTATTACCACTTCTGTTACGATAGTTTCAAGAAGCTCCTGCACCGTCAAAAGCTGGCAAGAATGGTACTGGAAAATAAGTGGTATGAAGCCGATACCGTACAAGACAGCGGTTTTTTTACTGACCTGCAAAGCAGATCAAGGGAAAAAATCGTCTGGTTTCCAAAGATTTATTATCAAATGGAAAAGGGACTGCTTCATATCCGCTGTGAAATTACGCTGGGAAAATATCAAGACCAGCTTTTACGGTTAGAGGATAAATTGGAAAGTGGCTTATATTGTGAGCTGACCGACAAGACCCTGCATGACGGCTATATTGAATATACCCTGCTTTATGATATGATAGCGAACCGCATTACCATTGATGAAGTACGGGCAGAAAACGGCTGTCTGAAACTGATGAAAAATCTTGTCTGGGAATATGACGCACTCCCTCACGCTCTGATTGCTGGTGGAACGGGTGGCGGTAAAACTTATTTTCTGCTGACGCTTATTGAAGCCTTACTGCATACCAACGCTGTCCTTTACATCTTAGACCCGAAGAACGCTGACCTTGCAGACTTAGGGACAGTTATGGGAAATGTGTATCACACCAAAGAAGAAATGATTGATTGTGTCAATGCCTTTTATGAGGGAATGGTACAGCGAAGTGAGGAAATGAAGCAACACCCGAACTATAAGACGGGCGAAAACTACGCCTATCTGGGACTGCCACCCTGCTTTCTTATCTTTGATGAATATGTGGCATTTTTTGAAATGCTGGGGACAAAGGAAAGCGTGGGCTTGCTTAGCCAGTTAAAGAAAATCGTTATGTTAGGACGACAAGCAGGTTATTTCCTTATCGTTGCCTGCCAGCGTCCAGACGCAAAGTATTTCTCTGACGGTATCAGAGATAACTTCAATTTCCGTGTGGGACTTGGGCGTATCAGCGAATTAGGTTACGGTATGCTGTTCGGTTCAGATGTGAAAAAGCAGTTTTTCCAGAAGCGTATCAAGGGGCGTGGCTATTGTGATATGGGAACAAGCGTGATAAGCGAATTTTACACGCCTTTAGTCCCCAAAGGACATGATTTTTTACAAACAATCGGCAGGCTTGCACAAGAAAGACAAGTCATGCCAGAACAACAAGGAAAGGAAGATGTGATTGAATAAGGACACATTAAATGTTTATCACGCACCCACAGAGAAAAACTACCTCTGTTTGTGCTTGAATACAGATATTTTTACAACGGATTGCAGGAAATATATGTTAGATTGTTTTTTAGATTATTCTGTCAATCCAAATCTGCGATTTCATTCAAGGATAGATAAAATCATTGATGATGTTATTCGTGAAAAAATCAACATTCCTCATAAGTTTAGAATGAGGTTGGAAAGTAGACATTGCGTTGAAAGCAGGATAATCTATTTTCGATTTCGAGTTTTAGATAAGGCTTGTCTGCAATGTAATGTATTTCTTAAAGGGCTGTCTGAAGAAATGAAAGAAGCACTTTCAGATGAAAGAATAGATTTTGCGGTTATCTATGAGGGCATACAAGGTTCACAGCAGGACACAGACACGGACGACAAGGACGGGTTTTGCGGTTCTCAACCGCAAGTTCCGTTCTTGGCGGACGGGGCTTGTCCCGTCCGCTGATAAAACCCCTCGGTATCTAACAGAGGGGTACGTTTACAAATAGACAATAGACAAAAAACATAGGAAACATAAGGCTTCTGGCATGATTTTCTAACAAAAATCGGCTGTGAAGTCGCCTTAAAAAACTTCACACTTTATAGATTGGGGGTATGGTTCTGAATGAAGAACAATGGATAAAAGAATTACGGGAGAAGCGGATTGCTTACGGTATCTCACAAGGCAGACTGGCGGTGGCTTCTGGTATCACAAGGGAATATCTCAACAAGATAGAAAGTGGAAAAATGAAGCCGTCAAAGGAACTTCTGGAAACTCTGTATAAAGAACTGGCAAGGTTCAATCCAGAAGCACCGCTTACCATGCTGTTTGATTATGTGAAAATTCGTTTTCCCACGCTGGATATACAGCACATCATCAAAGATATATTAAAACTGAATATCAATTATATGCTCCATGAAGATTACGGACATTACAGCTATACGGAGCATTATTCTTTAGGGGACATCTTTATCTATACGTCGGCTGACGAGGAAAAAGGTGTCCTTTTAGAGTTAAAGGGGCGTGGTTGCAGGCAGTTTGAAAGTTACCTGCTGGCACAGCAAAGAAGCTGGTATGACTTCCTCATGGACGCATTGGTAGACGGTGGCGTGATGAAGCGTATCGACCTTGCTATCAACGACCATACGGGCATTTTGGATATTCCAGAGCTTGCGGAAAAATGCAGGAAACGGGAATATATCGGAAAGTCCAGAAGTTATAAGTTTTACCAGTCGGGCGAGCTTATCAAGCACAGAGAGGACGACAGAGAATATATGGGACGCACCCTTTATCTTGGTTCGCTGAAATCAGATGTGTATTTCTGTATCTATGAAAAGGACTATGAGCAGTACGTCAAGCTGGGGACACCGCTGGAAGAAGCTGATATTATCAACCGTTTTGAGATACGGCTTCGCAATGAACGTGCCTATTATGCAGTACGGGATTTGCTGACCTATTATGACGCAGAGCAGACCGCCTTTTCTATCATCAACCAGTATGTGCGGTTTGTTGATGAAGAACCAGACAAGCGGAAAAATGACTGGAAACTCAATGACCGCTGGGCTTGGTTTATCGGCGATAACAGACAGAGCTTGAAGCTGACGACAAAGCCAGAGCCTTACACCTTAGACCGTACATTGCGTTGGGTACAAAGGCAGGTAGCACCGACCTTGAAAATGCTGAAAAGAATTGATAAGGGAAACGGTACAGACTACATGGAAACAATCGAACAGCAGGCAAAGCTCACAGAAAAACATGAAATGATAATCAAACAGCAGACGACCCCTGCAAAAGATTTGGTGGAAAGTTAGGAGTGATAAAAAATGTGGATATTATTAAAAGACTTCCTGCTGGTATCTCTGGGAATGGGTATCGGCATAGTCTTGATGTGTATTTTGACTGTCGGCAAAGAAGCTGACTGTGAAATGAAACAATTAGAAGAAAGAGAGGACAAATAACATGAATTTCGGAAACAATTTGTATCAATGGTTTTTATCAAACGCACAGAGCTTGGTGCTTATGGCGATTGTGGTTATCGGTATCTACTTAGGGTTCAAGCGTGAGTTTTCCAAACTTATCGGCTTCTTGGTAGTTGCCTTGATTGCTGTCGGTTTGGTATTTAACGCCGGCGGTGTGAAAGATGTACTGTTAGAGCTATTCAACAAGATTATCGGTGCATAAATTTTTATTGTGATGTTGTTAATGGGGTGATATAATATGGATATAAAAATACAACTTTAGGAAGTGATATTTTATGTTAGGATTTAGTATAATGATGTGGTTTGTTTCTGCTATCCTTATATTCGTGAGTATTTCTTTATTAAAGGGAAATTACTCTTTTGTTCATGGTAAAGTATTTGATACTACTGATAACAAAAAAGGATATGCAAAAGAATTAGGAAAACCTGTTTTATTCGTAGGGATTGGTATTTTAGTATCTGGGGTAATTGCGATTATAGTAAAAAATCATTCTATTCCTACCGCAGTTTTTTTCTTGGCAATTATAGCTGGTATTGCTGGACTATGGCTACACAAAATACAAAAAAACTTCCGAAAATTTTAGTTTACAAATTTATATTTATATGCAAAGCAGTTGGTCTTAGGATTGACTGCTTTTTTCTTACCTAAAATTTCAGATTGGAGTGATTACATGAACGATATTTTTAAGGATATGCAGGCAAAAGTCGGCTGTGAATACATTTCCGACCTGCCCTCTTACAAGCGTAAGGTGTGGCAGGAAATGAAACGGTTGAACCCTGCCGATTATGAAGAAAAACAGTTAGAAGATTTTTCAAAGTATGTGTTTGGTATGTCGTACCAGAGCTTAAAAGATGTGATGAAACAACAGAAAGGACGTGAGGAACAATGCAGGAAACAAGGGTGCTGGTGGAAACGAGAGGAACAACTGGCAAAGAAACAACATCATACTGGTTCGACCTGCCGATAGATGTTGCAGAGTTTGAAGAAAAGTTAGGTGTCGGTGCAGAAAGTCAAGATTACCGCATTATCGAAAAGGTACTGCCCTTTGCTGATGAAGTCCACGAACATACAAGCGTGTACCAGCTCAACGAACTAGATTTTATGTACCGCCAGCTTTCAAGCGATATGCAGGAAGAATATACAGCACTTCTTACCGTGTATGAAAACTTAGAAGCACTTTATATTTGCAGAAACGTGATTACGGTTTATCCCGACTGCAAAAGCATGATAGATGTTGCAAGGCAAAAGCTGATGAATGACCCGACATTCAAGCATTTATCCGAGGACTGTCAAGAATATTACTTTGACTTTGAAGCCTATGCTTCTCACTTGCAGGAACACGGGAAATTTTTAGTAACAGAACACGGTATCTTTGAACTGCCAGAGTAGGAAATGAGGTGGTGCTTATGATTGATGATATGGCGGTTTATATTGCTAATCTTGGCAAATACAATGAGGGCTATTTAGTCGGTGCTTGGTTCACTTTTCCTATTGACGAGGAAGATGTGAAAGAAAAAATCGGCTTGAATGAACAGTATGAGGAATACGCAATCCATGATACCGACAACTTCCCCATTGCGATTGGCGAGTATGTTTCCATTGAAGAACTCAATGAGATGTATGAAATCATAGAGGAACTTCCTGACTATATCGTAGAGTGTCTGGACGAATTTATCAGCCACTACGGGACGCTGGAAGAAGTTGTGGAACACAAGGACGATATTTATTATTATCCCGACTGTGAAACCATGACAGACGTTGCCTACTACTACATAGACGAATTGCAGGCACTTGGGGACATTCCACCCAGCTTACAGAACTACATTGACTATGAAGCCTACGGGCGAGATTTGGATATGGGTGGTTGCTTTATTGAAACAAGCCGAGGTATGTGCGAGATACCATATTAACGCTGGAAGATCAGCGACAAGCATGGTTGCTACTGACAGCGTATTTCTCTTTAAGGGACAGTCTGAAACATGGCTGTCCTTTCCATTTAGAAACTTACGAAAGGAGCTGAAAGAACTTGAAAAAGATTAAATCTTATACGGGTATCTGGAACGTGGAAAAAGTCTTGTATGCAATCAATGACTTTAACTTACCCTTTCCCGTTACCTTTACACAGATTACATGGTTTGTGATTACGGAATTTATCATCATTCTGTTTGGGGATATTCCCCCACTTTCCATGATTGAGGGAGCATTTCTC
The DNA here is from genome assembly GCF_008121495.1 of Mediterraneibacter gnavus ATCC 29149. Lineage (NCBI taxonomy): Bacteria > Bacillati > Bacillota > Clostridia > Lachnospirales > Lachnospiraceae > Mediterraneibacter > Mediterraneibacter gnavus. The sequence continues at coordinate 2,508,531 of NZ_CP043051.1, read as the reverse complement.
AAATACTTTGGTATTCCCGTTGCTCTCACTTGGTTCATGTCGCAGAAAACCTTTGACGGAAAGAAGCCGTACAGCTTTTTGAAATCACAGATAACCTATGCCCTGCGACCTAAAATCACTTATGCAGGAAAAGCCGTAAAACTGCATAAGCAGACCTTGAATGAAACAATCACGGCAGTAAGGAGTGTGAACTATGTTCCCGATAAAATATATTGACAATAACCTTGTCTGGAACAAGGACAATGAGGTATTCGCCTACTATGAGCTGATACCGTACAACTATTCTTTCTTATCCGCAGAGCAGAAATTTATCGTGCATGACAGTTTCAGACAGCTCATTGCACAGTCCCGTGAGGGTAAAATTCATGCGTTGCAGATTGCCACAGAAAGCTCCATACGAAGTATGCAGGAGCAGTCAAAGAAACTGGTAACGGGAAAATTAAAGGAAGTTGCCTACCAGAAGATAGACGAACAGACCGAAGCGTTAGTATCTATGATTGGGGACAATCAAGTGGACTACCGCTTTTTTCTTGGCTTTAAGCTCATGGTTACAGAAGAACAGCTTAATCTGAAGAACATCAAAAAATCGGCGTGGCTGACATTCAAGGAATTTCTCCATGAAGTAAACTACACGCTGATGAATGACTTTGTTTCCATGCCGAATGATGAAATCAACCGTTACATGAAAATGGAAAAGTTACTGGAAAATAAAATCTCCCGTCGTTTTAAGGTGCGTCGCTTGGAAATCAACGATTTTGGGTATCTCATGGAACATCTTTACGGCAGGGACGGTATCGCCTATGAAGATTATGAGTACCAGCTACCAAAGAAGAAATTGCAGAAAGAAACGCTGATAAAATACTACGACCTTATCCGTCCGACAAGGTGTGTGATTGAGGAAAGCCAGCGGTATTTACGATTGGAACATGAGGACAAGGAAAGCTATGTGTCCTACTTTACCGTCAATGCGATTGTTGGCGAGCTTGATTTTCCGTCAAGTGAAATCTTTTATTTCCAGCAACAGCAATTCACATTCCCCGTTGATACTTCTATGAATGTAGAAATCGTGGAGAACAGAAAGGCTCTTACCACAGTAAGAAATAAGAAAAAGGAATTGAAAGACCTTGACAATCACGCTTATCAAGCAGGAAGTGAAACCAGCTCAAATGTGGTGGACGCATTAGACAGCGTGGACGAGCTGGAAACCGATTTAGACCAGAGCAAAGAAAGTATGTATAAGTTAAGCTACGTGATACGGGTGTCTGCACCCGATCTTGACGAGCTGAAACGCCGTTGTGATGAAGTCAAGGACTTTTACGATGACCTCAATGTAAAGCTGGTGCGCCCTGCTGGGGATATGCTGGGGCTTCATTCTGAATTTCTTCCAGCCAGCAAGCGATATATCAATGACTATGTGCAGTATGTAAAATCAGACTTCTTGGCAGGGCTTGGCTTTGGAGCGACCCAGCAGTTAGGGGAAACTACGGGTATCTATATGGGCTATTCCGTTGATACGGGAAGAAATGTGTACCTGCAACCGTCTTTAGCTTCGCAGGGCGTAAAAGGCACAGTTACAAATGCCCTTGCTTCTGCTTTTGTCGGTTCGCTTGGCGGTGGAAAGTCGTTCTGCAACAATCTTCTTGTGTATTATTCGGTGTTGTTTGGGGGACAAGCGGTTATCTTAGACCCAAAATCAGAGCGTGGCAACTGGAAAGAAACACTTCCAGAAATCGCCCATGAAATCAATATCGTAAATCTTACCAGCGACAAGGACAATGCAGGACTTCTTGACCCATTCGTGATTATGAAGAATGTTAAGGACGCTGAAAGTCTGGCAATCGACATCTTGACATTCCTTACGGGTATTTCCTCTAGGGACGGCGAAAAATTCCCCGTACTTCGTAAAGCGGTTCGTTCCGTTACCCAGAGCGACAGTCGGGGCTTGCTCCATGTGATAGACGAGCTACGCCGTGAAGATACGCCCATATCAAGAAATATCGCAGACCATATCGACAGCTTCACGGACTACGACTTTGCACATCTGCTGTTTTCGGACGGTACGGTAGAAAATGCTATCAGTCTGGATAACCAGCTCAATATCATTCAAGTAGCCGACCTTGTGTTGCCAGATAAAGACACGACCTTTGAGGAATACACGACCATTGAATTATTGTCGGTGTCTATGCTAATTGTGATTAGCACCTTTGCCCTTGATTTTATCCATTCGGACAGAAGTATTTTTAAGATTGTAGATTTGGACGAAGCATGGGCGTTCTTAAATGTGGCACAAGGGGAAACCTTATCAAATAAGCTTGTTCGTGCTGGACGAGCTATGCAGGCAGGCGTTTATTTTGTTACACAATCTTCTGGCGACGTGTCAAAGGAAAGTCTGAAAAACAATATCGGCTTAAAATTCGCTTTCCGTTCTACTGACATCAACGAGATAAAGCAGACCTTAGAATTTTTCGGTATCGACAAGGACGACGAGAACAACCAGAAACGGCTTCGTGATTTGGAGAACGGACAATGCTTATTGCAGGACTTATACGGGCGTGTCGGTGTGGTGCAGATACACCCCGTCTTTGAAGAACTGCTACACGCCTTTGATACCAGACCGCCCGTACAGAGAAATGAGGTGGAGTGATGAAAGAAAGGATAAAAGGTGCGTTCAAAAAAAAGAAGATTTTCCACTTTCTCAAAATGGTTCTGTTTGTCGTGGCACTCTCCCTTATCCTGCTTTCACTTTTGGGGACGGTAGCTCATGCGACGGGGCTTGTGGACGATACCATAAACGCAGAAAATCTATATTCAAAATATTCTCTTTCCAACTACCAGCTTGATTTTTATGTGGATAATAGCTGGTCGTGGTTGCCGTGGAACTGGCTGGACGGGATTGGAAAATCGGTGCAGTACGGGCTTTACTGCATTACCAACTTTGTCTGGACGATAAGCCTTTATTTAAGCAATGCTACGGGCTATGTGGTGCAGGAAGCCTATAAGCTGGACTTCATCAATGATATGGCAGACAGTATCGGAAAAAGCATACAGACCCTTGCAGGCGTAACACAGAACGGTTTTTCCAGTTCTGGCTTTTATGTCGGTTTCCTGCTTCTCATTATCTTAGTGGTGGGACTTTATGTTGCTTATACGGGACTGATAAAACGGGAAACCAGCAAGGCACTTCACGCTGTTATCAACTTTGTGGTGGTGTTCGTGCTGTCCGCTTCCTTTATTGCCTACGCTCCCGACTATATCAAGAAGATAAATGAATTTTCATCAGACATCAGTACCGCTTCTTTGGACTTGGGAACAAAAATCATGCTCCCCAACTCTGACAGCGAGGGCAAAGACAGCGTGGACTTGATACGGGACAGCTTATTTTCTATTCAAGTACAACAGCCGTGGCTACTTCTGCAATTCGGTAACAGCAACGCAGAAGAAATCGGGACAGACCGTGTCGAAGCTCTTGTATCAACAAGCCCAGAGGACGAGGACGGCAAGACCAGAGAGGAAGTCGTGAAAACAGAAATTGAGGATAACGACAACAACAATCTGACGATACCGCAGGTCGTAAACCGTTTAGGTATGGTGTTTTTCCTACTGTTCTTCAATTTAGGGATAACGATATTTGTATTCTTGCTTACGGGCATGATGTTGTTCAGCCAGATACTTTTTATTATCTTTGCAATGTTTTTGCCTATCAGTTTTTTACTCTCCATGATACCGAGCTATGAAAGCATGGCAAAGCAGGCAATCGTGAGGGTATTTAATACCATAATGACACGGGCAGGAATAACGCTCATTGTAACGGTGGCGTTCAGCATTTCCAGTATGTTTTATAACATCTCCACAGACTACCCGTTTTTCATGGTGGCGTTCTTGCAGATAGTGTGTTTTGCTGGTATTTATATGAAGCTGGGCGACTTAATGAGTATGTTCTCACTTAATGCTGGCGACAGTCAAAGCATGGGACGCAGGATATTCCGCAGACCGTATCTGTTTATGCGACATAGGGCTAGGCGTATGGAACACCGTATTGCAAGGGCGGTAAGTGCTGGCGGTATTTCGGGCGGTGTGGCTGGTGCGGTGGCTGGAAGTGCCGTTGCTAATAAACGAGCTGAAAGAAAAAATACAGCTTCTAAAGAAAATCGGGGCAATACCACTTCCAGCATGGGACAGCGTGCAGGCTCAAAGGTGGGTGCTGTCTTAGATACGAAAAATAAAGTGAAAGACAAAGCAAACGCTGTCAAAGAAAACATCAAGGATATGCCGACACAGACCGCTTATGCGGTGTATTCCGCAAAGGAAAAGGCAAAGTCCAGCGTGTCCGACTTCAAGCGTGGCATGGTGCAGGAACAGCAGTACAGACAGACGGGACGCTTGGAAAAGCAGGAACAACATAGACAAAATATCGCTGACAAGCGTATGGAGCTTCAAAAGGCACAAGAAGCAAGGCAGGCACAGCGAAAGTCTGACGGATCAGCGACAACGGGAGCTACCCGTCCCCATGAGCGACCAGCCACAGCTTCAAAGCCGAGTGCGGAAAAAATGCAGGAAGTCAAACGCCCTGCCACAGCGACCACTTCAAAAGCAAGTGAACCAGTCAAGACAAATGTTATCAAAGAGCGTCCGTTATCTTCTGGTGCTTCTGATAGAAAAGCGACCCAACCTACGCAGACAGTACATAGGCAGAATGTAGAAAAAGTAGTATCGCAGGAAACACGCCAGAATTACACCAAAGACCGCAGGATAAAGGTTCAGCAGACGCAGACCGTCCAAAAGAACCAGCAGACCACAGAGAAAAAACGTAACCTTGTAACGAAGAAAGGACAAAAGAAAAAATGAAACTGAAACATATCGCTCTCATTGGCAGTCTGTTTCCTATCCTCTTTTCTCTGGTGCTTTTCTTTGGTGTCCTCATTAGTGCAGACAGCGACGACGAAAACAGCAATTTTTCTTCTGGCATTACGGGTATGAACTTATCCGCAGAAGTCTTGAAACATCAGCCTATGGTGGAAAAGTACGCCAGAGAATACGGCATTTCTGAGTATGTCAATGTGCTATTGGCTATCATTCAAGTAGAAAGTGGCGGTACGGCAGAAGATGTTATGCAGAGTTCAGAAAGTCTGGGACTACCGCCCAACTCTTTAGATACGGAAAGCTCAATCAAGCAGGGGTGTAAGTATTTTGCGTCCCTGCTTTCTTCCTGCAAAAATCAAGGTATCGACGACTTGAATGTAGCGATACAGTCCTATAACTATGGCGGTGGCTATGTGGGATATGTGGCAGGAAAAGGAAAGAAACATACCTTTAACCTTGCAGAGAGCTTCGCCCGTGAGAAATCGGGTGGAAAGAAAGTAACCTATACCAACCCGATAGCCGTTGCAAAGAATGGGGGCTGGCGGTATGGCTATGGAAATATGTTCTATGTGGAATTAGTCAATCAATATCTGACCGTGGCACATTTTGATAATGCGACGGCACAAGCGATTATGAATGAAGCATTGAAATATCAAGGCTGGAAATATGTGTATGGTGGCAGTAACCCGAACACTTCCTTTGATTGTAGCGGACTTGTGCAATGGTGTTATGGAAAAGCTGGTATCTCCTTACCGAGAACAGCACAAGCACAGTATGACGCTACCCAACATCTTCCACTCTCGCAGGCAAAGGCTGGGGACTTGGTATTTTTCCATTCTACCTATAACGCTGGTTCGTATGTAACCCACGTCGGCATTTATGTAGGAAATAATCAGATGTACCATGCAGGCGACCCGATAGGATATGCAGACCTAAGTAGTAGTTACTGGCAACAGCACTTAATCGGTGCAGGACGAGTAAAACAATAGAAAGGACTTGAAAAATATGTTTAAGAAGAATAAGAAACAGACAGAAACTATCAAAGAACCAAAAGAAAAAAAGGTGCGTACTGTTAAGGTAGGCACACATAAGAAAACCGTGATTGCGTTGTGGGTGGTGCTTATCGCAAGCGTGAGCTTTGGAGTGTATAAGAATTTTACCGCTATCGACCAGCACACGACCCATGAAAAAGAAATCATTGAACTTCGCTTGCAGGACACCAACGGGATTGAAAATTTCGTGAAGAATTTTGCGAAGTCCTATTACACATGGGATAACAGCAAAGAAGCGATTGAAGCAAGAACGCAGGCAATCAGCGGTTATCTGACAAAAGAATTGCAGGATTTGAATGTTGATACAATCAGAACGGATATACCGACCAGCTCCACAGTTACAGATGTGATTGTATGGCATATCGAGCAATCGGGAACGGACACTTTTTCTGCTACCTACGAAGTAGATCAGCAGATAAAAGAGGGAGAACAGACAAGTAATGTCACGGCAACCTATACCGTAAAAGTCCATGTGGACGCTGACGGGGATATGGTAATCGTTCAGAACCCTACCCTTGCACCAGCAATCGAAAAATCAGACTATGAGCCTAAGACACCAGAAACAGACACAAGCGTAGACGCTGATACGGTAAATGACGCTACCGCATTTCTGGAAACATTCTTTAAGCTGTACCCGACAGCCACAGAAAAAGAACTTGCCTACTATGTATCGGGAAATGTGATTGAACCTATCGGCAGGGACTATCTTTATTCTGAATTGGTAAACCCTATCTTTACAAAGGACGGGGACAATGTGAAAGTCAAGGTTGCGGTAAAATTCATTGATAATCAGACAAAGGCAACACAAGTATCACAGTATGAACTTGTGCTACAAAAGGATAGCAACTGGAAGATTGTAGAATAAATGATATAAAAAGACCGTAGCCTGTAATACACATTTATGTGCCTTACAGCTACGGTTATTTTTGAAATTGATTGCGTATATCCTTGTCTTTACGAAACGCTATTTTAGCAGACTTCATTAAATCTACTAAGAAACGTACTTCGTATTCATCACAGTCTGACAAAATATCTTTTGCTTCTTTTTCAAAAACGATTTTAGAAGTAATCACATTATCGCATAAAAGAGTATCGACTGATACAGAAAGTGCATTGGCAATCGCAATCAAGGTTGGTAAACTGACTTTTGTTTTTCCTGTTTCTACATTGCTCATGTGTGCTGGCGTAATGTCTATAAGGTCGGCAACGGTTTCTTGTGTTACGCCCTTTTTAATTCTTGCAATTTTAATACGCTGTCCGATTGCTTTGTAATCAACTTCCACAGTTTCCTCTCCTTTCCTGCTTTTTTATATTGTAACCATTCGCAGAGTGTAATATAATACTCTGTATAAATGAACAATTCTTTCAGTATATATTCAGGCTAAAAAGTTTAAAATATGGAAGAATATAAATGCAAAGGGGTATGTCTATATGTTAAGATTTCGTAAAAAGGATAGTAAAGAGCTTATAAAAAGAATGGCTAAAACAAATGGCTGTTCGGTATCTGAAATTCGCAGAGAAATGCAGTATGCTATTGATGAAGCTAGAAATAGTGATGACCCAGACAAGCAAGCGGAATTTCAACGCTTATTTGGAAATAAGATACCTAGTCCAGAAGAATTTATTTGTGTAGTTGGCAAGAATTTAAAATTTTAGCAGATGTGGAGCGTATATGATGAAAAAAGCAGAAATGCAGGAACAGGAATTTTTAGAGATTTGTTCTTCTTATGACTATGACTTATTAACTAACAAAATAGAAATGACATTAAAAGACTATCAACGAATTACTTATTTAGTTGGTTCTCTAGGATATAGTCAATATCTTCAATTCCTTATTGGAAAATATATGGACTTAGCACAGGCTGACGAAGAACAAGAAGAAAGAGAACATGAAATATATTTGGAATACCCAGAGTATTATGAGGACGAGGGAATTTTGGAAGAGGAAGAAAAATGGCTGGAAGAATTTTTAAATCAACTTCCAGAGAATAAAAGAGAATATTTTGAAAGACTTATAAAAGAAAGTCAAAGCTACTAGAAAAATAAAAAGTTACTGTATTCAGATGTTCTGATCACAGTAACTTTTTATCATTATACAAGGGAAAACAAATGCTGATAGACAAAATATTTCCTTCGTAACTTACATTTTCAATTTTACCGTCAATTTTTTTTAGCAATTCTTTTACAATATACAAGCCTAAACCAGAACTTCCTTTGTTGCGTGACTTATCAGGGGTATAAAACTTGTTAAATAATAAGTTTACATCAATATTATCAAGAGATTTTGTTGAATTTTTAATCGTGAACACTCCTTTTTGATTGATAGAAACTTCAATGTAGTTATCTGAATAACGAAGTGCATTTACAATTAAATTTTCAATAATTCGTTTACAGATAAGATTATTTCCGTATATCCATACAGGAGAATTTTCTGTTTGAATGATTGGCTGGATTTCTCCAAATTCATAATACTTTTCAATTAAACAATCTGTAACAATTCTATTTATATCAATACGCTCACATTCAACATCCGATTGCTCATTTTCTAACACAGACAAATCATAAAAGTATTGCACTAACTCTGTGAGATAGTCAGTTTTTGCTTTAATGATTTTCAGATATTGTTCTTGCTCCTGTTTATTTTCACATTCCTGCAAAAGTGTTAAATAGCCTTGTATAGATGTCAAAGGTGTTCTTAAATCATGGCTTATATTAGATATAGATTGTTTTAACTGTTCTTCCTCCTGCTTAATTTGAACCTGCATTTTTTTATGTAGAGTATCTTTTTGATTGATTGCATAAGCTAATTCTTCAATATACTTATTTGATAAGGACACCCGTATTTTCCGCTGTTCCTTTATTTGCTTATTTATATTATGAATGGTTCTGATAATAGAGAATAGGGAAAATACTAATATGAAAATAAGACAAATCAATAAAAAATATAACATATTCGCATTTCCCCTTTCTGTTATGATTAGCGTATTTCTTGCTTTCTTAATATCAATGCTGAAACAAGAAATGTAATAATTACAGTTCCTACAAAATAAGTCAGAATATTGATTTCTAAATGATTTATCATATTGTAAGAACAAGTATTCATCCAGTAGTACATAGGATTTATTTTTAAGTAGGTTAGAACTCTCCATGACTGAACCGACATATTATCCCATGTCATCATATAGATAAGCGGTCCACTAAATGTAAACAATGACATAGCACCTACAACGATTGCCGTATGTTTGAATATTACACATAACATAAGTGTGATTCCGATAAATGCTCCCATAACCATACAATTTAGTCCTGCAATTTTCAGCATTGGAAACAGTTGTATTGGAACATTAAATTTCGCACATTCTATTATAAATGCAATCATAATAAATGAAAAGTATAGAAATATACTGGTAATCGTAATCACAATATATTTCGCAACAAAAAACTTAATTCGGCTTTGTCCGCTTGCAATCGCAATTTTAATTGTTGAATCCGTATATTCTCTTGAAAAGAAAATGACAGAAAATATAAGAACAATCAGCCAGAAAAATACCGTATAAGATGTGGCTGTCCTTATTATTTCTTCAATCATTGGGTGTGCTGTATCGCTATAAGCACGTGCAAGAAATCCAACCGTTTCTCCTATTTTCCATGTTCCGTCTAAACTTGAACTTGATACCACAAATTGTTGCTGACCGCCTATGGAGAAAATTCCAAAGACCGCTAAAATCAAAGCAAAGGTTAAGTATAATGCCTTTGTATGAAATAATTTATAAAATTCTGCTCTTATTTGATTAAACATTTTTTCGTCCCCCTATTAGATTTTCAAAATATGTTTCCAAATTTTCTCCTTGCACAGAAATTTCATCAATAATAACTCCATTACTGGATAGCAATTTAGAAATCATTCTTACATTCTCTAAGCACTCGTATATACGAATAGAATTATCAGGGTAAACGGAGTAATTGTTAATTTTTCCCTTTTGCTCTAATAAAAGAGTGGTTTTTTGGATATTATCTGTCCTTAAACAAATATGGCGTTTACATTCTTCGTTTAATTTTTCAGCAGAAATTTGTTTCAAAAGTTCTCCTTCATGAAGAAATCCATAACAGTCAGCAAGCTGATGTAATTCACTTAATATATGGCTGGATATTAAAATCGTTACCTCTCGTTCTTTTACTAGTTTTTTAAGAAGTTCTCTTAATTCAATAATTCCTGTTGGGTCAAGTCCGTTGACGGGTTCGTCCAAAATTAAAAATTCTGGCTCACCTAATAATGCAACACCTAAAGCAAGCCTTTGTTTCATTCCTAAAGAAAAGTTTGCCACTCTTTTTTTGCCAGCATTGGATAAACCTATCAACTCTAAAGTATCGGCAATACACTTTTTGTTTGGAATCCCACGCTGTATCCTTTGTACTTCCAAATTTTGTGAAGCCGTCATATCCTTGTATAATGCTGGCATTTCAATCGTGCAACCGATTTTTGCCCTTTCATATTGTAGATTATCCGTATGTCCAAACAGGATTATTTCTCCCTCGCTCTTAAAATTAAGTCCCGTTAATAATCGGATTAAAGTTGTTTTTCCTGCCCCATTTTCGCCTACAAGACCGTAGATTTCTCCTTTTGGAATAGTTAAGTTCACATTCTTTAAGGCATAGAAATCTTTATATTTTTTGCTTAGATTTTTTGTTTCGCATATAAATTTTTTCATTCTAAACACTCCTTTCTATGCCACTATATCCGATAAGTCTAAAGAAAATCTAAAGTTATTTAATTTTATAACCGATTCCCCAAATGGTTTGTATATAATCTTCATTTGTAATCGCCTTAATTTTTTTACGAATATGACTGATATGGGTATTTATCGTATCATCATCATAAGCATACGTTTCATTCCAAATGGATTCATATAAATTTTGCTTTGAAAAAATTTTTTGCGGATATTGTAATAATAGTCTTAAAATCTTTAACTCGGTTGATGTAAAAGGTACTAATACTTCTTTTATATAAACTAGAGAGTTGTTGATTTCAATATCTCTATATGTCAAAGTATCATTTTGACAGGAAGTATTTGAAGTCCGTTTCAAATTTGCTTCAATACGAGCAAGAAGCTCATGCAAGTCAAACGGCTTAGTCATATAATCATCAGCACCTAATTTTAATAAGTCTATTTTTGTCTGTACCATTGTTTTTGCAGAAACAACAATAACTGGAGCGTTTGTAAATTTACGCAATCTCTGTAATACATCATTTCCGTTTAACCTCGGTAACATAATATCAAGTATTATTAAATCTGGAACAAGCGATTTACACAATTCTATTCCCTCTGCACCATTCAATGCATAATGAACGATATATTTATTATTTTCTAAGAATTTTGCAATCATATTGCAAATGTCTATATCATCTTCGATAATAGCAATTTTATTCATGCGGTTTCATCTCCTCTAATCAGATATTGTATCATAAGGATTTTTTACTATCTACATAAAACAAAGTAGTATGCGACAGATTTAGAAATTATTTAGAAATATACTTTATGATTTTGGAAAATAATTTTGATATGCAAATTAAGAAGTATGTTTCATGGAATGTTTTAAAGAAATCTATCGGCTATAAATGGAAAAAACAATCAATCAAATCGTTAATTAGATATATAAATTCATTCGCTCGTGCAAACATTCTGTTTTGTGCGGGCTTTTTTCATACCCGAAAAAAATTCAAAAATTTTTCAAAAGAGGTCATTAAATCACACCTAGCTGTCCTTATATGGTGCGGAAAGAGGGATAAACACTTTTCAAATCATAAAGGAAAGGGGGTGAGATTGATGAAACCGTCTGACTTCCAGAAAACAGTTCAATGTCGTTTTGAAAGTTGTTTAAAGAAAGTTGTCCGTAGTGTCGTGAAAGATTATTACAAGGAATTAAACCGTCGTAAGAATAAAGAAATATCTTTCAGCGAATTGCCAGATGTCCTTGTTGATAAAATGGCTGTTTGGGACGACTACGAAACAGATTATACAATCTTTTCAGTATGTGGCATTGATATTCGTGTCCTTGATGATGAATTGGCAGAAGCCTTGAAGAAGCTTCCAGAAAGAAAACGCAATACTCTGTTGATGTATTACTTCTTGGAAATGACAGAAAGTGAAATTGCCAACTTGCAGAAAATCACGCAAAGCGGTGTATTTAGAAACCGACATCACGCTTTGGAAACTATGAAAAAAATACTCAAGGAGGAACATTAGAAAATGAAACAGTTATTTAAAAAGCCGTCCTATTACTTGATTTCATCAGCTATGGACGGAAACGAAAAAGCGATTGAGAAATTGCTGGCATTTTATGACCCTTACATATCAAAGTGCTGTTTACGTTCACTTTATGATGAATACGGCAATGTTTATATCGTTGTAGATATGGAACTAAAAGGACGTATCAGAGAAGCACTTATCAAAATGATTTTAGGTTTTGATATTGAAGATATGGACTTAGAACCAGAAGAATAAGCAGTTTTTAGCGGAGCATGATTTAATGTCCCCCTCTTTCCTGCTCTGCACCTGCTTTTACATGAAAGCAACACGCTTTCGCCACAGCTCTTTGACAACTGAATAAAGCAGACAGATACGTTTGTGAGATAGCGAGCCACGGGAACTGTACGCCACGACCTTTCCAAAAGAAAGCGAGCGACCCACGCAGTGATCCGAGAGCGACTGTTGGAAAAGTCGTTTTGCCACGACCTATCCTCACAGAATAATGATACGTCCGCATGGTGTGGTTCTGCCCACAAGAATGGGAATAGTTGAGATACTAACGGAGCTTTCCAAAGCCGTCTGCCTGCTTGTAAAAAATGACACACAGTAAAGGGGGTGCATAGATTATGAACAATACTGATGTGCCTATCTGGGAAAAATATACGCTGACGATTGAAGAAGCGTCCAAATACTTCCGCATTGGCGAAAAGAAATTGCGTAAATTAGCCGAAGAAAACATTGACGCTGGCTGGGTTATCGTGAACGGTAATCGTATTCAGATTAAGCGAAAACAATTTGAAAAAATCATAGATACATTGGACGAAATCTAATGTCATTGAGCCGTAGATATGGTATAATAAGGTATAGCGTATCACGGCTCATTCCATGACGGAAAGGAGCTTTACACTATGTCTAATGTGAAACGAAAAGACAGTAAAAATCGCAATTTGCGTAATGGAGAGAGCCAGCGAAAAGACGGAAGATACGTTTATAAATATACCGATATATACGGAAAGCCACAATTTATCTATTCTTGGAAACTTGTACCGACAGACAAGACACCTGCTGGAAAGCGTGATGATATATCGTTGAGGGAAAAAGAAGCACAGATAAAAAAAGACCTCAATGACGGTATCGACACGGCAGGCGGTAAAATGACAGTCTGCCAGCTTTATGAGAAGAAAAACAGCCAAAGAAAGAACATCAAGAGGGCTACTGAAAAGGGACGACAGTATCTTATGAACGCTCTGAAAAATGACCCATTGGGTATGAGGGCGATTGATACTGTTAAACAGTCGGACGCTAAAGAATGGGCTATCAGAATGAGCGAAAAAGGATATGCCTATAAAACGATTGATAACTACAAGCGTTCCTTGAAAGCGTCATTTTATATGGCAATACAAGACGACTGTATCAGAAAGAACCCGTTTGAATTTAAGCTAAGTGATGTTCTGGAAGATGATACGGAACAGAAAGTTATCCTTACACCAGAGCAGGAAGAACGCCTGCTTGCCTTTATGGAAAAGGACAAGATTTACAGCAAGTATTATGATGAGGTTGTGCTTCTGCTGGAAACGGGACTTCGTATTTCTGAATTTTGCGGACTGACGACGCATATTGATATGCAGAATAGAATACTCAATATAGACCACCAGTTATTGAAAGATAGCGAAATCGGCTACTATATTGAAACGCCAAAGACTAAAAACGGAAAACGGGAACTTCCATTAACAGAACGGGCTTATCAAGCAATCCAAAGAATACTAAAGAACAGAGGAAAGGCACAACCGCTGATTGTAGGTGGTTACAGCAATTTCTTATTCTTGAACCGTGAGGGCTTGCCTAAAGTTGCAGGAAACTATGAGGGCATGGTGCGAGGACTGATTAAGAAGTATAACAAGTACCACAAGGACAAGTTACCGAACATCACACCACATTCATTCCGACATACTTATTGTACGAATATGGCAAACAGAGGAATGAACCCTAATACCCTACAATATCTCATGGGACACGCTAACATAACCATGACACTTGGCTATTATGCACACGGTACATTTCAATCTGCAAAAGCGGAGCTGGAAAGACTGGCTTGTTAATATCGGAGCCTATATTTACTACTCATTTACTACTTTTGGTTGCATTTTCATGCTGGTAAATGCCAGCTTATGCAAGGTATCTTCCAAAAAGAAAATACCGATAAAGCCCTAAAATAAGGGATATATCGGCATTTACCAACTTATGAAAAGATAATCAGAAATTTAGTAAGTTTTTGTATTAAAAAGCTGATCATAATTCCTGCAATATCCAAAAGCGATAACACTACAATCTGTATCTTATGTTCTTTCTGTTCCATCATATTCCATTCCCCCCCCCTAAAATTTTCTCTTTTTTACTTCTATTCAGACTATATTTCTGTATTTTATACTATATCCCTTTATTTTAACCTTTTATAACTATAATACATTTCTTAACATTTTTCAACATTTCTTTTGGTTTTTCCATTTTCACTTCTCAACTAACGCAAACAAAGCGCACAGATATTCTGCACGCTTTGCTTCATCACTATTTTTTACTGAGCTTTGCTTCCCAATGTCACATCAACTGTCTGTTCCTGATATTCTCCACCATCTCCGGGAACCTGAAGCGTCAGTGTTACCTTTTCGCCTTTCTTATAGTACTGGAGCTGCTCCTGCAATGACTCCATACTGTCAATTGTGATTCCGTTGAATCCTACAATGATACTTCCTTTTGTAATTCCTGCATCAGCTGCTCCGCCTCCGCGTGATACTTCGGAAATATAAACACCTGTCGGCATTCCATAACGCTGAGAATCAGAATCTTCTACATCCAGTCCTGTAATTCCGAGATATCCTCTCTCTGCCTCAGATACTTTTGTCTTTGTCTCCTGATTCATCAGGTTTGTAATAATGTCTGTGACATCTGAGATTGGAATTGCATAGCCGATTCCTTCTACATTCTCTCCGATCAGTTTTGCAGAGTTGATTCCAATGACTTCTCCATTTGCATTCACAAGAGCTCCTCCACTGTTTCCGGGATTGATCGCTGCATCTGTCTGAATCAGTTTTACATCAGAAGATCCTGTTGTCTCTCCTGTTGCACTGTCTGTTGTCTGGCTCTCTCTGTCTGTTGCACTGATCACTCCTGTTGTCACGGACTGTCCGTATCCCAGTGCGTTTCCGATTGCAATGGCAGGTTCTCCTACTTTCAATTTTGTAGAATCTCCAAGTGTCGCTACTGAAATTTTGTCCAGTGTATCATCCGAAATCTTATCCAGCTGAACTGCGATCACAGCCAGATCATGTGCGGAATCTGTTCCTTTGATATCTGCTTCCACACTGCTCTGATCGTCAAATGTCACTGTCAGCTGATTGCTGTCTGCAACGACATGATTATTTGTAACGATCAAAAGCTCTGAATCTGTCTTTTCAATGATAATTCCTGTTCCTGCACTGGTCACTTCCTGCTGGGAGGTTCCTCCAAAGAAGCTCTGCACCTGCTGAACACTCATATTTGTGATGGATACAATTGATGGCATCACAGATTCCACAACACTGGAAACATCCGATGTAACTACACTGGACGTCTTCGTCAGTGTCGCTTTATTCTGTGTTGTATTAGATACTTCTTTTGCAGCCTTCTGATCCAGTCCCAGCACTTTGTTTCCGACTACATTTGTTGTTAAAAATGTGGCACTTGAAACCACTCCGAACAGCAACGCGCATCCTGTCACCACAACGGCCTTTGGCATCTTCTTTTTTGGTTTTTCATGATGCTCCGGGTTCGGCTGACTGCTATAAGATGAATCATTCTGCGGTTCCTCAGAATGGTAATAATTGTATTGATTCTCCATATCAATTCCTTCTTTCTCTTGTATTTTATACTGCTATCATACCGTCCTTTTGTGATGAAACTGTGTTCAATCCTTTAACAATTCTTGAAACCAGCTTTATTTATTCTACTGTTACAGATTTTGCCAGGTTTCTCGGTTTATCCACATCGCATCCTCTTCCGACGGAAATGTAATATCCGAACAGCTGAAGCGGAATGATCGCCAGAGAATTTGCAAAATATCGATTGGTCTGCGGAATGTATACAACGTAATCTGCCGCTTTTTCAATCTCATGATTTCCTTCATTTGTAATGGCAAGAACAAATGCTCCTCTGGTCCTTACTTCCACGATATTGCTGATGCTCTTTTTGTACAGCTCTTTCTGTGTAAGAATCGCTGTTACCAGTGTTCCCTCTTCGATCAGAGAAATGGTTCCGTGTTTCAATTCTCCCGCAGCATATGCCTCTGAATGGATATAAGAAATCTCTTTTAATTTCAGAGATCCTTCCATGGAAATCGCATAATCGATTCCTCTTCCGATAAAGAATACTTCTCTCGCTGCCAGATAACGGTTGGCAAACTTCTGGATGCGATTCTTGTTATTTAATAACAGCTCCACCTGCTCCGGAAGTTTCTGAAGATCTTCAATATATCCCCGCATTTCCGAATCTGTGATTTCCCCTCTCACAAATGCAAATTTCATGGCCAGCAGATACAATGCGATCAACTGACTGGAGTATGCTTTTGTTGTCGCAACCGCAATCTCCGGTCCCGCCCATGTATACATGACATTATCTGCCTCTCTTGCGATAGAACTTCCGACAACATTGACAATTCCAAGTACCTTTGCCCCTCTCTGCTTTGCTTCACGCAGTGCCGCCAGAGAATCTGCAGTCTCTCCTGACTGGCTGATGATCACAACCAATGTTCCGTCCTCCATGATCGGATCACGGTATCTGAACTCAGAAGCCAGATCTGTTTCCACCGGAATCCGAGCCATTCCTTCCATCACATATTTTGCAGTAACTCCCGCATGATATGCAGATCCACAGGCCACGATCATGATTTTGCGGATTGCCTTGATTTCCTCATCAGACATCCCAAGCTCTTCGATCACGATATCATTTCCTTTGATGCGCGGTGAAAACGTATCCAGGATTGCTTTTGGCTGCTCATACATCTCTTTCAGCATAAAATGCTCATATCCGCCTTTTTCTGCTGCATTGGCATCCCACTCAATATGCTCAGGAGTTTTCTCGATTTCTTCTTCATCTACATTGAAAAACTGCATCGAATCTTTTTCCATACGTACAATCTCTTCATTTTCAATAAAATATACATCTCTTGTATATTTCAGCACTGCCGGAACATCGGATGCGATCACACATCCGTTTTCTGTCTCTCCCACGATCAACGGACTGTCTTTTCGCACTGCATAAAGTTCATCCGGATGATCCTGGAACATGATCCCAAGTGCGTAAGACCCTTCTACTCGATGCATTACCTTTGTAATCGCCTGCAGAGGGTTTCCCTGATAATAGTAATCCAGAAGATGTGCCAGTACTTCGGTATCTGTCTCCGACACAAACTCATACCCTTTTTTCTCCAGCTTCTGTTTGAGTTTCAAATAGTTTTCAATAATTCCATTGTGCACAACAACAATATTTTTATTTTTGTTATAATGTGGATGTGCATTTACATCTGACGGTTCACCATGTGTTGCCCATCTGGTATGACCGATCCCGATTGTTCCCGGCATTGTCTGTCCGTCATGTGTCAGTTCACTGAGCACCTTTAAACGACCTTTTGATTTTTCTGTCTGAATCTCTGCTCCGTCATAGACTGCAATTCCGGCTGAGTCATATCCTCTGTATTCCAGCTTTGATAATCCATCCAGCAAAATCGGCGCTGCCTGCTTTTCTCCTACATATCCTACAATTCCACACATATCTTTCTCCTCCTTATACTCTCCTTAAAGTGACTATTTATAAATAAAATTGGGGCATACCACAGACTTTCTCTGTTGTTTGCCCCAATTTCTTATAAATCTATAAAATCTACATCATAACTGTCTTTTTCTTCACGAGCAGACGATCTTCGTTTTGGCTGATACTCCGGAACATCATCCTCTTCTTCGTCATCATCATAGTCCTCATACTCATCGTATTCGTCGTCATAATCATCATCTTCATACTCGTCATCGTCGTACTCTTCAAAATCATCCTCATATTCATCCGAATCGTCCTCGTATGTGTCGTAATCATCTTCCCCATATTCGTCATCATCTTCGTACTCTTCGTATTCATCAGGATCTTCGTCATCTGTTTCCTCTTCGTCTTCGAAGTCATCTACAAAATCATCCTCTTCGTCCTGATATCCTTTGAACTGTTTACGAGATTTTTTCTCAACAACTGCACGACTTCCTTTTGAATTCCCGATGGATTCATGCTCATCGTAGAATTCATCAAGTTCTTCATTTCTTCTGCGTAATTTCACGCCGACTACAATAATAATGATGATCAAAATTAAAATAACCGCCCAGGCTGCTGCTACAACAATCAGCACCTGATCCTGAAGAAAGTTTTTTACTTTATCTATCAGTGTTGTCGAAGAACTTGTACTCTTTTCTTTTACATCTGTGACTGGATATCTCTGGTACGTTTCATCCTTTGTATCATACTGGTAGAACGATTCCTCTCCTGATTCGTTCATCGCATACATCAGATAAAAGTCCTCACTCTCTGAATTCTGCCATACCGGGAAAGTCAGTGTGCCGACTGTCAGTTTTGTTTTCTTAAACTGAGACGGCAGTCCTTTTCCATCATTTGTTCCCAACAAAAAGATATAACTGGAATCTGTAATCGACACCATCTCTGTAATCGCAAATGAGTTATCTTTTTCATTGTAAAGTGCCATCACTGGGTCTTTGTCTCCCTCAACCAGATACACAAAATACTTTCCGGAAGTTTCCTGCAAAATCGCGTTTACAGTTTCTCCGTTATACTCCATCGTAGTTCTGCTGCATCCGTCCGGAACAAGCGCGTCGGAAAAATCATTGTAAATTGTGTATGTGACTCCGTCGATCTCTACACTTCCCGTTCCTGTGGCCACCGCAGTGGTCCCTGCTGAGCTCTCTGACGATGTTCCGTCCCCTGCCTCCACGGTAACTGTGGAATCACCTGTTGTCAGATTTAAAGTTTCATCAGAATACAGATAAGAGGTATAATCTGACACCTCCAGCTTTGTTGCTCCTTCTTTCAGCGCTTTAAAGACCATGGTATACTCCAGCTCTGAAACAGTTCCATCCCCGGTAGCCTCCAGCTTCACCGTTCCGTCCCCACCGGTTGCATTGGTTCCGCTGACAAACTCCAGTGCTGCTTTGTCATATGTTACTGTGACAAAACCATCCCCGATTGCTTCTCCACCAGTACTGATCTTAGCTTTGACTGTAACATCCTCTCCTACTTTTGCTGTAGGATCCGAAAACTGAAACGTTCCTTCTGCCGCATGTACAGACACTGAAGGATACAGCATCAGAAAGCACACTGCAAACAAAAGAATCCCTATCTTTTTCAACGACTTCATGTACATCTCCTCTTTCCTGTCTCTCGACTTTTCTTCGTATAAATAAAAACTGTTTTTCCCTTATTCTAAGCTCTCTCCACCGGTATCACCACTGTCGCCGGTTCCGGTATCCG
The DNA here is from genome assembly GCF_008121495.1 of Mediterraneibacter gnavus ATCC 29149. Taxonomy (NCBI): domain Bacteria; kingdom Bacillati; phylum Bacillota; class Clostridia; order Lachnospirales; family Lachnospiraceae; genus Mediterraneibacter; species Mediterraneibacter gnavus. The sequence continues at coordinate 2,488,820 of NZ_CP043051.1, read as the reverse complement.
GTATCTGGGAATTACTGTCGCTGCTTCCACTGTCTGTACCGCCGCCATCTGACGGAGGTACATAATCACCGCCGGTATCTTCTGTATACCCATTACCAGAGCTGCCATCTCCATAGCCACTGTCCTGATATCCGCCAGTTCCATAACTGTTATCTGTGTAGCCGCTGTCATATCCGGAATAATCCTGAGAATATCCATACTCATCATATTCTGTATCGTAAGATTCTCCCGTATCATACGTGGAGTTGGAAATATCCTCACTGATACTTTGTACCGTAGAAGACGGTGTATAATCGTTCTCTCCAAATAAGAACTGGTGCAGCTTCGTCACATCGGATGCCAGATCTGTCGCTACAACAGAATTTCCAACATCAAGATCAGCCGTTGTACTTTCATACGGAAATCCCTGCGTCTCTCCAAATATATAAGACTTCACGTCTTTTGCATAAGCAATCGTCTCCGTCAGTGTAAAATTCGTCTTCACGTTGTCAAACACTTTATCAATGATCTTGTTGATCGTGGAAAGTTTTGCTTTCTGCGCTTTTATCGCAATCTGCTCCAGTACTTGCCGCTGTCTCTCTGTTCGCTTATAATCGTCACCGCCGCCGTATCTGAGACGGGCATAAGCCGTTGCCTGTACTCCATTCAAATGCTGCTGTCCTAACTGCGTAAACGGAGCTGAATCCACTCCTGTATTTTTAATCACTTCTACAACATAGTTGTTCAGATACGGAATGATGTCCATGCCATTTTCCGCTTCTTCTACATTAATATCAATTCCGCCAAGGGCATCTATCACATGAACTAAAACGGAAAAATCCACTGACACATAGTGCTCAATATTCAGATCCAGATTCTTATTGAGCATAGCAACCGCTTCTTCTTCACCGCCGTAAGCATATGCTGCATTCGCTTTATTGTAAGTTCCATCTGAAAGCTGCAGAAGCGTATCTCTGTACACAGAAACCAGCTTGATTTCCTTTGTCTCACGGTTCAGAGACGCCACCATAATCGTATCACTTCGGGATCCCATCTCCTCATCTGTCTCACGCGTATCCAGACCAAACAGTGCAACAGTCAGGTAACCGGTACCGCTGATCTCTGCTTCCTCCGAAATCGCAAGCTTATCCGGATTTAATGCAACACCGCCAATTTTTCCCCATTTTGCCGCAACCACTGCAACGGTTGCTGTAATCAGCAGGATCAGAACCCCCATCAGAATCGCCACTGCTTTTTTCCCTGTAGACCAGGATGCAAATCCTCTCTTTGCCCGCTTTCTCGAACGCCCCTTCTGTGAAGGTCTTCCGTTCGCAGACCGCCTTCCATTGGCAGAAGTGCTGCCGGACGGTCGTTTTCTCTGGGCGGACCGCTGTCTCTGCGTTTTGTCCCTGTCGTCTCCCATCTGATTTCTTTGCTCCGGACGGCGGCGCGGCTGCCCCGACCTCTGAGAACTTCTTCTGTCCGCTCCGGACATTACTGCTCTCGAACGCCTTCTTGTATCTCCCATAATTCTATCCTTTCTCATGGCATACATCATAGATTGCCTAAAATATGCACTTTAACATCATACAATATTTTCCTTCAAACATCAATGAAAAAACTGTGAATTTCAAGTTTCTCTCCAGTATCGTGGATTCATCGTACATTTCAAAATCAGCCACCGGGGCAGTTTCTTATAATTTTTCCCCAGTTTATATCCTATGTACTTCCACCCGCTCTTGCATACAAGAGATACCAGAAGCCATGGTCTGCCCGACTTCAACAGATATTTTGCTGTATCCTTCACCAGACGTATCCCTTCTCCTTCAGAAGGTACTCCTTCAAAAATCTCCGGATGATCTGCCTGTGAGACCGCCAGGTCAAAATTCCGGTGAAACTGCTGTCTGCAGTTATAATTGTGAGAATGGATCACTTTTGCATCTGCCGCATAATAAATCTTCCATCCCGCCTGAATCATCCTGCCTGCCAGGATCATGTCTTCATTGAAAATCGTTTTTCGTACAAATCCTCCAAGCCTTTCGTATACATCCTTTTGGTATGCTGCACAGACATTAGAGCAGAAATAGGTTTTGATTCCCAGTTTGGAAAGATCTTCTTTGGATTTCAATCTGCTGGTTTTCGGATAATTAAATTCTCTTGTATAGCGCTCAATAAACTGACAATCCGCTGCCGGCAGCTGTCTTGCATAAACTGCTGCTACGTTTTCATACGAAAATCCGTAAAGCAGACGCTCGATCAGAAATTGATCCGCCGGCATAGCATCCTGGGTCATGTAGACAAGAATCTCCGCATCTGACATCTCAGCTCCCAGATTTCTCGTACCACCGTGATCAAACTCTTCCGGCAGAATCCGGTGGATCTTGACTCTGTCAGAAATCGTATACAACTCTTTTGGAAAGATCCCGCTCTCTGTATCGATCAGATAGATCCGATTGACCTGAACACTCTGGCTTAACAGACGTTTTACCAGCTGTACGCATCTCTGATCCGGCTTATACGTAGGGATCAGCACATCCACTGTTCTATTTCCTTCCATGTGAACCTTTTCCTTTCCTGCGATATCCGACAAACCAGTACATCATCAAAGTCAGTGCCAGCCAGAACCAGGTCGTCGGATTACTGAACCAGGTCGTAAAAAAGGCAAGCCCCAGATAAATCGCAATCTGTCCATAAAACATATACGTCATCGGATTTTTCTTCTGACGCACCGGAATTGAAACTGCTGCTGCAGTCAGACCGATTATAAACGCAAACAAAGCGGTTCCGATGATTCCAAAATCATAGTAGGCATCATAAAACATCGTTAACGTCGTAAGCTCTGTTTTTGTGACAAAATCCGGAATTGTCACCAGCTGTGGAAATACAAATTTCAATCCCGTCAGTGCAAAAAACGGAAACAGCATCTGCAGTCCCCATGTGTGCGCTGTCAACTGCTCTACCATACAGTTAAAATTCTCAAAATTATTGGCTACATAAATATAAGGCTGTGTAATAAAAATCGGCATTTTGGAATTTTTCATCTCAAAAATTCCATTTAAATAAGTCACATTATGCCGTCTTGCAACTGTCAGAAGTACATACACTGGAATCATGATCAATAAACCTGTGACGATCATCTTCCATGTGATTTTTTTATACAACATCAGATACATCACTGCCGCAAAGCCAACCGCAAACAACAGCTGAAATCTGGAGACACATAAAATAGGAATCGCCACTGCCGTCAGGTTTCCTGCAATTAAAAGTATCCATGTCCTGACCGAAATTTTTTCTGTAACCTTGGTATACAATACAGTCAGTGCCGGAATCAAAATGCAGCTGATTGTAAAATAGTGCACTCCCGAAATATGAAAATAAGAATATGCATGAGGCGCTGAATTGAACAATGGAATATAACCTACCACCACTGCCTCCAACGTAAAACATGCAATGGAAGCTGCCATCAGTCCGAAGATGCAGATCAGAATCCGCTTTGCCGAGATCTCATCTCTTTTTACTTCCTGCCTCTGTTCTTTCGAAAAACGGCCAAGCCAGAGATCATATCCCAGATTGAAACACACATAGATCAGAAAAAAGGTCAGCCATGTCACATTGCTCCAGTCACTCTGCAGCCTGCTGAGCTTCAGGCATGCGATGCCTTCTCCGCCTACCCATGCCAGCGTAAAAAGCCCCCGCATATCCACAAGATTTTTTGTCTTTCTAAAATTCCATATAAACAAAAACATTGCCTCTGCCATCAGAAGTACTGCAGTCACATAATCCAGATGTGCCTTTGCAGCCAATACCGCTGCCGCATAAACTAAAGTATAAGAACTATATTCGATTTTTCTGTCTGCGATCATTTTTCGTAACATTCTTTTCCTCTTTCGCTACTGTGCATAATTTTCCGGATAAACCCCCGTCAGATAAGCCACATCCTGACTGATCTGCTGTACTTCGTCCGAAGGCTGGTATCCAGTCTCTCCAAAAAGCTGCTCATGGAGCTGTCTTACATTGTCCGCATGTCCGATCGCAACCGCATAAGAGCCTTCCAGTCCAATGACATTTTCACTGGTCGTAATATCAAACGGAAAGCCTTTTGTCTCTCCAATTTTGTATCGGAATATATTCAGTCCCAGTTTCATGATATCCGGTGTCGTCATATTCGTTGATATTTCCGGCAGTACCTGATCCAGAATCTTATTCCATTTTACCGGTCCTGCTGTCTTCAGCTTCTGAATCATCTTCTGCAATATGATTCTCTGGCGCTCTGCACGCTTAAAGTCATCTCCGGCTGTATAACGGATCCTGGTATAGGAAACTGCCTGTATTCCATCCAGATTGTGAACTCCCGGAGAATTCTCATCCAGGGTATGTGTCTGCCGTCCTACCACCTGTGAGGTTTCTGCCGTATATCCATTCAGCCAGAATATTTCCTCACTGGTCAGCTCTACTTCCACCCCACCCAGGATATCTATGATATCTGCAAGCGAATTGAAATTTACAGAAGCATATTTTGTAATATCCAGATCCAGGTTCCGGTTGAGCATTGCCACTGCCTCCTGCGGACCTCCAAAGGAATACGCCGCATTTGCTTTCTCATAAGAACCATCCTGCTGCTTTAGCAGCGTATCCCGATATACGGAAATGATCTTTACATCTCCGGTCTTATTGTTGATGCTGACAATCATAATACTGTCACTTCTCACGCCGCCACTTAGCTCTCCGTCTCTGGAATCCAACCCGAACAATGCCACATTCGTGTATCCCTTCGGTGTCTCATGTAGTTCCAGGCTGCTCTCATCCAGTGTATTATGGTTGAGATGATCCAGCTTGTACATCATAAATGCCGCCAAAACAAGAACCGCAAGTATCAGAAATTCCAGGACCAAAAACAGGATTCCCCGCCTTTGTCTTTTTTTATTCAATCGTTTTCTCTGCTGCAGCGATATTCGCTCTCTTCTGCGAAACATAGATCCGCCTCCGTCTTAGTATGCGTTTTTGTTGATAAAGCCTTTCAGAAACGTCAGCAGGATAATCTTAAAATCCAGTCCCAACGTCCAGTTTTCAATATAATACAGGTCACACTCAATCCGCTTCCGGATCGAAGTATCTCCACGATAGCCATTCACCTGTGCCCATCCGGTCAGTCCCGGACGCACCTGATGCTTGATCATATATCTTGGGATTTCCTCCTTAAACTTTTCTACAAACAGTGGTCTCTCCGGCCTCGGACCAACCAGGCTCATATCTCCTTTGAGCACATTGAATAGCTGTGGAAGCTCATCAATGCTGGTCTTCCGGATAAATTTTCCTACCGGAGTCACTCTCGGATCATCTTTTGTCGTCCAGCCCTTCTTCTCTTCGCTCTCTTTCTGTACGATCATGGAACGGAACTTATACATGTAGAACGGCTTGTTCTGCAGCCCGATCCGCTCCTGTTTAAAAATCAGCGGTCCCGGTGCAGTCAACTTGATCAGCACAGATACAACCAGCATCACAGGTGAAAAAAGAATGATCGCAACGATCGCACCAAAAATGTCTACTGCGCGCTTCACAAACTTATTCAAAGCATTATTAAGCGGTACATGACGGATGTTGATCACTGGAAGTCCCTGGATATCTTCTGTATATGGTTTTGTCGGAATGATATTGTTATAATCCGGAATAAACTTTGTATGCACACCTGATTTTTCACACATATTTACAATATATTCCAGCTTGTGATACTCATCCAGTCCCAGTGTGATCGCAATCTCATCGATCTGATTCTGCGGAAGAATGACCAGCAGATTGTCGATACTCCCGATCACCTTGATCCCTTTATACTCCATTCCTCTCGGCTGGTGGTCATCCAGAATTCCCCGCACGGCATATCCCCACTCCGGGTTTGCAAGAATCCGGTCAATATACTGCTCTGCCGCGCGGCTGTAGCCAACCAGAATCATATGTTTCTGATTATATCCGTTCTTTCTCGCCTTGCGCAAAACCATCCTCACCATATTTCTGGCGAATACTTCCATGGTAATATTGACAAAGCAGAAAATAAATACTACCCATCTGGAATATCTGTCTGAAAGCTTTGCAAGGAAAAATACCATGGTCACACCCATCAGGCCGATCACATTCGCCTGTACTACATGCCAGGCTTCCAGCCTTCTTCCCTGTACCCGCTTCGGCGTGTAGAGCTGAAATGCGTAATACAGGATCAAATAGGACGGCACCAGAAAGAACAGTACCTTCATATACTCTCTCAGTGACAGATACCATGGATCCAGGTCAAATAATCCGCTCCGAAAACGGATATACCAGGACAGCACATATGCTACAATGATCACTCCTGCATCCAGCACAACCTGAATGCGGTTTAATAATTTCTGATTTTCTTTTATCATAATACGACCTTCCGTTATCTTACTTATAAAAACACATTATCTATGATATAATACAATACTTTATTTCAATGGACAAGCACAAACTTGATTTTAACAGTATTTTATTCATTTTTCCGTAATATTTTCGTAATTTTTAATAAACATATGTTTGTATAGAAAAACAGAACCGAATTTGATATAATACATTCGCGAAATAAATTACAGCAGTAATAGAAATGAGGAGCACATGAAAGTTACTATCATTATTCCCAATTATAACGGAAAACATTTTATGGAGCCCTGTCTGGCTTCTTTAAATGAACAGACTTGCCGGGATTTCAAGATCCTGATCGTGGACAATGCCTCCACGGACGGAAGTCTGGAATATATGGAACAGACTTACCCTGATATCGAAGTGCTGGCCCTGGATTCTAACTATGGATTCAGCCGTGCGGTCAATGAAGGGATACGTCACGCAGATACCCCGTACGTCATTCTTTTAAACAATGATACAACCGTGGATTCTCGCTATGTCGAAGAGATGATCCGGGCGATCGAGGTCTCTGACCGGATTTTTTCTGTGAGCAGCAAGATGATCCAGATGTATCACCCCGATCTGATCGACAGCGCAGGAGATCTCTATACCTTGATGGGCTGGGGGGTATGCCGGGGAGCCGGACGACCGGTTTCGAATTACACCGAAGATGATACGGTATTTACGGCCTGTGCCGGAGCTGCTATCTACAGACGAAGCGTGTTTGATAAAATCGGCTTCTTTGACGAAAGCCATTTTGCCTATCTGGAAGATATCGATGTTGGTTACCGTGCCATGATCTACGGCTATAAAAACCGGTTCTGCGCTTCCGCTCTTGTGTACCACGTCGGAAGCGGAACGAGCGGTTCCAAATATAACACTTTTAAAGTGAAACTATCCGCCCGCAACAGTGTCTGGCTGAATTACAAAAATATGCCGCTTTTGCAGCTGATCCTGAATTTCATCCCATTACTTTTGGGATATCTGGTGAAATATTTATTTTTCTGCAAAATCGGATTTGGAACAGATTACAAAAACGGAATCAAAGAAGGAATCCATGGTCTGTCCAAATGCCGCAAGGTTCCGTTTCGGATGGAGCATCTAGGCAGCTATATCCGGATCGAATTTGCCCTGATACGCCACACATTCGGTTATGCGGCCGACTGGCTGAAAAGAAAATTATTGCATAAATAGAAAACACAGGAAGGAAAGAGACTTCTGTCATCTCTTTCCTTCCTGTTTATCTTTTCTTATACCATCTGGCAAATTTTCTTACAAATTGTGATTTCCAATACTTAATATTTTCTTCCGGGAGAAGAACACGGGTTTCATATGGGGCTGTAATCCATGCTTCTACCTCTTTTTGCATACTACGTCCTAATACAGGCAAATGCATTTCTTCACGCAACGCCTGTGCATAGTCTGTATCTGAAAGGATCAGACTTCTCTTTAGCATGGTAAGACTTTGAATCCCAATCTGTATGTTTGTTCCTATATAGTCAAGTTCTGCCGTCTCACAAAATATTTTTTTCAATGTTGATATTGAGCCCGGAAGTAATTTATATTTATTTAAATCCCCTAATTTTTGGAGATAATCCAGATTTTTCCTATCTTTGATCCAGATATACACTGTTTCGTACTCTTCCCTTAACATATTCAACATTCTGCTGTCTTCTTCCCTGCAATCTTTTTTCTCTTCCAAGACTACTAACACTTCTTTTCCTTTTTCTTTAGGGATTTTTTTGCATCTCTGTGCTGTCAGACTCCATAAAGACGGACATCCCGTCCGTATCACATTATGAATTCCTATCTGCTCCAGAAAATATCTTGTCTTCTCATCACGAACTGCATGAACTCCTTTGGAAGATAACAGAAAGTGAAGTACATTCTGTGTATAATCACTAATCTGATCACCTTCTGTAAAATCACACACACCTGCTCCCATAAGATAAATTCCCTGATATTCCATCAATTGTTCTAAAAGCAAAAGCTGTCCTGATTTTTCCATCTGTTTTGAAAGCACATTTGCACCACATAAAATTTTTCTGCTCCCAGTTAGTTCTCCTGCACTTTTTTTACAATAATATGGTGGCACACAAATAAGCGGTCTGTCCAAAAATAAATCTCTACATATCTCTCCACTTTCTTTCATCACCATTTTATCTTCAAAATAATTTGTCCTGTCTGCTATATCAAAAAATACTATTTTATCATCAGAAAATTTGAATTTTTTTGAATCTTTCATTATTTGAATTTGATGAATCCGTTCTTTTTCGATTTGACTGGATACTTCTCCTTGAAAATATTCATGTAGCTTTGGAGTTATTATTTCATATAAATCGATCTCTGGGACTATCTGCACTTTATTTTGGAAAAGCTGTTCCAGATATCTTATATAGTCATCAAACTTCAGTTTATCTTCTATCCATGCTTTTGCACCCGTCAACACTTCTTCCCGTCTCTCGCTCAAAAGCTGTTTTGTCACTTTCGCCATTTCCTCAACATCAAACTCAGAAATCAAATTTCCTCTGCCTTCGTCCAGCATTGTATTGACCCCACCAGAATTCTTAAATGCTACTACCGGAATTTCATACTTCATTGCCTCCAATACCACCGATGGAAATGGATCCTCTCTTGATGTAAGCCAGAATACATCTGCATGTCTCAACAATTCATGATATTTTTGTTTATCTTTAATAAACGGAATAAAATGAACTTTTCCTTCTAGGTTCGATTGACGAATCTGATTATAAATCCATCCTTCCAAAATCGGATCCGAAAATTTTCCTGTCCATACAAAGTGGACTTCCTCTGTTTTTTCTTTTCGAGAAAGAATCTGTGCTGCTGATACAAATAAATCTGTTCCCTTCCTCAATTCACACGTTCCTGAGCACATGACAATTTTTTGATCCAATGAAAAACCATATTCTTCAAATGAGAACCTTGAATCCCCCTCTTCGTCAACCTGCATATACACACCCTGAGGCCGAATCGAACATTTCCCCCTGATCACTGGAAAAAGAGTCTCAAATCCCTTCTGTACACTATAATCGGGAAATACAATGTAGTCAGAGTAATATGCAATCGACTCACCTGGAGATAGAAATCCATACAACTCTATCGTTGTCTTCATCTCATGTATCAAAGAAACAATAAAAAATCCATACTGTTTTAAAAGAGGAACATACTTCCCTGACACAACAGTATTCGTAATCACTCGACAAAATCCCTCTTCTCTCAAAAGCTGCATTAAATGCTCCAGATATTCTTCGGCCTCCCAGTTTTTTGACTCTCCTTTTGTACCACACCAGCCGACTGATATCTGATTTCTCGCATTATCATGCAAATAGAATATAGGAATCTCTTTTTCTGCATACTTTTCTTCTAAAAATCCATCCCCATGATTCGCAGCCAATACCACAACATCTCGACCATTTTCTTTCAGCTTTTCCGCAATATGATATGCCAAAAGCGGTGCTCCTGTATTACTCATATCATGAGTCAATACTGCTATCTTTTCTTTTCTGCCAAGTTGTCCCATATTTTCTTTTAATGCATTCAGAGCATTTTCAGAAGATGCTGAAGCAATTTCCAATTTTTCTATTTTCACAACAACATTTTGATCTGATAAGTCCAATCGAACTGCCTCTGCCGGATAAGGAAAATAGATTTCTTTCTCTATATGCCTATTCAAATATAGTGGAAAGTGGTATGCTTGTTTTTCACTAAATACCTCGCCTTTTCCTTTATAATACAGCACAGCATTCAAAGCTTCTATTCCTTCAATACAAAGAAAAAAGGATAAACGAACGCCCATCACTGATTCCGTAAAATAAACATGAAGCTGTGGATCCTGTTCCTGTAACTCCCACATATTGCCGGTCTGCTCCATGTTTACATAGGATCTGCATGCTTCGTTTTCTATACTTATTCCATCTCTTTTCATCCCCCTGTACCTCCCCGCTGATTTTTTCTTATTGTACCATATTCTTCTGTAGAAAAAAAAGACAAGATTCCTTAAATCCTGCCTTTTATCTTTTGTTGTTTAAGAAAATCTTGTCATATAACCCGGATACTCCGCGTGTCCTGTGGCAAGCATTTCTCCGTTTACTGTAATGTGAATTTTTGCACAATGGTAAACATCCAAATACGTGTTGCAGATGCTTCCAATCACCAGATATTCTGCGGAAGATCCCATCTCTTTAATGTAAGTTCCAAACTTTTCGGAGAGATCCAGATCAATGACCTGTTCTCCATCCTTTTCTTTCTTTGTAAAACTTAGAACTGTGGTATCCGATGGAAGAACTCCGGCTGCTGCCAACTGAGAAAGGACAGTTTCCGGTGTGATTGCCTCAAGTGAAACCTCTTTTTTATCAAAGCCGGATACATCCTTGTTCTGGGCATACACAGTAATTGTTCCTGCTCCCAGATTATTTGCATCCTGTGTGTTTTCTGTCTGCTCCTGCTGTGTCTGGTCTTGTTCATTCTGTCCGTCCTGATTGACATCCTGATCAGATGTGTCATTGTCCTGATCCTCTTTCTGCTCTTCCTGTGTTGCATTTTGTTCCGGAGTTGATTCTGTTGTTTTTCCACAGGCTGTAATTCCAAACATCAGCACAACCACTGTCAAAATTCCCAATACATATTTTTTCTTCATACTCCCATTCCCCCCTTAACGTATTTCTGACAGATATCTTTTCAAGGCATCCTGCCAGGTCGGAAGCGGCGTGAAGCCGTTTTTCTTCAGTTTAGATTTGTCCATTCTGCTGTTGTGAGGGCGTTTTGCCTTTGCCGGAAATTTGTCGCTTGTCACCGGAACTACATTGACATCCATTCCTGCCTGCGCAAAAATCTCTTTTGCAAATTCATACCAGGTGATATATCCCCCTTCATTTGTCACGTGATATTTTCCATAAGCATCTTTTTCCAGCATATCCACAAGCAGTCTGGCAAGATCATAAGTATACGTCGGAGTTCCTACCTGATCATCCACAACTGTCAGAGTATCATGTGTCTCTCCCAGATTCAGCATGGTCTTGATAAAATTCTTTCCATTCACACCAAAGACCCACGCGATACGAACAATATAATATTTGTCCAAGAGACGTTCCACAGCCTGTTCTCCCTCATATTTGGTCTGTCCGTAAATATTCAGTGGCTGTGTTACGTTATCATCCGGCTCCCACGGACGTGTTCCTTCTCCCTCGAACACGTAATCTGTACTGATATAGATCATCGGGATATCAAGTGCCTTACATACTTTTGCAATATTCTCAGTACCTTCAGCATTGACTTTTCTGCACATTTCTTCATTGTCTTCCGCTGCATCTACTGCCGTCCATGCTGCACAGTGAACAACGCTGTCTACCTTTGCCTCACGAATGACAGAATCTACTGCTGCTGCATCTGTGATGTCCATCTCTTCAACATCTACACCAACACCTTCATATCCTCTCTTTGCAAGCTCGTTCATGACATCATGTCCAAGCTGACCTTTTACTCCTGTTACTAACGCTCTCATAGATTGTCCTCCTTCGCAGTCTATCTATTTTCTGTTCTTTTCCTTATAAGATACATCATTCAATGCATACTGTCCAGCATTAACTGTGTTTTCTCCCTCTTGCATCTAGCCATATACCAACTTCTCGAATTCCTCCTGCAGCCGTCGGAATCAACAAAATAAAGTATGTCCAAATATACTGTGATTTTGCTTCCCACAATATATGAAAGAAAAATCCACCAAGAACTGTTGTCAATAATAATAATTCTCCTAATTCCATCTGCTTCCTTCTCTTCCATATTCCAATTCCTGCCATACTCAAAATCAAAAAGTGAATCACATCAAACCATTTATAAAGAATTTTTCCTGTTCTTCCATAATAAAAAGAGGCTGCAATTTTTGAAATCCCATCTGGATGCTGATCCGGCTGATGATTGCTAATCCACAATGCCTCAAAACTCGGTTCATTCCATTGTGAAACAATCTTGTGATAATAAAACTCAACTGCTACTTTTTTATTTTCACTAAATCCTTTCAGAGATTCTTGAATATGGTTTAATGCTACTTCTCCCTCTGTTTTCCCTGTTTCACTCGCCTCATTCATCATATCGATCAAAGACACGTCATACCAGCCTTCTGCAAGAGGACCTTTTTGCATTCCCATTGCGATCCAGAGCAATTTGGATGCTCCTTTCTCCAACTCTATCCCTGAACGTGCGGAATAATATTTTTCCAATCCTGCCTGTGCTCCAAAGCTTAGACTGAACATTAACACAATACAGAGTAAATTCCATCCTTTTTTTGATTTCATGCAGTCTACGAACAGTACTGCTGCCATAGCAATCATTGCCACCTGATAATTGCTTTTCACTAATACCGCCAGTACAGCGCATACTACAAACGCCACTGCATATCTGAGTTTTCGATTTTCAAAATGTTCCAAAAGGAATACAAACCCAAGAAGAGAAAGTGCCAGCCCTATCAGATTTCCATATACAAATGTTGTATAAAAAATCGGAACACAAAACATAAACAATATAACCACTGTAATTCGCTCTGCCGTCTCTGTTTTGAAAATTTTTTTTGACAACTTCAACAAACATCCATATACAACACACAATGTCAATACGTTTAACATCTGATAAACCAGATAATTTCCTGCTCCAAAAAGCCGATATATCTGTTCCAACAGCCAGATAATCCCCAACTGATGTACATACTGATATACATATCCGCCTTTCTGGAGCATCGAATAATCATTATTCAAAAACTGCACTGCGGCGTTGGAAACCATCATATCATCTGCAACCGGAACCGGACGAGTCAGAAAAATCCATCCAAGTGATAATACCAGCACACTTATGATCAAAAAAATTTTCATACTGATAAGTGAAATGCGTTCTAAATATTTCGTTCGATATAGTAAAAATATAATAAAAACACATACTGCCAAGGTAATTATAAAAATATCACTTTTATAATGAATAACTTCCGGAAGATATTGATTGCTCTCATCCCATTCAAAAACACTGGTAAACAGAAAACTTACAACCGCAAGAAAGCTGACCAGAATCAGTGAAAACCAAACTACAATATTTCGGAATACGCTATCGATTATTTTTCTCATGTGTGCCTCCTATATACTCATACACGAATAGTAATTGATAATCATGCCTGAAACACCACATACTGCCGTAATCCCCATAAGAAGGCAGGTTGCGTTTTTATTTTTGAAATCCCACTCTCTCAGCATAAACACAGTACAGAAAAGAAAAGCAAAATTCATGATCCATCCGGTTCTGTATCCAGACGCCCATACTGTCGGCGAAAATCCCATAACAGCCTTTGTTGCCAGTCCCATAACAAATGTTCCGATCAGAATCCACGTTGTCCATGTATTTTTTCCAAACAAATAAAACAAAATCAGAATCAAGCAACACACGCCAATAATACTTCCTACTACAATATATGTTTTGTAATTATAAACTCTGTCTCCAACAAAAATTCCCATCTCCTGTACTAAGCTAAAAGGTAATCTCTCATCACCACGATATCCATGCATTTTACTAAGTGATAACAGAAAAAATGCCGGAATCGCACCTAACACACGATACTGCCATTTTTTATATTTCTGCCAGATTAAAACCATCAGTGTAAACAGCATCATAAAAAAGAATACATTATCCTGCAGGAAAATCTCCTTGATCACCGCACTGATCCCTAAATCCACTTTATTGAACAGTGACATATCTGCAAACACTGGAAACCATGCTTCAATTTCTTTCTCTTTCCGTATGACATTTCCAGGGCTCAGTATAATATAGATTAAAGACAGCACACTCAATCCGGTCTGTATGGCTGCGTATTTATAGATTTTTTTAGTACTAAACCAGCAATAGAGATCAAATATCACATATGCCATCAATATAACGACTGACATCTGTTCTGCGTTTGCTCCGATCAGCAGACAGGCACTGTAAAAAATCATTTCAAAGCCATTGATTTTTTCATGCTCTAAAAATTTCCTCAACGGATACAGCCCCATAATTCCAAAACTGAGCGGCCACATATAGTTTACAGTCGTTGCAATCCAACCTGCAGAATTCAAGATCGTATACGTAATAGTCACTACGAGCATACTGGTGATTGTATTAATATAAATACTGTCTTCTGTCTTTTGAATTGCCATTTTAGATAAAAATATTGCCACACAGGTGATCAGAGCGGAATCCACGATTCTCCAGAAATATAACGGCGCTCTTACTGTAATCATAAGAAGCAATTCTATCGCTGTACGGGAGGACCATTCCATATAGCGCTGATGAAGCCATGTCAGAAATGAAAATCCCTCTGAACAGGCAACCTCTTTAAACCAGAGATCATCTCCAAAATCAGGGACAATTCCTTTATGTATCCATAATTCGACTAAAAACAGAACGACAAACGGTACATAGACCGCACTTTTCTTTTTCCACGCCTTTTGCATTATTTTTCTCCTTTTTGTTTTTCGCCTATGAATTATATCACACTTACTATTTTTACTCAATATTCCAGACTTTTCCTGTTTTTGCGAAAAAATGGGGCATTGCATGACATTTCGCAACACCCCACACTTTCTTTTTTAGATCCTTAAACTAAAATCAGTTTTATCCAGAGTCAGATTCGGACTATAATACGGATCCCCTTCATTCAGAATTTCCTTCCATCTGTACTGGAATGTCCGGATTTCTCCCTGAAATCGAAGTACTTTTTCTTCTGTATCTTCCAATCCTCTGGATTTTGATTCATAATGATGCAATTCTGCATATGGATTATAAACAACTAAATATCCTGCTTCTCTGACTTTCAGGCAAAAATCCACATCATTGAATGCTACTGCCAGCTTTTCCTCAAATCCATTGACTTTCTCAAATACTTTTCGTTTCGTCATCAAACAGGCTGCTGTAACTGCACTGTAATCCTGAGCTGTTACAATTCTTCCAAAATATCCCAGAGAATCTTTTGGTTCTCCGACAAATGTATGTCCGGCAACTCCGCCAAGTCCTATGATCACACCTACATGCTGAATGGTATCGTCCTCATAATATAATCTTGCTCCGACAATTCCCACATCATCACGCATGCAATATCCAAGCAGTTCTTCAATACAGTCTGGATTGATGATTTCTGTATCATTATTTAAAAACAGAAGATATTCGCCTTTGGCAAATCCTACTCCGTAATTATTAATCGCAGAATAGTTAAATTCCCGCTCCCAGAATACCACTTTTACTTTTGGATTTTCTGCCTGAAGTTTTTCATAATATGCAAAGGTTTCTTTCTTTTCGCTGTTGTTCTCGATTACAATATATTCAATGTTTTTATAAGTTCCTTTTTCTTCAATTGAACGGATACACTTATCCAGATCTTCTGTGTGGTCTTTGTTTGGAATGATCACAGATACCAGAGGCTGCTCTTTTAGACGATACTTACTTCTGTAAATTCCGTTTAACTGTTCCGCTGAAACTTCGGCGTCAATTCCACATCTGTCATAATGCGCCTGAATCGCACGGATTCCTGCTTCAAAAGCATATCTCTTGCTTTCCGGATTCTCCGCTGTTGAATCCTTATGCGCACGCCAGTGATACAAAATCTTCGGAATATGCCGGATATTCACTGCCTGCTCTGCACACCGCAATACAAAATCATAATCCTGCGCACCGTCATACTCATGATTTAACAGACCAACTTTTTCAAAAAGACTTCTCTTTACCACAAACAAGTGGCAGATGTAATTTACACTTCTGAGAAGGTCTATGTTAAAATCTGTCTTAAAATGCGGCTGGAAATGTTCTTTTCCATCCATAGAAATTTTATCTTCATCTGTATAAATCGCCTCAATTGTCTGATCCTGATTCAACAAACGAACACACTCATAAAAAGCATCCGGAGCAAGCAAATCATCATGATCTCCGAACGCAATATAATCCCCTGTGCAGATTTTCAATGCTTCATTTGTGTTGTCTGATATATGAAGCTGGTTTTCATTGTGAACAACCTTAATTCTTGCATCTTTAGCTGCATACTGGCACAATTTTTCTTTGATCGGAGAATCTTTTCCGCTTCCATCTGACATACACAATTCCCAGTTTCCATAAGTCTGCTTCTTAATAGAATCTATCATTTCATCCAGATATTTTTCTGGTGTTTTATACAATGGAACTACGATTGAAATTTTAGGTTCATACGTAAAATGCTGTTTTCTTTGTTCCGCAAGCATTTTCTCAGTTGGGAAATGCGTCTTCATCCAGTTTTTATAAGAAACTTCGTCCTTATGTGTAAGCTTTGTGTAAAACCGGTCAATTGTCCGTTTTATTCCGAACTGCTGATAGTACACATATGCTTTGAATCCACTTTTTTTCAATTTCTGGATTCCTTTTTTTATTTTAGACGGTTTTAAAATCAATTCTGATCTGGCAGTCTGCTTTCCTGATTTCATTACAATTTTAATCTTTTTAGGAACTGAGCCACTGCACTCTGCTGTAAAACCGTGTACTTCTTTCTCTGTACATTCTGGATAGTGACGCATTACATCATTTCTTCTTTTATACTTTATCACGTTATCCAACTTACGGTCTTCACTGTCATATAACGTAATTTTCACTTCCTCTGTACTTACAAACCAGCCTGTTACACGGAATACTTGATTCCCTACCGTACCACCATCAATACAGTGTTCTATTTTATTCTCCAACTTTTCCAGATGTGAAATTTTTATCCTCAGACTTTCTCTCATCTGATTCTGACACTGATTAACCAACGTCAGATATTTTTTATTTCGCCAGTCTTTTGGCAATTTTACCCAGAGATACATTCTATTCTTAATTTCTGCTTTTCCATCCGCACATTGATGAGCATCTACTACATCTGTATGCTGCTCTGTTTTATAAACCAGCTTTTCATCATCAATACTTGCTACGAGTTGATTCTCCCCCATCTCATTCTCCGCGAACCAGCCCTGTATCAGCAGAGTATTTCTATCTTTTACATGAAATCTATATGCTGTCACATAAAATTCGTTTTTCATCCTGTTCTCCTACTTGAATAACTTGTATAATAATTTCATAAAGATCACAATAAAAGCAACAAAACCAAGAAGTACCACAAACGTCTCCACATCAAATCGATGGCTGATATATCTGGCCGCAAGCGCTCCCTGCGTCTCATTGTTTTTAATGCTCAGAACTTGTGCTCCCTCTTCTTTTTGAGGCACTACATAAAAGCTTACGCCATTTGCAGCATCTGCCCCTGTCTCTGTAATCTCAAACAGATATTCTTTTCCTTTTGCAGACTCAACCGTTTCTATATCGAACCGATTGAATTTATTATTTTTAATTTCGCTTGCTTTCGTACTTCCTGATGCGACTTTCTTATTTGTCTTAGCATCCCGAAGAATATACTGTACTTCTACATCTTCTACATTCCCAGTTACAGAGCACTTAATATTTAGCCCATCCAGAATATCTTCTTCACTTACAAACTCCTGACTTATCGTTTCTCCTTCCAGAAGCACTCCTGTACTGATAAATGCTGACGTATCTGCATTTCTGTCATATAAATATGAGTTTTTATCAATATGCGCATACAGAAAAGCCAAAACTACAATAATCAGAATTCCTATGCCTGTTTTTATATATTTTTTCATTTCAACAATTCCTCTTTACGCTTTTTCATATATGCTGCATATTTCCTGAGCATCTCCAAACATCTTCAACACCCCATGATCCAGCCATACTACCTTATTACAAATTTTTTTCACCTGTTCGATACTATGAGACACAAATAAAATTGTTGTTCCCTGATCTTTCATATTCTGGATTCTGGCTTCACACTTTTCCTGAAATCGAAAATCTCCAACAGACAGCACTTCATCCACGATCAGAATATCCGGAATCCCGATTGTTGCGATCGCAAATGCCAGGCGGGATACCATTCCGGAAGAAAAATTCTTGACGGGAACATCCATAAACTCACTTAATTCCGAAAACTCTACGATATCTTCATACTGTGCTTCCATCTGTGCACGATTATAGCCAAGCAGGGCTCCATTTAAAAACACATTTTCTCTGGCTGTCAGATCCATGTCAAATCCGGCTCCCAGTTCAATCAATGGTGCAATGTTTCCTCCGACTGTCACTTGTCCTTTTGTCGGCTTTAGCACTCCTGCAATAGTTTTCAGCATCGTACTTTTTCCACTTCCATTTAGACCAATAAGTCCTAAAGAGTCTCCTTGCTTAACCTCAAAAGAAACATCCTTTAGCGCCCAGAATTCGTCATAAGAAACCTGCTTTTTCAAACTCTTTATCACATATTCCTTAAAACTGTCAAACTTCTCGGAAGACAAACTGAATCTCATCGAGACATGTTCGACACTGATAATTGTTTCATGTTCCATACACTTCTCCTAAATATTCAGTATAAACTCATCCTGATTTTTATAAAATACATACGTTCCCAATATAAGCGCAACTGCCACTTCCACAACTCCCAGTACAACTGCTGAAAATGTTGGTAAAGTATTATAAAACATCACATCCCGGAACATCTGTACCATATTCGTCAGAGGATTGATATTTACAACTGTGCGGACTGACTCGGGCAGAATTGACATTGGATAAATAACCGGTGTCAAATACAATAGACCTGTTGTAAATACGGAATATAAATGCATAATATCCCTAAATTTAACAGTCAAAGCTGCGAGCAGCATCCCCACACCCAATGAAAACAAAATAATCATCGCCAACGGGATCACACTGAAGATTACTGTCCAATGCAATTCTGCACGCATTGCCACCATGACCAAAATCAATGCTACCAAAGATGCCATCAGATTGATAAAACTAGAGAACACTCTGGCAATCACAAACAAATATTTAGGTACATATACCTTTTTGATCAGTGCTGCGCTTCCTATGATCGAAGTCATGGAACTTGTCGTCGCATCATTAAAAAAGTTAAAAATTAACTGACCGCTCAAAATGTACAGCGGGAAATTTTCAATATCAAATTTAAAAATACTGGAAAACACCACTGACAGAATAATCATCATAAACAGCGGATTCAACAGTGTCCACAGCACGCCCAATACAGACCGCCGATACTTAATCTTGATATCTCTCGCCACAAGTTCTGCTAAAAGCGGCTGAAATTTTTTAAAATTCTGAATATAACTTGACACAATCTTCCTCCGGCTTCTATTTATTCAATTCTTTGATTCCGCCCCATTTCTGATCTTTTTCAGAAATTGTCAGCTCCATATCTTCCGGAATCGGCCATTCAATCCCGATATCCGGGTCATTCCATGCCAGACCGCCCTCATCATTTGGATGATAGAAATCTGTACATTTATAAGCAAACTCTGCTGAGTCTGACAGTACAACAAATCCGTGTGCAAAATCCTTCGGAATAAAGAACTGCTTTTTATTCTCTGCTGAAAGCACAACTCCATACCACTGTCCATAGGTCTTAGAGCCTTTTCTCAAATCTACAGCAACATCGAATACTTCTCCGCTTACCACGCGAACAAGCTTGTCCTGCGGATAATTGATCTGGAAATGGAGGCCACGGAGTACTCCCTTTTTCGAGCTGGATTGATTGTCCTGAACAAATTCCATATCAATTCCGGCTTCTTTATAGTCATTGTAATTATAAGTCTCCATAAAGTATCCTCTCTCGTCCCCAAATACAGCTGGAGTAATTACTTTTAACCCTTCAATTTCGCAAGTTTCTACTTTAATTTTTCCCATGATTAAAATTCTCCTCTATTTCTGATCAATATATTTTCCGTCCAGAACATCTTTCAAATATCGTCCATACTGGTTTTTCTGATAAAGTTCACATGCTTTTCCAAGTTTTTCTTTATCGATCCAGCCATTATTGTATGCAATCTCTTCCAGACATGCAATTTTACGATTCTGATGTGTCTCAACTGTTTTTACGAAATTTGTCGCATCAACCAGTGATTCATGTGTTCCTGTATCCAGCCATGTAAATCCCTGCCCAAGCAGTGCCACATCCAGATTCCCTTTTTCCAGATAAATTCTGTTCAGATCCGTGATCTCCAGCTCTCCTCTGGCACTTGGTTCGATCTGTTTGGCATATTCTACCACATGATTGTCATAAAAATACAATCCAGTCACTGCATAATTAGATTTTGGATGCTCTGGTTTTTCTTCCAGTGAAACTGCCTTTCCATCCTGATCGAATTCAACCACACCAAAACGCTCCGGATCGTCCACATAATATCCGAATACTGTCGCTCCATCTTCTTTTGCCGCAGCGACTTTGAGCCGTTTGCTCAGTCCATGCCCGTGGAAAATATTATCTCCCAGGATCATCGCACAGCTTTCCCCGTTAATAAACTCTTCCCCGAGTAAGAATGCCTGCGCCAATCCGTCCGGTGATGGCTGCACCTTATAACTGAGCTGGATTCCAAACTGGCTTCCATCTCCTAAAAGTTCTTCAAATCTCGGTGTGTCATCCGGAGTTGAAATAATCAGGATCTCACGGATTCCTGCTTCCATTAGAATACTGAGAGGATAATAAATCATCGGCTTGTCATAAATTGGAAGTAACTGTTTACTTGTTACCTGTGTCAACGGGTAAAGTCTTGTTCCTGATCCCCCTGCTAAAATAATACCTTTCATCTTTCAATCTTCCTCCTGTTCGTAGATTCAACCTCATAACGCAAACCAGCAGTATCCTAGGATACTGCCTGTTTGAACGCATTATTTATACATTTCTTCGTAATATTTCTGATAGTCACCGCTTGTAACATTCTTCATCCATTCCTCATTCTCAAAGAACCATTTGATCGTCAAGCGAATACCGTCTTCAAACATTGTTTCCGGATACCAGCCCACTTCTTCTTTGATCTTATCCGGCGCAATAGCATAACGTCTGTCATGTCCTTTTCTATCTTCCACATATGTGATCAGCTTTTCACTGACAAGTTCTTTTCTTGGATCTCCCTCTGGCAACATCTCCTGTAATGTATCCAGAATAATGTGGATAATCTGAATATTCTGTTTTTCATTATGACCGCCAATATTATACGTCTCAAAAAGTCTTCCTTTTTCCTGAACCATGTCAATTCCTTTTGCATGGTCTTCTACATACAGCCAGTCTCTGACATTCTTTCCGTCTCCGTATACCGGAAGATTCTTGCCCTGCAGAGCATTGTTAATGATCAGCGGAATCAACTTCTCCGGAAACTGATACGGGCCATAGTTATTGCTACAGTTTGTGATATTTGCCGGAAATTTATACGTATCCATATAAGATTTTACCAGCATATCCGATGATGCTTTACTTGCAGAGTATGGGCTGTGCGGATCGTACGGAGTTGTCTCATAGAAATATTCTCCCTCTTCTTCCAGTGATCCATACACCTCATCTGTAGAAACATGAAGGAATTTCTTGCCCTCCTTAAATGTTCCGTCAGGAAGCTCCCATGCTGCTTTTGCCGCATTGAGCATCACAAGTGTCCCGAGTACATTTGTCTTTACAAATACATCCGGATTTTTAATGCTTCGATCAACATGACTCTCTGCAGCAAAATGTACTACTCTGTCAATCTCGTTCTCTTCAAAAATCTTGTTAATCGCATCTGCATCACAGATATCTGCCTTTACAAATGTGTAATTTTCTCTGTCTTCTATATCTTTCAGGTTCTCAAGATTTCCTGCATATGTCAGCTTATCTACATTGATGATGCGGATTTCGTTGTCATACTTTTTAAACATGTAATGAATATAGTTTGATCCAATAAACCCGGCTCCACCGGTTACTAAATATGTTCTCATAATTTTAACCTCCAATATATTCTTTAGAATTATAACATTTCTTTAACATCTATGCAACAATTTTAATTGCATCACTCCGAATAACTCTTAATACGATTTTAAAATAAAAAAGACCCCTTACATTCCATTCATCGAAACATAAGGGGTTCTTTCCTCAAATTCTGTTTATTTGTTTTTTAATACATCCATCATATTTACAATCTGGTATCCATAATTTTTGCTGCTTGCCCATCCTGTTCCACTTGGATTTTCTTTAATTCCCAGCCATTCCACATAAGGTGCTGAATTGCGGGTAACATATTTAAATCTTGGATCTACACATGCATTTTTTAAAGCTTCAGAAGAAGCATAGGCCTTCAGATGCTGGATCTGTGCCCGAATTCCGGTTCTAACGTCCGGAAAACTTGCTGCCTGCCCCTGTGAATTGCCATCCAATGCTCCCAGTCCCGCAAAATTGAATTGTTCAATCTTTACTATACCACCAAATTTCAACCATGCACTTTCTTTCATGGCCTGCGCAAACGCAACTTCAGCTTTTACTCCTTCTGCTGTCGCCTCGTCATAATATATCTGGCAAAAATCTCTCAACGTAGGAGCTCCACCTTTTCCAAGTGCTTCCGCAGGATACTGATTTCCAGTACTTTCATAATAACGCATCATCTGTTCCACTGTAGTAGTACTCTCCCCCATAATCGGAGTTAAATTTTCAGTATTCTGTTCTGATGAATTACCAGAAACCTCATATGTTGTTCCAGCTACAAATGCATAGATACTTGTTTCTGTTAAGATATATACATGGATATTATATGTACCTTTATTATTCTGGTGTCTGGACAGTTCCACTTCTGCTTTATATGTTCCATCACCTTGTTTTTCAGCGGAATACCAGACAATATCACTTTGATCTTCTTTGCTCCAAACCGGAATCTGCACTTCCTGCACTCCGGATTTAGAAGATACATTCTTTACAACAACATCAAAGGTTCCTTTTGCAGCATTATAGTTTTTTACTTCTATTGTTCCTTTCGGTTTTGAAACTTCAAATGTGTCTGCAACAAGAAACTTCTGTACTCCATCAATCATTCCATATACATGAACATTATAGCTGCCAGCAGTTTTATGATTACTAATCTCAATTTCTGTACTCCATGCATCTGCATTTTTCTGTGTTCCCTGATACCAGATCAAATCATCCTGTCCGTTTGTATCACTCCACACTGCAAACTGCACACTACTGACTTTCCCAAGCGCATTTGCATTTTCTATCGTGGCAGTGTATTTCTTTTCTTTCCCATCTGCATTCGATATACTTACTTTGGGCTCCATTTTGCTTACATCTTTGCTTGTACCGTCCACAAACTGCATGATACCGTTTTTGGCAGTTACATATGCATGGATATTATATATTGTATTCTGATTGTGATTCTTTGTCTTCACAATCACTTTATAGCTGCCATCACTCTGTTTATCTGCCTGATACCACACAATATCACTCTGATTTGACTCGCTCCAAACTGGAATATATACTGCATTGACGCCTGATTTTGAAGTTACATTTTTCAAGATTACTTCAAAACTTCCTTTTGACTCGCTGTAATTTTTCACTTCCAGAGTTCCTGTCGGAGAACTCACTTTAAAAGTAGTATTTCCAATTAACGTCTGCTTTTTCCCAACTGTGCTGTATACATGGACATTATAAACACCTGCTGTCTTATGATTTACAATCGAAATTTCTGTACTCCATGTAGATGATTTCTTCTTTGCATCATACCAAATCAAATCGTCCTGTCCATTTACGTCACTCCACACCGCAAACCTTACCTGATCTGCGTTTCTGACATTCTTTGCTGTCAATTCATACTGGCTTTCTTTTCCGGTCTCATCTTTTGCTGTAATCTCAACTGCAGAAGCTTCTACCTTCTGCGTAGTAGAAGCAACCATCGTCTGACTTCCGTCATTGCCCAGAATATATATGTGAATATTATATGTACCAGTATTATTTTTGTGGTTTGCAATGTCTACTCCTACTTTATATGTTCCATCAGACTGTTTCTCTGCTCTGTACCAAACAATATCACTCTGACCCCTAAGACTCCAAACCGGAACCTGTACTTCTTTGACCCCTGCCGGTGCCACTATATTTTCGACAACTACATCAAAAGTTCCATTTTCAGCACTATAATTCTTAATTGTAACATCTGCGCTTGGTCCCACCACTTTAAATGTAGAATTTCCAATAAATACCTGTTTGCCATTCGTGAGACTTGCATAGGCATGCACCTGATAGATATCTCCTATTTGATATCCTGATATACTTACATCCGCTTCCCATACTCCACTTGACGTTTTCTGAGCTGTAATCCATCTGATATCACTTTGATCACCTTTACTCCAAACCGGAAACTGTACACCGCTTACTTCATCTGGCATATCTGCAAAACTCAGTTTCACACGGTATAAGTCTTGTCTTCCATCAACTGCAGAAACCTTCAGTTTTGCAGATGTATCTTTTGAAACACGAAATGTCGTATTACACAAGATTTTCGTAGATGATGAATTGTATACATGCACATTATATGTCCCTGCTGATTTTTTGTGGTTTTTGATATCAAAATTTACTGTCCCACTGTTTCCGGATACAGAATACCACTTCAAATCATCCTGTCCATTGTCATCACTCCATACTGCAATTTGTGCTCCGGCACCAACTCCACTCACCTCAATCTGTGCAGTTCCATTAAAATCATTTTTGTTCTTAATCTGCACAGTTGCCTGCTCGTTTCCGTTATTGCCTTTGCTGAACCCGTAAGTTGCTGCAATTCCTGCTGCATCTGCTTCTCCCAGCTTTTTCAAGAAATTCTCATCTTTCAATTTCGCGGCATCAGATGCACTGTCTAAGAATGCGTGTTCTACGATCACCCCTGTCATTCCATACTGTTTAGAAAGATAGTTTGTCGTAAAATAGTCATCTTTATTTCCATTCGGATCTGTCTCTCCAGTCGTACCGTCTTTAATCTTTGCACCACGATTTCTTAATCCAAGTGCTGACAACTCGCTCAGAATCTTATTTGCCAGATTCTGACCTTCCTGATGGATTCCTTCATTATAGCTTTTGTTTGGATAGTAAACCTCGGCTCCCGTTCCCCCTCCTGTATTGAAATGAATATCTACAAATACGGTCGCTCCGAGTGCCGCTGCATCTTTGATTCTCTGATTCAGGCAATAGCTTGTATTCTGTCCCGGATATTTACAGGAAATAGAATCTCTGTCCATATACACTGTAACTCCCTGATACTGCTCCAATGCCTGTTTGCAATACTGTGCAACTTTAAAAGTAAGCTCTTCTTCTTTTAGTCCATTGCCGCTGGCTCCTGTATGTGTCGCATCATGTCCGGCACAGATCACCACCGTTTTATTGGCTCTTGCTTCTCTTGCAAGCGGTGATACAGGATCTGCCTCTTCCAGCACTCCTGCCACAGTTTCCTCAATGTTCTCTGTATCTGAAGAAGCCTCGATCACATTTCCGTCTTCACTAAGTGAATATACTGCCACATCCGGCACTGCTTCCTCTGAAGAATTCTCCTCTTCCGGTTGTACTGTAACTGTATAACCCGCATCAATTTCTTCATCCAGCAGATTTACCGTAGAACTTACTCCCGAGCTCTGATATGTCAGGCTATCCAGCTGATACACATCTTCTGCTGATCCTTCCGGATAATCCTGTGTAAACAAAACTGTATTGTTCACAATTGCTGACGCCGGCATTTCAAACTGTTCACCTGTAACAACAGAACTATAATGTAGAACTGCAGATTCCAGCACCAGGCTCTCATCCGAAAATCCAACTGCTATATTCTGTGTCTGTGGCATATTGACCACTGCTTCATCCACATATACATACTCCAGAATTCCTTCCAAAGGCTGCTGTGTTGTCTCCTGCTGTGTGTCTGTTTCATCTAAAGTCTGCTGTTGCTCCTGTGATTGTATATCTGCTTCTCCTGCAACAGAATCCATCTCCCCAGCTGCCGCCACATTCATTCCAGCTGTAGTAAACACCATCATAAACACCAGTAACAGCGTAAGTACTTTCTGTACTTTTTTCATTCTTTTGTTTTAACCCCTTTCTCTCTTGCGTAATATCTATATATAAAAGCCTATGGCTGAATATTTGTCTCTTTGCAAATAAAAATTGGTCTTTTTTTCAATTCCATATATGCTTTTGCAAAATACTCCCCTAAAATACCGATACAAAACAGTTGAATTCCACCTATGAATAGCATAATACATACCATAGACGGCCATCCAGAGGTCGGATCTCCAAAAATCAGTGTTTTTGCAACAATTACGATAATCAATATAAACGCAAGTACACAGAGTACAATTCCCATGATTGCTGAAATCAGCAACGGTACTGTAGAAAAAGCAACAATCCCTTCGATTGCATACACAAACAATTTCCAGAAAGACCACTTTGTCTCACCTGCAACTCTCTCGATGTTTTCATATTCCATCCATTTTGTTTTATATCCAACCCAACCATACAGACCTTTTGAAAATCTATTGTATTCTTCCAGCTCCAGAAGACTGTTTACAAACTGACGCGTCATCAATCGATAATCTCTGGCTCCATCTACAATTTCCGTATCTGAAATTTTCTTGATCAAATGATAAAATCTCCTTGCAAAAAATGACCGGATCTTTGGCTCTCCTTTTCTTGTCACTCGTCTTGTTGCCACCGAATCATATCCTTCTTCTTTGATATAATGCATCATCTCCGGCAATAACCTCGGTGGATCCTGCAGATCAGCATCCATAATCGTGACATAGTCCCCAGAAGCATAACTTAATCCTGCATACATTGCTGCTTCTTTCCCAAAATTTCTGGAAAATGATACATACTTTATACATTCGTCTTTTTTTGCCAGTTCTTTTGCAACTTCAAGAGTTCTGTCCTTTGACCCATCATCTACAAAAAGAACTTCAAACTGGAATTCTTTCATAATCTCCATTACTTTTTTTATTTCATTATAAAACAAAGGAATACTTTCTTCTTCGTTATAGCATGAAACAACTACACTTATTTTTTCCATCGCTTTTCCTCTTCATATTTTCTTAACTTCACTATAGCACATTTATTAAGATGCTTCAATTTTTCATTTTTACTTCATATCCATGACTGAATCATCAATATTTTCTTTTCCTGCTATCTGTTCATAAAAAATAGAACGTTTTCTAATTTCCTTATTCAGGGTATCCATTCCCACTTTTTCTGCAAGAGCCGGCTCTGCTGAAAACAAATTTGTTCCGAGTCCCAGGCGATCCCCTTCAATCTGTGCTCCCAATGCCGCAATTGTCGTTGGAAACATATCCATTGTTGTCGCCATTCTGTTTTTCTGATTGACCGGAACAATTGGAGCATTGATGATCGTATTATATACACCTCGCGTATAATCTTCCGGCACATCCTGACAAAAATCACTGTCCATCGTCAAATGATCTCCTACAATCACAATCGTGGTATTCTCATAAAATGGCTGTGCTTTCAACCAGTTCACAAAATCCACGACCTGTCTGCTAGCGCAGGACATCACGTTTGCATACTGATTGCCCGGATGTTCATCCTGGCACAGATCACAAACATATCCATCTTCAAAATGGGTGTCAACAGTCAGCATCGTAAAGTTAAATGGTTGTCCGCTGTTAGCCAGATTTGTTACTTCCCGCCTTGCAAAATCGTACAATTTATGATCCTCATATCCCCACCACACTCGATAATCCGGAGGTATGAGACCGTTTTGCTGAGCGTAGAGCAAATCTTTCACTTCATAATTTCCATGTCCCTCAAAATACTGTTTTCTTCCGGCAAACTCCCCTTCTGAGCCAAACATAACAACCTGTTTGTAGCCTTGTACCGCTAACATATCACCCAGAACAGTTGCTCCCGGAAGCACTTGCACATCTTCCTGTATATTCTCCGCGCGTAGCTTTACCTTCAGCGGCAACCCGGATGTCTGCGCCACCATAGCTCCCATTGTCCACGTGGCACCATCAGAAGGAATCAGACCGCCCAGCATATCGCCCGTCGAAAAATTAACGTTTTCCATTGCCAGCTGCGTCATCTCCGGAATATCATTTTCTGCAAAAGCGCCGCCTACATCTGTTGAAGCGTACGTGGATTCCATGGACTCCATAAAAATGTACACCAGATTTCTCTTCTGCTCGGGAAATGTAACCGGAACCAACGCCGGATCCATATAATTCTCCTGCAAAAACATCGAGATCGTATCCTGATTTTCCAGATATTCTCCAACATCCAGTTCATTCCACACCATCTGTCCGGATGATACAATCAGTGCCATCGAACCTGCAACCGCTCCAATCTGTACCACCCATTTTGTAATCTTTGTTTTTCGCACCATTACGATTACCAATACCACAAAAAACACTGCCATCACTGCGGCCGGTATACAAGTCTCTACAAAATCCCAGAGTACCTCATGACTGGTGCCCTGGATTGGTGTCTTTAACTGAGCGACAAGCTCCTCCATAGACAGATTTGTCCATGTCGCCAGCATCCAGTTTGCCGCTTCATGAAGCAAGATTGCCAGAAATGAGAATAACACTGCTAACATACACAACAGCACTTTCATCACAATCTGAATCACCTTTATCATGTTTCCCAAACGAACAATCCCGATATTCACTTTCAACTGTTCTTCCGTTATATCCGTCAGATTCTTCTGCTCTTTTTGCGCCCCTCTGTCTAACTCTTTTTTCGGCTTCTTTCTATGCTTTTTCTTTAACTCCTGCAATCTTATGTCCTCTCCTTAATTCCAACTTTTATACTGACCACTTTTACGCGGCAAAAGGGAACGCAGCCTGATTTGCTGCGCCCCCTCTCTTATTTTTTATTTCAGAATAACTTTTTCGGATAAACTCCCGCATGAATCAAAGCCTGCAATTCCGAAACAACGGAATCCTTATCTTCTTTATAAGTCACACCAAACCATTTATCTTTTGATGTCAGCACTTTTACTGCAAGCTTTTTCTCCGCCAAAAGATCACCAATGATCGTCGGCAGTAAATATTCTGCTTTCAAGTTATCTGCCGGGGTATTTGCTACAAATGCCTCAAATCCACTTTCCAGAATCTGGAAGAACTCTGGCGTAAGTCCCCACATATTCATGGAAACGCTGGATTCAATATCGATTGGAATGTACGCTTCTCCCTTGTGAACGGCTGCTCCGCTCTCATATTTCTCAATATTGGACGTCTCCACAATATCTGCAAGATATCCGTTTTCATTTACTTTACAGACTCCGCGTGTTACCCCGCCGTTATCACTCAGTGTATTTTTCAAAACAAAGCTGACCATACAGATCTCATCCTTTGATGTTGTCTCTCTTGTAAGGTACTCGTACGCTTCCACATATGCCTGCTTTCCATAGTAATCATCTGCATTAATGACCAGAAACGGACTGTCTACAACATCCTTACAGCAGAGAATTGCCTGTCCGGTTCCCCATGGCTTTGTGCGACCTGAAAAACGTTCCCGATACGCCTGCGGAATATCATCTACCTCCTGATATGCGTAAGCAACCTCTACAACCTTTTCAATCCGGTTTCCGATCACTTCTTTAAAATCTTTTTTCAGATCCTTTCTGATTACAAATACAACCTTATCAAATCCGGCTTCCATTGCATCATAAATGGAGTAATCCATAATAATCTCTCCGTTTGGTCCCACCGGTTCCAGCTGTTTGATTCCGCCACCAAATCTGCTTCCAATCCCTGCCGCCATTACGACTAATGTTGCTTTGTTCATGTTTTTCTCCTTTGCTCTGTAACCTTTATTCTCCCAGTCCATCCTCAATGATCCTGATCATCTCTGCAAGAGCTGCTGTCTCATCAGAGCCTTCACAGATCACTTCGATCTCATCTCCGCTTTTGATACATGCCCCAAGTACACTCAGTACACTTTTTGCATTGGCAGTGACCTCCTCATTTCGAGCCTGCTTTCTGACCGTGATCTTACTTGCAAACTGCATTGCTGTTTTGCAGAATAATCCTGCCGGACGTAAATGCAGTCCTGTAGGATTCTTGATTTTTGTCTTTCCACTGACCATTTTATGTCTCCTCCCTTATTTTTCCGATTTCTCCTGTGTACTGTCAGATTTCTTATCGGCTTTCTGATCTGTTTCATCTTCCTTTTCTGTCAGCTTTACTTTTATTGTAGGCTGTTTTTCCAATTCTACTCCGTCAGGCACTTCAATCGATACCGGAACCTCATACTCTCCTGTAGATTTACAGTCCTGCAGATCAATCGAAACTGCATTTGTAATATCCAGCTGATCAAGTGTTGTCTGTTCTCCGATAAACTTCAATTCGATCACTTCATCTGATTCAAACGTAAGCTCATATTTGTCTTTCAGATTATTAACCTGAATTCCTTCTACCGGGAATTCTATAATCCTGGAACCCTCCTTCTCAATCATAACAGTGATCAAAATCGTATTGGCATTCTCATCCACCAGTTTGATTCCCTCCGGAAGATACTGCGTGATATCCACTGTCTTTTCTACTTTTTTAGTAACATCACTGACATCAATTTCCGATGTCGGAATTTCTATCTCCGATATCGTATCCAGCATCTCTTTTGTACCGCTGACTTGTATTGTCTGCGGCTCACAGGTCCATCCTGTGCAAATATAATTCTCTTTCAGATTCTCCGGCTGCTGATATGTAATCGGTACGTCTTTTGTATTCAGCATCTGGATCTCTACCTGAATTCCCTTCTCCGTGTTCAGGTTATTGCTCAACTTGCTCTGATCCACAATATTACCCTGACTGTCATAAAGTACCAGATTTCCCTGAACAGTTCCCGAATCTGCGCGTCCCGTCACATCCACTTTAACCACTGCTTTTTCAATGCTTTCTACAAGCGGTTCTGAGCCTTTGATCGTAATCTTTTCAGGATTTACAGTCATGTTGCCAATGATACATCCATTCTGCGGCGTTCCTGACACACTGACTGTCAGAGGAAATACCTTCTGTTTGACATCATTGATCTCCACTACCAGGTTATTCGGCGAAGCCTCAGCTTTACACTCACTGCTATATCGCTTTACAGAAACTTTGATCGGGATCAGACTGTTGATCTGCATTTCCTGCATGTCAGCAACCGCGCTGAAATCTGAAGATGTCAGTTTCTCCAGTATTTCACGCTTTGCCGTCACTTTTACACTTACATTCTCTGTCCCATCCAAAATCTGATACATTTTTCCTTTACTTTTTACAACCTGCTCATTTTTTACTTCCACCGGAATATTATCAAACGTCTGTGTGTCAACAGGATCATCAATGTTTATCACGATCAGCCACAGAAATACAGCGAAGAACAGGGCAATCACTTTCAAGCTCAGATTTTCCATGTATTTATGCTTTTTCATTCCTGCGCCATCCTTTCCATTTTTTTGCTTTCTTCTCTGCTGATCTGTACTGAATCCGATTCAGTCGTTCTGTAAGCCTCTCCTTTGACACTCCTCTCTCTAATTGTCCGCCCATTGCAACAGATACCTGACCTGTCTCTTCCGAAACTGCGATCACCAGCGCATCACAGACCTCACTCATTCCGAGCGCCGCTCTGTGTCTTGTTCCCAGTTCTTTGCTGATCTGCATATTATCTGAAAGAGGAAGGTAACACGTTGCTGAGGTAATCCGATTTCCCCGTATGATCACTGCTCCGTCATGAAGCGGTGTGTTATGCTCAAATATATTGACCAATACCTGTGAAGAGATCTTGCAATCCAGTTCAATTCCCGTCACCTCATACTCTGTCAGATGAATCGCCTGCTCTACAACGATCAACGCTCCTGTGCAGACACTGCCCATCTCAAAGCATGCGCGCACGATCCCGTCTCGGGTTTCATCGGAAAAGCGCTGATTTTCTTTGCTTTTATCAAAAAGAGTAACATTCGTAAGAAAATTCTTTTCGCCCAGCTTTTCAAGAGCTCTTCTAAGTTCCGGCTGGAACACGACAACTGCCGCTATTGCAAGTACGCTGATCGACTCCTTTGCCACAAATAAAATCGTATGCATCTTAAAGATCGCGGCAAGCAAAAAGAATGCCCCCAGCATGATCATCCCTTTTAAGAGCATCCACGCTTTTGTATTCTTGATCCACAGCATGATCTCATACACGATCACTGTAATGATCAATATCTCTATCACATCTGTCAGGTGTACCGTTGGAAAGTATAAACCATTTATGTAATTGTTTAAAAAAATTCTGATCCGGTCTTCCATCCAGTCACCTCCTCATCCTATTCTCCAGAACCAGGCTTCTTGGTCCACAAATCTCCAAGACTTTTCGTAAGACTCAAGTCATCCTCCGGCTCGTTCTGATTCTGTCTCAATTCTTCATTTAAACTCTGCGTCAGCAGAAGTTCATCTACATTTTTCTCCAGATCTGCTTCCTGGATCTGGCTCGTATCAATCGCCACCGTTTCCTGAACCATCGGCTCCGGCTTCAGATTTACTGCTGCTTTTGCTTCCTTTGGCTGTTCTTCATGAGGCTCTGTAATATGCTTCACCTGTTTTTCAGGTAATGTAACCCCTACTTTCGGCACCGCTTTTACATAGTAGTAATAC
Source organism: Mediterraneibacter gnavus ATCC 29149 (assembly GCF_008121495.1). Classification (NCBI taxonomy): domain Bacteria; kingdom Bacillati; phylum Bacillota; class Clostridia; order Lachnospirales; family Lachnospiraceae; genus Mediterraneibacter; species Mediterraneibacter gnavus. The sequence goes on along the minus strand of NZ_CP043051.1, from coordinate 2,455,937 downwards.
TCATCGTCCTCAAACTGTAATGTCTCTGTTCTTGAATAATCCACAGAAAGGAAGAAAAATTCTGCTATCAGACCTGCTGCTACTGTCACCACAAGATCCAGTAAAATAAAACTTGCCTGGAAGGAAACATCCAATGTCATACAGCCTGACACCTGAAGCACTGCCGCCACGATTGCTCCCGCAACGGAAGCTGTCTTCCACGCATGACTGATGCCTCTTGTTCTCACCCCATATACTACCATCATCGCCAGGAGCAGAACAACTACCATCATCCACATCTCTTTGTTGGCCAGTATCTGTTTTGTAAATACCATGATTCCATCCAGAAGTTCTTTTACCCCTCCACTCTGAAATGCCGATGCCGTCAGCTTTACTGTGTGGAGCATATAATAAACAATCGTCCCCAGCATCATCGAAACTGCAAATGAAGGCGCTCCGAGCAACCCAAATACAACCGGGATCACATATGGGACCTTCAGAGCAACTGCTACTGCCGCCACTACCACCAGCCATGATTTTTTAGGTGTAAATCTTACATAAAAAATATACATCACCAGAAAAATTGCCAGACATAATCCCGCTACCGGCAAAGACAGTGCATACAGATGTACCAGAACAAGCAGGGCTGCTACAAGTGCCAGCATCCCGACCGGAAGAAAGGCCGTAACAGCAGCAAGACCAACTGTACAAACTGTAGAGGATAATGCTTTCATAAATCCTATATTGGAATTGATCAGTCCGAATACACATAATCCCAACACGAACTGCAGTATCTTTACAATATAAAAAGAATATCTGGCATAAATTTTTTCTATCTGATCCTTCCATACAAGTAATGTGCTCATATTATTTTTTCTCCTTCATGTTTATCTTTTCAAGACGGGACAGATCCCGATAATATTTTTTCACATGCTGCTTGGCAAGATTGTGTTTTCTCTTGTAGAACATCCTTGCACCGGTACAATAAAGAATCAAAAGAATCAGATAACCGCCTACTGCCGTTCCCATCAAGAGAAGAAGCTTTAGTATCGTAAGCTTTTCCAGAATCTGCTCCAACGTGCAGAATGCGATCAGTGCCGCTACGATTGCATAACCGATGGTAAACCAGATTGCCGTAGCCCACACATTCATACTCACATAATCCTTTTTATAATAACTGCTGATTTTCAGATCCTCTTCTGCTCCCTGCTTTTCATAAGAAGCCATCTTGATCATCAATCGTATTTTTCTTTTATCCAACATGTTTCCACCTCGATCCATTGCCTTTTAAACATCATTTTTAGTATATCATACTGTCAGAGTCCTTGTCCAATGCTTATGGTCAAAAAATATACTTTTTGTGCTCCTGCATTTTTCAACACCTTTGCCACTCTGTGTATGGTATTTCCGGTTGTATAAATATCATCGATGACCAGCACACATTTTTTCGGAATCCAGGATTTTGTGACACCAAATGCTCCTTTTAGATTTCGAATCCTGTCTCTGCTCCCAAGCACTTTCTGAGGTCGCGTTTTCTGAATTCTTTTTACTGCATCTTTGTTCACGGGAAGATCCAGCCTTTTCCCAAGTTCTTCCGCCAGAATTTGTGCCTGATTGTAACCTCTTATCCTCTGTCTGGATCTGTGAAGCGGAACTGGTATAATTTCTTCTATTTTCCATTGTTTCACAGCATCTCCTAATTCTGCAGCCATTTCCGCAGCAAAAATTTCTCCATAACATCTTCTGTTTTTGTATTTAAATCTGTAAATTCCCTGCGAAACCGGTGCTTTATGCACCCAGATACTCTTCCCGGCTTCAAACGCATACTTCTTTTTTTGGCAATCACGGCAGTACTCCTGCTCTTCCTTTCTCAATGGCTTTCCGCATTTCATGCATCTTGGCTGACGGATATACACGATCTTTTCTTTACAGGAAGGACAGATTCCATACTTGTATACATTTTCGCAAAATGGACAAACTGAAGGGTACAACAGCTCTAAAACTCTTGTATACGCTCGTCCAAACTTGTGTATCGTTCCTGTTCGTTTTTGTTTTTTATCATTTCCTGAAATGTATCTTCACTCCCAACTATCGTTAAACATTTTTTTGCCCTTGTCACTGCTGTATACAATAAATTCCGATTATATAACAGCTTTGGTCCCGGAAGCAGCGGAATTACCACCGCCGGATATTCGCTTCCCTGGGATTTGTGAACCGTGATCGCATACGCCAGTTCCAGTTCATCCAACAGCTCAAACGGATATTCTACCTGTCGCTTCTCATCATACTCAACAGTCAGAGTTTCTTTATAGGAGCTGATCTCCCGGATGATTCCCATATCCCCATTGAAAATCCCCATTCCTTTATCTACCGTCACCCCATACTTTGTACAAACTTCCCACTCCAGCTGATAATTATTCTTGATCTGCATCACTTTATCACCGGTACGGAAAATCCTTCCGTTTGCTTCCTTTTCTTCCTTCTTCGGATCCGGAGGATTTAAATATCTCTGCAAAATCACATTCAGACGCTCTACTCCAAGCAGACCTTTTCTTGTCGGTGTCATCACCTGAATATCAAACGGAGATGCATCCACATATTTCGGAAGTTTCTTCTGGATCAGTGTGATCACAACTCCTATGATCACATCCGCCTCCTGTCGCTTCAGGAAAAAGAAATCACGACTTTTGTTATTTATGATCACGCGCTCACCCGCATTAATCTTATGCGCATTCAGTACGATATCACTTTCTCCCGCCTGACGGAAAATCTTTGTCAGTGTAACCACATGAAATTTATTCGATGCAATCGTATCTTTTAATACACTTCCCGGTCCTACCGACGGCAGCTGATTGACATCCCCCACCAAAATCAATCTTGTTCCGGGCACAACTGCTGTAAGGAGTGCATGCATCAAGGTCAGATCTACCATGGACATTTCATCAATGATCAGCACATCTGTTTCCAGTGGATTGTCGCGATTTCTTAAAAATCCATTGACATTTCCTTCTTCTTCTGGATTTCCGCTGACTTCAAGCAGACGATGAATCGTCTGCGCTTCATAACCTGTCGCTTCTGTCATGCGCTTTGCTGCACGCCCTGTCGGCGCTGCCAGAAGAATACTCATCCCCTCGCTCTCAAAAAACTGAATCATGGTGTTGATTGTTGTTGTCTTTCCGGTTCCGGGTCCTCCTGTCAGGATCAAAAGTCCATGCTTGATCGATTCGATCACCGCCTGATGTTGCATTGGATCCAGTGAAATCTGTTCCAGCTCCTCCACTTTTCGCAGTCGTTTTTCCATCATATCTTCCGGCATCGCGCAGTCAATATCCAGATCATTCAGCATACGGGCAACATTCAGTTCCATATAATAAAAGCGGGACGGGTAGATACGGATCTCTCCTTCTATTTCTTTCATAACTGTCTTTCGTTCCATGCAAAGATCCATGATATATTTTTCAATTCCTTCAATCTCAACACCAAGAAGCCTGGAGGTCCTTACCTCTAAAACATTCTTCGGCAAATATACATGTCCTTCTGTCATGGACTGCTGAAGCACATAAAAAATCCCGCTTTGGATCCGGAAATCAGAGTCTGTATGTATTCCAATCTTTGCCGCAATCTCATCCGCAGTTTTAAACCCAACACCTTCGATATCATCCGCAAGTTTGTAAGGATTGGTTTCCAGGATCTCATACACTTTACTGCCATACTTCTGATAGATTTTTGCTGCCAGTGCTGTACTGATTCCAAAGTTCTGTAAATAAATCATCACTTTGCGCATTCCTTTTTTCTCATCCACCTGCAGCGCGATCTCCCTTGCTTTGCGTTCGCTGATTCCATTCACTTCTGCAAGCCGTTCCGGCTCTTCTTCTATAATACGAAAGGTGTCTGTTTTAAACTTCCTTACAATTCTTCCTGCCAGAGTTGCACCGACTCCTTTGATCGCACCGGAACCAAGATACCGCTCTATGGAGATCAGATCTTCCGGTTCCTTCATCTCGTAAGAACTGATTTTCAACTGGCTTCCGTAAATATTGTGATTCACATAATCTCCCTTAATTTCCAGGCGCTCTCCTTCGCTGATAAAATTCAGGGTTCCTACACAGGTTACTTCGCCCGCTTCACTTTCCAGCTGAAATACTGTATATCCATTTTCTTCATTGCGAAACACAATATGTTCCACGTATCCTGTTACAATCTCCACTTCTTCCTCCCATTTTATGCAGCCTCAACATTGTATACATGTATTCTTGCATATTTTTTCTGTTTAACAGTCCTACAATAGAAGACAGACTCCCCCGACATACAGAATCTTCATTCTGTTGCCGAAGCAGCCTGTCCCATCCTGATTTCTTCTCAGAAATCCTTCCTGCCACTCATAAATTCCACAAACTGTCCGGTTCCGATCGCTACTACTTTCATCGGATCTTCTGCCGTCATTGTATTGATACCTGTCTTTTCCTCTATCAGCTCTTCCAGACCTCGCAGCATTGCCCCACCGCCAGTCAGAACAATCCCCCGATCCAGAATGTCGGCAGACAGCTCCGGCGGAGTCTGTTCCAATACCGAAACAACCGCTTCCACAATCTTCCCTGATGTCTCGCGAAGTGCTTCTTCTGTCTCCGAGGAAGTCACTGTTACCGTCTTTGGAAGCCCTGTCACCAGATTCCTCCCTCTGACCTCCATACTCTCTTCCTCAATCAGAGGATATGTCGTGCCGACTTTGATCTTAATATCTTCAGCAGTCCGCTCCCCGATCAGAAGGTTATGCTTTTTCCGCATATACCGTACAATTGCTTCATCAAAATCATCCCCGGCAATTTTAATCGAGGTATGCACGACCGCGCCACCCAGCGAAATTACAGCAATATCTGCAGTTCCGCCTCCAATATCCACGATCATATTACCACATGGCTTTCCGATATCTATTCCTGCTCCGATTGCTGCTGCCACCGGCTCTTCAATGAGATGTACTTCTCTTGCTCCTGCCGCAAACGCAGCTTCTTCTACAGCTCTTTTTTCTACTTCTGTCACACCGCTCGGTACACAAATGCTGATTCTTGGCTTCTTAAACGTTCTTTTTCCGATTGCTTTTCTTACAAAGTACTGAATCATCTTTTCAGTTACTGTATAATCTGAGATCACACCCTGCCTGAGAGGACGTACTGCTACAATATTGCCCGGTGTTCTGCCTAACATCAGCCGTGCTTCCTCTCCGATCGCTCTTATTACATTCGTATCTCTGTCAAACGCTACTACAGATGGTTCTTTTAAAACAACCCCTTTTCCTTTCACGTATACAAGAACACTTGCGGTTCCCAAATCTATTCCGATATCTACAGCCATCTTTTCTCCTCCAGCCTTACAAATTCTTTTTCCCCTCTTTTGTATTTCTCAGTTCATTTATAATCTGTCTTCTCTTCGGCTTCAGATACTCGCATAGTTAAGTATAATAAAATTTATTTCACTTGGAAACCCCTTTTGCACATTTTTATTTTTTATTCAGAATTGCGGCAATATATTTGCCTGTATACGATTTCTCATTTGCTGCAATTTCTTCCGGTGTCCCGCTCGCTACGACTGTACCACCTTTATCTCCGCCTTCCGGACCAATATCGATAATATAATCTGCTGTTTTGATCACATCCAGATTATGTTCAATCACGATCACCGTATTGCCGTCACCTGATAAACGTCGCAAAATCTCTGTCAGCTTATGCACATCTGCAAAATGTAGTCCTGTTGTAGGCTCATCCAGAATATATACCGTCTTTCCTGTACTTCTGCGGCTTAACTCTGTTGCCAGTTTGATTCTCTGGGCTTCTCCTCCGGATAATGTCGTAGATGGCTGTCCCAGTCGGATATAAGACAGACCAACATCATTGAGTGTTTCCATTTTTCTCCGGATACTCGGAACATGTTCAAAAAATTCCAACGCCTCTTCCACCGTCATGTTCAATACATCATAAATTGTCTTTCCTTTATATTTCACTTCCAGAGTTTCTCTGTTATAGCGTTTTCCTCCACACACTTCACACGGTACGTATACATCCGGCAGGAAATGCATCTCAATCTTAATGATTCCATCTCCGCTGCAGGCCTCACAGCGTCCGCCCTTCACATTGAAGCTAAATCTTCCTTTTTTATAGCCTCTCGCTTTTGCATCCGGTGTTGCTGCGAACAAATCACGAATCAAATCAAATACACCCGTATATGTTGCCGGATTGGAACGCGGTGTTCTTCCAATCGGAGACTGATCAATGTCGATCACTTTATCTACCTGCTCCAGCCCTTCAATTCTCGTATGCCTTCCCGGAATTGTTCTTGCATGGTTCAGTTTTTTGGCAAGTGTTTTGTATAAAATCTCATTGACAAGAGAACTTTTTCCGGAACCGGACACTCCTGTCACACATGTCATGATTCCCAACGGAAACTTGACATTGATATTTTTCAGGTTATTTTCTTTTGCGCCTACTACTTTCAAATATCCGGTCGGTTTCTCTCTTTTTTCCGGAACCGGGATCTTGAGGCGTCCGCTCAGATACGCTCCGGTCACTGATTTTTCGTTTGCCATCAACTCTTGAGCCGTTCCCACTGCAACAACCTGTCCACCATGCTCTCCAGCTCCCGGACCGATATCCACAATGCAGTCAGCCGCCAGCATCGTATCTTCGTCATGCTCCACTACAATCAGAGAATTTCCCAAATCGCGGAGATGCTTCAATGTGGCAAGTAACTTGTCGTTGTCCCGCTGATGCAATCCGATACTCGGTTCATCCAGAATATAGGCCACACCAACAAGTCCGGAACCAATCTGAGTTGCCAGCCGGATTCTCTGCGCTTCCCCGCCGGACAGTGTCCCTGTCGCTCTGGCAAGCGTCAGATAGTCCAGTCCTACATCCAGCAAAAACTGAATCCGCGCTTTGATTTCTTTTAAGATCTGTTCTCCGATCAGCAGCTGCGTCTCTGTCAGTTCCAGCCCCTGTAAAAATTTCTGCAGCTTATCGATTGAAAATGCTGTGAGTTCTGCAATATTTTTCTCTCCCACAGTTACCGCAAGAGAACCTTTTTTCAATCTCTGACCTTTACATTCGGAACATGGAGTAATCCGCATAAAAGTCTCATACTCTGCCTTCATTGTCTCAGACCCCGTTTCGCGATAGCGGCGCTCCACATTTTTGATCAGTCCTTCAAAGACCACATCATAAACACCTTCTCCACGCTGTCCTTTGTAATGTACTTTCACAGATTTCCCGTTTGTTCCGTAAATCAAAACATCGTGAATCTCTTTCGGATAGTCCTGAAACGGCGTCTCCAGATCAAAATGGTATTCTTCACACAACGCATCTAAAATTGCACGTGTAAAGCTTGATTTTTCTGTACAGGACTGCCAGCCCATCACTGCGATTGCTCCCTGCTGAATGCTGAGTGTCGGATCCGGTATCATCAAATCCTCATCAAATTCCATCTTGTATCCCAGCCCAAAACAAGTCGGGCAGGCACCAAACGGATTGTTGAACGAGAAACTTCTCGGCTCAATTTCTTCAATACTAATTCCACAGTCCGGGCAGGAAAAACTCTGACTGAAATTCATCGGTTCTCCGCCGATGATATCTACGATCAGAAGCCCTTCCGCAAGTGAAAGTACACTTTCCACGGAATCTGTCATTCGTTTTTCAATTCCCGGTTTCACAACAAGACGGTCTACAATAATCTCAATATTATGTTTGATATTTTTATCCAGTGCGATATCCTCTGACAATTCATACAGATTCCCGTCTACACGAACACGCACATATCCTGACTTCTTTGCCCGTTCAAACAGCTTTGCATGGGTTCCTTTCCTGCCTCTTACGACAGGAGCAAGCAACTGGATCTTTGTACCTTCCGGAAGTGCCATCACCTGATCTACCATCTGATCCACCGTCTGCTTTTTAATCTCTTTTCCGCATTTCGGACAATGTGGAATCCCGATTCTCGCATAGAGCAGTCGGAAATAATCATAGATCTCTGTCACTGTACCCACGGTAGAGCGAGGATTGTGATTGGTCGATTTCTGATCAATAGAAATCGCCGGAGAAAGCCCTTCTATACTTTCCACATCCGGTTTCTCCATCTGACCAAGAAACTGCCTTGCATAGGAAGAAAGCGATTCCATATATCTTCTCTGCCCCTCGGCATAAATTGTATCAAAAGCCAGGGATGATTTTCCCGAACCACTCAGTCCTGTCAGCACTACCAGTTCATTTCTGGGGATGTCAACATCTATATTTTTCAAATTATTCTCATTCGCGCCGCGTATTCTGATATACTGTCTGGCGTCCATCTTTTTTCCCATGTAAAATTCCTTTCCCATTTATATCATAATTATTCGATCTCATTCAATATCTGTTTCAGCTCAATCAATTTATCTCTTAATTCTGCCGCTGATTCGAAATCCAGCTCTGCTGCCGCTTTCTTCATTCGCTTCGTAACTTCTCCGATCAACTTCTCCAGTTCTTTCCTGCTCATAGACTCTGGATCTTTCTCCAGCTTCAGTTCTTCTGCTGCTACTTTTTTGGAAATACTGATCTGATCGCGGACCGCCTTCTGAATGGTCTTTGGCGTAATGCCATGTTCTTCATTGTATGCCATCTGAATCTTGCGTCGTCTTTCCGTCTCATCAATTGCCAGACGCATCGAGTCTGTCAGTTTGTCTGCGTACATGATCACGTGACCTTCCGAATTTCGTGCCGCACGCCCGATCGTCTGAATCAGAGAAGTCTCGGAACGTAAAAATCCTTCTTTATCTGCGTCCAGAATTGCCACCAGCGTAATCTCCGGAATATCCAGACCTTCTCTCAAAAGATTAATTCCCACGAGTACATCAAATACATCCAGACGCATATCACGGATGATCTCCGTCCGTTCTAATGTATCCACATCGGAATGCAAATATTTTACGCGAATCCCGATTTCCCGCATATAATCTGTCAGATCCTCTGCCATCCGTTTTGTCAGAGTTGTAACCAGCACTTTATTTTTCCTGGAAATTTCCTGATTGATCTCACCGATCAGATCATCAATCTGACCTTCTACCGGACGCACTTCTACTTCCGGATCTAAAAGCCCTGTCGGACGAATCACCTGCTCTGCCCGCAGAAGCTCATGCTCCTCTTCATAAACTCCCGGGGTTGCTGACACAAACAATACCTGATTGATCTTACTTTCAAACTCTTCAAAATTCAACGGGCGGTTGTCTTTCGCAGAAGGAAGACGGAATCCATAATCCACCAACGTCGACTTTCTCGACTGATCCCCGGAATACATTCCTCCAATCTGCGGAATCGTCTTATGAGACTCATCGATCATAATTACAAAATCATCCGGGAAATAATCAATCAGTGTATATGGAGCCTGTCCGGGCGCCAATCCTGCCAGATGACGGGAATAGTTTTCAATCCCAGAGCAAAATCCTGTCTCTTTCATCATCTCAATATCAAAATTTGTCCGCTCAGCAATCCGCTGCGCTTCTAACAGCTTATCCTGTCTTTTAAATTCTTTGACGCGCTCTTCCAGCTCTTCTTCAATCGCCTTGACGGCGCGGTTGATATTCTCTTTATCCACCACATAATGAGATGCCGGGAAAATCGCTACATGCTTTAACTCGTCTTTGATCTCTCCTGTAAGAATGTCCACCTCTGTGATTCTATCCACTTCATCACCAAAAAATTCAATTCGGATCGCAACGTCTGACTCATATGCCGGAATCACTTCCAAAACATCTCCCCGAACCCGGAATGTTCCACGATGAAAGTCCATGTCGTTTCTGTCATACTGAATCTCAATCAGCTTTGCTACAACTTCATCTCTGTCCTTGATCATCCCCGGACGCAGAGAAATCACCATGTTCTGATAGTCTACCGGACTTCCCAGTCCATAGATACAGGAAACACTCGCCACAATGATCACATCTCTGCGCTCTGCCAGTGCCATCGTAGCAGATAACCGCAGCTTATCAATCTCATCATTGATTGCTGAATCCTTGGCGATGTAGGTATCCGAGGATGGGACGTAGGCTTCGGGCTGATAGTAGTCGTAGTAGGAGACAAAATATTCCACGGCATTGTCAGGGAACATCTCCTTGAATTCTCCGTATAACTGCGCTGCCAGCGTCTTATTATGTGCAATGACAAGCGTCGGTTTCTGAAGCTGCTCAATAACATTTGCCATCGTAAAAGTTTTTCCAGAACCCGTAACCCCTAGTAAAGTCTGGCATTGATTGCCTTCCTTGAAACCTTTTACCAACTGCTCGATCGCCTGTGGCTGGTCTCCGGTTGGCTTATATGGGGCTTTCAAAATGAATCTATCCATAGCAAAATCCTCCATGTGTGACTTTTCGTATGCTTACTGTCAGCCACATTTTCAAATATATTCGTAACGGAATGCAAAATACTCCGTCGAGTATTCATCATTTATTTATTCAAAATTTTTGTCTTCCAACACTGTTTGTAATTCTTCTTTACTAGGAAGTACCGTTTCGTATTTACTCGCAAATATCTGATTATTATCCTTAGGCAATGTCATTTCTACAATAGCATCCTTCTTATCTTTACAAATTATAATACCTATTGTTGCATTTTCATCGTCCAATTTAACTTTTCGGTCATAATAATTGACATACATCTGCATCTGTCCTATATCTTGATGCTTTAACTGGCCAATTTTCAAATCAAACAATACAAAACAACGCAATAAACGATTATAAAACACCAAATCAACTCTAAAATGCTCTTCTTCAAATGTAAATCTAACCTGTCTGCCTACAAATGTAAATCCTCTCCCTAATTCTAATAGGAACTTCTGCAAATTATCTATAATTCGATTTTCCAATTCCGTTTCAGAATAAGTAACCATTTCCGGAAGTCCTGTAAACTCTAAAATATACGGATCTTTGAATATATCTTCTGGCTTTTCAAGCATTTGTCCTTCTGTTGCAAGACGCATTACTTCTTCCTTATTTCTGCTCAATGACAAACGTTCATATAGCGAACTACCATACTGACGTGCCAATTCATCTTTACTCCAGCCATTTCTATATGCTTCTATTTCGTAAAAATGACGTTCTTCAATCTTACTTATTCTCATTAAAATAAGATAATGAGACCAACTCAAATAAAATTTTCTTCCTTCTTTTGTAGTCGGCAAGTTTTCAGATTGGGGAAACACCGTTTCCCCAATTGAATCTTTAGAATATACCAGATAAAATTTTCTCATCAATTTTAAATTATCATACGAGTAACCTCGCCCAAATTTTTGCGTTAACCTCTTTGATAATTCTTTTAATATGTACTTTCCATATGCTGCACGTTCTTTTCCATCCTGTTCCTCTTCAATAATCATTCGCCCTGCTTCATAATATGAGTATACCATCGTCATATTTACTGCAACTGATAATTTTTTTTTTGCATTTTGGAATAACTCTATTACTTTATTATAAAAATTTTCCTTTTGAATGTTATCCATCTATTCACATCCTTTCATTTTTCTTACTCTAATCTTCGCAAAACTCTATAATCTCTTCCTCTGATATCGGACAATAATCATTCCATCCGAAAAATCCATACTATTCGGTACTAAAGCACCAAATAGCACTCGTTTTCCCCCCTGACATTCCAGCTCACGAATTATTCCACCGCGATCTCCGGGAAGGACTCCTTAAACTCACCGTAAAGCTGCACGGCAAGGTTTTTATTGTTCACTATGATAAGCAGGCGTATTCTGATACTAATTCAAAGTGATCCACATTTTCTCCTTATCAGTATAGGCATATTTTGCTCACACTTATTCCCTGCCGTTATTATATCAAAATATAAAATAAAAGTACAGAGCAAAATCGAATGTTTGTTCTGTACTGTGATATACTTTTTCACTATAACTTCTATTACATATTTACAACTCCTTTTTCAAATTCTGCCTCTGAACCAACAAAATGATCTGGTTCATACTCTCCATACGTTGTTTTCCATGCAACACAGCCGACCTAATCAATCTGTTTCGCTATCAAGTAACACATGTTCTAACGTCTCCTTAAAATCTTTTCTGATAAGATCTTAGCTCCCCAATATTTCTATATACATTTTCTCTTTTTCGTTGTTATAACAACATACTTTCCTTGTTCCATGCGCTATAATCCTCCCATAACTTGAATCACTATTCGAAATTTTTATCTTCGAACCTTATTGAAACCACAGGAGGATTATCAAAATGGAACAAAATATGTTTTGCTATCAATGTCAGGAAACAGCCGGGTGTACCGGATGCACAAAAATGGGCGTATGTGGAAAAACACCACACGTAGCCGCTCTGCAGGATCTGCTTGTCTGGGTGACGAAAGGATTATCTGCAGTGACAACGCAGATGCGCCGGGAAGATTTAAACGTGACCGGTGAAATCAATCAGCTGATTACCAAAAATCTCTTCACAACGATTACAAATGCCAATTTTGATCCCGAAATGATCACTTCCCAGATTGAAAAGACACTTCAGATCAAAAAAGTGCTTCTTTTACAACTGAAAAATCCGGAAAAATTGCCGGAGGCTGCCCGATGGTCTGCAGCCCCTTCTGAATTTGCAGCCAAAGCTGCCACTGTAGGAGTTTTATCAGCAAAGGATGAAGATATCCGTTCATTGCGTGAACTGATCACTTACGGACTGAAAGGATTATCTGCATACTCCAGACATGCCAATGTTCTTTTAAAAGAAGATAAAGAACTGGATACCTTCCTCCAACGCGCTCTCGCAGCAACGCTGGATGATACCCTGACCGTGGAAGATCTGGTGAATCTGACACTTGAAACCGGTAAATACGGTGTTTCCGGAATGGCACTTTTAGATCAGGCAAATACAGAAGCCTATGGAAATCCGGAAATAACAAAAGTCAATATTGGAGTCGGTAAAAATCCGGGGATTCTGATTTCCGGTCATGATCTGAAAGATCTGGAAATGCTTCTTGAGCAAACCGAAGGAACCGGAATTGATGTCTATACACATTCTGAGATGCTTCCGGCACACTACTATCCTGCATTCAAAAAATATTCTCACTTCAGAGGAAACTATGGAAATGCATGGTGGAAACAAAAAGAAGAGTTCGAGTCTTTCCACGGACCGATCCTGATGACAACCAACTGTATCGTTCCTCCAAAGGACACTTACAAAGACCGCCTGTACACTATCGGTGCGGCTGGATTTCCCGGCTGTCAGCATATTGACGACATACCTGAAAAAAACAAAGATTTCTCCAAGCTGATCGAACAGGCAAAACACTGCGCACCGCCTTTGGAAATTGAACGTGGTGAAATTATCGGTGGATTTGCCCATGCACAGGTTTTCGCTCTTGCAGATCAGGTTGTTTCTGCTGTCAAATCCGGGGCGATCCGGAAATTTGTTGTGATGGCAGGCTGTGACGGGCGTGCAAAAAGCCGCAGCTACTACACGGATTTTGCGAAAGCGCTCCCAAAAGACACTGTCATTTTAACGGCAGGCTGTGCCAAATATAAGTATAACAAACTGAATCTGGGTGATATTAACGGAATTCCACGTGTTCTGGATGCAGGACAGTGCAATGACTCCTACTCCCTCGCAGTAATCGCTCTGAAACTGAAAGAAATTTTTGAATTAAATGACATCAATGAGCTGCCGATTATTTACAATATCGCGTGGTATGAACAAAAAGCTGTGATCGTCCTGCTTGCCTTACTTTCCCTCGGAGTGAAAAATATTCATCTGGGACCTACACTTCCGGCATTTTTAAGTCCTAATGTAACGAAGCTTTTGATCGAAAATTTCCAGATTTCAGGAATTGATACAGTTGAACACGATATGCGCCTTTTCTTCGGTGAATAATCTGTCTCTCTGACCGTCAGAGAATGCACAAAAAGTGCAGAGCTCTTTTTCGCTCTGCACTTTTTCTTATCTTTTTATTCTGTTTCTTACAATTTTAACTCCTGGTACTGTACATGCTCTTCCAGTGCCTGTGTCATCTCCGCCATACGGCTCACATCCCCGATCAGGATCACGCCACAAAGACGGTTGTTCAGGAAATAGTATTTCTGATACTGTTTTTTGCCCATATCCTTCAATTCAATCGTCTTGTATACCAGATTTGGATTTTTTCCGTTGTCTCCTGCTGCAAACAATGCGGTTCTCATTCCGTGGAAGCTCAGTGCCGCCGGAACTGTCTCATATTCCATCTCTTCTCCTGCCGCATTCGCTCCTGCCACTTTTCCCTGTTCAGATGCTTCCGGCCAGATTGCATAGTTGAGACCGTCATACTGTGCACAGTCACCACATGCATAAATATCCGGCACATTCGTCTCCATTTTAGAATTGACGATCACCGCACGGTCCACTTCGATTCCGGCCTTCTTAGCCAGCACCGTATTTGCACGGACTCCTGCAGATACAATCACCAGCTCTGCCGGGAAAGTTCTTCCATCTGCCAAAGTCACTCCTGTCACATTGTCTTCACCGTCAATAGAAGCAATGCTGACACCTGTGTAAATCTGCACGCCCTGCTGTTCGCTGATGTGCTTGAGCATCTCACCTGCCGCGTCGTCAAGCTGACGTCCCATCAACTGACAAGCCGCTTCCAGAACCGTCACCTGACAGCCGGCCTTCTTCAATTCCCAGGCAGCCTCCAGTCCCAGAACTCCGCCTCCGATTACAACAACATGCTCCACATCCGGCAGCATTGCCGCTACCTTTTTCGTGTCATCCAAACTGCGGATTGCGATCACACCTTTTTTTTCCGCTCCTGCGATTGGTGGAATGAAACACTCAGATCCCAATGCGTAGATCAGCTTTGTATAAACAAACTTTAAACCGCCTTCCAGTTCGATTTCTTTTGTTTCCGGATGGATCGCAACCACCTCCATATCCAGAACCTGCTGGATATTCTGCTCCTCATACCAGCCTGCATTCTGCACCGCGATCTGCTCCTCATCCAAATCTGCCATGATCGACTTTGTCAGCATCGGTCGGTTATACGTGCGGTAAGGCTCATTGGAGATCATCAGAATGGAAGCTGTTTTATTTCTCTTTCTGATCTCAGCCGCAGCATTCCAGCCTGCAGTTCCGTTTCCAAGGATCACATAGAAATCCTTTGTATCATTGGAAAACTCACTTTCCTGTGCGTCCACCGGAACAAAATTCTCTTTTCCGACGCCGCAGACCGGACACACTTCCAGTGAAGAATCAAAGATTTCTCCACAGACCAGACATTTTACAAGCTGACGTGCACCGCTTTTTTCTGCTCTTTTATTTTCTTTATTCTGAAGGATACATCCGAAATTATATCCATAGTCAAATGCGTCGATCAGATTGTCCTCGCCCGGTTTAAACCGCACACGAAATCCGTCTGCTACTCTCATCCGCAGCTGTTTCAATCGTTCGATTATATGAGGAACACCTTCCCCGCTCCATCCATAACTGCCGAATGCACTGGCCAGTTTTCCGCCATGTGTCCCTGCAAAGATAGAAGTCGTCAGATCCCAGATTGGCTTAAGTGCCTCTCCCACAATGGTAGGTGTTCCAAACAGGATTCCGTCTGCAAAACCGAGTTCTTCCAGCACTTTTGCCTGATCTGCCTCTACCATATCATAGCAGCGCACATCTATATCTCCGCTGGCCTTTATTCCTTCTGCGATCTTCTGCGCAAGCTGGGCAGTATATCCATAAGCACTTACATACGGAATGATCACTGTTTTCTTCGGATTTGGATTCACGACAGTACACCACTCTTCATAAGTATCCAACATCCACGAAATCTTGTCATCGATCACCGGTCCATGTCCGGTACAGATCATACTCAGATCCAACTCCCGCACTCTTGCCAGTGCTTTAGACATAAACGGCTTAAACGGTCCGATAATATTGTCAAAATAATATTTTGTGGCACGCACATAATCGTCCCACTGTGTCACCTTGCTTAACAAAATATCATGGAATCCATAATGAGAACCAAAAGAATCGCAGGTCACTAAAATCTGCTCTTCTTCTATATAAGTGTACATCGTATCCGGCCAGTGCAGATTCGGCACGCTCAAAAACCGCAGCGTCTTATTGCCTATCTTCATGGTCTCATTGTCTTTCACCGGAATCGCCGTAAATTCTCCGTTTACAATCTCCTTTAAAAATCCGATGGCACATCCTGTAGCAATAATCTTAAGTCCCGGGTTCAGTTCCAAAAGTCGCTCTACACTTCCTGCATGATCCGGTTCAGTGTGGTTGACTACCAGATAATCGATCTTTCTGATATCCGTAATCTCACTTAATTTTTCCAGATATTCGTCAAAAAACTTTGCTTTTGCCGTCTCAAACAGAACCGTCTTATCCCCTGCTTTTAAAATATAAGAATTATAAGTTGTTCCAAACTCTGTATACATAATAATGTCAAATACACGAAGCTGGTCATCTACAATTCCAGTCCAGTAAAATTCCTCTCTTAACTGTAATGTCTCCATTGTCATTTCCTCCTTCTTCGAAATTCTTTACATACACATTCTATAAATATTCACAACATCTTCTGCTTTCAGCGGAACATATGCCTCTGACAGTCCGCCAAAGATCACTGCATGTTCTGCCATTTCTGTAAAATGTTCTTCTGTAATCCCTACCTCAGACAAGGTCATCGGGATTTCCAGGCTTTTTAAGAATTCCTCTGTCGCATCAATTCCTGCGTTTGCAGTTTCAAAAAGATCCGCTTTTTCTGCGATTCCCCATACATTTTTTGCATATTCTGCAAACTTTTCTACCGTATGTTCATTCAGAATATATCGCATCCAGCGCGGAGTCAGGATCGCGAGCCCCACTCCATGTGTGATATCATAATAAGCACTCAGCTCATGTTCCATCGGATGACAGCTCCATGCACAGTCTTTTCCTGTGGAACAGATTCCGTTGATCGCCAGCGAAGACGTCCACATCAACTCTGCACGTGCTTCATAATTTTCCGGCTCACGCACTGCGATCGGCGCATACTGGATCACAGTTTTTAAAAGCCCTTCACTGATTCGATCCGGAACCGCTGCCCTTCTGGTATCAAAATACACCTCCAGAATATGTGACATAATATCTGCACTGCCTGCTGCCGTCTGGCTTGCAGGTACCGTAAATGTATTCTCCGGATTCAGAACAGATGCCTTCGGCAGCAACAGCGGATTTCCAAAGCCCAGTTTTTCTTTCGTCTTCAGATTGGTGATCACTCCGCCATTATCCATCTCACTTCCTGTTGCAGAAAGCGTCAGCACTGTACAGATTGGAAGTGCTTTTTCAATCCAATCCGGATGTAAGATCAGATCCCACGCATCTCCCTCATAATATGCAGCAGCCGCAATGGCTTTGGAACAGTCGATCGTACTGCCGCCTCCTACTGCAAGAATCACATCGATATCCTCTTCCTTGCAGATTTCCGCACCCGCATAGACACTCTCAATCCTCGGATTCGGCTCGATCCCGCCAAGTTCAAATATCTCAAACTCATGAAGCAGGTTTTTAATCCTGTCATAAAGTCCTGTCCGTTTGATACTTCCGCCGCCATATGTCAACAGTACCTTATTTCCATATGGGCGTAAAAGCTCCGGCAGCTTTTCTTCCTGTCCTTTTCCAAATAAAATTCTGGTACCAACACAAAAATTAAAATTTTCCATACTGCTCCGCCTTTCCTACGCTATACGTCTATTTTCCATCAGATAGTTACATTTTACCATTGAATTTTAAAAATGTCTTTCTTTTTATGTTTTTTTCATATATTTGATGCTCTTGTTTGACGCATTAGCTGTCTGCAACCGGGAACAAAATCGTAATCCGAAACCCATTCTTCTCCTTCATAACCGCACATTTTCCCGTCATTTTTTCCATCATATTTTTTATGCTCTGTAATCCGATTCCATTACTCTGCGTTTTTTCTCCCGAAAGCCGAATCTGATTTTCAA
Organism: Mediterraneibacter gnavus ATCC 29149; assembly: GCF_008121495.1. Lineage (NCBI taxonomy): Bacteria > Bacillati > Bacillota > Clostridia > Lachnospirales > Lachnospiraceae > Mediterraneibacter > Mediterraneibacter gnavus. The sequence continues at coordinate 2,437,983 of NZ_CP043051.1, read as the reverse complement.
AACAAAAACCTGCCATCTCTCCCTGATCAACCGATAATATTTTCACCGGTACAGACGGATCTGCATATTTTATAATATTTGATGTAATATTATCCATGATCCGCATCATATAATCTGTAGAAATCCTGATTTTTTTATCCGGCCACCGGACTTGAAAAATCGTCTGAAATCCCCTCTGTTCCAGATAACTGCACGTTTCTGAAAAAAGATCATATAGTAATGTCTCAAAATTATCTGGTTCTTCCAATTTTACCTCATCTTCTCCGGAAAGCAGAGAATATTCGAACAAATGCTCCGAAAGCTGCTTCATACGACGTGCTTTCTGATCGATCTTTTTCAGATATTCCAACAACTGTGCTTCATTTTCATACTTTCCTTTTTTCAGAATTTCTGTATACAGCATGATCGAAGTAATCGGCGTTCTGAGATCATGCGACATCTCCGTCACAATTTTCTGGTTTTCTCTTACAATCTCTGTCTCCTTATGAATCATCCTCTGAAACGATTTTCGCATATTCTCAATTCCTTCGGCGAGCTTGGACAACTCATCCTTCCCTTTTACAGTAATCGCATATTCCAGGCTTCCGCCCTCTAATATTTGAATCTCCTTACTAAGCTGTAAAATGTAATCCATCTTTCTGCGTATTCCGATAAGAACAAGCAGTAAAAACAGAAGAAATGAAAAAAGTACCTCAACGATCATCGCATAGTGATAAAATTGATAATCATAGATTCCCCATATGTTCACCTGAGCCGAACCATCTGCAAATTCGATCGGGTAATAATCCATCCACTCATATTCATTTGCCGGAATCTCCTCTTCCCATAATTTTTGTTCCGGATATTCCGATTCAAATACTACAATATCACCCTTATATACCCGGACATGCAACACCTTTTGTTGTTCAACCCACCTGTTTAACTGGTCTGCATCCTTAGAACTGATATTTTTCTCATGGATATATTTCTGCAGCTCTTGTATGTAATACTCATTCTTTTTTTCTTCCTGCTCTGAGCTGTCATAATACTTGTTAATGAGCATTTCTCCTGCATAATTGATGGCACAATATACAAAAAATGTTATCGCCGCAGATAAGGTTCTGCTTCTTCACGGACTTCATTATTTCTGCCTCTGTATATATTGTACCGACGCAAAAGTGCTTTGACTCTTCCCAATAATTCTGCATAAGAAAAAGGCTTGGCCAGATAATCATCTCCACCCGCCATCAGACCGATCAGTTTGTCTGATTCCTGAGCTTTTGCCGTCAAAAAAAGAACCGGCACATTGGATACTTTGCGGATTTCTTCACACGTACGAAGTCCTGACATCCCGGGCATCATAATATCTAAGATCACCAGGTCTGTTTCATCACTCAACAGTTCTAATCCACTTTTTCCATTTTCCGCTTCTTCCACACAATAATTTTCACTTTCTAAAAGAATCCGTACGCCTTCTCTTATATCTGCATCATCTTCAATAAGCAATACCTGTTCTTTCTTCATATCCAGCTCCTCTCCGGAAAAGATTTCCTGCAAAAATTAAGAGCGTACGTCTGTTAAAACATACACTCTTACGATCATCTTTAATCCACTTTACTTTCTGATGTTGTTCCTGATGTAGTCCCTGAACTTGAAGAACTGCCAGTCTTGTCATTTGAAGAAGTTTCTGATTTCTTACTTGTAGAATTGTCTGTGCTGCTGCCTGAAGTACTTTCTGTGCTCTTACCCGCTTCTGTACTACTGCTGGCTGAACTTTCTGTACTCTTTTCAGAAGAGCTTGCAGATTTACTGCTGTTCGATCCACATGCTACTGTTCCAAAAGATAACATTGCTGCCATGCATAATATAGTTCCTCTTTTTAAAATATCTTTCGTTTTGTAACATCCTTTCATCTTGTGATATCCTTCTTCCTCTTGATTTTATTTCAAAGGCTTATCTGTTTTTGATGGGTCTTATTATCCATGAAAAATCTTAAACATTTCTGATTCAATTCTTAACAAATCTAAACTTTCACTCACGATCGCCCTTTGCTTTATTGAAGTAATCATCCAGAAATGCTATCATATCCCCTTAAATCCTTCTCCATTTTTATCTTCTCGTTTCTTTTTCCACTTTTTATATCTCTTATTCCGCAAGGGAATTCCCACACCCAAAAACAGGACAACGATCAAAATTGTCAGCTCCATACCGTACCTCCCTTGATTCTGGCTAAAACTCCTTTTTCTCCATGATACGCACACTGATTTTATAAGAAATTACGATAAGAATCACGGATACAATACAACCGATCACACTGACTGTACCTGCCCCCATCTTTTCGACCCTTTGCAAAGCCGCTGTCATCTCAATATCAAAAACTTTTCCAAGCTGAATTCCACCGACAATCACTGCAAATCCTCCAACTCCAATTGCAACAACTGCCAGCCTTCCTTTTTCATTTCCGTACTTTAACTGTACCGGAATGGAAGTCCCCATAAATACAAGAACGAGTATGATTGATACTGCATAATTCACCATAAGTGCATCATCGATCGGAATCTCTTTTGTAATCCAAACATAGATAAGACTGATCAGAACAGACAGGATCCATATTCCTCCACAGAAAAGTAAGCCAAACACATACTTTTCTTTCACATATCCCCGCCTCGATACAGGAAGTGTAAACAAAAATGAATATCCTCTGTCAAATTCATCATATGTAAGTGTTCCCAATACAAGAAGAAAGCCATACATCGGAAACAGATTGACAATATAAGTAGGACTTTTCATGAAAACTGTGAATACCACACACATTGCCAGAAGTACCAGCACTGCATTCTTCTGCAGCTTCAGAATACAAAAATCTTTTATCAACATCCCTTTCATACGCTTTCCCCCTTGATCATCATCAAAATTGCTTCATCAATCGTTCCGTTTTCCACCACGACCTTCGGATAATTTTCCAGATAAAACTGCTTCTGATTCGTCAGAAGCTGATATCCGAAAGCTTCCTTCTTTCTGCTGAGAATATACTGTTTATCCAGAGTCTGATACTGCTCTTCATCCACTTTTAATACCGCGTATTCGCCAAGCAATACATCCGTCTCCTCATGCAGCACGATCTTTCCATTATGGATCATATACAGATCATCACACAGCCCTTCCAAATCGCTGGAAATATGGGAACTGATCAAAATCGCACGCTCTTCTTTTTCCTCCATATATTCTCGCAAAAGATCCAGGACATCTTCTCTTGCTGCCACATCCAGTCCGGCTGTCGGTTCATCCATGATCAGGAACTTCGCATCATGAGATAATGCAAGAAGTACCTTAAGTTTTGCCTTCATTCCGGTGGAAAACTCTTTGATCTTCTTATCCAGAGGAATTTGAAACTGCTCACATCTGGAAATAAAACAGTCCTTTTCAAAATTCGGATACATGGACTTCATTACAGCGATCACATCTTTTACCTGCAGATACTCACTGAAACCTGCATCAGAAAGTACGACTCCCAATTGCTGTCTGTCACTTTCTTTCAGCTCTCTCTCCGGCTTTCCCAGCATCTCAATGTTCCCTCCATCTGTATGGATCAGTCCCAGAGCCGCTTTAAATGTCGTGGACTTCCCGGCTCCATTCTGTCCGATCAGTCCGGTAATACATCCCGGTCTGACTTCCAGTGAGCAGTCCAGTGTAAAATTTTTATACTGCTTCTTTACCTGTTCTAACTTCAGCATATGCTATCCCTCCAATATCAGCTCCAGCATCTCCCGGATATCCTCTTCCGACAGGCCGTATCTTTTTGCTTTGCGTATCACCTCGGTCAGCTCTTCTTCCACCTCCCGGCGATACTCTTCCATCATCATCTCTTTGTTGGCGGCAGCCACATAGGTGCCCTTTCCGTGTATGGTAACCGTAAATCCTTCCTGTTCCAGAGAATCATATGCTTTTTTTACAGTCAGTGCGCTGATCCTCAATTCTTTTGACAAGGTCCGGACAGACGGCAGATTGTCATCTTCTTTCAGCTCGCCGCTTATAATCTGTGCCTTGACCTGGTCTACGATCTGTTCATAGATCGGTACCATCGATGAACTGTTGATTATAATTTTCATATGTGCCTCCTTTATTTATAAACAGTATATAACAGTTTGCATCTGTTGTCAACTGTTATATACTGTTTATTTTTTTCATTTAAAAAAGAGAAGGCATTTCGCCTTCTGCTTCTGTCCAAAACTTATCTTTCTAATTTTACAAGATATTCCGTTGTATTTTCTTCCAGTCTTTTCCTACCTGTCACTTGAAATCCATGATTTTGATAAAACGAAATTGCTCTTTTATTCTTTTCCAATGCCCATAAATTGTCTGCACCAAATTCTTCTGTCGCATATCGGATCAGTGCATCACCAACTCCCTGACTCTGAAAAAATGAATCCACATATATTTTACTCAGTTGTGTCCCGTTCATCTCAATGAATCCTCTGATCACTCCATCGTCAAATACATATATATTTTCCATAACTTTCTCTTGTTTCATGGGATATTGCTTACATTCAGATATTTGCTTTTAAAAGTACGGTTCCCTCCGGAAATGCGGTTCGAAATACTTTTCTTACCAACGGACCGGCGATTAACAGCTGAAATGGAAGTGCCATAATAAAATTCTTTGGAATATTGGTCAGCCAGATCAGAAGTAAGCTTCCCCATTCTCCGCTTTTTATGCAGGCTTCCACACCTCCGTAAAATGACATAATGATCACCATCGGAATTACCATACAGCCGGAAACAGCGATCGCCTTTTGAAGCACACTGCTGTCCGGTTTAACCAGAAACCGGAATGCGAATGCTTTCGCCGGACCTGATACGACAAACCAGTCAAACACCATCGCAAAAATATAAGCCACTGGAAAGCCGAGCCATGCTTCCTTTAAAGTCTCCACACCGAATTGCCCCATATGCAGCGTCACGTTGTAAACACTCATCCATAGTACCATCACGAAACACATCATTACCGTATAAATCAAACTTTCTCTCTTATGCTTTGGCATATTTTTCTCCTTTTCTTACCTTCTTTTTCATTGTTGCTACATTCGCTTATTATAAAGATATTTTTTTCTCTTCGTAAGTTTCTTTTTTCATTTTGTCGTTTTGACTGTATCGTAAGAAAAGGACTGTCATTTTTTAGGAAATTTTACCACTGTTTCAAACACGATTTATCCAACCTGATGCTCAGATATTTTTCTTCAAGCTCCTGCCTGTAAAATACCGGTTTCCAGGTTGTTTCTTTCACCGGATGAAAATGAGGGGATGAATACGCCACCTGATCACTGGGCTCTATCGTCCCCGCCAGAAAAATAGATGTGGGACCAGACTGACCGCCGATCACAGATACCGATCTTTTACCATGTGCAGTCGTCCAAACGGTGTCCCCTTCTTCACAATCCTGCAGATAAAAATCATCCTTTGGCTGTGGTGCAATTTCATACGTAATCTTCAAAACATGCTCCGGAAATTTCAGCCCTTCCATATCCGGAACCTCGATCCTCTCATCAACGGATTCTTTTATATTCAGTTCATAGTGTTCTTTTGTCACCGGATGCATGACTTCCACTTTCTGATCGACGGCCCCCGCTTTGACTGCAAAAGACGTTCCTTCGTACCGCGTTTTTTCCGGCTTCACACTTAACTCTAACCTCTTCGGAATTTCTCCTGTCCATTCATAGAAATATCTTTGAAACTTCCAGAATCGTTCCTGATCACACTGATAATATTCCATCCACTTTTCAGCCCGCACATCCTTTGCTTCCCCCGCTTCCACCGGCACCCAATACGTTCCGTCTGCACAAAAGGGGATGACCTGTGTATCTTTTTCTCTCAACGTAATGTTTAAATATTGCATCGCCTGTTCACCCAGATGATCAAGCTCCTCGCAAGTATCGATCACAATTCCATGCTCACAAAAAAAGAGTCCTCTGACTGCTGCTTTTCGTGTTTCCCACTCGCACATCTGATCAACACGAAACTCCTTCCTGATTCTCCCCAGATTCTGATGTACAAATTCTCCTTCAAAGACATGTGTCATGTGTTTTCCTCCTGTCTACTCCCGTATCACATCTACCACCTGTTCTTTCAGCACAGACTGTCCGGAAATCACCACTGCCGCTGCACAGATTGCCAGGTTCACCAGGATCATGATCAGAATCGGCACAATCTGAATACCTGATTTTGGATGCAGATACAAAAATACATGTGTCATAAAATAGTATAACATTTTTTGTACCGCCAGATAAAGTGCGATCATCACAATACTGGAATATACTCCATACCGCAGCCCTTCTTTGAGCAGCATGATCCGAAAACCGGAATCCGTGATCCCCATCGCCCTTAAAATCCCGAATTCATGCTTTCTGGCTGCCACCAGATACTGCATACTGTTCATAATATGCAGAAGGCTGATCACCAGAAGGACAAAAGCAATGCCATAGAAGAACAGCATTTTCTGATTCAGATAAAAGTTCTGCACCTTGATCTGTTCCGTATAATCCTTGACGACACAGTCGGATACTCCGGAAACAACCTTACGGATCTCATCTGTCACTGCGACCGCATCCGCATGTTCTTTCAATGCAATGCTGATGGTCCGGTATCCTTCGATGCCAAAATATTTCTTCATCTGTTCATTTGTCATAATAATGCTGGCTGCTCCATCCCCGTAAAACTGATCCACTCTTGCCAGTGTTCTGCTGACAACTGCCTGGACTTGAAGATCCGAATTCTGATACAGCGAGTCTTCCCCCTGAAATTTCAGTAATTCTGTCTGGGCAGTCTTCGGTATCCTGACTGAAAGCGCATCTCCGGGAGACACACTGATTCCATCATAGTTTCCCTGTCCGTCCATCAGCGTCGCCAGTATCACTGTATCCTCTTCCCGCATTTTCTCCGGATCGATTTCTCCCTCCAGAAGATAATCATTCAACTCATTTAACATCCTGTCATCATATCCGTAGATATTGACCTTTAATCCATATTCTCCGTTTGCTTTTCTCACCAGTCTTCCATTGAATTTTTCCTCCATATCCGAATCTGCATCCAGAATGTTTTCCTCCGGATTCTCACTGCCCATATAATACTCCGGCCAGTGAAAAACATCATCTGACATCGTAAGCTCTCCCGCCATATACCGCACCGGTCTGACAGACTCCAATCCGCTTATCTTTTCCATCTGCTCTGCACATACCTTTGGAATCAGACTGGACAGTGAATCTGAATCTTCATACACCTGAATATCCGAACCAAGTCCGTCATCTGCCTTGAATGTCAGTTCATTGTTGACCTTTGCATTTTCTGTCAGATAGGCAGTCCCTAAAAAAAGAACACTTCCCACAGACAGAGACAATATAATTCCGATAAAAGTTTTCTTTCTCGAAAACATAAACTTCTTTGTCAGGACACCCGTCAGATCCTTTCGTTTCAGACTGTAGATCTTACGTCTCTTTGTCTGTGCTTCGCCTTCTTTTGTTATCATTTCCCGCAGTGTCAGCGTTTCCATCCGCCTCACTAAAATCAAACTTACAAGTGTAAGCAGGCACAGCAGAAAGATTGCTCCAAATAAAATCGCCTCTCCTGAAACCTGAAACGCGCCCGCCTGTGCACGTCCTGCCTGTGCAGCCTCTCTGGCCGCCTCTGCTGCGACGTACTTATTCGTATGCTGAATTCCCTTTGTCCGTACAAAAATACTGCCGATTTTCTGATAAATCCCCCATGCTGCTGCGTTTCCGAGAACACATCCAACCGGATAAGCCACTGCAAAGATCATCCACAGCTCGCTTGTCAGCACCCCAAACGTACGCTTTGACTCCATCCCCAGTGTCTGCATCACACTGTACTGTGACATCCTTTTCCGTACCGATACCTGAAACAGACTGTAGATCACAAATGTTCCGAATACTCCTATCGCTGCCAGTACCGCTTTATCCTTCAGATTCCACTTGTCGTCCAGATTCCCCCAGATATAAGGCAATCCCGCTTCCTTCCAGTGGAGGATCCCGGTCTTCACTGCTTCTGCCGCATTGATGCGGTTTCCGTTTTTCAGCCATTCCAGCAGCTCCCAGTTTGCCGCAATTTCCTTTTCGGAAATTCCAAATGTATCTGCAAATGCGCTCATCTGTCCGTAACTATCTTTGGACTCATCAAATTTCACATACAGGAATGTTCCGTTTGTTCCATAGTCCAGTGTCGGGTTCACAAATACCTGCATCCGCTGCGTAAGAGCGGAAGGCTGCTCTGACACAATTCCGCACAACGTAAATGTTTCTCCATCCAATGTAAATGTCGTGCTGATCTTACGCGGAATATCCAGATTCCGAAGTGTAAATTCATCCAGCGCCGCTTCTCCTTCCTCTTCCGGATACCTGCCCTCTTTCACTGTTCTTCCCATCATGGAAAGATAGCCTTCTTCTGCGTAATCCAGCTCGATCTCATAAGGCTCCTCTGTCACTTTGCGCATCGTCAGCACACCGGTTTTTTCCACGCAGTAACCCTGCTCTTTTTCTCCCGGCTGATACGTTTTCTCAAACTCCTCAAACCAGTCTGTGTCACAGCGCATCGTATAGTGCCAGTCTCCGGATTTTGTGCGGGCATTTTCTCTTGCTGCATGATTTCCGCTCTTTTGAAGTGAACCGATTCCGGTAAACAGAGCACAGGACAAAACAATCCCCAGAAACAGAGCCATCGTCTGTTTTCTATAATATTTCAGATAGGACCATGCAAGACGTATGATCTGCTTCATTACAGCTCACCGCCTTCCCCGTAGAATGCGTCTTCTCTCTGATACAGCCTGCCGTCCTCAATCCGGATAATCCGGTCACAGGTCTGTGCCAACGCTTCATTGTGTGTCACCATCAGCACCGTCTGATGGTATTTCTGACTGCTGGCTTTTAACAGGCCGATTACCTCCACGGCAGTTTTGGAATCCAGATTCCCGGTCGGTTCGTCTGCGAGCAGAAGGGCAGGTTTGTTTGCAAGCGCTCTTGCAATTGCAACTCTCTGCTGCTGACCGCCGGATAGCTCACTCGGATACCGTTTCCGTTTCTCCCACAATCCCAGCTCATTTAATAATTCCCTGATATGCTCACGATCTACATGACTTCCTTTGTCAAAGGTGACCGGAAGCGCCACATTGTCATACACATTGAGCACCGGCATCAGACTGTAATTCTGAAACACAAATCCAATATTGCGTCTCCTAAAAATCGTCTGTTCCTTTCTGGTCAGACTTCCGATATCATGCCCCCTGATGCTGATCTTTCCTTCTGTCGGAACATCCAGACCTCCAAGCAGATTCAACAATGTACTTTTTCCGGAACCGCTCGTTCCTACGATTGCAATAAATTCTCCCTGTTCTGCAGCAAAGCTGACATCGGAAAGTGCCGTTACCTGATTTTGATGGGAACCATATGTTTTCACCACATGCTGTACTTCTAAAATCTTCATTCTCTTCCAGTTCTCCTTTTCTCTTTGATACCATCAGTGTAACAGCCCCATCTTACAAAAATCCTACAGCAGAAAAGAAAGTTCTTACAAAATTGTCATTTTTCCATCCGCAGAAATACCGAAAAGCAGCTTCCCTTTCCATAGACAGATTCCACCTGAATGTATCCCTTTTCCTTCTCCGCGATCAGCCTGGACAAATAAAGACCGATCCCGCTTCCTTCCAGATTTTCTACATCTTTACTCCGATAGAATCTCTGAAAAATCCGCGGCATCTCTTCTTTTCGGATTCCGATTCCTGTATCTGTGATCCGGATTTCTGCGTACATTTCATACTGCTTAAGATCAATCTGAATTGCTCCGCCCTCACTGGTATATTTCACTGCGTTTTCCAACAGATTTGCAAACACTTCTGACGTCCACTTTGCATTGTGATAAAGAAACAGATCCGGGATATACCCTGTTTTGATCGGAATCTGTTTCCTGGCAGCCTTTTCATACACCAGATTCACCGCATCCAGAATGGTCTTTCGAATCGGGCACATCGAAACCTCAAAGACCATGACATTCTGTTCCAGCTTCACCATTTTAAACAGAGAATTTAAGATCCATTCCAGTTTTTCACTCTGCGTCTGCATTTTTGCCAGAAACTTTTCTCTTGTCTCCGCGTCCTGGTTTTCTTCCCTCAAGATTTCTTCGTACATCCGGATATTGGCAAGCGGTGTTTTCAGCTGATGAGACATATTGGAGATCAGACTTTTCACCTGCTCTTTTTCCTCTTCTGCCTGAGATACAGACATCTCCTGCATTTCCTGGATTTTGCGGATTTTCCCGGAAAGAGCTGACACTTCGCCTTCCTTCAGATCCGAAACAAGGATCGGATCTCCCTCCAGAATAGATTCCAGCATCCGATCTGTCTCCCGGTATAGTTTTTTCCGCCTGCGATACTCATACATCCCAAACAAAACACCGGACACACATCCTGCTGATAGAATTCCTGTTATGATCGATTCCATACCTTTATCGTTTCTCCTCTTCTCTCCAGATATATCCAAGTCCGTGAACCGTCTGGATCCACTGCGGATTCTGCGGATCTGCCTCGATCTTTCTGCGAAGTCTCCGAATATTGACGGAAACGGTATTCTCATCCACAAACTTTCCGTCTTTGTCCCAGATCCGCTCTAAAATCTGTTCCTTTGACAATATCTGTCCCGGATTTTCCAGAAAATACAAAAGCAGTTTGTACTCGATCTTACTCAGCTCCAGCACTTCTTCCTTGCAGATCACCTGACAGCTGCTTTTGTCCAGACGGATTCCATTGGAGCTGATCCACTGTTTTTCACTCTTTCTGGAGAGCAGCTTTTTGATCCGCGCTTTCAGCACCGCGATAGAAAATGGTTTTGACATATAATCATCCACTCCCATTTCCAGTGCTTTCACCTCATCCAGTTCCGTATCCCTTGCCGTCAGCATCAGAATGAACACATCACTGCTTTTCCGAATCTCACTGCACAGCGAAAAGCCATTTCCATCCGGAAGATTACAGTCTAACAGAATCAGATCGCAGGAAGATGTCTTCCATAGCTTTCGTCCTCTTTCTGCATTTTCCGCTGTCAGGATCTGATAGCCTTCCCCACTCAATGTATACTCCAGCCCTTCCCTGAGATCTGCGTCATCCTCTATGATCAAAATTGTATCCATGTCTATTTCCCCTGTTTTCGTTTTGTCTTTATTATAACAACAGGGAGTGTGGAAATCTATCTTTATTCTCGTTACTGTTCCAAATTTAAATATCCGTAAAGAAAATCAAGACCAATCTCCAAATTCCCCTTGTACTCTCTTTCCCCGTTTATTATACTTAGTACAGAGTTTCTAAACCCATCAAAAAGAAAGGAGCATTTACCATGCTTTCAAAAGATTTATTACAGCAATTTGAAGATAATATCACAAGATTTGATGAAAACATACATGCTTTCGAAAATGGAGAGATTGACCGCCAGACCTTCAAAGGCATCTCCGGAGGCTTTGGAAGCTATGCACAGAAGGAACAAGGATATATGCTGCGTCTTCGTCTTCCGGGCGGTCATATTACAAAAGAGAAATTAAAATTCCTTGCAGACAAAATTTCTGAACATCAGATTCCTCTGCTCAAACTGACTACCTGCCAGACCATCCAGTTTCACGATTTGTCTGCAGACTCTGTTCCGCAGCTTGTTCGTGATGCCTTAAAAGTCGGCATCATCACACACGGCGGCGGAGGCGACAACCCGCGTAATGTCATGGCAAGTCCTCTGACTGGTACCGCTGTGGATGAGACATTTGATGTGTTTCCTTATGCAAAGGCTGCCGGAGAATATCTCCTGACCAAGATGCCGGGACTTCACATGCCCAGAAAACTGAAAGTCGGTTTTTCCAATACCCCGGCGAATGAAGTTCATGCCACATTCCGTGACCTTGGATTTGTAGCCAAAGAAAACGGGACATTTTCCGTTTACTGTGCCGGCGGACTTGGACCAAATCCAAAGCTTGGTGTTCATATTACAGACAATGCAGATCCAAACGAGGTTTCCCTTTACGTCCATGCCATGATCCGTCTCTTTACCACATACGGCAATTATGAGTCCCGCGCAAAATCCAGAACCCGCTATCTGCAGGATACCCTTGGCGAAGAAAAAATCCGGAACTATTTCCTCCAGTTTGTGGAAGACGCGCAAAAAGAAATGACTCCATGGCCTGTAGAACCAGTCCATCCGATTTCCAAATCTGCTGACGGCACTCTGTCCGAAGCACTTCTGACAGAAAAACGGGTACTCCCACAGAAACAGAACGGCCTGTACACGGTTTCTTATCATCCGCTGGGCGGACGGCTTGCACCTCAAAAACCGTCTGAACTGTATGCCGTGATCAAAGAGATGCCGGAAACCGAGCTTCGGATCTCACCGGACGGCACCTTGTATATCATCAATCTGACTGCAAAAGAAGTACCTGCTGTGTTAGAAGCCACAAAAGACGGAGCTGCTTCTTTATTTGAAAGCAGTGTCAGCTGCATTGGCGTTCCAATCTGCCAACACGGACTGCGCAATTCCTATGCACTGTTAGAGTCCTGCATTCAGCGGGTCCGCAAGGAACAGTTCGCCGACAGAGTCCTTCCATGTATCCATATTTCCGGATGTCCTTCCAGCTGCGGAAGCCATCAGGCGGGAAGTATCGGTCTTGTCGGACACTCCAAACGGGTGGATGGAAAAATGGAACCTGCATTCAAATTATTTGTAAACGGAGACAGCGAAGAACCTGGAGCACATCTGGGCATCGAAAAAGGTGTTCTTCTGGAGACTGTAATCCCGGAATTTTTCGCAGCTCTCGGAAAACGAATTGCCGCAGCAGACAGTACCTTTGACGTCTGGTATCCGACTCACGCAGAAGAATTTGATACACTTGCTGCTGAATACGCAGAGAAGACACAATAGCTTCAAAATAAAAACCAGGCAGGATGCCTTCCTTTTTACGGGAACATATCCTGCCTGGTTTTTCTGATTATTCTGTTTCTATAAAATATCAATATGTTCGCCTGCAAGTGCCTTGTTCATACTTCGCACCGCACAGAATTTTCCGCACATGGAACAAGTATCCTCATGTTCAGGCTTTCTCTCATTCCAGATCCGTTTTGCCGTCTCCGGATCCATGGCACACTCCCACTGTGCTTCCCAGTCCAGATTTCTTCTGGCTTGTGCCATCCTGTCATCTGCCTGTCTTGCTCCCCGCACTCCTTTTGCAATATCTGCCGCATGTGCCGCAATCTTAGACGCCATGATTCCCTGTTTTACATCTTCCAGATTCGGAAGAGCCAGATGCTCTGCCGGTGTCACATAGCACAAAAATGCCGCTCCTGCCGATGCTGCCACGGCTCCGCCAATCGCAGAAGTAATATGGTCATATCCCGGAGCAATATCTGTCACAAGTGGTCCCAATACATAAAACGGCGCTCCCTGACAAATGGACTGCTGCACTTTCATATTTGCCTCGATCTGATCCAGAGGCATATGTCCCGGACCTTCCACCATCACCTGAACATCCTTCTCCCATGCCCGCCTGGTCAGTTCGCCCAGACGCACCAGCTCCTCGATCTGGCAGACGTCCGTTGCATCTGCAAGACATCCTGGTCTGCATGCGTCACCGAGTGAAACCGTCACATCATATTCCCGACAAATATCCAGAATCTCATCATAATATTCATAAAATGGATTTTCTTCCCCTGTCATACACATCCACGCAAATACAAGAGAACCACCTCTGGATACGATGTTCATTTTTCGCTTATGCTGCCGAATCTGCTCGATTGTTTTACGCGTAATGCCACAGTGCAGTGTCACAAAATCCACTCCATCCTGTGCGTGAAGACGGACCACATCGATAAAATCTCTGGCAGTCAGCGTATCCAGATCCCTTTGATAGTGGATCACGGAATCATAGATTGGAACAGTACCGATCAGCGCCGGACACTCACTGGTCAGCTTTCTTCGAAATGGAATTGTATTTCCATGAGAAGACAGATCCATGATGGCATGTGCGCCCATCTCAACTGCCTGCATCACCTTCTGCATCTCCACATCGTAATCTTTACAGTCTCTTGAAACTCCCAGATTTACATTGATCTTTGTACGCAGCATCGAACCGATTCCTTCCGGATCAATACAGGTGTGATTTTTGTTGGCACAGATGACAACCTTTCCTTCTGCCACCAGCGGCATCAGCTCTTCGGTCGTCATATGTTCTTTTTGTGCCACGATCTCCAGTTCTTTTGTCACAATCTGTTTTCTCGCTGCTTCCATCTGTGTTGTATAGTTTCTCATATGCATTCCTTTCCATGCCCGCCGCGGAGTATGCAAAAAGCTGCTGCAACGCAAACGCATTACAGCAGCAATTTTTCTTCTCAGATCCTATCACTTTCTCTGTATATCCCTACGTTGGCATTATCCAAATCAGGTTACGGGTTTTAAGCGATCCAGCTTTCTCTCAGCCTGCTTTCTGCAAGCACCCCTTTTTTGTTTCTGTTGATATTATAAACACTCTCATTCTTGGAATCAAGTGTTATCTGAATTTTCTTTTTGCCCTTGAGGAAGCTCTTCGCGAAGTCCCAGTATCCCTTCAACCAGAATCTTCACGTCATCCAGAATATAATCAAATGCACCGGCCTGACACATATTGATCAATACCAGTCCCAACGGAACTGCCAGAATCATACCAAAGACTCCCTTGATCTTATATCCCACATATAAAAGCAGCAGTGTCACCAGCGGATTCATTCCCATGCTGTCACCTACCAGCTTTGGCTGCAAAAGCTGACGCACTACCTGGGAAACTGCATAGATGATCACCAGACCGGCTGTAATTTTATATTCACCGATAAATACGGAGTAAATTGCCCATTGGATCAACGCAGTTCCCGTTCCAAAAAATGGCAGAAAATCCAAAAATGAAATCAAAAATGCAACCAAAACCGCATAATGAATTCCAAGCACAAGAAATCCGGCAAACAGGATCAAAAAAACAACACCCATGATCTTAAACTGCGCCTTGAAATATCCGCCTACTGCATATTTCAGATTATCCATCACCAGGATCATCCTCTTTTCCACAGACGGCGGTGCGATTTTATGAAACCATGCGATCACTTCTTCTCTCTGGATTGTAAAAAAGTAAGCTGCCAGTATCGCAACAATGAAAGAAATCAGATAGGACGGAAGTCTTTTTGCAAAATTTCCCGCAGCCGTCACCGTCGGCTCGCTGATTTTCGAAACAAGATTCCCCATATAAGTATCCAGATTCTCCACTATCGTTGTCCACCCATTCTGCACTCCCCGGGGAAGCCTGCTGAACGCACCGGATAAGGTATTTCCAATCTCACGCATCCCCTCTTCCAGCTGTGCATAAATATCCGGAAAGTTCTGAATCAGATCTGTCACTTCCGCTGCAATCCTGCTGACTGCAAAATATCCCACTAAAACGATCAGCCCAATGACCATGATAACAATCATTGCTGTTCCCAGCTTCTTTACGATCTTCAATCGCTTTTCCAGCCAGTTCACCAGAGGTGTCGCAATGGCAGAAATGATCCAGCCCACAACGAACGGCATGAGAAATCCGATTGCTTTTACGCCCAGGATAATAAACGCAGCCGTTGCCAGTATACTGAACATAAGACTTACCGCCACTTGCCAGTAAGGTCTCTTTCGCTCCATAAAAATCTCCTTCCCGCATCGTGCTTTTCCTGTTTACTCTATCATTCTCCGAAATTATTCTTTCGTTTCATCCTCCAAAAATCTTTCCGGAAACAGATATTCCCGCTCAGCCAGATCCCAGATTTCGTCTCTTCCCTGCTTTGTAACCGAAGAAAACGGGATTACTTTTGTTCCCGGAAGCAGATTCAGACCTGTTTTTAACATCTTCACATGCTTCTGCACCTGACTGCGTTTTAATTTATCCAGCTTTGTAGCAATGATGATCGGCTGAAATCCCTGATCGACGATCCACTGATACATCATCTTGTCATTTGCCGAAGGGTCATGCCGGATGTCGATCAGAAGAAAGACTGCTTTCAACTGTTTTGATGTATGCAGATACCGCTCGATCAGATTTCCCCACTGGATCTTTTCTTTTTCGGAAACCTTCGCATATCCGTATCCCGGCAGATCCACCAGATAAAGTTCCTCGTTGATATTATAAAAATTAATCGTCTGTGTCTTTCCCGGTGTGGCAGAGATCCGGGCATACGATTTTCGGTTCATCAGCGCATTGATCAGGGATGACTTACCCACATTGGATTTCCCCGCAAACGCAATCTCCGGTTTTTCATTTTCCGGCAATTTACTTGTAATTCCACAAACAGTTTCCAGATTGATATTCTTTATTACCATAGTTTACTCCCCTCCGGATATTTTATCCTGATCTTCTGACACAAATGCTGCCTTCAGCACTTCCTCCATATGCTCTACAGGCAGGATCTCGAGTCCTTTTGTGATTTCCTGAGAAAGCTCTTCTACATCTGCCAGATTCTTTTTGGGAACAAGAACTGTTTTTATCCCGGCATTTTTCGCAGCCAGAAGCTTTTCCTTTAATCCTCCAATCGGCAGTACACGTCCGCGCAGAGTCACTTCTCCTGTCATGGCAATATCTGCACGCACCTTTTGTTCTGTGATCGCAGAAAGCATTGCAGTTGCCATGGTGATTCCGGCTGACGGACCGTCTTTGGGCACTGCACCCTCCGGAATATGTACATGGATATCATGTTTTTCAAAAAAGTCATCCGCAATCTGATAATCTCTGCTGACAGAACGGATATAGCTGATCCCGGTCCGTGCCGATTCTTTCATCACATCTCCAAGCTGACCTGTGAGCATGATCTCTCCTTTTCCAGGCATCACATTCACTTCGATCTGGAGGGTATCCCCACCCACACTTGTCCATGCCAGTCCACGCACAATCCCGATCTCATCCGCTGCATTTGCCATCTGATACGTAAACTTCTCTTTTCCCAGATATTTGAACAGATTCTTCTCTGTAATTGTAACACTCTTTTTCCCGGTTGTAAGTATTTCTTTTGCTGCTTTTCTGCAAATATTGCCGATTTCTCTCTCCAGCTGACGTACTCCCGCTTCTTTTGTATAGTTGGATGCAATCTTCCAGACTGCATTTTTGCTTATTTTCAGCTGTTCTTTCTTCAGACCATTTTTCTCCAGCTGTTTTGGGATCAAATGCTCTGTCGCAATATGCAGCTTCTCATTCTCTGTGTAGCTGGTCACCTCGATCACTTCCATACGATCCAGAAGCGGACGCGGAATCGTCTGCAGTGAATTTGCAGTGGCAATAAACAGCACTTCCGACAAATCCAGCGGAACTTCCAGATAATGATCACGGAATTTGTAATTCTGTTCACTGTCCAGTACTTCCAGAAGCGCAGAGAACGTATCTCCCTTATAGTCTGTGCTGACTTTATCAATTTCATCCAGAAGCATCAACGGATTCTTGACACCTGCCTGACGAATTCCATTTGCGATGCGTCCGGGCATTGCTCCTACATATGTTTTTCTGTGTCCCCGGATTTCTGCCTCATCCCGCACTCCGCCAAGTGAAATCCTTACATACGGCTTCTTCAGTGCCTTTGCAAGAGATCTGGCGATCGATGTTTTTCCTGTTCCCGGCGGTCCCACCAGACACAGGATCGGGCTCTCCCCTTTTTTCGTCAGAGAACGTACTGCCAGAAATTCCAGAATTCGTTCTTTGACCTGTTCCAGACCATAATGATCTGCTTCCAGCACTTCCTCTGCATATTTGATATCCTGATTGTCCTTCCCGGCTTTATCCCACGGCATCTCAAGCAATGTTTCAATATAGGTCCGTATCACACCGCTTTCTGCCGGACTGTTCAGTGAGCTTTTAAATCTGCTGATTTCTTTTTTCAGCTTTTCGTTCACTTCTTTTGGCGCTTTCAGATTCTTTGCTGCTTTTTCAAATTCTTCCGCATCGGACAATGTAGAATCATCCCCCAACTCCTCCCGGATCAGCTTCAGCTGCTCCCGAAGAATGTATTCTTTCTGATGCTTATCCACACGTTCCTTCACCTTTTGCTGCAGTTCATCTTTGATATCCATGATCTGCACTTCGTTGACCAGCTTAAACGCCAATGTCTCATATCTCTCCCAAAAATCCACTTTTCCGAGGATTTCCTGTTGATCAACATAATAAAAAGGCGTGTTTGCAGCAATCTCATCCACCAGCTTTTTCAGGCTTTTGATCTCCAAAATCTCTGCCACTGCTTCTTTTGACATTTTTCCGTTGCGAGCGGCATAGTCCAGAAAAGTATCTTTAAGACTCCTTGCCATTGCCTCTCCATTTAGATCATCCTGAATGACAAGATCGGACTCATCGATCACCTCGACCTCTGCCCGCAGATACGGCGTATCCTGCTGAAGCTGTTTTAAGATTCCTCTTGTTTCTCCTGAAACAAGTACCCGGACGATATGCTTTGGAAGCTTCATGATCTGTTTGATCGTTCCAACAGTTCCCACCTCGTAAACATCTTCCTGTGTAGGGTCGTCTGTTTCTATTGATTTTTGTGCCACAAGAAAAATCTTCTGGTCTCCCGCCATGGCTTCCTGAATCGCTGCGATTGATTTTTCTCTGCTCACATCAAAATGTACTACCATTTCCGGCATGATAGTCATTCCACGCAGAGCTACCATCGGAAGGCTTTTTATTTCTCTGTTCACCTGTATTTTCCTCCTGCTTTTTGTTTTATCCAAAATCAAAACAAGCGGGTACATGGTCCTCCCTATGCACCCGCCTGTGTTATCTATGCACTTTCAGATGTCAGAAAAGATTTTCGCTCTTCTCCATCGCACTCATACAATGGCTGACCCTTTCCTTCCACAACATCTTTTGTAATCATACATCCTTTGATGGTATCATCAGATGGTACACGGAACATTGTATCCATCATAATATCTTCCATAATGGCTCTTAATCCTCTGGCTCCCGTTTTCCTTGCAAGAGAGGTCTCTGCGATCGCATCCAGAGCTGCTTTATCAAACTCCAGCTTTACGCCGTCCAGTTCCATCAGCTTCTGATACTGCTTCACAAGAGAGCTCTTCGGTTCTGTCAGAATCCGGATCAAAGCCTCTTTATCCAGAAGATCCAGAGATACTGTAACAGGAACTCGTCCTACCAGCTCCGGAATCAGACCAAACTTCACCAGATCCTGCGGAAGCACCTGATGCAGCAGTACATCTACATCCTCCTCATGCTTCTTAGCTATCTCTGCATTAAAGCCGATCGACTTCTTATCCAGTCTGGTCTCAATGATCTTATCAATCCCTTCAAATGCACCGCCGCAGATAAACAAAATATTGGTCGTGTCTATCTGGATCAGTTCCTGATGCGGATGCTTTCTTCCGCCCTGCGGCGGAACAGATGCAACGGTTCCCTCAATGATCTTCAAAAGCGCCTGTTGAACTCCCTCTCCGGATACATCTCTGGTAATGGAAGGATTCTCAGACTTTCTTGTGATCTTGTCAATCTCATCAATATAAATAATACCATGCTCTGCACGTTCAATATCGCCATCTGCTGCCTGAATCACTTTCAGGAGGATGCTTTCTACATCTTCCCCCACATATCCGGCCTCTGTCAGAGCTGTCGCATCTGCGATGGCAAACGGAACATTCAGTATCTTTGCGAGGGTCTGGGCAAGCAGAGTCTTTCCGCATCCGGTCGGTCCAAGCATCAGAATATTACTCTTCTGCAGATCCACGCCCAGATCAGAACCTGCCATGATCCGCTTGTAATGATTGTATACAGCAACAGAAAGAACCTTCTTTGCCTCGTCCTGTCCGATTACATATTCATCAAGGAATGCCTTGATCTCCTCTGGTGTCAAAAGATTGATATCATCAAATTCTCTTCTGTCATCATCGTATTCAAACTCTTCTTCTATAATCTCCGAGCAGACCTCGATACACTCATCACAGATATAAGCGCCGTTCGGCCCTGCGATCAGCTTTCTCACCTGAGACTGCGGCTTATTACAGAAGGAGCATCTTACTATATCATCACTTGCTTTTCCTGCCATATCACTCTCACCTCATATTGCCGACACAACATTAATGTTTGGCAATTACCTCATCTATTAATCCATAAGCTTTTGCTTCTTCTGCAGACATGAAGTTATCACGTTCTGTATCAGCCTTGATCGTCTCCAATGGCTGCCCTGTGTTTGCTGCCATAATCTCGTTCAATTTCTGACGGGTTCTCAGGATGTGCTCTGCTGCGATCGAAATCTCAGTTGCCTGTCCCTGTGCTCCGCCGGATGGCTGATGAATCATAATCTCTGCGTTTGGAAGCGCAAAACGTTTTCCCTTCGCTCCACCGGAAAGAAGGAATGCCCCCATGCTTGCTGCCATACCGATGCAGACTGTAGAAACATCACATTTGATGTACTGCATGGTATCGTAGATTGCCAGTCCCGCTGTCACGGAACCTCCCGGGCTGTTGATATATAACTGGATATCCTTATTCGGATCATCCGCTTCCAGGAAAAGAAGCTGTGCTACGATCACACTCGCAGATACATCATTGACCTCTTCTCCCAGAAAAATGATTCTTTCTTTTAACAGTCTTGAATAAATGTCGTAAGAGCGCTCTCCACGGCTTGTCTGTTCAATAACATAAGGTACTAAACTCATTTGCTTTTCCTCCTTATTATGCTGACTTAATCTGCCGCTGCCTGCGGCCCCCTCTCACTGCGGATTCACGGTACTGTTATGTACCAGAACAGATTATCCCTCTACAGATTCGTTTACAAGCAGAGTGATTGCTTCCTGAACTGCAAGATCCTCTTTGATCTGTTTCTTCTCGTTCTCTCCCATAAACTCTTTGAGTTTTTCAACTTCCATCTGGTATGCTTCCGCCATTTTTGTGAGTTCTTCTTCTACACGCTCATCAGAAACTTCGATGTTCTCAGCTTTTACGATCGCTTCCAGAACCAGTCTTGTCTTGATGCTCTTTTCAGCCTGTGGTCTCATCTCTTCCAGCATCTTCTCTGCTGTCATTCCTGTAAACTGGAAGTACTGTTCTACAGTCAGACCCTGCTGCTGAATACGGCGTGCAAAATCATCTGCCATTTGTCTTACCTGGAACTCGATCATTGCTTCCGGAATATCCATCTGTGCGTTCTCGATTGCCTGATCTACTGCCTGGTTTTCTTTCTTTTCTTTTCCAGTTCTCTCTTTGCGCTCTTTGATGTTTTTCTTTACTTCCGCTCTGTATGCGTCCATTGTCTCACATTCAGAAACTTCAGAAGCAAATTCATCATCCAGCTCCGGAAGTTCTTTTGCTTTGATTGTGTGTACTGTACACTTAAATGTAGCATCTTTTCCTGCAAGCTCTTCAGAGTGATACTCTTTCGGGAATGTCACATTCACTTCTACTTCTTTGTCGATCTCAGCTCCGATCAGCTGCTCTTCAAATCCAGGAATGAATGATCCGGAACCGATTGTCAGCGGATAATCTTCTCCTTTTCCACCTTCAAATGCAACACCGTCTACAAATCCTTCGAAATCTAATGTTACTTCATCTTTATCCTGAACTGCGCGGTCTGTCACTTCGATTGTTCTTGCATTGCGCTCGCGCTCTTTTTCAATCTCTTCATCAACTTCCTTCTGTGTCACTCTTGTAGATACTTTATCTACTTTCAGTCCTTTGTAATCTCCGAGTGTCACTTCCGGTTTTGTAGCTACTTCTGCTGTGAAAATGAACGGTTTTCCTTTTTCCATCTGTACAACCTCGATCTTCGGCTGAGACACGATGTCCAGTTCACTTTCATCATAAGCTTTTGCATATGCGTCCGGAATCATGTTGTTTGCTGCTTCATCATAGAATACTTCCGGTCCGTACATTTTTTCGATCATCTGACGCGGAACTTTCCCTTTACGGAATCCCGGAATATTGATCTGTTTGCGCTGTTTTAAGTAAGCTGCCTGCAGTGCTTTCTCTACATCTTCTGCGGCTACTTCTACTGTAAGCTTCGCCATATTATGCTCTAACTTTTCTACCTGTAAACTCATCTTTCTATTTCCTCCTTGATTCGTACCATTCAAACGCAAATTGTATATTCGCAGTCATTGAATTAGTATAGCATAGTCACTTCAATATTTCCAGTACTTTTTAATAATAAACTACTCCATGCCCGATTTCTTCTGCCTTTTCCTTTCCGCACAGGAGCTCGATCAGCTTCAATGCGAATGGAATCGCGGTTCCCAGTCCCCGGCTTGTGATCATATGCCCGTCTACATTTACCGGCTCTTCATTTGTCTCTGCGTGAGAAAGTCCTGACTCCATGCCCGGATAACAGCATGCTTTTCTTCCTTCCAGAAATCCCAGTTCTCCAAATACAGTAGGCGCTGCACAGATTGCTGCCAGATAACGCTCTTTTGCATAAAATTCTTTGAGCAGCGCACACAAATCTCTGTGTTCTTTCAAATGCTTTGTCCCCGGCATCCCACCCGGCAGTACGAGCATATCCATTCCCTCAAACTCCATCTCCTCAAACAGGGCGTCTGCCTCGACACCGATTCCGTGTGAGCCATGTACTGTCTTTTCTCCTGTGACCGATACGTTCGTCACAGTAACACCTGCCCTGCGCAGCAGATCCGTAACCGTAAGTCCTTCGATTTCTTCAAATCCTTCTGCGAGAAATACCGCAATCTGTTTCATGATCATTTCCTCCTGACTTAAAATCTGAACCTGATTTTCATTTCTTTCATATGGTAAAAAGTGTAGCAAATCCCTGTTAAAAATGCAATGCCTCCCCGTTTACATTTTCCGTTTTTCATATTATGATGATACCGGATATCAAACAACAAACGATGTTTTCAAAGAAAGGAGTTTTTCATGGAAATCGAGCGCAAATATCTGATTTCATCTGTCCCCTTTGCTCTTTCATCATATCCATGCCGCAAGATCGAACAGGGATATCTCTCCACTGCACCTGTGGTACGTATCCGCCGGGACAACAATGACTACATTCTGACTTACAAATCCAAAGGAATGATGATCCGGGAAGAATACAATCTTCCGCTGACAAAAGAATCCTATGAACATTTAAAAGAAAAAATCGACGGACGGCTCATCACGAAAAAAAGATATGTGATCCCTCTTAAGGATTCCCTCTTTATTGAGCTTGATATTTTTTCCGGAGACCTTGCGCCTCTGATGCTTGCGGAAGTAGAATTTCCTGATAAAGAGACTGCCAATCACTTTACTCCACCCAAATGGTTCGGCGAAGACGTTACCTTTTCTTCTTCCTATCATAACAGTACACTCAGCAAACTCTGATATCAACTTTTTGTGGCTTTTTGTTCTTTCGCTACGTTTTGTCGCATAGATATCTATTTATAGGGAAAATTGTTATAATTTACTAAGCTTTTAACAATTCCCTGTAAATGGAGGTACAGCAATGTCTAATATTCAGCTTGTTGAAAATTTATACCGTCTTCGTAAAGCACATCACTACACTCAGCAAGAGATCAGTGACTTGCTCAATATTTCCAGACAGGCTTATTCCAACTACGAAACCAGTAAACGGACACCGGATCTGGATTCTCTGATGCGTCTGGCTGATATCTATGGAGTATCTCTCGACCAGCTGGTCAATCATCCCTGTACAAAAGACGGACTGATCCTCGAACAGAAAGGTCCCTTTACGTATGCCATGGAGATCGACACTGCCGATACACTCTATCTTACGCGGGAAGAAGTCGAACTGATCAAGGGATACCGGGCCATGAATCCGGAAGATAAATTACTATTGAAAAAACTATTGTAATAAAGAAAAAGGAAATCCGCCAGCTCCAGTCGGATTTCCTTTTTTTATTATTCTCCCAGTCCAAATCTCTCGTGAACTGCATTGATCGCACGTTCTACATCGCTTTCATTGATCAGAACCGTGATTCTTACTTCTGATGTTGAAATCATATGGATGTTGACTCTGGCATTTGTCAGTGCCTCGAACATCTTGGCAGCAACACCCGGATTACTCATCATTCCTGCTCCGACAATCGAGATCTTCGCTACACTCTCCTGAGAATTGATTTCCTGGATCGTCAGCGCTTCTTTATTTTCTTCCAGGATCGCCAGTGTATCCTGAAGATCATCCTCTGCCACTGTAAAGGAAATATCTTTTGTACCGTCTCTTCCTACAGACTGAAGAATGATGTCCACATTGATATTCTTCTTTGCAAGTGTATTGAAGATCTTGAACGCTGTTCCCGGTTTGTCTTCGATTCCGATGACAGAAATTCTCGCTGTATTTTTATCAGATGCAACTCCGCTGATTAACAATTTTTCCACTTTTACTACCTCCTTGACCACCGTACCTTCTTCTCTGTTCATGCTGGAACGTACAACCAGCTGTACTCCATATTTTTTCGCCATTTCCACAGAACGGTTATGCAGGACATTCGCCCCCATGGATGCCAGCTCCTGCATCTCATCATAACTGATTTCTTTTAATTTTCTCGCAGAAGGAACAATTCGTGGATCTGCGGTATACACACCGTCTACATCCGTATAAATCTCGCACGCATCTGCGCCCAGAGCCGCTGCGATTGCAACTGCCGTGGTATCTGAACCGCCCCGTCCCATTGTCGCATAATCCTCATATTTGTTCACTCCCTGGAATCCAGTGACGATCACGATCTTCCGGTATCCCAGTTCGTGGAGGATTCTCTCAGATTCTACCTTCTTGAATCTTGCATTTCCATAGGTGGATGTGCTGTGCATCTTTACCTGGAATGCATTCAGCGATACTGCCGGGATTCCCAGCTTATGAAATGCCATCGCCATCAGTGACACAGAAATCTGTTCCCCTGTTGTCAACAACATATCCATCTCTCTCTTGGATGGATTCAGATTAATCTCTTTTGCTTTTGCGATCAGATCATCTGTTGTGTCTCCCATCGCTGAAAGGACCACGATCACATCGTGTCCGTTTTTATAATCTTCCGCGCAGCGCTCTGCCACACGAAAAATACACTCTTTATCTGCGACCGAACTGCCGCCAAACTTCTTTACTATCAGCATTTTTTCTTCCTCTCTGTTTACCGTTCATTGTCCATCTCAAAAAGACGGGAAAGCAGCCTGTGTCCTTCTTTCTCGAACAATGGGCTCTTATTGCCCAGTCTTTCTGAATACTCCGGCATTCCTTCTGCTTTCTTTCTGGAATCATATAAAAGATACGGAACCGGATTACCGGTATGTGTGCGGACACAGATCGGCGTCGGATGATCCGGAAGGACTAACATCCTGAAATCCATGCAAAGATCTTCCAGTTCCCCAACGATCGGTCCGATGATCTTCTGATCGATATTTTCAATCGCCTTAATCTTATCCGGAATACTTCCCTGATGTCCCATCTCATCCGGTGCTTCAATGTGTACATATACAAAATCATAATCCTGCGCCGCCAGCGCGTCCACTGCTGCCTCCGCTTTTCCTGTATAGTTCGTATGAAGTCCTCCGTTTGCACCTTCTACGATAATATTGTCAAGCCCTGCTCCTACAGCAATCCCCTTCAACAGATCCACTGCTGAGATCATGGCTCCTTTTTTATGATATTTTTCCTCGAAAGAGGTCAGCATCGGCCTGGTACCTGCCCCCCAGAACCATACGGAATTGGCAGGGTTGAGTCCTTTTGCCTTTCGCTCCAGATTCAGCGGATGATTGCTTAAGATCCGGTAGCTGGTCTCCATCATTTCCCGAAGTACCGCATCCTGAGGGAGATACTCCCCAATCCGCTTTGTCAGGATATCATGAGGCGCTGTCAATTCGACTACACTTCCGAATTTATGGATCAGCAAATGCCTGTAACTCGTGCCTGTATAAAACTCATACCCACCTCTTCGCATTTCCTGCATCAGGGTCTCCATCAGAACAGCCGCATCCTCAGTGCTGATCTCGCTGGAACTGTGATCCAGAATCCGTTTATCCTCATACCGCTCTTCTTCCTCGGACAAGGTCACCAGATTACAGCGAAAAGATACATCGGTTGGCGCCATATCCACCCCGATACTCAACGCCTCCAAAGGGGAGCGTCCGGTATAATATTCCTTTGGATCATATCCGATCACAGAAAGATTCGCCGTATCACTTCCCGGAGCCATCCCGTCGGGAACAGTCTGCACCATGCCAATCTCTGAAATCTGCGCCATGCGGTCCAGATTTGGAGTATGCGCCTTCTCCAGAGGTGTCATACCGCCCAGTTCTTCCAATGGTTCATCTGCCATCCCGTCACATAAAACAACAACATATTTCATACGCATCCTCACCCTTCTACTCTAATCCGGTGGAGAATGGACGGAAATTCTTTCTGGCACTGTTCAAAATGTCCTTCTGTCATAATTTCTGTCAGAAATCCGAATTCTCCCTCCAACGGTTCCACCTGTACAATCTCAATCGGTCCGAATTTACTTTCCAGATGTGCTTTCATTGCCTGTGGTTCTCCCTTGATCCGCACAAAGAAACGCTTGCTCGTATCCGAGATCGGAAGCAGTTCCACTTTATCCTGATCCCACATCGTCATAATATTCCGGTTCAAATGCTTTACTTCATCTACAATATCAGAAACAACCGCACTCGCTGTCGGAAGCTTTCCTGCACCGCTTCCGTAAAACATTGCATCTCCGAGTACATTGCCATGTACAAAAATCGCATTAAAGACATCATTTACGCTATACAATGGATGCGAAGAGCTCAGCAGATACGGAGCAACGATGGCATGGATATGATCTTCATCCCTTCTGCTGCATGCAAGAAGCTTGATCGTCATTCCCATTGCCTTTGCATACATCATATCTTCTTTTGTAATCTGCGTGATCCCCTCTGTATAAATATCTTCAAAATCCACCTGCTGTCCGGAAATCAAAGATGAAAGAATCGCAATCTTCCGGCATGCATCATATCCTTCCACGTCCGCTTCCGGATTTCGTTCCGCATACCCTTTTTCCTGCGCCTCTTTTAAAACTTCCTCATAATCTGCTCCTTCATAAAACATCTTACTGAGCATATAATTGGTCGTTCCGTTTAAAATCCCTGTGATTTCTTCAATCTCATCTGCTGTCATTGAAGAATTTAACGGACGGATGATCGGAATTCCGCCTCCGACACTGGCCTCAAACAGAAAATTGATATTTTTCTCCCTTGCAATGGAAAGCAGCTCTGCACCGTGCTTTGCCACCAGCGCTTTGTTTGAGGTCACCACGCTTTTTCCGGCCATCAGGCACTTCTTCACAAAAGTATATGCGGGTTCAATCCCGCCCATTACCTCTACTACGATCTGAATGGAAGGATCTTCTGCGATCACCTGAAAATCATGTACGATTTTTTCCTGAATCGGATCTCCCGGGAAATCTCTCAGATCCAGAATGTATTTTACATGGATCTCATCCCCGGCTCTCTGGTCGATTCGTTCCTTATTGGTCTGTAATACTTCAATGACTCCGGATCCCACCGTGCCATATCCCATAACTGCTATATTTACCATATTCGCCTTCCTTCCTGTTCTTTTTTCTGCATCTGTCCTACTCTTCCGGGTTTTTCGGAGCACTTAAATATGCGTTGATAAACGGATCCAGGTTGCCGTCCAGCACACCGTTCACATTGCTGATCTCCATATTCGTACGGTGATCCTTCACCAGTGTATACGGCTGCATGACATAGGAACGGATCTGGCTTCCGAATCCGATCTCCTTGATCTCACCGCGAATACCGGACACTTTGTCTGCTTGCTCCTGCTGCTTCATCAGATACAGCTTGGCTTTGAGCATTTGCATGGCTTTGTCTTTATTCATGTGCTGAGAACGCTCATTCTGACACTGAACAACAATTCCTGTCGGGAAATGCGTGATACGGATTGCCGAAGAAGTCTTATTGATATGCTGTCCACCTGCTCCGCTGGAACGATATGTGTCGATCCTGATATCGTCATCATTGATCTCAATATCAATATCTTCCTCAATATCCGGAATCACATCACAGGATGCAAAAGAAGTCTGCCGCTTTCCGGCCGCATTAAACGGAGAAATTCTGACCAGTCTGTGCACCCCTTTTTCAGAGCGCAGATATCCGTAAGCATTCTCTCCTCGTACTTCAAATGTCACGCCTTTGATTCCCGCAACATCTCCTTCCAGATAATCCAGAACTTCTACGGAAAATCCCTTTTTCTCTGCCCATCTGGTGTACATTCTGTAAAGCATGTTTGCCCAGTCACAGGATTCTGTTCCGCCTGCTCCGGCGTGAAGCGTAACGATCGCATGATCTCTGTCATACTCTCCGGTCAGAAGTGTCTGGATCCTCAGCTCTTCAAACTCTCCTTCAAAACGGAGCAGTTCTTCCTCGATCTCCTGCACCGTCTCTTCGTCCTGTTCCTCCTGACTCATCTCAATCAGCAGTCCCAGATCCTCATAATCTGCGTACATCTGCTCAATCTGCTTTACCGAATCCTGAAGACTTTTCAATACCTGCATCGTCTGTCTGGACTGATCCGGATTATCCCAGAATCCCGGCTCCTCGATCGTTCTTTCTAATTCCTCAATTCGTTCTTTCTTTGACGCTAAGTCAAAGTGAATCCCTCAAATCTTTCAGCGGCTCTTCGTATGCACTCAGTCTTACTTTCAGTTCATCTAATAAAACCACCTTGATCACCTCTTTCTTTTTTCAAAAATCTGTTTTAAATCAACATTGACTGTGTATATATTGCAGCACAATGTCTGATGCAGTATACACACAGTCAACAAAATATTCAGGCACTTACCTGGTTACTATTTTCTTCCGCAGCACTGTTTGTACTTCTTGCCACTTCCGCACGGGCATGGATCATTTGGATAAACCTTTTTCTCTTCCCGTTTTTTCGGAGTGTGTGATGCGCTGTCATCTTTGTTTGTTCCGGTCGCCTGTGCCACCTGCTCTCTTTCTACCTTCTGCTCGATCCGGATATGGAATAAGGTACGGATCGTCGTCTCTGCGATGGAATTGGTCATCTCGCCGAACATATCGTATCCCATCATCTTATATTCTACCAGTGGATCTCTCTGTCCGTATGCCTGCAGACCGATTCCCTGACGGAGCTGATCCATATCATCGATGTGATCCATCCAGCGTGTATCGATTGCCTTTAACAGTACCACTCGCTCCATCTCACGCAGCTGCTCTGCTTCCGGGAATTCTGCTTCTTTCTCCTCGTATGCTTTTACAGCACGCTCTTTCAATGTATGCTTGAGCTCTTTCTGTCTCATGTCCTTGACTTCCTCTGCATCCGGCATCTTCAGCATCGGAATCTCCCCGTGAAGTGTCAGCTCCAGTCCTGCCAGATCCCATTCTTCCGAATCTGCATCCGGTGCGGCAAAGCGGTCTGTCATATTTTCTACATATTCTGTCATCATATTGTAGATGGTATCTCGCATGCTCTCTCCGTCCAGAACACGACGTCTTTCCTCATAAATGATCTCTCTCTGCTCATTCATAACCTGATCGTATTCCAGCAGATTCTTACGGATTCCAAAGTTATTGCCCTCGATCTTCTTCTGTGCTTTCTCAATCGCACTGGAGAGCATCTTATGCTCGATCTGTTCTCCGTCCTCTACACCAAGTGTGTTGAATACACTCATCAGACGTTCAGAACCAAACAGACGCATCAGATCATCCTCCAGAGAAATATAGAAACGGGATTCTCCCGGATCTCCCTGTCGTCCGGAACGTCCGCGCAGCTGGTTGTCAATACGTCTGGATTCATGACGCTCTGTACCGATGATCTTAAGACCTCCGGCCTCTCTTGCAGCATCATCCAGCTTGATATCCGTACCACGTCCGGCCATGTTGGTCGCAATCGTGACTGCTCCGTGCTGTCCCGCATCTGCCACGATTTCTGCTTCCAGTTCATGATACTTGGCATTCAATACCTTATGCTGAATTCCTTCTTTTTTCAGCATTTTGCTGAGCAGCTCTGAAACCTCGATCGTGATTGTACCAACCAGGACCGGCTGTCCCGTTGCATGCGCTTCTTTCACGGCTTCAACGACTGCGTGGTATTTTTCCTGTTTTGTCTTATATACTGCGTCTTCGAGATCTTTTCTCTGAACCGGACGGTTGGTCGGGATCTCTACAACGTCCATTCCGTAAATATCACGGAACTCTTTTTCCTCAGTCAAGGCAGTACCTGTCATACCGCTCTTCTTCTCATACTTGTTGAACAGGTTCTGGAATGTAATAGTTGCCAGTGTCTTGCTCTCTCTTCTGACCTTCACATGCTCTTTTGCTTCGATCGCCTGATGCAGTCCGTCCGAATACCGTCTTCCCGGCATGATACGTCCGGTGAACTCATCCACGATCATAACCTCTCCCTCCTGAGTCACCACGTAATCCTGATCGCGGAACATCAGGTTATGCGCACGCAGCGCCAGAATGATGTTGTGCTGAATCTCCAGATTCTCCGGATCTGCCAGGTTCTCGATATGGAAGAAGTTTTCTACCTTCTTCACACCGTCTTCTGTCAGATTGACAACCTTTTCTTTCTCGTTGACAATAAAATCTCCGGACTCTTCAATATCTTCTCCCATGATCGCATTGATCTTGGAAAACTCACCGCTTGCTTCTCCTCTTTCCAGCTGGCGTGCCAGAATATCGCATGCCTCATACAATTTTGTAGATTTATTACTCTGTCCGGAAATGATCAGCGGAGTTCTGGCTTCATCGATCAATACAGAGTCAACCTCATCGATAACCGCAAAGTTCAGCCCTCTTTGTACAAGCTGTTCCTTGTAGATCACCATGTTGTCTCTCAGATAATCAAATCCCAGTTCGTTGTTCGTTACATATGTAATATCACAATTATATGCCGCACGGCGCTCATCATTGTCCATATCATTGAGAACCACACCGACTGTCAGTCCCAGAAATTCGTGTACTTTTCCCATCCACTCGGCATCACGCTTTGCCAGATAATCATTGACTGTGACAATGTGAACTCCTTTTTCTTCCAGCGCATTCAGATATGCCGGAAGTGTGGATACCAGTGTCTTACCTTCACCTGTACGCATCTCTGCAATACGTCCCTGATGCAGGATGATACCGCCGATCAGCTGTACCCGGTAATGGCGCATCCCCATACTTCTATATGCACCTTCTCTTACAACTGCATATGCCTCCGGGAGAATATCATCCAGTGTCTCTCCCTCTTTGAGACGTTCTTTAAACTCTCTTGTCTTATCCTTTAATTCCGCATCCGAAAGTGCTTTCATCTCTGGCTCCAGCGCCTCAATGCGATCCACGATCGGATAGATTCTCTTCAGCTCGTGCTGGCTGTGAGTCCCGAAAATTTTATCCATTAAACCCATAATCTGCAATCTGCTCCTTGTCTAAATTTACTCTGCCTACCATTCTATCACTAACTTTCCATGAATTCAACCAATTCATGTTTTTGTTCCGCTTTGTTTACATTTCATTTACAAACAGAGCAGATTTTTATAAGGAATTGTCCCTCCAAACAGATCCAGTGCACTTCCGATCGTAAAATCCAGCTTTCCATGTCCAAGATTTTTGAATTTTTCCAGTTCTTCCATACTTCCGATCCCGCCCGCATAAGTAACAGGAATCCCTTCCCATCTGCCAAGCAGTTCTACAAGTTCTCCTTCCACTCCGGAAGATTTTCCTTCCACATCCACACCGTGTACCAGAAATTCATCACAGTACTGCGCCATTTCATCAAGCAATTCTTCTGACAGTTTTTCTCTGGTAAACGTCTGCCACCGGTTTGTCACGATGTAATATTCATCCCCCTTTTTCCGGCAGCTCAGATCCAGCACTATCCTCTCTTTTCCGACCATCTCTTTCAGTCGTCTCAAACGGCTGCGATCCACCTCTCCTTCACGAAATATATAAGAGGTTACGATCACATGGCTGGCGCCTGCATCCAGATATTCTTCCGCATTTTCCGCCGTGATACCGCCGCCGATCTGCATCCCTCCCGGATATACCGAAAGCGCCAGAAGCGCCTGCGCTTTCGTTGCCTCAAAATATTCGGAATCTCTGGAATTGAGCAGAATGATATGCCCTCCTTTGAGTCCATCCTGTTTATATTTTTCTGCATACCAGGCTGCATCCTGTTCTGAAGTAAAATTGGTCTGTGCCATATCGCCTTCATCTTTTAAGCTGCCGCCGACGATCTGTTTTACTTTTCCGTTATGTATATCAATACAAGGTCTGAACTTCATCACAATTCTCCTTTTATAGAAAAGTGCTGCAAAAACTTCTTCTGCAGCACTTGTTTATCCGGTATTCAAAACCTACTTGTTATTCTCCCGGTTCTGTGTGTTATGATCTTTGGTCATTCCATCCGCAGCATCATCTACCGCATCCGTAGCTCCCCTTGTCAGATCATCCACTCCATTGGTCACACCATCCACTACATCATTCACACCGTCTGTGACATCATCTACCACGTTGTCTGCTTTTCCGTTACTGTTGTCATCTGTACGGTTTTCATTTCTGTCTGTCTTGTCATTGTTGTCCTTTGTTTTGTCAGTTGCATCATTCATTGTTGTATCGCTCTGTGTATCTCTTCTGTTTCCACATGCAGTCGTGCCCAGAAGCATACAGGTACACATCAGCAATACAAGCAGTTTTTTTCTGTTTTTCATAATCTTCTTCCTTTCATAAAATATAGTCTTACACTGTTAAGTTTTCCTTTTTTTAATATTTTATGAATGGAATTTTTTTCTTTTTTATGCTCTTGGTCCTGCTGATTTTCTCAGTTTTTCCAATGCTCTTGACTCCAGCTGACGGATCCGTTCTCTGGTCACGCCGAGTATCTGTCCGGTTTCTTCGAGCGTATGTACATTGCCGTCCTCCAGACCGTAGCGGAGTCTTAAGATTTTCTGCTCTTTTTCTGTCAGCGTGGAAAGCATCTCCTGCACTTCTTCTTTCTGTACCAGTGCCGCAACAGCCTCCTCCGGAGTCGGCTCCTGTGTATCTTCAATAAAGTCTTCCAGATTGCTGTTCTCTTCATCTCCCACCGGAGTCTCCAGAGAAACCGGATTCTTGATATAGCTCTGCATGCGCTCTACTTCTTCTGTTGTCATATGCAGCTCTTTTGCAATCTCCTCTGCTGCCACTTCACGCCCGAGTGTCTGTTCCATCTTCCGCTCTGTTTTGCTGATCTTATTCATATTCTGAGCCACACGGACCGGCACACGAATCTCTCTGGACTGAGAATCCAGCGCCCGCAGAATGGCTTCTTTGATCCACCATACCGCATAGGTGGAAAATTTACTGCCCTTTGTGTAGTCAAATTTTTCCACTGCACGCATCAGACCGATATTACCTTCCTGGATCAGATCCATAAACTGCATTCCTTTTCCGGCATAATGCTTTGCCACCGCAACCACCAGACGCAGATTTGCTTCCTCCATCTTTCGTCGTGCTTCTGTATCTCCTTCTGCGATCTGTCTGCCAAGCTCCAGTTCTTCCTCTGCTGTAAGCA
The DNA here is from genome assembly GCF_008121495.1 of Mediterraneibacter gnavus ATCC 29149. Taxonomy (NCBI): domain Bacteria; kingdom Bacillati; phylum Bacillota; class Clostridia; order Lachnospirales; family Lachnospiraceae; genus Mediterraneibacter; species Mediterraneibacter gnavus. Next base: position 2,404,439 of record NZ_CP043051.1, on the reverse strand, counting down.
GCGGGATCCTGCCGATCTCTTTTAAATAAATCTTTAACGGTTCCGTCATATCCACCGAATCCGGCACCAGATCCTCTGTTTCTGCTCCCAGATCCAGTTCTTCCTCCAACAGTTCCCTTTCTATCTCTTTACTCATATATTTTCATGCCTTTCTTTTCACGTAAGTCTCTGCTTATAGTTTCTCAATCACCTGACCGCTTCTGTAGGCTGCAAGCAGCGACTCCAGATCTGCTACCTGCTCTTTTAATTCGGTGCCGATATCTGTATTTCCAACGAGACGGCGTTCTGTCACCCGTTTCACTACCATGTAATCCGAATGAATATCGCTTCCCTTTTCCACCGCAGCCTCTTTCGACTCAAAAGGCTCATGGGCAACCAGAACAAGACCATAGGAGTTGTAGACAAGGGTATACCCTGCAATTCCCGTCTCTTTCTGATACGCCCTGGAAAAACCTCCATCGATGACCAGAACTTTCCCATTACACTTGATCGGACTTTCTCCGTTTTTACATTTTACAGGAACGTGCCCGTTGACAATGTGGGCTCCCTCCGGGTGCAGTCCGAACTCTTCCAGAATCTCGTCTACCACCGCTTCTTTTTCCAGAAGTTCGTAATACGGATTCTTTTTCTCCAGATGCGTCTCTTTTGCCTCGATAAAATACCGCTCAAAGGTCGCCATCTTGTCTTTTCCGAACAGCGGAGAATCCGGATGCTGCCAGATGCACCACATGATATTCTTTCCTTGCTCTTTTTCCTGTTCATCCAGCGCGAAAAAGCCTTTTCTTACATAGCCTTCCAGCGCATCATACAGACTTTTCCCACGGTAGCTTTTTCCACAGAGCTGTACTTCCTTTAAAGATCCGTCCTCTCTAAGCGGTACGCATCCGTGATACAAAAGATTGTTGTTATACACCTTGTATAATCCACCTTTTGCAAGCAAAAACCGCATATGATTCTGCAGCTTTTCACATCCTGCAAATGCTTTTTCCAGGCGTTCCATAATCTCCTCTTCCTCTTCGGTCAGTTCATACGGAGCTGCCGGATCAATGGTCGGAAACCTGTCATCTTTTAACGGATATTCTTTTCCATCCAGCAGGATCGTGCCTTTTTTATAATCAATCCTGTGCAGCAGTGCACGTTCTTCCATCTGAAATTCCGGATGCTGAAGAATCAGTTTTCCTTCTACCTTAAACTGTATCACGGAAATTGCCTTGTGCATCCGAAGATTCATCTCCATCTCCGCCTTTTGCAGGCGTTCGCTTCCTTTGCGCCTGAAACAGGTACAGGGGTCGTCCCCATAAATGCGAAGTGCAAAATTCGCCAGAGGCAGAAGATTGATCCCGTATCCATCCTCCAGAATATCCAGATTCCCATAACGGGCACAGATCCGGATCACATTGGCAATGCAGCCTCTTTGCCCTGCTGCCGCCCCCATCCAGAGCACATCATGATTGCCCCACTGAATATCCACTGAATGATAGGTCATCAGCTTATCCATGATAATATGCGGGCCCGGTCCTCTGTCATAAATATCACCGACAATATGTAAATGATCAATCACAAGCCTCTGGATCAGATCTGCGATCGCACAGATAAATTCTTCTGCCCTGCCGATCCGGATGATCGTCTGAATGATCTCATTATAGTAGGATTCCTTGTCATGAAGCTCCGCCTTTTCCGTGATCAGTTCTTCTATGACATAAGCAAAATCTTTCGGAAGTGCCTTGCGTACTTTAGAACGGGTGTACTTACTGGCTGCCCGTTTGCTCACCTCGATCAGACGGTACAGCTGAATTTTATACCAGTCTTCCATATGCTTCTCGGTCCGCTTTACCTGCTCTGTCTTCTCTTTTGGATAATAGATCAAAGTAGCCAGCTCCTGCTTTTCCCGCTTCCCAAGCGTATATCCAAATACATCCTCGATTTTGCTTCGCACCGCACCGGATCCATTCTTCAGCACATGGGAAAACGCCTCCCATTCCCCATGAATATCCGTCAGAAAATGCTCGGTTCCTTTCGGAAGATTCAAGATTGCCTGCAGATTGATGATCTCTGTAGAAGCCGCCGCGATCGTCGGATACAGATCCGACAGCCGCTCCAGATATCTTGTCTCTAATTCTTTCATGACACTCCCCGCTCTTTACTCAAACTCTGATTAAAACTGAATCACATCACTCATATCATACATGCCGGCTGTTTTTCCCGCCAGGAACTTGGCTGCTTCCACCGCGCCTTTTCCAAACACGCTTCTGGAATATGCTGTATGCTTAAATTCGATCACTTCATCCATTCCTGCAAAGATCACCTCATGCTCTCCCACGATTGTTCCGCCGCGAACCGCTGAAATTCCGATTTCTTTCTCTTCTCTTTTTTTGCGGTACTGGCTTCTGTCATATACATACGTATATTCATGATCCAGCGCTTCATTGACAGAATCCGCAAGCGCCAGTGCAGTACCGCTTGGAGCATCCACTTTCTGGTTGTGATGACGCTCTACCAGCTCAATATCATATCCCGCAGGCGCCAGTACTTTTGCGGCATCTTTCAAGAGTTTCATCAGCAGATTGATCCCCATGGACATATTCGCTGATTTTAAAACAGCTGTCTGCTCTGCTGCTTTTTCTACTTTTTCAAGCTGGGCTTCAGAAAGTCCCGTGGTACAAAGTACGACCGGAAGCTGTCTGTTCACACAATAGTCCAAAAGTCCGTCCACTGCTGCCGCATTGGAAAAATCGATCACTACGTCTGCCTCTGCATCACACGCTTCCATCGATGAAAACACCGGATACGGATTCTGCACTCCCTGAAACTGATCCACTCCTGCTACAATCTCCACTTTACTGTCTGCTTCCGCAATTTTTGTGATCACCTGTCCCATTTTTCCATTGCAGCCATGCATGATTATCTTTATCATCCTGATTTCCTCCTCGTTCTGTATCTTTCATTTTCCACACCGGAAAACGTTATTCTTTCACGCTATACCGATCCGGACTTTGCAATACACGCCTGCAAAAGACAGACTTTACCCGGATGGGTATACAAAAAAGGATATCACATTCTGGCTATTTGCTCAATCTATGATATCCTTTTAACAATTTTTTATGCTAACTGAATTCCGAACTCCTGCATTGCTTTTTTCAGCTGCACGGTATGTGCTTCACTCAGCTCTGTCAGCGGCATTCTCAATCCGCCGACTTCCATTCCCATCAGATTCACTGCTTTTTTCACCGGGATCGGATTCACTTCGCAGAACAGTGCCTCGATCAGAGGAAGTGCCTTCAGCTGTAATGCCCGGCTTCCCGCAATATCTCCCGCAAAGAAGCTTGCACAGATATCATGTGTCTCTCTCGGAGCTACATTGGACAATACAGAAATCACACCTTTTCCGCCCAGTGACAGGATCGGAACGATCTGATCGTCATTTCCTGAATATACATCCACTTTCCCGTCTGTCAGCTGCAAGATCTTCGCTACCTGTGAGATATTTCCGGATGCTTCCTTGACTGCCACAATGTTGTCAGTCTCTTTCGCCAGTGTCGCTACAGTGGATGGCTCAATATTCACTCCGGTCCTGCTCGCTACGCTGTACAAGATGATCGGCGCTTTTGTCTCGGCCGCGATCGCCTTATAATGCGCAATCAGTCCCGTCTGTGTCGCTTTATTATAATATGGGGTTACAAGAAGTACGCCATCCGCACCGCTCTCGGCTGCTTCTCTTGACATCTCGACTGCAGTCCGTGTACAGTTGGAACCTGTTCCTGCAATGACCGGAATCCGTCCTTTCGTCTGTCTGATCGTAAACTTGATGCAGTCCATATGCTCCTCTTCCGTCAATGTAGACGATTCCCCTGTTGTACCGCAGATCACAATACCGTCGGTACCGTTATCACAATGGAACTGAATCAATTCGTCCAGCTTTTCATAATTCACACTTCCATCTGCATGAAATGGTGTAATAATCGCAACTCCTGCTCCTGTAAAAATTGACATATTTATCCTCCTGACCTTGTCGATTCTCTACTCAGTAATGTTTATGAAATTTTATCATTATTCAGAAGTGATGTCAACGATGGGAATGTGAAAAACGTCCTATTCCATGCACTCCAGCTTGCTCACAGATACTTCATAGGCTGTTCGTGTCTGTGTTTCGGTCTCGGAAATTTTCTTCACATAATCTCTGCTCTGGATTCTTCCCAGTATCTGTACATGCTCTCCCACTTCAAATCCGGACGCATACCGTGCATTTCTTCCCCAGCAGATACACGGAATGTAGTCCGATTTTCCGTACGGACGGTTCACCGCCAGAAGCAGGTCCGCAATTTCCCGTCCAAGCGGTGTTTTCCTGTACACCGGCTTTTTACAGATATACCCCTCCAGCAGAATGTGATTTGTTTTCGCTCCATCCAGTTCCTCGTCAATAAATTCTACCTCTCTTACAAACACAGACAGCACCAGGCGGTTTTTCTGTTCTTCATGCCGGTTATAAGAACGGAACTGCCCGGATACCTTGATCGCCTCTCCCGTATAATCCTGCGTCACATCGATCAGACGTTCTGAGATCATGAGAGAAATCCGGTCATTTGAATTACTCAGACGCTTCACAAGCACATCCGCCATATAGAATCCCTCTCCGAACACCTCGTGGCTGTATGTAAACCCGGATGCCACAACTCCCATGATGGTTACCTGATTGTTTTCAATAATCTTATCTGACATAATTTGTAGTACTCCCTTCCTCGTATGTGGTATTTTATATTTTTGAGTCAACTTAAGTCTATGACATCATACCGCAGTTTAGACCCGATTGTCCGAAAAACCGTTCGACAAAATCTATCGACAATTTTTTTATTTGCCTGTCACAAGAGTACTTGTAAAATCTGAAATTTATGATAGAATGAAAAAGTTGTAACAAGAGAACACACATTAACATAAGTAGGAAAGAGTGTAAAATTATGAAAACAAAACGTGAAGATGTTAGAAATATTGCCATTATCGCTCATGTTGACCACGGAAAAACAACACTCGTGGATGAGCTCTTAAAACAAAGCGGTGTATTCCGCGAAAATCAGGATGTTGCGGAACGTGTCATGGACTCCAACGATATTGAAAGAGAACGTGGAATCACGATTCTCTCCAAAAATACTGCAGTCTATTACAAAGGAACCAAGATCAACATCATCGATACGCCCGGACATGCGGACTTCGGCGGTGAAGTTGAACGTGTCCTGAAAATGGTAAACGGTGTCGTACTTGTAGTCGATGCCTTTGAAGGCGCCATGCCGCAGACCAAATTCGTACTGAGAAAAGCACTGGAATTAGACCTTCCGGTTATCGTCTGCATCAATAAGATCGACCGCCCGGAAGCCCGCCCGGATGAAGTGATCGATGAGATCCTGGAGCTTTTCATGGAACTGGATGCTTCTGACGAGCAGCTGGACTGCCCGTTTGTCTATGCTTCCGCAAAATCAGGAATTGCGGTCCTTGACCTTTCTGACGAAGAAAAAGATATGCAGCCATTGTTTGAGACGATCCTCGAATACATCCCGGCTCCGGAGGGCGATCCCGAGGCACCGACACAGATGCTGATCAGTACCATTGATTACAATGAATACGTCGGACGGATCGGAGTCGGAAAAGTAGACAACGGAACGATTCGTGTCAATCAGGATATGCTCCTTTTAAACCATCATGATCCGGACAAGCAGCAGAAAGTCAAGATCAGCAAACTGTATGAATTTGACGGTCTGAACAAAGTAGAAATAAAAGAAGCCACGATCGGTTCTATTGTAGCGATTTCCGGTATTTCCGATATTTCCATCGGAGACACCCTCTGCTCTCCTGAGAATCCGGAAGCCATTCCATTCCAGAAGATTTCCGAACCGACGATCTCCATGCAGTTCATCGTCAATGACAGCCCGTTTGCAGGAAGAGAAGGAAAATTCGTTACTTCCCGTCACCTGCGCGACCGTCTTCTGCGCGAACTGAACACCGATGTCAGCCTGCGTGTGGAAGAGACGGAGAACGCCGACAGCTTTAAAGTATCCGGACGAGGCGAGCTTCACCTTTCTGTCCTGATCGAAAATATGCGCCGTGAAGGATACGAATTTGCGGTAAGCAAAGCAGAAGTTTTATATCACACAGATGAAAACGGCAAAAAATTAGAACCAATGGAGCTTGCCTACGTGGATGTACCGGAAGAATTTACCGGAACTGTCATCGACAAACTGAGTCAGAGAAAGGGAGAGCTTCAGAACATGGGCGTTTCCAGCGGCGGTTATACAAGACTGGAATTTCTGATTCCTGCCCGCGGACTCATCGGATACCGTGGAGAATTTATGACCGATACCAAAGGAAACGGAATCCTCAACACAAGCTTTAACGGATATGCGCCGTATAAAGGAGATATCCAGTATCGCAAACAGGGATCTCTGATTGCATTTGAGACCGGTGAGTCTGTCACTTACGGACTCTACAGCGCACAGGAACGCGGTACTTTGTTTATCGGACCTGGTGAAAAAGTCTATGCCGGAATGGTCATCGGACAGAACGGAAAAGCAGAAGACATCGAATTAAACGTCTGCAAGACAAAGCATCTGACCAACACCCGTTCCTCCAATGCAGACGAAGCGCTCCGCCTGACACCGCCTCGTATTTTGAGCCTGGAAGAAGCACTGGACTTTATCGATACCGATGAGCTTCTGGAGGTAACACCGGAAACACTGCGTATCCGCAAAAAAATCCTGGATTCCAGAATGCGTAAACGCAGCAATTTGAAATAATCAGGAGACAACCATGAAAAAATATGCCAATGCCTTTTTGAAATGGATCACTTCAATCCTGGAAGTTGTCATCGCTTTGATCCTTGCAGTTACAATTATCATCATGACCTTTCAGCTGATCCTCTCATTTCAGCATTTGTCAGACCTGAATCAGTATCCAAATTATGACGATATGCTGACTACCTGTTTTAACCTGATCATCGGTGTGGAAATGATACGTATGCTGTATCTCCACACCCCGATCACAGTATTTGAGGTTCTGCTCTTTGCCATCGCAAGACAGATCATCATCGAGCATGGATCACCGCTCAACAGTCTGATCGGCGTGATCGCCATTGCAATTTTATTTGCCACAAGAAAATTTTTGTTTATGACTTTTGATGAGTCTGAAAAGATTATTTTCCGTTCCTCTCAGAAAGTCAAATATATCAATCGTCTGATCCATGTCCACATTCCTTATGAGAATGATGAGACACTGCTGGATGTGCTGTTAAAGAAGATGAAGGAAGATGAAATTGAGATCGGAGTCGGTGCCTGCACTTACTTTTCTGATTTCGGTCTGCGCATCGTTAAGATCACCGATGGAAAAATTACCCGAATTGAAGTAATTCGTTCTATACAATAGAGGAATTCCGTGCTATAATGTTTACATAGTACAAAGAACACTTTATAAGGACAAGTTCTTTGTACAATATAAACAAAAGGAGTTGACCAGTATGAACTTTATTATTAGTGGAAAAAACATCGATGTGACACCAGGTTTAAAGGACGCTATTGAACAGAAATTAGGAAAACTTGAAAGGTATTTCACTCCTGAAACAGAAATTATCGTAACACTCAGTGTGGAAAAAGAACGTCAGAAGATTGAAGTGACCATTCCTGTAAAAGGAAACATTATCCGCTCTGAGCAGACCAGCGATGATATGTATGTATCCGTTGATCTTGTAGAAGAGGTTATTGAAAGACAGCTTCGCAAATATAAAAACAAACTGGTTGCCAGAAGCCAGGGACATCCTACCGCTTCCGGTTCCGGCAATAACTTTAAAAAAGAATTTTTCGAATCAGAAGATGACACTTCTGTAGATGATGAGATCCGCATTGTCCGTACAAAACGCTTTGGCATCAAACCAATGTATCCGGAGGATGCCTGCATCCAGATGGATCTTCTTGGACATGCTTTCTTCGTATTCTGCAACGCAGAGACAGACGAAGTCAATGTTGTCTACAAAAGAAAAGATGGTTCCTTCGGACTGATCGAGCCAGAATTTTCATAAGATAAAAAAGCTGCCTCAACCGGCAGCTTTTTTATTGTCACTTATTCAAATACGACCATCTCACCATCTACGTTGGCAAACCAGCACTCTCCTGTTCTGGCTATTCCGGTCTGACCATTTGTCGCTTCTGTGATCTCAGCGATCAGCTTTGACTCCTCCTCTTTCGGAATCAGGACAGTCAGATCTACTTTCTCTGTATACACACTGTCCAGGATTGTCAGCCCTCTTTGTCCCAGCAGATACTGAATTTTCCCCAATCCGGTATAATCTGTTGTAAGATTCAGTTTAAATCCATAGATTTTGGTAATAATCTGACTGTGGGAAATCCCTTCTCTTGCTGATTCGGTATACGCTCTCACCAAGCCTCCCGTTCCGAGAAGTGTCCCGCCAAAATACCGTGTCACAACTACAAAAATATTGTGAAGTCCCGCTCCCCTGATGACCTCCAGAATCGGTTTGCCTGCTGTACCGCTCGGTTCCCCATCATCACTGCAGCGCTCTGTCACGCGTTCTTCTCCGATTACATAGGCCCAGCAGTGATGCCTTGCATCCCAGTACTTTTTCCGTACCTGTTCCAGATACTGCATGGCTTCCTCCTCCGAGTGCACCAAAAATACTTCCGCGATAAACCGGGACTTTTTTTCCACGATCTCGCCCTTGCCGCCCTGATATACTGTCCTGTATTCCATCTGTCTCCCACCTTGCTTTTTCCATGCCTTTTGTTTGTTTCAGGTATTTTCTGCCTGTTCTTCCTCAATTATATATACTATGCCTTTGGAACAAACACAAGAAAAACTGTGCAATTATTAAAATTTTTTTATAAGAATATGAACTTTTTCTTTTTCCTTTGCTTTAAAAGAGCAAATTTGATATAATGAGTAGAATGAATAAAGGAGGATATTATTCATGAATTACGGAAAAGAAAGCCTTTCGAAGAAGAAAAAAAATGTATCTTCAAAGAAAAATATGAAAAAGAAACGGGTCGGCGTCCGTGTCTTTAAGGCCGTTGTCATCTGCTTCCTTCTCATCTGCATCATCGGTGCCGTAGGCGGCGGTCTTTTCGTCAAGAAGATCATTGACGATGCGCCAGAGATCACTCCTGCCAGTGTCAAACCAAGCGGATATAAATCCCAGGTGGTTGCGGCATCTAACGGTCAGAATCTGGGGCAGTTCCGGGAAGCCGGATCCAACCGTATCTACAAGACCATTGACACAATTCCAAAATATCTTGCCAATGCATTTGTAGCGATTGAAGACGAGCGTTTCTACGAGCACAACGGAATCGACCTGCAGGGTATCCTGCGCGCCGGTCTTGTAGGTATCACAAGCGGAGACTTTTCAGAAGGAGCCAGTACGCTCACCCAGCAGCTGATCAAAAATAACGTGTTCCCGAATTTCACGGAGGAAAAAACGTTTTTCGACAGTCTGGAGCGAAAACTGCAAGAGCAGTATCTTGCCCTGGAAATTGAAAAGCAGATGACCAAAGAAGAGATTCTGGAAGCCTACATGAACACCATCAACCTGGGACAGAACTGTCTCGGTGTTCAGTCTGCCGCAAAGCGCTACTTTAACAAAGATGTCTCAGAGCTTACACTTTCGGAGTGTGCAGTCATCGCCGGGATCACCCAGAACCCGACAAGATACGATCCTGTGACTCATCCGGAGGAGAACGCCAAACGACGGGACATTGTACTGAACAACATGCTGGAACAGGGCTACATCACCCAGCAGGAATTTGATGAGGCCAAGGCAGACCCTGTCTATGACAGGATTCAGCCTACTGCAGTCGGCTCTGATGCGGAAAAACCGAACACATATTTTATCGATGAGCTTGCAGAACAGGTGTTAAACGATTTGCAGGAACGTAAATCTTACACTGCAACACAGGCACATAATCTGCTGTACAGCGGCGGTCTGACGATTTATGCGACACAGGATCCGACGATCCAGCAGATCTGCGATGAAGAGGTTGCCGATCCGAGCAACTATCCGTCTACCATCGAATACGGACTGCAATACGCACTGACTGTTACACGTGCTGACGGTTCTGTTGAAAACTACAGCCAGAACAATGTAGGAGATTATATTCAGGCAGCATGGGGACGTGAATATCCACTTGTCTTCTCTTCCCCGGATGAAGCCAATCAGGCAGTTGCGGAATATAAGACAACACTTAATATCCAGGAAGGGGATACTGTAGACGAAAGTATTACAATCCCTCCACAGCCTCAGACTTCTGTTGTTGTGATGGATCAGTATACGGGAGAAGTCAAAGCCATTGTCGGCGGCCGCGGGGAAAAAACAGCCAGCTTTTCTCTGAACCGTGCGACCGATTCTCACCGGCAGCCAGGTTCCTGTTTCAAACCGCTGGGTGTTTATGCTCCGGCGATCGATACCGGAAAATATACTCTGGCTTCTCTGATTGAAGACTCTCCGTACACATACAGCGACGGAACTCCGGTCAACAACTGGGATGGCAAATATATTGGACAGGCTACTGTACGTTATGCGATCCTCCACTCCATGAACGTTTGTGCCGTACGTACTCTGACTGATATCGGTATCGATACAGGTATGAAATATCTTGAGAACTTTGGATTTACTACACTGGTAAGCAAAGAAGATGATCCGGCACACAACGATTACAACCAGTCCACTGCACTCGGCGGTATCACAAACGGTGTTTATAACATTGAACTGACTGCTGCCTATGCTGCACTGGCCAACAATGGAGTGTACACAAAACCGATCTTATATACAAAGGTTTTGGATCATGACGGCAATGTCATTCTGGACAACAGTACTCCTGAGACTCATCAGGTTGTAAAGGATTCCACAGCAGCACTTCTGACGAATGCTATGCAGGATGTGATCAAACGTGGTACCGGTACAGCTGCACAGCTTGCAAATGGAATGCCTGCATCCGGAAAAACCGGTACTTCCGAATACAGTACTGACCTCTGGCTTGCTGCTTACACACCGTACTATACATGCTCTATCTGGGGTGGATATGATTCCAATAAACCAATGGAGAATATCTATAATCAGACCTGGCACGAAGTCATGTGGAAAAATATCATGGACCGTGTCAACACTACACTCGGTCTTCAGGTAAAGAACTTTACCATGCCTGCATCTGTAGAGCAGAAAACAGTATGTTCTGTCACTGGTCTTCTGGCGGTCAGCAGTTGTCCGTCCTACACGGAATATTTCGCAAAAGGAACCGGTCCGACGCAGAGCTGCTCCGGCCACTATGAGGAAGAAGAGGATGACGAGGATGATGACGATAAGAACAAAGAGGATTCCGATTCTCAGAACAGCCAGGATTCCGAAGATAATGAGGATTCCGGAAATTCCGATCAGTCCGGTGATAACAACAACAATTCCGGAAACAATGGAAACAACAACGGAAATAATAACGGAAACAGCAATGGAGATTCCGGTACCGTAACACCTCCGGAAGAATAAAAAAGAAGAGAAGCGATCAGGATCATACCTGAACTGCTTCTCTTCTTTTATATTATCAGTTCCAGCACCTGTTGGTACTGCAGCTGCTGTATCAGATTGTAAATCTGTTCTTTCTCTTCTATCGGTGCTGAAAAGCTCAGTCCGCATCCAGATGTGATCTCCCTTGGAACTGGGATCAGTCTTCCCCCGATCTGCCGCTTTTTTGCCTCGCTTTCAAATGCCATCGCAGCTGTTGTCGTTTCAAATGTCACTATGATACGTAATTCTTTTGGTCTCATATCTCTTCTCCTGCTGTCATTTCTTTGATTGCCTGTACCGCTTCCTCCACCTGTTCTTCACTGAGAAAATGAGAAAAACTAAATCGTACGATTCCCTGTTCCTCTGTATGAAGTGCCCTGTGCATCAGGGGTGCGCAGTGTGCCCCAGGACGCGTCTGAATCCCGTACACCTCGGAAAGCTCATCGCTGACTGCAGAAGAGTCATAATTTCCGATATTCAAAGCGACGATCGGCGCCCGCTCCATATTTGAAAAGTCTCCATAGATTTTTACAGCATCCAGATGTTTGATTCCCTCATAAAACTGCCGCATTCTCTGACATTCAATCCTTTTGATCTGTTCTGTTCCGACATTCAAAATGTAGTTTAATGCTGCATGTAATCCGGCAATCCCATGCCCGTTTAACGTCCCCGCTTCCAGTACAGTCGGCATCTCCTTGGGCTGTGTTTTCAGAAAGCTCTGCACTCCGCTTCCCCCGGTTTTAAACGCAGGCAGGTGTACAGATTTTTGTACGATCATCCCCCCTGTTCCCTGTGGTCCCATCAGGCCCTTATGTCCGGTAAAGCAGAGGATATCAATAAAATCTCGTTCCATATCGATTGGAAATACTCCTGCTGTCTGAGACGCATCCACTAGAAACAACACGCCGTATTTTTTGCACAGTTTTCCGATTTCTGTCAGTGGATTTAAGTTTCCTGTCACATTGGATGCATGGGTACAGGCAAAGATATCCACACCATTTTGAAACAATTCTTCCAGCTTTTCCAGAGAAAGCCGCCCCTTCTCATCCACATCCAGGATCTGCAGGCTGCACCCTCTCTCTTTTGCCCGATACACGGGGCGTAAGACACTGTTGTGATCCATTGCTGTCGCCGCCATCCGTACCCCGGGAGCTGTCAGCCCCTGAATTGCAATATTAAGAGCTTCCGTAGCATTACTGGTAAACACTACCTGCTCCGGTCCTGGTCCGTGAAATAATTCATTCAGCAGACACCTTGTCTCATAGATCATGCGGGCACTGTTCAGACTGGATGCATGGCTTCCTCTGCCTGCATTTCCCATGGTCAGGATCGCATCATACACTGCCTGCGCCACTTCTCTCGGACGATAGTAGCTGGTCGCCGCGCTGTCCAGATAAATCATGGCTTCACAACCTTTTCTGCCTGCAGCATTTTTTCACAGATCACATACATATTTGTAACACCTCCCACAGAAAGCTTCTCCGTCAGTCCGTAGTGATTCAGACACGTTCCACAAGTCAAAATCTCCACTCCCTGCGATTCCAAAAGCTTCAGATCTTCGAGGGATTCGGAGCCTTCTACCGGAAGTCTGGCGCCTCCATTATACATGATGACTGTATCCGGAAGCCCTTCCTGACTCGTGAGCGCATAAATAAAGCCTTTCATCAGTGCCCTTCCAAGAACTTCATCCCCCTCTCCCATGCAGTCAGAAGATAACACAACGATTGTATTTCCTGTTTTTTCGGAGACCGGCTGACACGGGATACATTCTGCAGTCTCTTCCCCCGCTTCATCCACAGCGCCTTCTGCCTTTATAAAAACCCGATATGTATGTTCATCCTGTTGTTCCCAGGAACATTCCAGCTGTTTTTGTTTTGCCATTTTCTCCAGATTCTGCACGGCAATGGCATTGTCCACCAGTGTCTCTACGATATCTGATTCTGCCATCTGTGCCAGCATTTTTTTCGTCTCCACTACCGGAATCGGACACTGTTTTCCTCTTGCATCTACCATATATTTTTTCATGTTCTCTGCACCTCTATCTCACTTCTATTTTTTTCTCTCTTTTTTCTGTGACTTCTCCCACAATCGCACAGGGCAGTCCCAGAGCCTTCAACTCTTCCAGACACTGCTCCGCATCACTTTTTTCTATGCTGACAAGCAGCCCGCCGGATGTCTGCGGATCAAATAAAATCTCTTCCATTTCAAACGGAACCTCAAAAAACTGCACGTCTTCTCCCACATGGTTTCTGTTTCTCTGGGCTGCTGCAGTCAGGTAAAATTCCCCTGCATAATCAAACGCCTCCGGAATATATGGAACCTGACTGCTTTCGACGCGGGCAGAATATGCATCTCCCAGCATCTCCAGGAGATGTCCCAGAAAACCAAATCCAGTCACATCGGTACAGCCGTGCACCTGATACTTTCTCACTACTTCTGAGGCATACTTGTTCAGGGTGGTCATGGAACGGATTGCCTGCGCCATTGCTTCTTCGGATGCTTCCTGGATCCGGTTTGCAGTACACACGATTCCAACTCCAAGTGGTTTTGTCAGGATCAGAACATCCCCCGCCCGGCATCCATTGTTTGCAAACACCTTGTCTGGGTGTATGGTCCCCATTACAGAAAGTCCGTATTTGACGTCTGTATCCGCAATCGAATGTCCGCCTGCCAGAACACCGCCCGCCTCTTTGACTTTTTCTCCGCCACCCAGCATAATCTGCCCCAGTATGTTCAAATCCCAGTTTTCCGGAAAGCAGACAATATTCAATGCGGTTTTGACATCTCCGCCCATGGCATAAATATCACTTAATGCATTTGCTGCCGCGATCTGTCCGAATGTGTAGGGATCATCCACCATGGGAGGAAAAAAGTCCAGCGTCTGCACCACTGCCAGATCATCTGTCAGTTTGTACACTGCTGCATCGTCTGAACTGTCATATCCGATCATCAGGTTTTCGTCCCTCGTCTTTGGTATCTTTTCCAGAACTCTTGCCAGGATTCCCGGGCCCAGTTTTGCCGTGCAGCCCCCGCCTTTACAAAACACAATCTCTTCTTTGTCACTCATCTTTTCTTCTGCCTCCCTTTCATTTTCTGCCATCCGATCACTGCCGCACCGAGCGCACCAGTGCGCAAAACGGCTCCAACTGTTTTAAATTGATATTCACATCATCCCCCCTTTTGCTCTGTTTTTATTATACTGCATTCCCGGAAAAGAGACCAGCTTATGATCGATTTCTCCAATAACAAATTCTTATCTTTCTACATCTCGCACATTACGATCACTTTCTGGGGCGTTGTCATCGGCGGTATGCTGAATGTCGTATTGGTATAATAGACTAACAGCTCCATGTTTCTCGGACTGCAGGTAAACCTCTGCCCGTTCTGTGTCATGATATTTGTCACAGGACTGAGATTTAACCGAAGTGAATTATCTTCTGCCACCAGATTTTCATCAAAGAAATTCAGCATCACATTCTGTTCTCCCCGAAGCACTGTCACAATCTCTGCCCGGTATTGAGGAGGATAAATTGCCGGAACCGGAAGGCTGGTATCATAAAACGCGGCAACCCGCATTCCTCTTCGCAGCCTTACATTTTCGATCACCATTGTATCCGCCATCACGGTAAAGCGTACTTCTCCGTTTTCTGTATCCAGACGCAGAATCTGGCTGCAGCAGGAATCCCCTCTTTGAATCTCCCTTATCACACCGTTTATTTGTCCATATGTCTCATATGCCATTTTACGCACATCCTTTTTTCCTTATATTATGTCTTTTTCTCCGTATTGTTCACACTTTCTTCTTGTACTTTTCCCTGAAATTATGCTATACTGTTTTTCGGAAATCAAAAAAGGAAGCGAACGCAAATGAAAAGATCTGACAGAACATCTTTTTCAATTTCATATAATCAACAGACAGGCTGATGTGCAGCCTGTTTTTTTTCGCTTTACCATAGTAACTTAACGCATAATTATTTCAAAGGAGAGTGTCAAAACCATGAAAACCAATATTTTTAGGCCAAAAAATCTTTTCATGATTTTCCTTGGCAACACCACCATGGCACTGGGAATCGTCATGTTTGTTCTTCCCAACGAGCTGATGACCGGAGGAACCACCGGACTTTCTCTGATCATAGATCATTATCTGCATCTGCCGATTTCTGTCTTTGTGTTTATCTTCAATTGCATCATGTTTTTACTCGGTGCGCTGATACTGGGATTTGATTTTGCCCTGACCACATTGATCAGTACCTTTTACTATCCGATTGCACTTGGATTTTTCCAAAATATCCCTTCGCTTTCCACAATCACGGATGACCGGATGTTATCCAGCATCTTCGGCGGACTCTTTATCGGATTTTCACTGGGAATCGTCATACGGTGCGGAGCTTCTACCGGAGGCATGGATATCCCTCCGTTGATCCTGAACAAAAAATTCGGACTGCCTGTTTCTGTAATGCTCTATGTATTTGACTTTTTGATCCTGATCGGTCAGGCATTGTTCTGTGACAAAGAGGCCATTCTGTACGGAATTCTTCTTGTCATGACCTACACCATTGTACTGGATAAAATTCTTGTCATCGGCCAGGCTCAGACGCAGGTCAAGATCATCAGCCAGAAATCCGATGAAATCAATGAAGCCATTACGCGGAAGATTGATCGGGGATCTACGCTGCTTCATACAGAAACCGGATATCTTCATTCCAGACAAAATATGATCCTGACCGTCATTTCCAACCGGGAGCTTTCAAAACTCAATCAGCTCGTTATGGAAATCGACCCTACTGCATTTATGATCATCGGAAAGGTAAATGAAGTGCATGGAAATGGATTCACGCTGCCGAAAAAACATGCCGTAAAAACAGAGAAATAACGCATGACCACACAAAAAAGGACAACTGATTTTGAGGGCTGTACTCAAAGTCAGTTGTCCTTTTTCATGAAACAATCTTATAAATTTTTCAGCAATTTATCGATGCTGACCAGTTTTACACTGAGTACAAAAATCTCAGCTGCAACTGCCAGCTCTTCCGGTGTCGGATAAGACGGAGCAATACGAATGTTGCTGTCTTTTGGATCTTTTCCATATGGGAATGTTGCTCCGGCGCCTGTCATCACAAGCCCTGCTTCTTTCGCTTTTGCAACGATTGCTTTGGCACATCCTTCCATGGCATCAAAGGAGATAAAGTATCCGCCACGCGGAGCGATCCACGAACCAATCTCGAGTCCTCCCAGTTCACGCTCTAATGTGTTGATAACCGTCTCAAATTTTGGTCTCATGATATCTGCATGTTTTTTCATGTGCTCGACGATTCCATGAATATCTTTGAAGAATCTGACATGGCGAAGCTGATTTACTTTGTCATGGCCGATCGTCTGCACTTTCATCATATTGCGGATGTCTGCAAGGTTCGCATCAGAAGCCGCGATTGCTGCGATACCGGAACCCGGGAAACTGATCTTGGAGGTAGAAGAAAACTTGTATACCATATCCTGGTTTCCTGCTTTTTTACATTCCATCAGAATCTCGAGCAGGTAATCCTGTTTGTCTTCGTACAGATGATGTACACAATATGCATTATCCCAGAAGATACGGAAATCCTCTGCTGCCGGCTTTAAGTTTGCAAAACGATACACTGTCTCGTCAGAATATGTGATTCCCTGTGGATTGGAATACTTCGGTACACACCAGATACCTTTGATCGCCGGATCTTCACTGACCAGTTTTTCCACCAGATCCATATCCGGACCTGTTGCTGTCATCGGAACATTGATCATCTCAATTCCAAAATGTTCTGTGATTGCAAAATGTCTGTCATATCCCGGAACCGGACATAAAAATTTCACTTTATCCAGCTTGCACCATGGAGTACTTCCCATGATTCCGTGTGTCATCGCACGGGCTACTGTATCATACATCACATTCAGACTGGAATTTCCGAATACGATCACGTTGTCTTTTGGTACTTCCATCATATCTGCCAGAAGCTGTTTTGCCTCTGCGATTCCATCCAAGCCACCATAATTTCTGCAGTCCACACCGTCTTCACAGACAAGATCTGTTCCACTGTTTAAAATGTTCATCATCTCCATAGACAGATTCAGCTGTGCTGCTGCCGGTTTTCCTCTGGACATATCCAGTTTCAGCCCTCTGGCTTTTACCTCTTCAAACTGAGCCTGAAGCCCGCTTTTTAATTCCAATAATTCTTCCTTCGTCAAATCCTTATACGCCGCCATTGCAAGATTCCTCCAATTCTTTTATCACTGGTTGTTATTCTATCGACTTTTTGATGTTTCGTCAATCCTTTCTTGCAATTTTCTGCATTTTCCCGCATATTTTCATTGGAACGCGCCTATTTTTGAAGCAATTTATATGTATTCATTCATTTTTCTCCCTGATATTGTCTGATCAGTCCGCTGGACCACACGATCAGCTTTTCAGAAAGCTCATCAAAACTGCCTTTCACTTTTCCGCTTTTCTGCTTCATCTCGATCGCAATATACAAAATCTCCCGATCCAGTCCGTTCAGCTTCGGAAACAGCTCGGCTTTTCTTCTCAGATAATTCCCGGTCTTTAAAAAATATTCCGCCTGGATTGTAAATACCGATGTCTTATATAATTCCATCAGAACTTCCCGACTCTGCTCATGGAGCATATTGTGACAGGCGGCATGATACAGATTGCAGGCTCCCGTATGAACCGCCCGTCTCACGTCTGCCATATCCAGCTTTGCCACGATCTCATCCAGACTTCCTTTCAGCGGCATCGTGTCCTGACAAAACTGAAAAAGATCTGCTTTAGACCAGTTCTCCAGCTCTTCTCGGCCGGAAATAAATCCGCAGATCTTTTCCCGGTACGGAAGACGATTGAGCATCCCTCTGTAGATCCTCAGATCTGCCGGAAGAAGCGTATCCAGAATCAGAACCACATCAATATCACTCTCTTCTGTGGCTTCCCCTCTGGCATAACTGCCCTGTACCCCGATAAACCAGATGCGGTATCCAAATGTACTTACCACTTCATGCACATATTTTTCCAGCCAATTGTAAATTTGAAAACTCATATCTGATTCCTCCATGTCTCTTTTTCTGCCATCGAACGCCTCTTTTTATCAATTACTTCTATTATATGTAATTTTTATTCCCGCCGCAAGAAGGTTTTGGTTTATCTTTATGCCCCGGTACTCTGATACGCTTTCATCCCTTTCTTCCACACCAGAACGTCAATGACCCCCAATATGACACAGGCACCTGCTATATACAGCAAAATCCCGCTGCTGCCCTCTCCCAGCATGCAGACTGTCGGATAATAATTCGCCAGAGCGATCGGAATCAGCGCACTGACGGCTACCCGGATCACGGCATGGTAAATGTCGATCGTTTAACAGTTCCCCAATCTGCAAAAACTGTTCCAGTTCTTCTATAATTTCCTCATACCGTTCGTCCGATACCCGGTATATTTTCTTGTTTAACTCCAGAGAGTAAATAAAGGGAAGATCCCATACAAGAGAACTTTTCTGTCCAAAATTTGCCCCGATATATTCTGCATTTTTCTTGCGGAACTGAAAACTGTCCCTTCCGAACATTTTCGCTTCCCCGCTGTCCGGAGAAAGAATTCCCAGCATGGATTTGATCAATGTGGATTTTCCTGCACCGTTTAGTCCTACAATTCCGACCATCTCTCCTTCTTTGATCTGAAACGAAATATCTTTGATTGCTTCTTTTGTCTCGAATTTACTGCTTTTGAAGATTCCTTTCCCGCTTTTGATTTTTCTGCGGTATGTTTTGGTCACATGGTCCATTTCTACGATTGTGTTCATATTTTCCCTCATTCCTTCTTGATTTCAAACCGTAATCTGCAATTTCTCCTATTATATTATACCCCTCCCCGCAAAAACTGCGCAATAAAAAATCTCTGCTCTTTGGCTTTCATCTCTATTATCATTCGTGCTTTTTCATGATTCAAATGGGTATATAAGTTGTCAGAGATATCGAAACATGATAAAATATCACAGACATTCACACGAAAGGAGTCCCCTATGTCCTCTTATTCACAATCCGATATTTATCACAGTATCTTCTCAGACATTTACACTGTCTTTTGCGGAATGCAGGACTGCCCCCCTTCCTATTCCTTCGGGCCGGCAGTCCGGAACTGCTACCTGCTTCATCTCTGTCTGGAGGGAGAAGGTGTATTTTACTCCGGTGAAGAACGCTATCCGATCAAACAGGGACAGGGATTTCTCATTCATCCCGGTAAGCTGACTTTTTATCAGGCGGATTCAGTGAATCCCTGGAGCTATCTCTGGGTCGGTATCGGCGGTCATGATGCAGAAAAATATCTGCGGCTTGCCGGTCTTTCTGCCAGAAATCCGATTTTTTCCTGTACCCAGATCGATACCGCAAAATCCTATATCCTGGACATGATGAAGCATCACGCCTTAAGTGCCGCAAATGAGATTTACATCCAGGGAATTCTGATGCAGTTTCTCGCCCTTCTGGTGGAGGACGCCGGATGTACGGTTTCTCCTCAGCAGAATACATCCAGCGTATATATTAATCAGGCGATCTCCTACATCCATAAAAATTATCAGAATCCACTCACTGTACAGGAAATCGCGGACTATTTGTCTTTGAACCGGAGTTATCTGACGGAACTGTTTCTAAAAACCGTACAACTTTCCCCGCAGCAGTTTCTCACCCGGTACCGGATCACAAAATCCGAAGAGCTGCTCCAGTCAAGCAGCCTGTCCATCCAGAATATTGCCTATTCCTGCGGATATTCCAGCAGCTTTTCTTTTTCCAAGGCATTCCGTAAAGTGAACGGTCTAAGTCCTTCTGAGTATCGGAAGCAAAAAAGAGGGGGATGAAAAAATCAATTCTTTTGCATCCCCACCCCTTCATTTTTTATTCTTCCTTTGCTTTCAGCAGATAAAGAAGAGACTGGAAATCTCCGTTCTCTCCATTATACTGCTCCGGATTTTGTCCGGACGCCACGTCTGATACGATCAGTCCGGCCTGCATCAGCTCATCTCCGTACAATGCCATTTCCATATCCGAAATCTGATACGGAAGCTTCGGATCCAGTCCCTGCAGTCTGACGCTCCGATATCCGATATTGATCGGCTCCAGGAAGCGATACCAGCCCACAATCGCTTCTTTTTTGTCCTCAGACACAACCATCCATGCCATTTCATTTCCTGCAAACGGGCTCTGAAGTCGATAGAATGTTCCATACTGGATCAGGCTTCTGTGTTCTTTCATAAATGCCGTCTGCTTTTTGATTACCTCCCGCTCTGCCTCTGTCAGACTGTTCGGGTTCAGCTCATATCCGAATGTTCCGAAATACGCTACATCCGCACGCATTTTCAAAGATGTGTTGCGAAGCACCTGATGATTCGGCACTGCTGATACGTGAGATCCCATACTGCTCACTGGATAGACAAGGGACGTTCCATACTGGATCTTACAACGTTCCACTGCATCCGTATCATCCGATGTCCATGCCTGCGGCGCATAATACAGCAATCCCGGATCAAAACGGGAACCGCCGCTTGCACAGGATTCAAATAAAATTTCAGGAAATCTGCCCGTCAGCTTCTCATATAACCGATAAACACCTAGAATATACTGATGCATGACCTTACCCTGATCTGCGGCACTGGCTGTATGAGAGTATACTTCTGACATACAGCGGTTCATATCCCATTTGATATAAGAAATCGGCGCATCCTCCAGGATTTTTTCCATTTGTCCATAAATGGCATCCACCACTTCGGCTCTGGAAAAATCCAGAATATACTGATTTCTTCCATGGGAAATATGACGTCCCGGAGTAGACAAAATCCAGTCCGGATGCTCTCTATAGAGATTGCTGTCCTTGTTGACCATTTCCGGCTCAAACCAGAGACCGAATTTCATGCCTTCCGCCGCTACCTTCTTCGCGATTCCTGCAATGCCATCCGGCAGCTTTTCCAGATTCGGATACCAGTCTCCCAGAGAAGAATGATCATCCTCCCGTTTTCCGAACCATCCGTCATCCAGTACAAACAATTCGATTCCAAGCTGTTTTGCCGTGCGCACGATCTCCAGAATCTTTTCCTCATTGAAATCAAAATAAGTCGCTTCCCAGTTATTGATGAGAATCGGTCTCGGTCGGTCTCTCCAGTATCCTCTTGCCAGGCGTGCACGATACAGACTGTGGAATGCCTGACTCATCCCGTTCAGTCCGCGATTGGAATAGACCATCACCGCCTCCGGTGTCTGAAACTCATCTCCGTTTTTCATTTCCCAGGAAAACCGGTCCGGATGAATTCCCAGCGTCACTCTTGTGACATCGTATGTATCCACCTCTGCCTGCGCCAGAAAATTCCCGCTGTAAACAAGACTGAAGCCATACACTTCCCCGCACGCTTCCGTGGTATTCTCCCGACGCAGTGCCAGAAACGGATTAAAGTTACTGCTGCTGCATCCGCGCATACTATAAATTCCCTGAATTCCATACTGCAGCTTTCGCTCAGTCACCGCACGCTCTCTTCCCCAGGCTCCCGTCAGCTCGATCATTTGATAGTCGTGATCCGGCAGATCCACACTGCAGCTCATTGCACGTTCCAGCACGATCTTCTCTGTTCCGTGGTAAATCACCTTTGCACTTCTTGTAATCGCCGGAAGCTCTTCAAAAATCGTATAGTACAAGATCAGTGTGGTGTGAATCAGCTCATCTTTCAGTTCGATTTCCAGTGTCTGTGCCTCTTTGGAATCTTCGGTATAGGTAGCCGGCAGTCCTGCAAGCGCGGGCTTCCCGTCATAAATCCGATGTGTCTGATACACAAAATCCGTGATCCGGCTTCCGTTTTCCTGCAGAATCTCCACCGCCGGATACCGCATATCCCCTGCTCCATAGGACGGATATTCCTGCTTGATATGTTCCATCGAGAATGTGGAATCTCCTTCGTAAGTACATACAGCCATTGGGCGGTGACGCAGCTCCAGCAGATGGGCAAAACTCTCCCTGTCATGCAGTTTTTTCCCAAAATACAGCTGTCCTAACTGTCCGTTTTTTAAGACTGTGATAATATAACTGATATCCCTGTTGGAAAGATGAAATTCCCGGGATCCTTCGTGATAACAAATGCTCATATTTCTGGTTCTCCTCTCCTGTTTCTATTTCTTATTATAAAGATTTCGAGGGAGACTGCCAGACTGTAATGTTGGAAAAACATATCCAATTGTTGGGTCAGGATCCTACTTTTCGAAGCAATATCCGGAAGGTCTGATAAGCTCCGTTTTTGATCGGAAGTAAAATTCCGGTTTCCATCAATGCCGCTCCATAATACAGTTCTCCACTTTCTGCATCCTGATAACAGGCTTCTTCCTCAAGTCCCTTCCATTTCACTGCATTTCCTGTCATATTTCCATGAATCTGTGTCATCACTGCCTGCATCATCGCCTGTGTTCCATCCTCGGATACAAACTCCCATGCTGCAACTTCATCCGTCACAGGATTGCTCAGCCGGTAATACAATCCGGTCTGGATCAACGGTGCCAGCTGCTTATATTCCTTGATCTGTTGTCTGATCTCTTCTTTTTCTTCTTCGGTCACGTTTCCCAAGTCCAGTTCATATCCAAATGTACCTGCCATTGCCACTGCGCCTCTCGTTGAGAGTGGTGTTTTTCTTCCTGTC
Source organism: Mediterraneibacter gnavus ATCC 29149 (assembly GCF_008121495.1). Lineage (NCBI taxonomy): Bacteria > Bacillati > Bacillota > Clostridia > Lachnospirales > Lachnospiraceae > Mediterraneibacter > Mediterraneibacter gnavus. The sequence continues at coordinate 2,381,216 of NZ_CP043051.1, read as the reverse complement.
TGGTGGTTTGGCACCGCAGACACATGAGATCCGACTGCACTGATCGGAAATCCAAAAGACGTCCCGTACTGAATCTGCAGCCGGTCCAATGCATCGGTGTTGTCACTGCACCAGATCTGAGGTGTGTAATACAACATTCCTGCGTCAAACCTTCCGCCCCCTCCGCTGCATCCTTCAATCAAAAGATTCGGATACCGCTTCAGTAGACGGTCCAGGAAATCATAAACACCCAGTACGTAATCATACAGTACTTTCCCCTGATATCCAGCTGCTGCGGAATAAACGTCGCACAGACTGCGATTCATATCCCACTTCAGATATTCAACCTCTGCATAATCCAACACTTCTGTAATCGAATCAAAAATAAAGTCCACCGCATCTTTTCTGGAAAAGTCCAAAACCAGCTGATTCCTGCTTCGCACCGGATTTTTCCCCGGAATCTGAAGCGCCCAGTCCGGATGTGCTCTGTACAGATCACTGTCTTCTGAAACCATTTCGGGTTCCACCCAGAGTCCGAATTTTAATCCCATAGCGTGTATCTTCGCGGAAAGTTCTCCCAGACTGCATTTTAATTTTTCTTCATTGACCTGCCAGTCTCCCAGTGCCCGGTTGTCATCCCTCCGTTTACCAAACCAGCCGTCATCTAACACCAACATCTCGATTCCCAGCTCTTTTGCCTCTTCTGCCAGTTTTAAAATACTCTCCCCATCAAAGTCAAAATAGGATGCCTCCCAGCTGTTGATCAGAATCGGACGAACCTTTTCTTTATGAGGGCCCCTGCACAGATTGTTCCGAAAACACCGGTGCAGATTCTGGGAAAGCTCTGCCAGCCCGTTTCTGCTGTAGGTCATCACGGTTTCCGGTATGACAAAGACTTCTCCGGTATTCAGAGGATACGAAAACTGCTCCGGCTGCAACCCCATCAGCATTCTGTTCTGCCCGAACTGGTCTTTTTCCACTTCCGCCTGAAATCCTCCGCTGTATACAAAGGACATGGCATAACATGCCCCTGCATCTTCTGTTGTTCCCTCTTCTGTCAGAATCAGAAATGGACTGTATTGATGACTGGAGGTCCCTCTTCTGCTTCCGATCACATAATTTCCATGAGATACCGGAATTCTCTGATAATTCCGCTCCATCGCATGACGTCCGTAAAAACTGATCACATCATATTTTCCTGTCACAAAATCAAGACACGCAGAAGCCGCTTTTTCAAGATAAATGATGTTCTCTTTTGTATTGATGATCTGCGCACTTCGGGTGATCACATCGTATTTTGGCAGTACCCCATAGAGAAGTGTCACCTGAATTCCTGTCCGCCCATCTTCCAGCACCACTTCCAGTGTCTGTGCTTCTTTCTCAGCTCCATACACTGCCGGAAGTCCCGATAGTTCGTATTTTCCCGACAAGATCCGATATCCCCGGTAACGCAGGTCACAGGCAGTAGTCCCATCCTGTCCCCTTACGATCAGCGCTGTGCTTCTGTAATCTCCTGTTCCCCATGTTGGAAATTCCTGCGGGAGCACATCCAGAGAATAGGTTCTGTCATTTCCCGCATCATACAGGTTTCCGGAAAATCCTCTGTCCTGTTTTTGCAGAAGATAGTCCATGCAGCCTTTGGTCTTTCTTCCATAGTATAAATGTAAGAGAACACCATAAGGATCGATCTGCATCTGATAAGTGGAGTGCTCAGTATGTATTGTAAATGTCTTGTTCTGCTCATCAAAAATAATTGCCATATTACTCGTTCCTTTTCTTTTTATTTTACTGCTCCATTCACAACTCCGTTTAAAATCTGTTTCTGACAGATCAGATAAAAGATCAAGATCGGAAGTAATGCCAGCAGATAGGAGGCGAATGCCAGATTGTAATTTGTTCCAAACTGGGTCTGGAATGTCAGCTGTGCCAACGGAAGCGTATTCTGTTCTCCTCCTGACATGATCACAAGAGGTGTCATCACATCATTCCATGTTCCAAGCGCTGTCAGAACTGCTACTGTCGCATGCATCGGACGCATGATCGGAAATACGATCTTCCAGTAAGTTGTCCACGTACTTGCTCCATCCACGCAGGCAGCCTCCTCCAGTGCAATTGGAATATTCTTCAGATATCCGGTATACAAAAGTACATTCATCGGCATATAAAACACAACATAGAGAAGAATGACTCCAAAACGGTTATTCAGTCCCATTTGTGCTGTCTGTTTCACCAGAGGCATCATAAGAATCGCAAACGGAACAAACATCCCGCTGACAATGTATAAGTACACCAGATTATACCCTTTACTGTGCGCTTTATTTCTTCCAATGGCATATCCGATCATGGAATGGATCACAATACTGAGAGCAACTGTGACCAATGTGATGAAAAGACTGTTGCCAAGAGAATTCCAGAAATCCGTCACCCGCATAGCTTCCCGGAAATTTTCCAGACTCCAGGAGCTTGGCAGTGACAAGATTCCGGAAATACTGTTGGTCATCTCTGACGGCTGTTTAAATGCAATGACTACCGTCAGATACAACGGAAATGCAATGGTGATCAGCCCTAATACCAAGAAAATCATGGCCGGTTTGTTTGTTTTTGTATTTGCCCCTATCATAACTGCTCCTCCTTTTTCCCTAACCCGGATAAACCGGAAAAGTTATTTTTATTTTCTACCCCTTGTGTTATTCTAAAGAAAAAGGGGGTTTTTATATGTTACTCACTGATAAATACGTTGATAAAATTCATGGCATCATTACCTGTTATGACCGCATGATCATTCAGGGATATATCCCAAACTGGAGCCATGCGGAAGCAATGACTGCCTATATGAAACTCAACGGTATCCGTATTTTTGATTATCCCACCAGTTTCTCCCAGCCCCTTACGGAACAGGTCCGTCAGAATGCGGAAAAGATTGCTCACGAAAATGGAATGGAAATTGAGTTCATCCGAAAACTCCATGCTTTTCGAAAAGATGACCGCATCCAGAACATCATTGCCGAAACCGGAAAAACGGAAGGTCTGATCCATATCTTTTCTGCTATGGAATGCTGTAATACCTACAGGCCCTGGCATGATAAAACAACTGGGAAGACCTTCCTGAAGTTTGACCAGAGCAAGTGTCTTCATTACTATTTCTATTTTATCGACAGGGAACTTGGCCTTTGCTATCTTCGTGTCCCTACATGGCCGCCTTTCCGTCTTCAGTTTTACATGAACGGTCATAACCTGCTCGCCTATAAGCTTGATAAAAAACAGCTTTCTTACCGGATGCAGGACAACGCGTTCCTTGAAATCTCCGATATTGAAACTGCTCAGAAACTTTCTGACCGTATCAACCCGCAAGGGCTCCATAAAGTTCTCGATGTCTTTGCCAGACGCTACAGTCCCGTTCCGGAATCTCTCGGGCTGGGTTATACCTGGACGGTTCAGCAGATCGAATGTGCCACGGATATCATGTTCCGTAAGCCGGAATACCTGGCACCAATCTATGATGAAATCATCCACACTGCGATATATACTGTGAAGCCTGACAACATCGCCACTTTCCTTGGACAGCGAATCACTTATAACTGTACCAAAGAGATTGGCACAAACTATAATCAGCGCATCCTCGGAACGAGGATCAAGCACCACATGGGTGATGTGTCCATAAAAATGTATGACAAGTTTGGCTGTGTACTGCGAATTGAAAGCACCTGCAATGATATCAGTACGTTCCGTGTGGAGCGGGAAGTTCAGCATAGGGATGGAACATCCGATATTCGGAAAGCCCCTTTAAAAAAGAGTATTTACAGCTTATATCAGTTATTCACAATCCTGAAATCTGCGAATTACAGATACCTTGAATTTATCTCATCCTTTGATGATCACAGCAGCGGCAGGAAGAAATTGGATGAAGTCAGTCATTCCCGGAGGGAAAAGGAACGAACCTATCGCGGATTCAACTTTTTTGATTCCCGTGATCTGTCTGTACTGGAAGCCATCAGCAAAGGGGAATACATGACATTCGGGATACAAGGAAAACAGATCCGCCAGCATCTTCCGAAAATCACTCCGTCTGCCATGACAAGGATCTTTAAACGTCTGAAAGTCCATGGACTGATTGAAAAAATCCCAGGATCCTATAAATATTTGATAACGGCTCTTGGAAAAGAGATCATAGCTGCTGGTTTATCGATAAAAAACCTTATCCTTGTTCCGGCGCTTACATCTTGATTTTCCTGATGCCGAAATTTTGCCATTTTGCGTAGAAAATCATTTATAAGTGGCCTAATACTGTCATCTGCGTCACTGAAATTGCAACGATCACAAGGAAGAAAATAACCGCATTGGCACTCTGAAATCCGAACTGTCCTCCTGCCATACCATTCTGATAGATCAGATAGGAAATGGATTCTGTGCTCTGTGCAGGTCCGCCTTTTGTCAGTGCCATGATCTGATCAAAGACCATCAGAAAGTTTTTCACACAAAGCACCATATTGATCGTAAAAAACGGAAGAATCAGAGGAAATGTCAGGTTTTTGAACTTATTCCATCCGGTAGCTCCATCTATTGCGCCTGCTTCATACACATCCTCCGGTACGGTCTGCAGGCCGGAAATATAGATGATTGTATTCATCGCGATCGCCTGCCATGCACAAACGATCACAATAGCGATCCATGCCAGGTTCTTACTGGAAAGCAGACTCGAAGAAAGCGTTTCCCATCCGATCATCTCTCCCACTGCCGGAAGGATGTATGTAAAGAAATAGTTGAAAATATAACCGACTACCAGCGCTCCCAGAATATTCGGCAGGAAATAAGCTCCCCTGAAAAAGCTCTTGGCACGGATCTTACTGTTCAGAGCCATTGCCAGCAGCAGACTGATCACATTGACTACAATTGTCGTTACGATTGCCAGCTTAAAGGTGAACCAGTAAGAATTTCCCACTCTTACATCCTGAAACAGATCCATATAGTTCCGAACTCCCACCCAGTCATAAGAACCAAATCCTTTGAAATTCGTAAAACTGTACATCACGCCTTTGAGTAACGGCAATGTATTAAAACAGAAAAACAGTGCCACGACCGGTATTGTCATCAACAAAAATGTCCGTTTTCTCTCATTCATCTTTTTCATGCTCATTTCACCTCTCCCTATTTACTGTGTGTCTGTTCTGCTTCATATTTCTGCACCTTCTGTATGATATCCCGATTATATCTCTGCCAGTCTTTGTCAAATTTCTTCAGAAATGCATCTACATCTTTGTCGATCAGAAGTGTCTGTATCTGCGCATCGACTGCCATTTCTGACGGATAATAGTGATCCTGATAATCTGCCATATTTTCTTCTTCGATATATTGTCTGACACCGTCCAGCATCGGTGAGAGTTCAAACTCTCCCTCTTTGCACGGTACACTGTTCTGCTCATTCAGATAGTCCTGCACATTTTCATCTTCCAAAAGAAAATCTAACACTTCATATGCTGCTTCTTTATTCTTACATTCTTTTGTCACACAGAATTGAAGATCGATTCCCGAATTTAATGTATTCTCTTCTTTTTTGTCACTTCCCGGAAATACAAAGGAGTCAATTTCCATGTCAGGATTCACTGACTGAATCTGAGGTACCGCATAGCTTCCGATCGGATACATGACTGCCTCTCCTCTTGCAAACGCTGTACAGGCATCGTTGTAGTTATAAGCAAACGGATCCTTCGGTCCGTATGAAAGCAGCTGCAGCATTTTTTCCGCCACTTCGCGATAATTCTCCGTAAAAGTTGTCTTGCCCTGATTTACCTGGCGGCATACATCCGACGGTGCCAGATCTACTGCCAGGCCATTCCATGGTGCAAGACAGGTCCATGTGTCCTTAAATCCCATAGTGAAGGGCTGCAGTCCTGCGGCCTGGATTTCGTCACACAGGTTCATAAGTTCACTCCATGTCTGTGGTATCTTCCATCCGTGTTCTTCAAAAATCTTTTTATTATAAAGAATTCCTGCGGCATTTCCGGCATACGGTACTGCATAAACACCGTCTGTCGGCACAAATTCCAGATTTTTGTCAATTTCTTTATAAGACTCTTTAATCTCATCGAGTCCTTTGTAATCTGAAATATTCATCAGGATCTCGGCATCCAAAAAGTAGGAATAATTGATATCGCCGCCGATCCCGATAATATCCGGATAATCTTCCCGGATAAAACGAGTTCTCATGATCGTGGAAGCATCATTCGGTGATTCAATCTTCAGGCGGATATTTTTGTGCGTAGCATTAAACTTTTCTTCCACTTTTTCAAAATAAGCCGCAGCCTCTTGTTTATACTGCAGGATTTCAATTTCTGTGACTTTCTCCTCTTTCCCGCTTTTTCCACTGCAGCCTGTCAACATACATACAAACATTCCAAAAATCAGTAAAACGCTTATTGATATATTTCTTCTTTTTTTCATCAATATTTCCGCTCCTTTTTCTTTTTTCATGTACATGTTTTTCTTTATTAGTATTATAACATTCCATTTTGCGACTATGAATACCATAATTTTTGCACTTTTATATCTTAATGCTTGTTTTATATTCTATATTTGAAATAATCTAGCATTTTGGTATATAATGAAAATACACCTCACTTTTACAACAAGTCAGGAAAGGAGACTTTTATGAGTAATATACTCTTTTCTGTTTTTCCAAACGAAAATTTTATTGATATGAGCCTGTACCAGTTCGGCTGGGAACAGTGTCAGCCTTCCCACTCCTACGGTCCGGCTGCCAGAAATCATTATCTGTTCCATTATGTGATCTCCGGAACCGGTACACTGATGGCCGATGATACTTCCGGAATAACACAGACCTATTCTGTCAAAAGCGGACAGGGATTTATGATCTTCCCGCAGCAGATCACCACCTACATCGCCGACCAGAAGCTTCCCTGGGAATATGTGTGGATCGAATTTGACGGACTTCGCGTAAAAGAAATTCTGGAACTGGCAGGACTGACTAAATCTGCACCAATCTATCATGCACATTCCAAAGAAATGCGGGAAGTTCTGAAAGAAGAAATGCTCTATATTGCACGTAATCCCGAACAGCCGCCTTTTCATCTGATCGGCCATCTCTACCTTTTTATGGATGCGCTCACCCGCTCCTGCACACGTGAACAGACAAACTCTGCCGGCAGACTGCGGGATTTCTATATCCATGAGGCAATTGCATTTATTGAACAGAATTTTCAAAATGATATATCCGTAGAAGATATTGCTGAGGTATGCGGTCTGAACCGCAGCTACTTTGGAAAGATTTTCAAAGAGACTCTGGGGCGTTCACCTCAGGAATTTTTAATGAATTACCGTATGGTAAAAGCTACGGAACTTTTAAAACTTACTCAACTCTCCATCAGTGAGATTTCAAACGCTGTTGGGTATGCCAATCCACTGCATTTTTCGCGTGCTTTCAAAAATGTATATGGGGAATCGCCAAGAATCTGGCGTCAGAATCACAGGACATAACATCAAAAACCCGGGAGATCATTCTCCCGGGCTTCCTTATTTACTGCACTGTCGCAATATCGATCAGTGTCAGTTTTTTAATATCTGTATTTTCAAGACTGGTGATCAGCGCCTCAGCGGTATCGATCGCTGTCAGTACATTGACACCTGTCTCAATAGCGTTTCTTCGGATGACAAATCCGTCTCTGGAGTGCTCTGCCCCCTGTGCCGGAATATCGATGACCAGATCGATCTCGTGTCCTAAAATGAGATCCAGAAGGTTTGGCGACTCCTGCTCGATCTTGCGGACCGGAATTGCTTTCACGCCTGCTGCGTTCAGCGCTTCTGCCGTGCTCTTTGTAGCAAAGATACGGTATCCGATCTTTTCAAATCTGCGTCCGATCTCCACTGCCTCCGGTTTGTCCTCATCACGGACAGTCATGATCATGTTTTTGAACTTCGGCAGCTTGATTCCTGCACCCAGGAATGCTTTATAAAGTGCCTCGTCAAATGTCTTGGCAATTCCCAGACATTCTCCTGTAGATTTCATCTCAGGTCCAAGGCTGATATCTGCACCACGGATCTTCTCAAAGGAGAATACCGGCATCTTCACTGCCACGTAATCTGCTTCCGGCTGCAGTCCCGGTGTGTATCCCAGTTCTTTGATCTTGTTTCCGATGATCACTTTGGATGCAAGCGGTACGATCGGAATTCCGGTTACTTTACTGATATAAGGAACCGTACGGCTGGAACGTGGGTTTACTTCGATCACATACACATCATCTTCTCCACATACGATGAACTGAATATTGATCAGACCGATGACATGGAGAGATTTTGCAAGTCTTCTTGTATACTCTGCAATCTTGTCTTTTGCTTTCTGTGTCAGGCTCTGTGCCGGATATACAGAGATACTGTCTCCGGAATGGATTCCTGCACGCTCAATGTGTTCCATGATTCCAGGAATCAGAATGTCTTCGCCGTCACAAACTGCATCGACCTCGATTTCTTTCCCCTGTAAATATTTATCCACCAGAATCGGATGATCCTGTGCGATCCGGTTGATGATTCCGATAAATTCATCGATATCATTATCATTGATCGCGATCTGCATTCCCTGTCCACCCAATACGTAAGAAGGTCTTACCAGAACCGGATATCCAAGTCTGTTTGCAACTTCTTTGGCTTCTTCTGCAGTAAACACCGTTCCTCCTGTCGGACGTGGAATCTCGCACTCTTCAAGGATCTCATCGAATAATTCACGGTCTTCTGCTTTGTCTACATTCTCTGCAGAAGTTCCAAGGATCGGAACACCCATTTTCATCAGAGCTTCTGTCAGCTTGATCGCTGTCTGTCCACCAAACTGTACAACTGCACCGTCTGGCTTTTCGATATCTACAATACTCTCTACATCTTCCGGAGTCAGTGGTTCAAAATACAGCTTGTCTGCAATATCAAAGTCTGTACTAACTGTTTCCGGGTTGTTGTTCACGATGATCGTCTCGTACCCTTCTTTTGCAAATGCCCATGTACAGTGTACGGAACAGAAATCGAACTCGATTCCCTGACCGATACGGATCGGACCGGATCCAAGTACCAGAACTTTTTTCTTGTCACGAGTCTCTTCTACTTCATTCTCACTTCCAAATACAGAATAGTAGTACGGTGTCTCTGCCGCAAATTCTGCTGCACACGTATCTACGATCTTGTATGCTGCAACAATGCCGTTTGCATGACGCATATCGTGGATCTCACGCTCTGTCTTTCCTGTCAGCTGTGCGATCACGTTATCCGGGAACTCCATCCGTTTTGCTTCTTTTAACAGTTCCGGTGTCAGCTCTTCGGACTTCAGTGCGTTTTCCATCTCTACGATAATTGCAAATTTATCGATAAACCACTCATCGATCTGTGTGATCTCGTGAATTTTTTCGTAGCTTACACCTCGGCGGATTGCTTCTGCGATTCTCCACATACGCATATCATCCACGATCTCCAGCTGCTCTGTCAGTTCTTCCACAGACAGATCTGTGAAATCATAAGACATGAGGCTGTCTACATGCTGCTCCAGAGAGCGGATGGCTTTCATCAGCGCACCTTCAAAGTTGTCGCAGATACTCATCACCTCTCCGGTTGCCTTCATCTGTGTAGTCAGTGTTCTCTTTGCACTGATAAACTTATCAAACGGAAGTCTCGGAAGTTTTACGACACAGTAGTCCAGCATTGGTTCAAAGCTTGCATATGTCTTCTGTGTGATCGCATTTTTGATCTCATCCAGTGTATAACCAAGAGCGATCTTTGCTGCAACCTTCGCGATCGGATATCCTGTCGCTTTGGAAGCCAGCGCAGAAGAACGGCTGACACGCGGGTTTACCTCGATTACACAGTATTCAAATGTCTCCGGATGCAGAGCATACTGTACGTTACATCCACCCGTGATATTCAGCTCACTGATAATATTTAAAGCGGAAGTACGCAGCATCTGGTATTCTTTGTCCCCCAGCGTCTGTGACGGTGCCACAACGATACTGTCTCCTGTATGCACACCAACCGGGTCAATATTTTCCATATTACATACCGTAATGCAGTTTCCGTTTCCGTCACGCATTACTTCGTACTCAATCTCTTTCCATCCTGCAATACAGCGCTCTACCAGAACCTGTCCTACACGGGAAAGACGAAGTCCGTTCTCCAGGATCTCCACCAGCTGTTCAGAATCATGTGCGATACCGCCGCCGCTTCCTCCCAGTGTGTATGCCGGACGAAGTACAACCGGATATCCGATCTTATTTGCAAATGCAAGACCGTCTTCTACGTTTTCTACGACCAGAGAAGCTGCGACCGGTTCTCCGATCTTTTCCATCGTTGCTTTAAATTCCAGACGATCCTCTGCCTTTTTGATTGTCTCAGAAGTTGTACCGATCAGGCGGACATTGTGTTCTCTTAAAAATCCTGCCTCTTCCAGTTCCATTGCCAGGTTCAGACCAGCCTGTCCTCCCAGTGTCGGAAGTACGCTGTCCGGCTGCTCTTTTAAAATCAGCTGTTCCACAACTTCTACTGTCAATGGCTCAATATATACTTTATCTGCGATATCTTTATCTGTCATGATCGTCGCCGGGTTGGAGTTCAACAGAACAACTTCGATTCCTTCTTCCTTCAAAGAACGGCATGCCTGTGTTCCTGCATAGTCAAACTCCGCTGCCTGTCCGATAATGATAGGACCGGACCCAATTACTAATACTTTTTTAATACGACTGTCTCTTGGCATTATTTCGCTCCTCCCATCATCTCAATGAATCTGTCAAACAGGTAACCGGAATCCTGTGGTCCCGGGCATGCTTCCGGATGGAACTGTACGGTAAAGATGTTCTTTCCGACATAGGCAAGTCCCTCGTTTGTTCCATCGTTGACATTCGTAAATGCAGGCACTGCCACATTTGGATCTACATTTTCTGCATCTACCACATAACCGTGATTCTGAGAAGAAATATATACACGATTTGTCTGAAGGTCTTTGACCGGATGATTTCCACCGCGATGTCCGTATTTTAACTTGTGTGTAGTCGCACCTGTAGCAAGAGCCATGAGCTGATGTCCAAGGCAAATTGCAAAGATCGGAATATCTGTATTGTACAATTTTTTGATTTCTTCAATAATAGAGGTGCAGTCTGCCGGGTCTCCAGGGCCGTTTGACAACATGATTCCGTCAGGATTCGATGAAATGATCTCTTCTGCAGTTGTGTGGGCCGGGTATACAGTCACTTCGCAACCACGCTGATTTAAAGATTTGGCAATATTATTTTTTGCTCCTAAATCCAGCAGTGCTACTTTCTTTCCTGTTCCTTCCAGAACATATTTCTCGCTGCATGTTACTTTAGAAACAACATCACCTACTGTGTAGGCCTTCAGCTTTGGAAGAATCTCTTCCAGATTGTAATTTTCATTTGTAGTAATCATACCATTCATGGTACCTTTTTCCCGTAAAATCTTTGTCAGAGCACGTGTGTCCACGCCTGCGATTCCAGGAATATCCTGCTCTTTCAAAAAGTCCTGAATCGTACCTTCACATCTGAAATTGCTTGGCATACGAGACAGCTCTCTTACAATATAACCATCCGGCCATGCTTTTCTTGATTCCATGTCCGGTGTGATTCCATAATTCCCAATCAACGGATACGTCATTACGACTGCCTGTCCCGCATAAGAAGGGTCTGTCAACACCTCTAAATATCCTGTCATGGAGGTATTAAACACGATTTCACTAATCATATCTCTTGTCGAACCAATGCTTGTTCCTGTAAACACGGTTCCATCTTCTAAAATCAGAAATGCCTTCATCTGTTCACCTTATCCCTTCGTAAATTTTCTCAAATTGTAAAGATTATACTACATACCCGGGAATATTTCAACCTGTTTTTAGAAAATTAAAGTGTCATCAATTTTATCGTAATGCCTGCGAATCCATTTCAGCCCTTTTTCCATATTTCCTTCTTCCAGGGCATTTACGATTTCTTCATGGATCTGACACCAGTCCTCATTTTTTGCTTCCTTTTGTACATGTGCGATTTCTTCTTCACAAAGACCGGACAAAGATTCCATCACTGCGACAAGCAATTGATTCTCTCCTGCACGGATCAGCTCCTGATGGAATCTTCGGTCATGCTCTGCCGTCTTTTCCGGTATCTGCATCTCTTTTATTTCTGCTTTCAGCCTCTTTAAAACTTCCGGATTTTTCAACCGCACTGCCTGTACAAATGCCTCCTGCTCCAGGATTCGCCGGATTCGGCTGACTTCCCTGTAGTTGCTCTGTCCGGTGAGCAGCATCATGGAAAACACATTTCCCAGACTTTTCTGCGGCATATTCACCAGAAAATTTCCTTTGCCCTGTCTGCTCTCCAGCATTCCGGTATGTTCCATTGTGCGAAGAGCCTCCCGGACAGAATTTCGTCCCAGATTCAGACTTGCCGCCAGCTCCCGCTCAGATGGGATCTTGCTTCCGCAGGAAAGTTTTCCTTCTTGTATCTGCTGTTTCAGATATTCGATCACTCTCTCATATGTTTTCTCATTCATTCCCTAAAAAACCTCTGAATCTTAAATATTCTGTCAATACCTCAACTGTACCTTCGATCCCCAAAACGCCGCTGTCCAGACACAGTTCGTAATCCTGTGCCAGTCCCCACTCCTGCTTTGTATAATATTTATGGAAAGAAGCTCGTCTGCTGTCTGTATCCTCCAGAAATTTCTTTGCCTTTGTCTCGGAAAGTCCTTCCCGCTCCATGATTCTCTGCACACGGATCTTGGGATCTGCATGGATAAAGACACGGACTGCTTCCGGATCTTCTCTGAAAATATGGCCTGCGCATCTTCCTATTATAATGCAGGACTCTTTCGACGCCAGCTCCCGGATTCTTTGAAACGGAATCCGTCCGACCTCCTGTTCAAACTGGCTCATAGCAATGGCATATAATAAACTGTTTACCGGCTCTTCCTCATAAAATGCCTGCACCTCTTCATAATCATCCGTACCTTCTGCAATCTTTTGAAGTTCTGCCTTTCCATAAAGAGGAAGAGAAAGTCTCTCTGCCAGTAATTCCCCGACTTTTCTTCCGCTGCTTCCGGACTGTCTTCCAATTGTAATGATCATACGCTTCATTTGTTCTTCCTCCCTTATAAACATCCTGCAAAAACAGATGCGAAAATTACGGTCAAAAGTCCGGCTACCGCAATCGCCAGACTGCTCATGGCGCCTTCTACCGGTCCCATCTCCATTGCTTTTGCTGTTCCGATCGCATGGGATGCTGTTCCCAGGGCCAGCCCCTTCGCTACTGGTTCTTTGATCCGAAATACCCGGTACACCACGTCTGCGATCATATTTCCCAGTACTCCGGTAATGATGATCACTGCAACGGTAATCGTAACAATTCCCCCTAGTTCTTCCGACACTCCCATTCCGATTGCTGTTGTAATTGATTTCGGAAGCAGTGTCACATACATATCATGAGAAAGTCCGAATAAATAAGACAGGCCAAGAACACTGAGTATACTTGTCAAAACTCCGGATAAGATTCCCGCCGCTACTGCTTTTAAATTCTTTTTCAGCAGATTTAACTGCTGATATAACGGAACTGCCAGACAAACGGTTGCCGGCGTGAGCAGGTAACTCAAATACTGTGCACCCTGATTGTAATCATCATAGGAAATATCCCCTACTGTCAGAATCGCCATAACACACAAAATGGCGATCAAAAGCGGATTAAAAATTGCCATCTTGAACTTTCGTTTTAAAAGCAGCCCTGCCTCGTAACCGATCAGACTGACTGCTGCACCGAAAAATACGGAATGTACTAAAAACTCTTTCATCTTACTGTCTCCTGTTCTGCTTTCTCTTTCTTCTTTTTACTATTGTGTATGACAGTCTGTGTCACTTTTGCAGTCACTGCCATTACCAGAACCGTAGTCACGACCGTGATCACACTGATCGGGATCCACACGGGCTTCAGCACTCCCCATGCATTCAAAAGACCGACTCCTGCAGGAATAAACATGACCGGCATGATCTCAATCAAAAAGACTGCCGCATCAGAAACCTGACTCAGCTTGAGCACCCCTGTTTTCAATGCCGCCAGCATAAGGATAAGCCCCCACACGCTTGCCGGAACAGGCAATGGCAGCGCAGCTTTTAACAGTTCTCCTAAAAAAGAAATCAGCAGGATGATTACAAATTGTCTCAATATTTTCATTTTCTCATTCTCCCTTATAACCAACTGGTAGTACCAGTTGATTATAAAAAAGACTTTTTCCTCTGTCAAGAATTTTTCACATTGTATCCACTTTAATTCAATTCTGCAATTCTGGAAACTCCCACATAAATTTGTGAAATCTTATACCAGGTCCGGTAATCCACGGTTCCTGTCTGCGGCAGACCAAAAATTTCCTGAAACTTTCTGACCGCCTCCGCAGTTGCCGGTCCATACACTCCGTCTGTCTGAATCTTTGGCAGCGCCGGATACGCCCCCGCGATCACATTGAGCTGTTCCTGAAGCTGACGTACCTTTGCTCCGCTGGATCCATTTTCCAGTGTATATCCCGGCCAGGAAGACGGGATTCCGGAAATTTCTTCCGCTGTATTGATATACATATCACTTCCGTAAAAATAACGCAGAATCTCAATCGGAGTATATCCCTGATCTCCCAGCTCCTTTGACCCCCATTGTGTCATCCAGTTGGGACAGCTCACCCTGGTACCATCACAATACTGCGTCAGAATCGGCTGCCGTACATTCGGACGGGACAGATAGTTTGCAAAAATCTCATCCACTACCGCCGAAATCGTATCGTACACATTTCGTTCCGGAATCCACTTGTGATCAAATGCTGTAGACGATGTGATCGTAAAATCATACCCTTTATTCCGATACCATTCTGTGTATACCCTGTTCAATGTAAATGACATAATCGCCAGCACATTTGCGCGGATCGTACTGTCCGGCCAGGTTGCATAAATCTCACTGGACGCCACATTTTTGATGTAATCCCGATATCTCACATAGTAATTTTTTGCCGTGGAGTCCCTCGGAGAACCATCGTGGACAACCACAAATTCCGGAATCACTACCCGGCTGAGCACGATCTCTCCGGACTCTGTGACCGGCTTGATCTCATCCTCCGCAATTTTCGCCGGATATTCCCCGTAGAGCGTATGTGCAGGAATCACGAACACTTCTCCCGACTCTTCCTGTGTAACCTGAGGACGCATAGAAATATTTTGAATTGCCGTCACATCTGCCAGAATCTCCGCCCCTGAGATACTCACCGGTTCAAATCCTTCCGCCTCCACATTCAGTGTATATTCGGAATAGGGCTGCTGATCCGATTCCGGGTTCAGGCTGTACTCGATGGGCGGTGCCGCCAGTTCGATTTCTTCTGTCTGCCCGGATGAATCTGTCTGCAGCTTTTCCAGAGTATTTTCCGGAACTCCGGTATAAGAAATGGAAACCTGCGCATTCTGGATGGGAAAAGCCGTCACTTGTGATGTAATCTGGATCTGGAGTTTTCCCTTGTCTATGTGCTCCTGCTGCATTCGGATGGCCTGTGAGTTCCTCCTTTGATTTTTACTGTAATCCATATCCATTTTCCTTTTTCACAGTTTCTTCTAACTATATGCAAAGTATTCATAAAAAATAACGGACACTGGATGATCGAAAAAAAACGCTCCTGCTTTCGCAGAAACGTTTTTTTATACTGTATTCTTTTTGATCAAAACAACCGCATAATATCGTTATACATCACAAACACCATCAGTGCCATCAATGCTGCAAATCCAATAAAATGCACCATACCTTCTTTCTCCGGAGCGATCCGTTTTCTTCTCACCGCCTCGATCAGAAGAAATACCAGACGCCCTCCATCCAGTGCTGGGATTGGAAGCAGGTTCATGACACCTAAGTTGGCTGAGATCAGAATTCCCAGGTTCATCATACTTAAGATGACTGCCGACCAGCCGGACGGTGCTGCCGCATCATAGGTATCATTGACTACCTCAACAATTCCTACCGGACCGGACAACTGATTCACACCTACTTCACCCGTCAGGAGCATCTTCAGGCACTCCAGCGTGTACTCTACCCAGTATTTTGCCGTGTATGCCCCATACTGGATACTTTTGAAAAATCCCGGTTTCTCCACCTCTGCAGAATAGGTAAATCCCATTCTCTTTGTGGTCTCATCCCCAAACTGTCGTTTTTCCATCTGGATCGTATGTTCTTTTCCATCGCGCTCAAAGGTCAGCTCTGCCGTGTCAGATGTACTGTGTGTCAGATTGTACAGCTGGAACTCTTCATAAATATGAATTTTCTTTCCATTGATCTCTGTGATCACATCCCCTTTTTTCAATCCCTGCTCACTTCCTGAGGAACCGGATTCGACTTCCTGTATCACAGGAACCGCATAGCCGGCTGCTCCCACCAGAATCGCTGACATCAGAAGCGCCAGGATAAAGTTAAACAAAGGTCCTGCCGCGATCACTGAAATTCTCGCCCACACGGACTTGCTGTTAAAGCTCCCCTCGGAAGTATCGTCTGCATCATCTTCTCCCATCATGCAGGCACCGCCCAGAGGGAGAAGTTTTAAGCTGAATTTGGTTCCTTTAAACTCCTTGCCAAACAGAGTCGGCCCCATTCCCAATGAAAATTCATCTACACGGATCCCGTTTAATTTTGCCAGTGTAAAATGTCCCAGTTCATGGATGATGATGATCAAACTGAACAGAAGAATTGCTAAAATAATACCCATATACTACCACCTGTTTTTGATATATTCATAAGTTTCCTGCTCTGTCTGAAGAATCTCTTCTACGGTTGGATCTGCAATCACTTTGTGCATCTCCATACAGCCGGCAATGATCTCCGGAATCTGCAGATAGCCAATCTCCCGATTCAAAAACATAGCAACCGCACGCTCGTTGGCTGCATTGAATACCGTTGGAAGAGAGCCGCCTGTTTTTCCGGCTTCATATGCCAGCTTCAATCCATAGAACGTCTCCATATCCGGGCGCTCAAACGTAATCTGGGAAAGTGTCTCAAAATCCAGCCTGTCTCCCGGAAGATACCGTCTCTTGGGATAATACAAAGCATACTGAATCGGAAGTTTCATATCCGGTGTTCCAAGCTGTGCGATCACCGCGCCGTCCACATATTCAACCATGGAATGAATGATACTCTGTGGCTGCACGACAACCTGGATCTGATCCACAGACACATCAAACAGCCATTTTGCCTCGATCACTTCCAGTCCTTTATTGACCATGGTGGAGGAATCGATCGTGATCTTGCGCCCCATCTCCCAGTTTGGATGCTTCAGCGCATCTTCCACCTGAATATTAAGAAGCTCTTCCCGCTTTTTCCCGCGGAACGGTCCACCGGACGCTGTGAGCAGGATCTTATGCAGCGCCTTGTGCTGCCCTCCCTGCAAAGACTGGAAAATGGCACTGTGCTCACTGTCTACCGGAAGAATGGAAACTCCGTACTCCTTTGCCAGCGGCATAATGATGTGTCCTGCTGTCACCAGTGTCTCTTTATTCGCCAGTGCGATATCCTTTCCTGCCTTGATTCCCTCGATCGTCGGCAGGATTCCGATCATTCCTACGATCGCTGTCACCAGGATTTCTGCATCCTGCTGTACTGCCACTTCTATGAGTCCGTCCATTCCGGATACTACCTTCACATCCAGATCTTTGACATTCTCTCTGAGTTCTTTGGCTTTTGCCTCGTCCCACACCGCTGCCAGCACCGGATGAAACTTACGGATCTGCGCTTCCAGAAGCCCGATATTACTTCCGGCCGCCAGCGCCGTGACCTCGATATCCCGATTTTCTCTTACGACTTCCAGTGTCTGGGTTCCGATAGAGCCGGTCGAACCAAGTATTGCTATTTTTTTCATATCTGTTTTCCTTCTTTCTTAGAGAAGCACGGAAAGATAAAAAATGATCGGTGCCGTGAAAATAATACTGTCAAATCTGTCCAGAATCCCACCGTGTCCCGGTATCAACTTTCCGTAATCTTTGATGTCATGATTTCTCTTGATCGCGGATGCCGCCAGATCTCCGATCTGGGAAATCGCACCGCCTGCTGCACCGATTATTGCAAAGCTGGCCACACTGACTCCTGCATTGCCCCAGTGGTTGATCGCAAGTGCATAGAGAACTGCGATCAGCGCTGCTCCCGCGATTCCGCCGATTCCGCCTTCCACAGACTTCTTCGGACTCAGCTTCGGTGCCATTTTATGCTTGCCGATCAGCATCCCCACACAATATGCGCAGGTATCACATCCCCAGGCACAGATAAATACCAGCCATACCTGAAAGACACCGCCCGGCAGAATTCTTGTCTGATAAATATAAGACAACATCACTGCCACATAAAATACTCCGAAAAACGCTGCCAACATCTGCTCTGTCCGATATTTTGGATAAGAAAATACCAACACTGCCATCAGACAGATCACAAATGCCATAAATAACAGCATGAACCAATCCGTTGTATCTGGAAGCAGCGGTTTGGCATACAACAGACCATAGTATCCTGCTGCAAACAAAAATCCGCAGATCCCAACTGCTTTATTTTCAATCTCAAACACTCTGTACAACTCATAGACTCCGATCATACTGATCAAAAACAAAGTTGCAAACAGTACATTTCCTCCTGTGATCACTGTGATCAGAGCGATCACCACCAGGAGAATCCCACTTAAAAGACGTGTCTTAAACATCTTCTTCCTCCTTCACACCGCCGTATCTTCTGTCTCTTTTATTATACTGCGCAATTGCCTTTTCTAATTCCTCTTTTGTAAAATCCGGCCATGGAATCTCTGTAAAATAAAATTCCGTATATGCCAGCTGCCACAATAAATAATTGGAAAGCCGCAGTTCCCCACTGGTACGGATCAAAAGATCGGGATCCGGTATCCCATGGGTATCCAGATAAGACTCAAACACTGTCTCATCGATCGTTTCCGGCACAACCTTTCCATCTGCGCAGTCTCTTGCAAGGCGGCGCACAGCGCGGATCATCTCATCCCGGCTTCCATAATTCAGCGCGATCTGAAAGTTTAAGCCACCGTTATCCTTTGTGGCTTCTTCCAGTTCCAAAATTCTGGTCCGGATATCCTCATCCAGCGCCTCAATGTCTCCCAGCACACGCACTTTCATATCATTTTTCGCCGCGGTCTTCAGACAGGTCTTCATATAATTGCGCAGCAGTTTCATCAGCGCGCTGACTTCACTTTCCGGCCGGTTCCAATTCTCTGTGGAAAACGCATACACGGTCAGATATTTAATCCCCATTCTCCAGGCTTCTTCGCAGATCCGCTCTACATTCTTACTGCCCTGTGCATGCCCGTAATTTCTCGGCATTCCCTTGGCTTTTGCCCATCTCCCGTTTCCGTCCAGGATGATGGCAATATGCTGCGGTACGTTCATTGTATTTCCTCCTTCTTGCAGGTCTTTCCATCCAGAAGATGGAAAAGAGAGGCTTCTTCACATCTGCCCCTCCTGCTGTTTCGTAATATTGGCCTGTCACACAGGCTGTATCCTAAACTGTCAGTACTTCTTTGGATTTTGCTTCCACCGCTTTATCGACTTCTGCAATGTATTTGTCTGTCAGTTTCTGAAGTGAATCTTCCAAGTCTTTGATCCCGTCTTCTGAAATCTCTGTTCCTTTCAGTTTTTTGAATGCATCGTTTCCGTCACGACGGATATTGCGGATTGCAACTTTTGCTGCCTCTCCTTTTTTCTTCACATCTTTTACCAGTTCTTTTCTTCGCTCTTCTGTCAGTTCCGGGAACATCAGGCGTACCACCGTTCCATCGTTTGTAGGATTGATTCCGATATCAGACATCAGGATTGCTTTTTCGATTTCTTTTAACATGCTCTTTTCCCATGGCTGTATCTGGATCATGCGTGCTTCCGGTACGGATATGTTCGCTGCCTGCTGGATCGGAGTCGGCACTCCATAGTAATCCACTGTCAGCTTATCCAATACATGTGGATTGGCACGTCCTGCGCGGATGGCTGCAAGCTCACTTCCCAGATTGTTGATTGTTTTTGTCATCTTGTCATCATATACTTTTAATTTTTCATCCATGTTTTTGTCCTCCTTATACTGTCACTTTTGTTCCGGTAAATGTACCGCTCATGGTCTCTACAATACTGTTTTCTTCATTCAGTCCAAATACCAGCATCGGCATCTTATTCTCAAGGCAGAGAATGGATGCTGTCAGATCCACTGCTGCCAGCTTCTGATTGATCACTTCCTGAATGGAGATCTCATCATATTTTTTCGCCTCCGGATTTACTTTCGGATCGCTGTCATAAATTCCGTCAATTGCTTTTGCAAGAAGCATCGCATCTGCCTCGATTTCGATCGCACGCAGAACAGCTCCTGTATCCGTTGAAAAATATGGGTGTCCGGTTCCTCCTGCAAAAAAGATCACTTTTCCTTCTTCCAGCGCTTCCACTGCTGCATCCTTGGAAAACAACGATGTAAACGCTCCACATACAAATGGAGTAAACACTTCTGTCTTCATCCCCACATGGCGGAAAATGTCAGACACGTAAATACAGTTCATCACCGTTGCAAGCATTCCGATCTGATCTGCTTTTGTACGGTCGATCGTCTCACTGGTACGGCCTCTCCAGAAATTTCCGCCGCCTGTCACGATCGCAACCTGAATTCCCTGATCTACAAGCTGCTTCACCTGATTTGCAACTCCTATGCAGGTTGCCTCATCAAATCCTGTCTTTTTATCTCCGGCAAGTGCTTCGCCGCTCAGTTTTAACAATACTCTTTTCATCTGTCTGGCTCCTTCAAATCTCTTTGGTATCCGGCATCTCTGCCACATACGCATATTCTAAAATGAAGTATACCATAAGTTGTTTCATTTGTCATGCACTATAGTATCCGCTTTGAGAATTCTCTTCAAAAGACTGTCATAAATCGGCTCTGAGCGCATCAGCGTTGCCACAATATATGCCGTTACCGACACGATCGACAGGGAAAGCATCTGACTGATACTTCCGGACATTTCAAATAACAGGATAATCCCCGTCAGCGGTGCTCTTACAATCGCTGTAAAGAATCCGGTCATCCCAAGCAGTACAAAATTGTTGACATACACCGGAGCCAAGCCAAAAAATTCGACCCCCGCCATGGCAAATACTGCTCCGATCAAAGCGCCTAATATCAAAAGCGGAAAGAAAATTCCTCCCGGCGCTCCGGAGCCAAAGCTGACTGCGGAAAATAAAAACTTCATAACCAGCGTCAGCACAACCATCCCCAATACCATTTCACCCTGTGTCAGGCTGACAATCAAGCCCGAACCACTTCCCAATACCCACGGCATCACAATCCCCAATACTCCCGCAGTCAGAAAGGCGATCAACAGACGGCCTGTTTCTTTCATAAACGGAATTTTGCGATACAATTCCTGGGCCTTTAACATCCCCCAATTATAAAACACACCGGATACACCTACCAAAATTCCCAAAAGGATCAAAAGCCAGTAATAGTTTTGCGGCAGATATTTCGTGATCTGAAATCGAAATACCGGATCTAGGCCAAGAATGTGGGAAGCAATATAATCAGCCGTCACCGAAGCTGTCATGACAGGAAGAAGAATCGGGATTGAAAATGTTTTATGGATCTCTTCTACCGCAAACATCATACCTGCCAGCGGTGCATGGAAAGCAGCAGAAAGTCCCGCACTCGCCCCACAAGTCATCAAAAACTTCTCTTCTCTTTTTCCCCGTCCCAAAGCTCTGGATATCCCCTGTCCTGCCATGGCTCCAAGTTGGATCGACGGACCTTCTCTTCCAAGAGAAAGACCACCCAGCATACACAAAAAGCCTCCTGCAAATTTTGCCGGCAGCACGCGTTTCCAGTTTTGGGAAAGCCTCCCTGCTATCTCCCCTTCCACCTGAGGGATCCCGCTTCCTGAGATCATCGGTTCCCACTTCACCAGTTTTCCCACAATCCATGCAAGCGCTGCCAAAATCAAAAACCACACCACACATCGAAATGGATTTCCTTTCATATAAGAAAGAATCTTTACAAGCCAGTCTCCCGCAAAAGTCAGCGCCACTCGGTAAAGCAGCACGACAAATCCGCCGACAAGACCGACGCAGAGCCCTTCTGTGATCAGCATAACAGGTATTCTACGTGCGCGTTTCCACACATCATTCGTTTTCATAACGTCCCTTCTCTCATTCTTTTTTTTCTCATTCACGTTTTTATTCTACCACGTTTTCTGCCATTCCCAAAATAAAATCGAAAATTCCCCGGAAAACATTGACAATCCACCCTGATTGTTTTATGATATTTTTAGTTTCACACTTTAAACAACTAAAATTTTACAGTATTAATTCAAATAACTGGAGGATCGATTTATGATTATCGTATTAAAGCCAAATACCTCTGACAAAGATATTGCCAGAGTTGAACATCAGATTAAACGAAACGGTCTGGATACTCACATTGTCCGTGGACAGGAGATGACTATCATCGGGTGTATCGGAGATACGACCCGCCTGGATGCACGTCTTTTTGAAGTAGACGCTTCCGTTGACAAAGTCATGCATGTACAGGAACCTTATAAGCTTTCCAACCGCGCCTTTCATCCGGAGGATTCTATTATTGATGTATCCGGTGTCAAAGTCGGCGGAGACAATCTGGCACTGATTGCAGGTCCGTGTTCTGTAGAATCCTACGAGCAGGTTCTTGGAATCGCAAAATCTGTCAAAGCTGCCGGAGCCAATATGCTGCGCGGCGGCGCTTTCAAACCGAGAACAAGCCCGTATTCTTTCCAGGGACTCGGACTGGAAGGACTTGACATTCTCTGTGCAGTCAAAGAGGAGACCGGACTTCCGATCGTAACAGAACTGATGTCTCCGGATCACCTGGATGTCTTCAACGAAAAAGTCGACCTGATCCAGATCGGAGCCCGCAATATGCAGAACTTTGACCTGCTCAAACAGCTTGGACAGCTGGATCGTCCAATTCTTTTAAAACGAGGCCTGAACGCGACCTATGAAGAGTGGATCATGTCCGCAGAGTACATCATGGCAGCCGGAAACGAGAATGTCATCCTCTGCGAACGCGGAATCCGTACTTTTGAAACTTATACCAGAAACACACTGGATCTGCAGAGCATCCCTGTTCTGAAGAAGAAAACACACCTTCCGGTCATCATCGACCCAAGCCATGCCGGCGGAAAATGGTGGCTGGTAGAACCAATGGCAAAAGCATCTGTAGCAGCAGGCGCTGACGGACTGATGATCGAAGTCCACAACGATCCGGAGTGCGCACTCTGTGACGGCGCCCAGTCTCTGAAACCGGAAAAATATGCGGCTCTTCTGGCACAGATCGGACAGATCGCCCAGGTTGTCGGAAAACAGGTTTAACTTGATATACGGGAGGGATATTTTTGAAACTGACAGTAAATTTAGGAAAAAACAGCTATCCGATTTATATTGAAAACAACATTCTGGACAAGGCAAGTTCTTATATTTCCTCCTGCTTTTCCGGAAAAAAGATTATGATCATCTCTGATGACAATGTATTCCCACTTTACGGAGAGAAGTTGAAAACTTCCCTCGGTGACTATGAGGTACACGAGCTGGTCCTTCCACACGGAGAACCTACCAAAGCCTTTGAGACACTCCCCGCGCTTTACAATGCACTGCTAAAGCAGAAGTTTTCCCGCAGTGATCTGGTGATTGCTCTGGGCGGAGGTGTGATCGGAGATCTCGCGGGTTTTGCCGCATCCAGTTATTTAAGAGGGATCCGTTTCGTGCAGATTCCGACTTCCCTGCTTGCACAGGTGGATTCTTCCGTTGGCGGAAAGGTTGCGGTAGATCTCCCGCAGGGAAAAAACCTGGTAGGAGCTTTTTATCACCCAAAACTGGTACTGATCGATCCTCAGGTTCTTCGCACTCTTCCTGAACACTTTATTATGGATGGAATGGGCGAGGTCATCAAATACGGCTGTATCAGAGACGCTGCCCTGTTTGAGACATTAAAAGAACGTGGTTCTTTTGAAAACCTGCAGGACATTCTTCCTGAAATCATTTTCCGCTGTGTGGACATCAAACGTCAGGTTGTGGAAAACGATCAGTTCGATACCGGGGAGCGGATGCTTTTAAATTTCGGTCACACGCTTGCACACACGATCGAACAGTATTTCCACTATGAGCGGGAAAGCCATGGGGAAGCCGTCGGCATCGGTATGTATCAGATCAGTAAGCTCGCCGAAGAAAAAAACTTGTGCCAGCCAGGTACTGCCCAAAAGATCCGGCTGATTTTGAATGCCTACGGTCTTCCGGATACCTGCCATCTGCCGATGAGTGATCTTATGGACGCCATCTCACTGGATAAGAAAAATCTGAACAATCACTTAAATCTGGTGCTCCTTCACCAGATCGGTGACAGTTATGTATACCCTGCCGATCTTACATTCTTTGACCAGGCAGACGAAATTTAAAACAGGAGGAACCCACTTATGAAACAGATTACCGGACACACCGGACTGACAGGACTGTTCGGAAGCCCTGTTGCACACAGCATCTCTCCCATGATGCACAACGCTTCTTTTGAACATCTGGGACTTGATTATGTCTACCTTGCATTCGATGTCGGAACCGACAAACTGGCCGCTGCCGTGGATGGACTTCGCGCCATGAACGTACGTGGCTTCAACCTAACCATGCCGGATAAAAATAAAATGTGTGAGCTCTGTGACCGACTCTCTCCGGCTGCGGAAATCTCTCAGGCTGTCAATACCGTCGTGAATGACAACGGAATTCTGACTGGACATACAACGGATGGTACCGGATACCTGCTCGCAGCAAAGGATGCCGGATACGATCTGATTGGAAAAAAGATGACACTTCTCGGCGCAGGCGGAGCTGCCACCTCCATTCTGGTTCAGGCAGCACTGGACGGATTGTCAGAGATTTCCGTATTCAGTATCCATGACCAGTTTTATGTGCGCGCCGAGCAGATTGTTCAGACATTAAATGAGCGAACAAATTGTAAGGTACAACTGTTTGATTTTGAAGATGATTCCATCCTTCGAAGAGAGATTGCAGACAGCTATATCCTGACCAACGGAACTTCTGTGGGCATGGCTCCGAATACAGACGCTTCCATCATCAACGATCCGTCCTTTTTCCATAAAGACCTGATCGTTTCCGATGTGATCTACAATCCGAAAGAGACAAAACTGCTGCGCCTTGCCAGAGAAGCCGGATGTCCGACTTTCAACGGACTCTATATGCTGCTGTACCAGGGGGCGGAGGCATTCAAGCTGTGGACCGGGCAGGAGATGCCTGTGGAGAAGATTAAAGAGCTCTATTTTTCTTAAACTCAAATGGACCGTACACGAACCTTTTTTCATGCACGGTCCGTTTTTATTATTTTACTTCCCAGGGATTTTCCTCTCCCCGCTCATTCAGACAACAGCTCAAAATCGAATTTTTCACCATATCACTGACTGCCTGGTCGGTATAAAATGCCATATGTGGTGTCACAACTACATTAGGAAAACTTCTCAGGATACACAGATCATGCTTACTTAAGCACTTCGATTTCAGATCCTTATAATACAATCCAAATTCATCCTCGATCACATCCAGACCTGCTGCACCGACTTTTCCTGTTTCCAGACCTTTGATCAGCGCTTTGGTATCGATCAGACCGCCTCTTGCCGTGTTGATCAGAACTACACCATCTTTCATCTGCGCCATTGCCTTTTCATCGATCATATGGAAATTGGACTCAAATAATGGCATATGCAGTGTGATCAGATCACACTTCTGATAAATTTCCTGCACGTTTTCCACATAGTCTGCATATTCTTTTACACTCTCTGAACGATAGACATCATACGCATAGATCTTACAGCCAAATCCACTCAGATCCCGGATGACAGCCTGCCCGATTTTGCCGGTTCCGATGACGCCCACTGTAAAATTATGCAGTTCTCCTCCCTGGATTCCCGGCAGTGAAAAGTCGTTGAGCTCTGCCCGCTGCAGAATCCGTTTCATTTTTCGAATGGACATCAGGATTAAAAGCATCGTATAATCTGCCACACATTCCGGTGAGTATGTCACATTGCTGACCTTCATCCCACACGCTCTCGCTGCATCCAGATCGATATGGTCATAACCGATCGTCCGGGTAGAGATCATTTTGACTCCCAGTTCCCGGAATCGTCTTACCAGTGCTGCGTTAATTTTGCTGGTAAGAATACTGATATAGTCATATCCTTCTGCCAGATGTGCATTTTCCATAGATGGTCCCTGATGACAGATTCCCAGTTCTACCCCATATTCCTTTGAAAATTCCCGGAAATACACATCCTCATCAAATGTCCTGTAACTGTATACAAATAATTTCATAAGCCGCTCCTTTTTAATCTAAACCGTAATGACGGATTGCCTGAGCAATCCCATCTTTCTCTACTTCTGCTGTTACATACTCTGTAAAAGGATCCAGTCCTTTTGCATGATTTCCCATGGCAATCGTATGCTTCGCATACTGAAACATGGAAAGATCATTCATACTGTCTCCAAATACATATGCCCGATCCAGTTCCATCCCGAATTTTTTCAGGATTACATCGCAGGCAGTCCCTTTACTGTAGCCTTTCTGCACAATTTCATAGGTATTGCCTCCGCGGTCAATTGCTTCCATATCTTCCTCGATAAACGTAAAAAATTCCTGAAGATTGCTTTTCTCATCTGCATAAATGAACACCTTGTCATAAATGAAATCATCTTTTTCGAGATAACATTCCAATCCAAGACCATTGGACTGAAAATATCTTCTGGATGTCTCCAGACGTTCAAACCTGGTAATCCTCTCTGGAATATAAATATCTTCCGTTCCTTCTGCAATCCCGTCCAAATTGCATTCCGCCATTTTATTTAAAATTTCTCTTCCCCGTTTTTTGTCAATATTTCTTGTGAACAATACCTCATCATGATACGTCAGATATGTTCCGCATCCGCACAAATATCCGTCAAACATGAACTGCTTTAACTGTGCCGGAATCGAGCACATAGTTCTCCCTGTATTGATAAATAAAAGATGTCCTTTTTTCTGCGCCGCCAAAAGTGCCTCGATCGCGCTCTTTGGAATCTCTTTTGTTTTTTCACTTAATATCGTTCCGTCAATATCAAAAAATAATGCCGCTTTTTTCATATGTCACCTCTGATTTTCCATTCATTTTCTGCATTAACTGTATCACTCTTTTCTCCAAAAGTCTACTGTAAGCATATTTCCCTGTTTTCTCGAATATAGTAGCAAAAACAACGTTCCGGAGCTTTTCTATGAACATTAGCACGCATGACAAAAAAATCCTGTTTGTCTGTTTTCGTCGTCTTTTATTTCTTACACTTGCCTTTTTACTCGGTTCTCTCGCCGGAAAAGCCGAACTTTCCCTTGGCATTCATCCGGTATCCGGCCCGGTCCTCTCGTCCTCTGAAAACTGGGGCCTTAGTTTTCCAGAGGAAGGAACACTCCCCACTGCCAACGCTTCGATTGAAGAGCTGAAGCAATATGATGCTTACTACGCGCAGGATACGGATGAAAAAATTTTATATTTGACCTTTGACTGCGGGTATGAAAACGGCGCTACGCCAGCTATTTTAGATGCGCTGAAAAAACATCAGGCTCCTGCTGCTTTCTTTGTTGTGGGAAACTTTGTCCGGGATAATCCGGATTTGATCCGCCGCATGACAGAAGAAGGGCATACAGTGGCCAATCATACGCTCAGTCATCCGGATATGTCTAAGATTTCCTCTGTCGAAAATTTTCAAAAAGAACTTTCCGGCGTAGAATCTCTCTATAAAGAAATCACCGGCACTGACATGATCAAATATTACCGTCCCCCACAAGGTATCTACAGTACTGAAAATCTGAAAATGGCACAACAGCTGGGATACCAGACATTTTTCTGGAGCCTTGCCTATGTAGACTGGCAGCAGGATGATCAGCCTACTCATGAAGAAGCCTTTGACAAACTGCTTTCCCGCGTTCATCCCGGAGCGGTTGTACTGCTTCACAATACATCAAAGACCAACGGAGAAATTATGGAGGAGCTCCTCTCAAAATGGGAGGAAATGGGATATACCTTCCGTCCGTTGTCCGACCTTACCAAAGCAGCATAAAATCGAAAAAGGACAGCTTCCCATACGGCTGCTGTCCTTTTTCATACGCTCTTTTACTTTTTATTTCTGGCTTTGAAACCTTCTACAATCTGAACCATCTCCTGGGATGGATTGGAGATCACCGCCGTCTGAAATACTTTACACGGTGGTGCCAACTTTACACTCTCCACTGCCGCTGTAACAGCTGATACGCTTCCGCTTACAAAAATCAGGGCATGTCCGCCGCACTTTGTATCCTGTGTTTCATAAAAAAC
Source organism: Mediterraneibacter gnavus ATCC 29149 (assembly GCF_008121495.1). Classification (NCBI taxonomy): domain Bacteria; kingdom Bacillati; phylum Bacillota; class Clostridia; order Lachnospirales; family Lachnospiraceae; genus Mediterraneibacter; species Mediterraneibacter gnavus. Next base: position 2,352,794 of record NZ_CP043051.1, on the reverse strand, counting down.
TTCTGCAGTCTTTAACATCCGATCCAGTACCAGAACCGCATTTGCCTCCCCAAGGACTTCTACCAGTCCAAATGCTCCGTATGTCATATTAATCTCTCCTTATTTTGTAATCGTCATTGCAATCGCCGTTTCTGTCTCCTCTGACGGGGATGCAATCACCGTGTGTGAAACAACCTTTGCGATTGGCTCTGCCGTCCGGATCGCCACTTCCATCGCAGCTTTCACATCCGAAATACTTCCCCGCATCTTTACACAGGCACCTGCTCCCAGACGGTTTCTCTCCACTCCCTGAATCTGTACTGCTGCTGCCTTTGCCGCCGCATCCAGTGCCACAAAACATGCGCACTCACTGTCCAGTTCAAATATTCCAATTGCCATACCATGATATTGTTCGGCCATACTTACCTCCTTCACTCAAAAACCTCTCTTCTTTGTTTTTCAGCATTTTTATTATACTTGGCTTTTTTAGGAATTTCAACCTGCTTTCTTTCCTGTTCACACCAATCCCCCGCCTATCCATACGCAATCGTAACAAGAATTGCTTTTTTTGCCGGATTCCGATAAAATAGTACTGATTCCAATAAATGATAAAAAACAAAAAGGAGAGACTATGATCCGAATTGCAATTGTTGAAGATGAAGATTCTTATGTACAGGTACTCACCGGGTATCTGAAACAATATGAAACCGAACATTCCCTTTCCTTCCAGATTTCCGTCTTTCACGATGGTCTGGACATTGTAAGTGAATATAAAGCAGACTACGATATCATTCTTCTCGATATCCAGATGAAACATCTGGACGGCATGAAGACTGCTGAAAAAATCCGGGAACTGGATGAAGATGTATCTTTTATCTTTATTACCTCTACGATCCAGTTCGCAGTTCAGGGATATCTGGTAGACGCCCTGGGATATGTTGTAAAACCGGTCGCCTATCTTGCATTTTCTCAGATTCTCGGAAAAGCTGTCAAAAAGGTGAAGCAAAAACAGCAAAAAGATTATATGACGATCGAAGTGGAAGGCGGACAGATGCGCCTGGATATCAGTCAGATTTATTACATCGAAAGCCAGCGCCACAACATTCTGTTCCATACCGAAAAAGGGGATTTTCTCACTGCCGGTCCAATGAAAAAGGTGGAAGCGCTTTTAAAAGACAAAGGATTTTCCAAATGCCATAACGCATATCTTATCCACCTGATGCATGTGACCGGTATTGTACAAAACAATGTCCTGTTATCTGATTCCACGACACTTCCTGTCAGCCGTGCAAAAAAGAAAGTGTTTCTGGAAGCTTTGACTGATTATATAGGAGGTGTACACCGATGAATTTAGACGCACTGATGGACACTCCCCGGATTTATACCGCCCTTGCTGAATGGGGTGCCTGCATCCTGTACGTCCTTCTCTTACGGCGAAAGGTAACCGGGTGGAAACTGCCGGTTTCCCTTGCCGGAAGCTTGCTCGTATTTATCGCTTATCAGGAATTTGCAGGAACTCTTCCTATTTATTTTTGGATTCCCTGCATGATCGGAGCCGCATTTCTGATGTGCCTCCTTCTGCATCTGCTCTGCGATACTACCTGGCTGGATGCCGGATTCTGCTGCGCACAGGCACTGGTTCTGGCAGAATTTACCGCGTCCTTTCACTGGCAGCTTTATGTCTGGTGGGCGTTGAATTACGCCAAAAACAGTCGGTTATTCTCGACTTTGACCATGCTGCTCTTATACACAGGCATTTATATCGGATATTACTTTCTGGAAAGAGGACATTTTCCGACTGACGAGCGCCTGCTGGTCAATGGAAAAGAACTCCTAAGCGCAATTCTCATTGCACTTGGAGCATTTGCCATCAGCAACATCAGCTTCGTCATACCAAATACGCCGTTTTCCAGTGCCACAAGTTCCATCCTGTATGTGCGGACACTGGTAGATTTCGGGGGACTTGTCATGCTTTTTTCCATGCAGGAAAAACGGGAAGAACTTCGTATGAGAAGTGAAAATCAGGCCATGAATATTGTTCTCCAGCGCCAGTATGACCAGTATCGGCTTTCCATCGATAATATTGAACTTTTACGAAGAGAATTTCATGATCTGAAACATTATATGATCGCGATCCGTTCTGAACAGGATCCCAAGAAAAAAGAACAGTATCTTCTGGAAATGGAGGAGGCGATCCACACACAGGAAGCGCTCACAAATACAGGAAACAGCGTACTGGACGTCGTTCTGACTACCAAAAGCACTTACTGTATGCAGAAGCATATTACATTCACCTGCATGGCTGACGGAAAACTGATTTCTTTTATGCATGTCAAAGATATTTGCTCTATCTTTGGAAATGCACTGGACAATGCAATTGAATGTGTTTCCCAGTTTGATGACCCTGAAAAGCGTCTGATCACACTGTCTATGTATCAGAAAAATCAATTATTGATGATTCAATGTGAAAACTATACGGAAACTTCGCTTTCTTTAAAACCGGATCAACTTCCGACTACAACAAAGCAAAACGCAGGTTATCACGGATACGGACTGAAAAGCATTCAGCAGGCAGCCCGCAAATATGGCGGCTCTATGACACTTCACGCAGAAGACAACTGGTTTACCCTGCAGGTGCTGATTCCTGTAGAATCTTAAACACAAAAGGAGAAAGTCCTGATTTGGCTTTCTCCTTTTGCTTATTCGCAAGTTCCTTATTTTCCGGTTCCCAGCTTTTTCTCATATTCTTTATTTGCTTTTCGGTTCTCAAAGAAACCGCCGAGTACTTTTTTCATACCTTTCATGAAATGTCCGTTGACCACTTCCGCCATACCCTCTGCCATTTTCATGCTGACCGCCCCATGCGTCATCTTTGCAATCCCTCGGAACGGCATATTATAAATAAACAGGATATTCAGATCCGGTTTTCCCTTATCCTCACTTTTCTTTTTCAGGTTTGTGAGAATCTTGTAGATCATTCTTGCCAGTCTGCTCTTTGCATAATACATCTGGCAGATCGCGTCATTCATTCCCAGTTCACCGCTCCACTTTCCATCCGGGATCGGTTGCTTCAGAAGTGCTTCAAATTCTGCATCCGGTACATCTCTGATAATTCCCGAAAAATATGACAGCATCTTTTCAGCATCATATGGCATTGTGTCAGTTGTTCCTTCTATTTCCAGTGTCTCTCTCAATCGGATATCCAATGCACATGCGCCAATACAGATTTCATATCTTCCTGCTTCCTTTTCCCAGCTGTCTGTCTCTACATTCCAGTAACGGAATGTCTTATCATCAAACAAAATCTGTACTTTTCTGCTTTCTCCTGCTTTCAGGAATACTTTTGCGAATCCTTTTAATTCTTTATCCGGACGGAAGATCTTTCCTTTCGGTGCACATACGTACATCTGAGCTACTTCCGCACCATCCATCTTTCCGGTATTGGTCAGTACAAATTCAACTCCATCCGCCGTTACTCTCAAGTCTGAGTATTCAAACGATGTATACGACAGACCATATCCAAACGGATACTGCACTCTCACTTTACTTGTATCATAGTAACGATATCCAACAAACAGACTCTCCCGATATTCCGAATTACGCTCTGTACTTGGAAAATATTTAAATGCCGGAGTATCTTCATAGCGAACCGGATATGTCTCACTGAGTCTTCCGGACGGATTGGCTTTTCCGGTCAGCACATCCAGCATGGCTCCTGCAGAAGCCTGTCCGCCAAGGTATCCGTGCAGCAATGCCTTACAGCAGGAATGCCACGGCATCTCAACTGCAGATCCCGCACTTAATACACCTACAATATTGGAGTTTACTTTTGCCATTGCTTCCAGAAGCTCCACCTGATTCTGCGGAATCCGCATATGCGTACGATCCAGACCTTCTGATTCGCTCAATTCATCCAGACCGAAGCAGTAAATAACCACATCTGCCATCTTTGCAAGATTCACTGCTTCCTTTTTCAGTACTTCATCTGCTTCTCCTGTTCTCTGATATCCTTTCGCTGTACCGATACACTGAATCGGATAGCTGCTGATCATCTGCTCCATTGTTTCTACTTTCGTTGGATTCACCAGAGAAGAACCTGCCCCCTGGTAACGAGGAACAGATGCAAAGTCTCCGATCAGTGCCACTCTTGTATTTTCTTTGAGAGGAAGCAGCTGGAACGGTTTTTCTTCATTCTTGAGCATCACAATACTCTCTCTTGCAGCTTTTTTCGCAAGCGTATGGTGAGCTTCTCTGTCAAATTCACGCACACGCTTTTCTCTGTTCTTTGCCAGTGTCAGTACTGCATCCAGAAGATCGTCCGTACACTGATCCAGTTCTTCCATGGAAAGGCTTCCCTCTTCTAACGCTGCCAGAACTTCTCGTGCCGCATCCAGTCCCGGCGCCGGCATCTCAAGATTAGATCGACAGGCAACTCCTTTTACATGGTCGTTCGAAGCCCCCCAGTCAGTGACTACAAGTCCGTCAAATCCCCACTCTTCTCTTAAAATTTCTTTTAACAAATGCTCATTTTCATTTGCATAGACTCCATTGACCTCGTTATAACTGGTCATGATGGATTTTGCTTTTCCTTCTTTAATCGCAATTTCAAACCCAGTCAGATAAATCTCCCTCAGTGTCCGTTCATCCAATACCGAATTCATTGCCATCCTGCGAAGCTCCTGGCTGTTAACCGCAAAATGCTTCGGACATGCATAGATTCCCTGACTCTGGATTCCTCTTACATAAGATGCAGCCATCTTTCCCGCCAGATAAGGATCTTCAGAAAAATATTCAAAATTCCTTCCACACAGAGGGCTGCGCTTAATGTTCAGTCCCGGTCCCAAAAGTACATCTACGCCTAATGCTGATGCTTCTTCTCCAAGAGCCTTTCCAATCTCTTCACCCAACGATTCGTCCCAACTGTTCGCAATCGTAGCTGCCGTCGGAAAACAGGTAGCCGGAACAGATGCATTCAATCCGAGATGGTCTCCTTCTCCTTCCTGTTTCCTCACTCCATGAGGACCATCTGAAAAAAACGCCGCCGGAATTCCAAGTCGTTTGATCTCTCTTGACTCCCACTCGGACGCTCCACTCAATATCGCTGCTTTCTCTTCAACTGTCATTTTCGCAATGATTTCTGCGTGTTTCATATCTCTCACCTTTCACTTCTTTATCTCTTCATTTTTCTGAAGACTACTCTATCACAAATCCGTAGAAACGGGGAGATTTCTGCACAACTGGTTGTTCTATCATCATAAATGGACCAACAACTACGTATCTTTCTCTTCAATCTGAGCCAGAAGTCTGGCAATCTGTGCATCCTTTTGTGCTAACTGCTCCTGATTCTTCTGTAACTCTTCTTCACTGTGTTTCAGCTGCTCCTGACTCCTCTGCAACTCTTCTTCACTGTGCTTCAGCTGCTCCTGACTCCTCTGCAACTCTTCTTCATTCTTCTTCAGCTGCTCCTGATTCTTCTGCAACTCTTCTTCACTCTGCCTTAGCTGCTCCTTCTGCGCCTTAATTTCTCTCTCCTGCTCTTCAATCATAAACTTCACCGTATTACGGTCCAGTTCCTGCAATTCTTTTGAAAACATACGTACCACCTCTTCTACATTCTCACAAATGTCATAAATTTCCTGATACATGTCTCTAAATTCGGGATACTTTTCGACCAGCTCTTTTACTTTTTCCGAAGTATCATTACTTAAAAAGGTAAGCCATGCATCAAGCTTGTTTTCGATAATTTTATTGTGCGTGGTTTTCCGGAAAATGTCAAGCGGCACCAAAACGTATTCCTGCAGCAGATTCACAGAAAGTCCGGTATCAAACTGCTGCTTTGCCCGATGGATATAGGTATTCGGAAATTCCTGAAATTCTTTTGTACTTTTTTCGATAAATACGATTGTATATACATTTTTCACATCACGATATGTAAAATTTCTCTTTTTTCTGCTCTTGACACTCTTATACTGCCGAAGAAGCAGATCGGCGGAATAGCACGCACACCGCTCTCCCGGAAAAAGATATCCGATACGCTGAATCTCTACATTCGCCAGACTTCCATCCATGAGCTCTACCACAATATCCATAATAACAAGACTCTGCTCATCTGCAATTCTCGTTCCGTCACTTGGTATAACCTGACGGATCTTCACTTCTGTCTCCAGGATACAGGACAACAGCTCCTCCAGTCGCTCCGGATGATAGATCGGGCTTAATATCTCCTTTCCAAACCCGTCATACAACACCTTGACTCCCCGCATCCCTGAACAGAACTTCAGAAAATCTCTCTGCTGTAGTTCTGTCCAGCTCTCATATTCTGCGAGCAGATTCTCATCACTCTTGATCTCTCCTATAATTGCTTCTTCGGTCCGAATATTCGGAAATAATTGTTTTAATGTTTCTGACATACACATACTTCTCCTTTTGTTGATTGATTGATTTTTTTGAAACTGCTCCTGAATCAGAATACTGATTTGAATCTGGATGCTTAAGATAAGGCAATACGCCTGAAAGATTTTTCGACTGCTGTGATATCAGCGTGTTTGGCATCCGATATAGCTATAGTCTAACATAGAATTTCTGGTGAATCTATAAATAAAATAAAAATTTTTTCTAAAAAAAGAGTTATTGCCCGATTGCAATAACTCTCTGTTTTTATGCTTCTTTCTCTTTAAATATGATCTTCATAATCGGGAAGAATACCCAGAACGAAATCACACAGTTGATCAGCATTGTGATAATATCAGCTACTGTCATTCCCGCACCTTCTCCCATCATTCCCATAAAGAAATCATAGATTGGTGTTTTATACAGTCCCTGCAGTGCCGCTGCGCCTACAGAGATCAATACCCAGGCAATGAAATACCATACTGCCGCTTTGACTACACTTGCATTGGATTTGAAAGTCACGTTCCGCTGCAGGAAAAAATTGATAACCTGCGCCAGAAAAAGTGTGATCTCCACTGCAAGGAAATATGCAAGTCCTCCGCCGCCTCCGGAGCTGATTGCTCCGGAAGCATAATCAAATACATAGTAGACGCTGCCGTCCAGATTATGTCCGATTGGCAGAATCTGAAAATTCGTATTGACAAGGGATGTAAAACCAAACGCATATTTAATTGCCGGCATCATGATCATCTGAAGTACTGTCACTCCATTGCTGATAATAAAGAATACGATAAACTGTGCAACTGCCGGGTGTTTTTCTTTAAAAGTCCCCCAGAAGCCTTTCTTTGCCGTGTTTTCCATTTCTATCTCCTCGCTATTGCTTAGTTCTCAACTGCTACAGCTGCCTTCTCTTCTGCAAGGCGTTTGCGGAAGCGTTTGATTGCCACGATTTCAAGTGCAAGAATTCCCACACCCAGTACAACATCTGCTGCAATTGCTGCAATCTGCCATGTCATCAGACCTGTTTCCAGATTTTCCGCATCATATGCACGACTGTTTACTACAGTGTACATAATATTTTTACAAGCCTGACGCATTGCTTCAACACCAGTTGCGCTCTTCTGATCTTTTACATGGTTTGTTTCTGTATCATATGCAACAAGCATTGCATCTGTACCATTTCTGATACCCTGGTCAGAGTTCATGTATCCATATACACCAAAGTAATCTGTCAGAACAAATCCCTGGAATCCCCATTCGTCACGGAGTACGGTATTGCACAGTTCTTCTGAGCCTCCTGCCCATCTTGTACCGATATAGTTGAAAGAAGACATCACTGCTTTTGCTTTTCCTTCTTTCACGCAGATTTCAAATGGTTTCAGATAAATCTCACGGATTGCCTGCTCATTTGACCATGTACAGAGCATACTTGTACGGTTTGTCTCCTGATCGTTCAGGGCAAAGTGTTTCAAATATGCATACACGCCGTATTTTTCTGCACCTACTACTGCATTTGCAGCAATTTTTCCGGATAACAGTCCATCTTCTGAATAGTATTCAAAGTTACGGCCTGCAAATGCAGAACGGTGAATATTCATTGCCGGAGCATACCATCCGGATACCCCCATTTCATCTGCCATTTTACCGATGCTTTCTCCGAATTCCATTGCAATCTCATCATTCCATGTACATGCGATCATAACCGCTGACGGGAATCCGATGGAACCTGTTCCTGTAAAGTTGTTATTGATAGATGCCGGTCCGTCACAGTCAATCGTCTGTATTTTTCCTACGCTGGAAGCTGCTGCTGTCTGATATCCGCCCAGAGCGATCACAGTATCCATATCACTGATTGTCATATTGTCAAGCAGTTCATCCCATTTTGCGTCATCATAGTCGACACCTCTTAAATCTGCCAGTTCAATATCATTTTTTGCACCTGTTTCCGGCATTTTATCTTCTTCATTGTTATAATCTTCCGGATTATAGTTGCTGTTGTTGATAAATTCTTTCTTTGCCTCTTTTGACATGGAAAGACTCTCTGGTGCTGCTGTTGCTTCTTTATAATTTGCAAATCCGTTTGCACGGGATAAGTATGTAACATCTCCTGCCGCATAGTCAAACTGATTTTCCACAGTTGTCTGGTCAGTCGAACGTTTATTGTCTCCTGTATACTTCACTGTTTCATCCACTGTATAAGTTTCAGATTCAATGATGTGATGTGAATCCGTGTTGATGCTGATCTCATAATCACCGGCTTCCAGAACGTATCCTTTTTCTTTCTGATAGTCATATGATGCCATATCTTCTGCTTTAAAGGAAATTGTCAGTGTCTGGGATTCACCCGGCTCTAAGCTTTTTGTTTTGTCATAAGCGATCAGATTCGCAGATGCTTTTTCAATTCCTCCGTTTGTGTACGGCGGGTTATAGTATACTTCTACAACATCTTTTCCTGCTGTGTCGCCTGTGTTTGTAACTGTAACATCAAAGGAAATTGTTCCGTCATTTTCTGTAATCTTGCCCATTTCCTGTGTAAATGTTGTGTAAGATAATCCATATCCAAACGGATACAGTACTGTTTTATCATAATCGATGAGCCCTTCACTGGCAGCTGTCTCGTAGAAACGATATCCGACATAAATTCCTTCTACATAATTTATGAAAGAAGGAGTTGTTGTCTCTTCTTTTCCTGTAAAGCCTGTCTGTGTTACTTTATACTCATCCATATTGTCATATGTAAAGTTTCCAAAGTTCTGTGCTGTCGGTGTTGCAGTCAGATCTCTTACAAATGTATCACTTGTTTTTGCCGACGGATTCACTTCTCCGCTTAAAATCACGCCAAGACCATTGAATCCTGCCTGTCCTGTTCCCGGACACCATACTGCACCTTTGATTTGCTCATAATCATTTAAGAATCCAAGCTCCATTGCATTTGCACCATTGTATACAACTACAACATTGTCAAAATCAGAGCATACCATATCCAGCATATTTTTCTCTGTCTGGCTCAGCTGCAGATAATGCTCTCCCGGCTCAAAGTCTTTGTAGTCTTTTGAGTTATCTGTATAAGTCACTTTGCTTACATCTGTCGGAAGATCTGCACCTTCTCCACCTACACGTGTAATCACAACCAGTGCTGTATCAGAAAAATCCTGTGCATTCTTGATCAAATCTTCACTGTAAGAATCTACTGTAGGTTCTGGAAGTGTCCAGTCCTGCTCCCACATTCCGACTTCCGGACGCTCTGCACGGTAGTCTTTGTAGAAATCAGAAAGCTCTGAGTTCAGTTCAAATCCTGCATTTTCCAGTCCCTGAAGTAAAGATACTGTCTCATATGCATCAGATAAAGAACCGGAACCTGTTCCACCATAACATGGATTTGTCGATGCCCATCCAAATACATTTAACTTTTTATTATTTTCCATCGGAAGCATATTGTCTTCATTCTTTAAAAGCACAATTCCTTCTTCCGCAATCTTCTCTACCAGTTTGGTTGCCTCATTTGATGTCTCTTCTGAAATTGTTCCGTTTCCGGTTGCAAGAGAGATCATGCTTGACATCGGTCCCCAGCAAATCATATTTACTACGATCACCAATGCTAACAGAATTGCAATTCCAGCCTGTGAACGTACCAGTTTTCTTTTTGTCTTTTTCAGTTTAAATGCCGCAATCAGAACAATCAGTGCAATTGCAAGCACAATACCAAATCCAATCAGATAAGGTTTACATGTATTCAATACATTTACCACATCCGCCATGTTAATCGCTAACATTTTTCTTCCTCCCGTATTCTCATATTCTCTATAGTGCCGGCCGGCTTTCTATGTTCATACTTTACCACATGTCCTTCTCTTTTTGAGTTTTTTTGCACAACTTGCACATTTCACAACACAACTGACAAAAAAGAGACAACAGATGAATGTTCTCCACCTGTTGTCTCCTCTCTTATGCACTATCCCTCCAGCTGTTTCTGCTTTTCATATTTTTTCATCACATAAATGTAATACGGAATCAATGGAATCAATGCCGAAATCCATGCCGCCGGATCTGCAAGGCAAACACCGAAAAAGCTCGTCTTTCCTGCCACCAAAAGTACGATCAGCGCTCTTGCCGCCAGTTCAAACACACCACCAAGCATCGGAACAAGACCGTAGCCCATTCCCTGCAGCGCATTTCGATAGATAAAAATACTTCCTAAAAACGGGTATGCCCAGAACACCGTCCGGAAATAAACTTCCGCTGCATGAAGTACCTCTGTCTCCGTTTTGCTCACAAACAACAATGTCATCTCTTCTCCAAAGAAGTACACCAAAACCATTGTGACCGCACTCCAGACAAATACCATGATCTGCGTGTATCGTACTCCCTTATGTACACGATCCATTTTCCCGGCTCCGCGGTTCTGACCCACATATGTGGCAACTGTGGCGCCAAACGCAGTAAATACTGTCACAATAATATTCTGCAGTTTTCCTGCAGCTGAAAATCCTGCCATATATACCGCTCCGTAAATATTGACCGCTCCCTGCACAATGATCGTTCCGATCGCCGTAATAGAAAACTGCAGTCCCATGGGAATTCCCAATGCCAGAAGCCGTCCCATGCTCTGAAAGGAAATCCGAAAATCTTCTTCCGAAAGCCGCAGGATCGGAAATTTTTTTACAATATAAATCAGACACAACAATGCAGAAACAGCCTGTGCGATCACGGTCGCATATCCGCAGCCTTCCACGCCCATTCCAAAATTCACGATAAATACAATATCCAGAACCACATTGATAATCGCGGAAATGATCAGAAAGTATAATGGTGATTTGGAATCGCCCAAAGCCCGCAGCACTGCCGCAAGTGCATTGTATGCCGCAGTTACGATCAGCCCGCCATAGATGACTGCCATATATCCTTTGATATCTGCCATCAGATTTTCCGGAGAATTCATCAGCCTTAAAATCGGCTCATTGGCAAATTCAAATCCGATCGTCATCACCACAGCAAACGCAATCGTCAGGTAAATGGACATTGCCACATAATGGCGCATCCGTTTCATATCTTTTGCTCCAAACCACTGCGATACCAGAATTGCAAATCCACTGGTCAGTCCCTGCAGCCATCCTGTCACAAAAAACATCAATGAACCGGTACTTCCGATCGCTGCCAGAGCATTGACACCCAAAAACTGCCCTGCAATGATGGAATCCGCAATATTGTAAAACTGCTGGAACACATTTCCCAGACACATCGGAATCATAAACTGAATGATCAGCTTTGTCGGACTTCCGACAGTCATATCATTTGTCATCTCTTTTTTCATCTTACTTCCCCTCTCTCTCGACTTCCTTCTTTCAACAATTGCAGTCCAATGATCAGCAGAACCGGAAATACGATTGCTGCCAAAAGTCCTGCCTTCAGATTCTCTGAAAATGCTCCTGATACAACGCCTACCACTCCCGGACCGGAAGAACACCCAAGATCTCCCGCAAGTGCCAGAAGTGCAAACAATGCAGTCCCTCCTTTCGGACAGGATGCTGCAGCCATACTAAAGGTTCCCGGCCAGAATACGCCCACAGAAAATCCACAAAGCCCACATCCCAGCAGCGCCAGCACCGGATTTGGAGACAATGCGGCAAGCAGATAACTCACAATGCACAAAATCCCGCTTGAGAGCATCATTTTTGGCAATGAGATCCGCTCACTCATCTTCGCATAGAGCAGTCTTGAACTTCCCATCAACAGTGCAAAAAGACATGGTCCCGCCAGGTCCCCGACTGCCTTTTCTACATGCAGCCCTGATTCTGCAAATGCTGACGCCCACTGGGACATTCCCTGTTCAGATGCCCCTGCACAGATCATCAGCAGTACCAACACCCAGAAAATTTTCATTTTAAATAATTCTCGCACAGGAATTCCCTCAACGTCTTCCTCTTCTGCCTGAATCGGTACCATTCCAAAATATACTGCATTCAACGCCGGAAGGATTGCCCAGATCACAGCCAGTATCCTCCAGTTCTCAATCCCCGCAATGGCAAAAAATGCAGTCGAGATCAGAATCACGCCTACATGCCCCCAACAGTAAAAAGAATGCAGAAGACTCATCGCAGCAGCCTTTCGCTCTGTCGGACAAGATTCTACAATCGGACTGATCAGCACCTCGATCAATCCGCCTCCAATTGCATAACAAAATACTGCCAAAAGCAGTCCTGCATACGCATCCGGAAAAACGGACGGAAACACTGCCAGTCCCACCAGGCCAACTGCTCCGAAAATATGTGCTGCCACCACACTGTTGCGGTATCCGATCTTGTCCACATATTTTGCGGCCAGCAGATCCACGATCAACTGCACCCCAAAATTAAAGGATACCAAAAGTGCGATCTTATCCAGCGAAATCTCATATGTACTCTGAAATGTCAGAAACAGAAGCGGTGCAAAATTGTTCACGATTGCCTGGGTAATATAGCCAAGGTAACAGGCATTCAATGTATGATTATAGTTTTTTCTGATGTTCATGTCCCTCATCCCTCATTTTTTCATATCAAAAGAGAGTATACCATACATATTTCGTATCGTATACTCTCTTTTTTGTACATTTTTCTATATTTCTCTTCTATCTTGCTCTTTTGAAGCTGATCGTTTTTACACTGCTGCACAGGCAGTTTCCAGGATATCTTCCAGTGCGTTTTTGCTGCTTGTATGGCAGCGGATGATCTCTGCATTGCAGCGGCCTGCTTCTTCCACTGCACACCGCACCATTTTGTGCGAAACAGTGTTTGTGAATAAAACGACCAGATCCGGAGTTCCTATCTTTTTGGACAGATTTCCTGACATCTGTGTGAACACTTTTGCTTTACACTGATATTTCTGACATACTTTTTTATACTGACAGACCATTCGGTCATGTCCTCCGATAATAACAATACTCATACGCACCTCCTGAATTTTCCTGTGTGTTCCCGTTTGTTAGTTGTAACTAACCTTAGTTTTATTCTATAGGAACTATTTCAAAAAATCAAGAGGGTTATTATCGATTTTTTCTCAATAACTAGTTTTCATCCAGTAAGTTTTTCATATTGGTCAGGCTGATCGTCAGCGTAGACATATTATGAAGCAGTGCAGACGTCGTAGGCTGCAGGATTCCTGTGACTCCAAGCAGTATCAAAGTAGCATTGATCCCGACAATGCTTCTGTAATTTTTCTGGATACGCCGCATCAGCGCCTCGCTTAATCTTCTCAACATTACGATTTCCCACAAGTTTTCTGCCGAGATTGTGATATCCGCAATTTCCTGTGCGATCTGCGCACCGTCACGAATTGCAATTCCCACATTTGCTGCCGACAATGCCGGAGAATCGTTGATCCCGTCGCCGATCATAATCACCGTACGGCCGGATGCGCGCTCCTGTTCCACAAATTTTGCCTTATCCTCAGGCAGCACTTCTGAATAATATGCATCCACACCAACTCTTCTCGCCACAGAAGCAGCTGTTTTTTCACTGTCTCCTGTCATCATCACGACTTTCTCAAGCCCTGTTGCCTTCAAAGCACGCACTACATCTGCCGCTTCTTTGCGCAGCGGATCTTCAATACATACAACTGCAGCAAGCTCATGCTCAATGGCAAGATAGAGCAGAGAACATTCTTCCGGAAGTGTTTCAAACTGTCGGATCCACGGTTCTCTGACCGAGCATTTTTCATCTTCGAATACAAAATGATGACTTCCGATCACCACGCGTTTTCCTTCGATCGTGGAGGAAATTCCATGTGCAACAATATAATTGACCTTGCTGTGCATCTCTTCATGCTCCAGCCCTCTTTTTCTGGCGGCTTCCACAACAGCCTTTGCCATGGAATGTGGAAAATGTTCCTCCAGACAGGCCGCCATTCTCAGCAGCTCATCCTCACTCTGCTCACAGAAAGAAACCACCTTTCGTACCGTCGGTCGCGCCTCTGTGAGTGTCCCCGTCTTATCGATGTAGGACGGATTTTGCGGACATTCAAAATAAAAAAGAATGTGGAGGTAACAGACAATGGCAAAATCATTATTTGAGGAACTGGGCGGCAAATACGAAAGGCAAGGGGATTATTTGATACCGTGCTTAACTGTACCCGCCGAAGAAGAACAGGCAATAGGCATCTGGGGGCAACGGCATTTAGATTATCTAAAACAGTACCGTAAAGTTACATACACCAATCTTCTTACAAGCGGCAGGCTAAACGCCTACCTTGCCGACATCAACAGACAGGCACAGGAACGCTTTGAAAGGCTCATAGAGGGTATGAAACAGGCACAGGGCATAACGGAACAGCTAAAGGCAGAAAACGCCTTAGAATGGACAGGATGCCTCAATAACATAAGGGCTTGTGCGAGGGAGATTGTGGAAAAGGAAATTATTTTTGCATAAACAGATGATTAGTGGCAGGGGGAAATCCTGCCGCTTTTTCTGCTTTAGTTTGTCAGCTTGACAAATAAAGGGTTAAGGAATATAATTAGATTCAGTATTATACAAGGAGTTAATAAATATGCGGCAAGGTATTCTTAAATAAACTGTCAATTTGATAGTGGGAACAAAAAGTAGCAGTCCCGTTTCACTTTTAATATGGGGCTTAGTTTTTTGTACCCAGTTTAAGAATACTTTTATCATGTAATTTTATATGCCCGAAAACATATAAGTGTTTTGGGGCTATTGGAGTTATTTACCCAGTGATAGGAGTATTTATCACTGGGTATTTTTATGCCCTTTTTTGGGTGTTGATAGGAGGAAAATCACATGAAAATAATTAACTTAGGCATTCTGGCTCACGTTGACGCAGGAAAGACAACATTAACGGAAAGTTTATTGTATACCAGTGGTGCAATTGCAGAACTAGGGAGCGTAGATGAAGGCACAACAAGGACAGATACAATGAATTTGGAGCGTCAAAGGGGAATCACTATCCAGACAGCAGTGACATCTTTTCAGTGGGAGGATGTAAAAGTCAACATTATAGATACGCCAGGCCATATGGATTTTTTGGCGGAAGTATACCGTTCTTTATCCGTATTAGACGGAGCAGTATTATTAGTTTCTGCAAAGGATGGCATACAGGCACAGACCCGTATACTGTTTCATGCACTACAGATAATGAAGATTCCGACAATTTTTTTCATCAATAAAATTGACCAAGAGGGGATTGATTTGCCAATGGTATATCGGGAAATGAAAGCAAAGCTTTCTTCGGAAATTATAGTGAAGCAAAAGGTTGGGCAGCATCCCCATATAAATGTAACGGACAATGACGATATGGAACAGTGGGATGCGGTAATTATGGGAAACGATGAACTATTAGAGAAATATATGTCAGGGAAACCGTTTAAAATGTCAGAACTGGAACAGGAAGAAAACAGGAGATTCCAAAACGGAACGTTATTTCCCGTTTATCACGGAAGCGCTAAAAACAATCTGGGGATTCGGCAGCTTATAGAAGTAATTGCCAGTAAATTTTATTCATCAACGCCTGAAGGTCAATCTGAACTATGCGGGCAGGTTTTTAAGATTGAATATTCAGAGAAAAGGCGGCGTTTTGTTTATGTGCGTATATATAGCGGAACATTGCATTTGAGGGATGTTATTAGAATATCTGAAAAAGAGAAAATAAAAATCACAGAGATGTGTGTTCCGACAAACGGTGAATTATATTCATCCGATACAGCCTGCTCTGGTGATATTGTAATTTTACCAAATGATGTTTTGCAGCTAAACAGTATTTTGGGGAACGAAATACTGTTGCCGCAGAGAAAATTTATTGAAAATCCTCTCCCTATGCTCCAAACAACGATTGCAGTAAAGAAATCTGAACAGCGGGAAATATTGCTTGGGGCACTTACAGAAATTTCAGATGGCGACCCTCTTTTAAAATATTATGTGGATACTACAACGCATGAGATTATACTTTCTTTTTTGGGGAATGTGCAGATGGAAGTCATTTGTGCCATCCTTGAGGAAAAATATCATGTGGAGGCAGAAATAAAAGAGCCTACTGTTATATATATGGAAAGACCGCTTAGAAAAGCAGAATATACCATCCACATAGAAGTCCCGCCAAATCCTTTCTGGGCTTCTGTCGGGTTGTCCATAGAGCCGCTCCCTATTGGAAGCGGAGTGCAGTATGAAAGCAGAGTTTCACTTGGATATTTAAATCAATCGTTCCAAAATGCGGTTATGGAGGGGGTTCTTTATGGCTGCGAGCAGGGGCTGTATGGATGGAAAGTGACAGACTGTAAAATCTGTTTTGAATATGGATTGTATTATAGTCCTGTAAGTACCCCCGCAGACTTTCGGCTGCTTTCCCCTATCGTATTGGAGCAGGCTTTAAAAAAAGCAGGGACAGAACTATTAGAGCCATATCTCCACTTTGAAATTTATGCACCGCAGGAATATCTCTCACGGGCGTATCATGATGCTCCAAGGTATTGTGCAGATATTGTAAGTACTCAGATAAAGAATGACGAGGTCATTCTGAAAGGAGAAATCCCTGCTAGATGTATTCAAGAATACAGGAACGATTTAACTTATTTCACAAATGGGCAGGGAGTCTGCTTGACAGAGTTAAAAGGATACCAGCCAGCTATTGGTAAATTTATTTGCCAACCCCGCCGCCCGAATAGCCGTATAGATAAGGTTCGGCATATGTTCCACAAGTTAGCTTAACAGCTTGCAAAAGTCATATAAAATGAGATTTGAAAGGATTAGAGACTAATTATGATGAAATGCGAATGGATATTGTGTCCTGTTTGTGGGAGCAAAACCCGTAATAAAATTAGGAAGGACACTGTTTTGGAGAATTATCCCCTTTATTGTCCAAAATGCAGACAAGAAAGATTGATTAAAGTTGACAACTTGAAGATAACTGTCATCAAAGAGCCAGACGCTTAAGACGCAGAGCCGATGAAATTGTGGAACAATTCACGAATCATCGGCTCTTTTTGTTTCGTATTTGAAAGAACAAACTCACCAAATAAAAAAAACGATATTCGGGTGGGTTATTTTGTTATACCCTAAATTACCCTCTGAATTTGTTTTTAAATTTGGAGGGATTTTTTTATGTCCTTTTTTCGGGCAGTTATCTATCTGCTCATACGAAGCAAAATTTATCAATACATAGCATATCAGAGAACGGCAGGAAACCAGTTAAAAAAATTTCTGCCAGTGCAACGGTACTTCTCACCTTGAAAGTAGAAGTACAATCTCCATACAATAGAATTACTATTTCCTATAACCGTAAAGGTCACAGAGCCTTTGCGGTTTTTCTTTTGTCGATTTTTGTTGGAAAGTGCCGTAGGGCTGTTTCTGATATGCGGTGTCGTTCTCCGCCTCTCCATCTGGATTTTTTACATTTCAAAAATTCAGATGGGAGGTATTTATGGTGAAATATGCACCAAGAAAGGTATATATCAGAGAAAGTGGCGGCTATGTGGAATTATCCTACACGGAGTTCTGCCGTTGCAGGGAATCCGACCAGACCTATATGGACAAGCTGTTTATCCCCATTCAAGGCTGTCTGCTTGAAGTCGTGAGGGAGCAATACACAGACTTCTACCGTGACAAGGAACGGTGGCGTTATCTGCAAAAATTAGATACAAAGAATAGACTGCTATCTCTCGACGGATTTACGGACAGCGAGGGGAATCCTCTGGACTTTATCACTGATGAAGCGGTGGACATTGCAGAAACCGTTGTCAATGCGGTCATGGTGGACAGGCTGAAAGCCGCCCTGCCTTTGCTGTCGGATAGTGAACAGGAGCTGATACAGGCAATCTTTTTTGACGGACTTTCCGAGCGTGAAGTCGGGGCGAGGTTGGGCATAACCCAGAGCGTTGTAAACAAACGCAAAGCCAGAATCCTAATAAAACTAAGAAAGATAATAGAAAATTAAAATTTAAGGCGTTCAGCCCCCTTGTTTTTTCCTTTGGGAAGATGAGGGGGCTTTTCTCTGCCCTCTCAATCAATTCTGATTGGAGGAAGTAAGAATGGCATACAACCACGGACGGGAGGACAGGAAATGGCGTATCTGGAAAGAAGCGGAGGAAAAGCTGCTGCGTGAGTGCGGCGTTGATGAAGCGACCATTGAGCAGATACGCATGGCGGACAGGGCAGACTTCAATTCCAACAGGCGGTTTTACCGATGGACGAATGACGTTGCGGAATATCTTGAGGACATGGCAGGCAGGGAGCGGCAGGCGGAAGTGGGTACGGTTGCGGAGTTACTGGAAGAGATTGAGAGCGAAAATCTCTATCAAGTATTAGTCACGGTGGACGGGCGTACCTTGAAAATCGTCCTGCTGAAAATGCAGGGGTATTCCACAAAGGAGATTGCCCCGCTTGTGCATTTGACGACTGGTGCCATCTATGCGAGGTTAGACCATCTGCGGAAGAAGCTGCGGAAAATTTTATAGCTTCTAAAACAGCCTGCCATCCTGCGGGCTACTGGGTGAGGGATGGAAATCCCCTCACTCATTTTTTGCAGGAGGACAACAGGATGGCATACAGGGTTAAGGCATACACGCTTCGGGAGGAATCCACGGAAAGCGGCACAAGGTATTTTATCAGCTTTAAGGACGGGCAGGGCAAATCCCACGAGTTGGAAGTGTCGGAACAGTTCTTTATGGAGTTTCGGCAGATGGAGCGCAGGAACAGGAATCTTTTCTAATGGGACGAGCGGCACAGGGAGTTTAACGAGGTATGGGACGAAACCCTTTACAGACGGGCGTTGCGTGTGCCTAAGAGCCTTGATGAACGCATGGTTGAGGAAGAACGGAATGAAACGCTCTATAAGGCGGTTGGGAGCCTTCCAGAGATACAAAGGCGGCGTTTCCTGCTCTACTACGAGTATGAGTTCAATTTTTACCAAATCGCCGCTATGGAGCATTGCACCGCTTCGGCAATACAGAAATCTGTTGCGATTGCAAAGGAGAAAGTAAAGGCGGAAATTGAAGAAATATCTCCAACCGTGACCGACACCGCCCGAAATAGAAATCTGTTTTTTATTTGTGTGGGATTGGCGGCATTACATACTCTCACTTTTTTCCGTGGGAGTAAATCTATTTTTAAGGAGGTCAACGCCTATGTGCAACGAAAACAAAGACACCGCCCGAAAGGAGGAAAGCCATGCAGAAGTTACAGACAGTCAACGCCGAAACGCTCCTTTATGAACCGCTTGAGAAACCATCCTTTGTGGTGGACAGCCTTATCCCGACAGGCTTATCGCTGTTCTGCGGCTCACAGAAGATAGGCAAAAGCTGGCTCATGCTGAAGCTATGCTTATGCGTGTCGCAGGGAATCCCTTTATGGGATATGCCGACAATGGAGGGCGATGTGCTTTACCTCTGCCTTGAGGACACGTTCTGCCGCATACAGGACAGGTTATTTCGTTTGACGGACGAAGCAAGCGGGCGGCTCCACTTTGCCGTGGCAAGCTGCAAGCTGTCAGACGGTCTTATCGTGCAGCTTGAAGATTATCTGAAAGATTACCCAGACAGCAGGCTCATTGTCATTGATACCTTGCAGAAAGTCCGTACAGCTTCAAAAGACAATGCCTATGCAAGCGACTATGGGGACATCTCCCTCATCAAAGACTTTGCCGACAGGCACTCTCTGGCGGTCATTGTCGTACACCACATCCGAAAGCAGAATGACAGCGACGTGTTCAACAAGGTGTCTGGGACGACAGGATTAACGGGGAGTGCGGACGCTACCTTTGTTCTGGAAAAGGAGAAACGTGCGTCTGACACCGCCAAGCTGTATGTGACGGGCAGGGACACGCCTTATCAGGAATACACGCTGCGTTTCCGTGATTGCCGTTGGGAGCTTGTGGAGCGGAAAACGCAGGAGCAGCTTGCGAAAGAAACGATACCAGATGTCCTTTTTCGGTTGGTGGATTTTATGAGGGATAAGGAAGAATGGATAGGCACGGCAACGGAACTGTTAGCCGCTATGGGGGAAACGGAAACCATACCCACGGTGATTACGAAATGGCTGAATGAATACCGCACCACATTTTTAAGCGAGAACCGTATCTGCTACCAGTACAGCCGCAGGAAAGACGGCAGGCGGATTGCCCTTGCAAGGAGGGCGGGTGACAGCGGTGATGGTGGTGACAGCGATATTAGGATACCCCCCTGTTACTGTCATTGACGCTTAAAGCCATGTAAAGCTGGCGGCTCTGCCCTGCGGGTGACAGCAGTGACGGTGGTGACAGTGATTTTAGGATACCCTGCCGCTGTCATCCCTACGGGAGAACACCCCGTAAACGCAAAATGCAGGCGTGAGATTTACTCGCCCTTTTCGGTCGTGTAAAACCACCCCTGCGGTCAGAAAAATCATTCCGATTTTTCCGACTGCGTTTACAGGGTGTAACACACTACACTTTGCCCTGCAAAGTCGTGTGCCAGACGTTCCCTCTGGACTCCCTTAAGGCAGGGCTGTGCCCTGCTATCCTACGCCTTACGGCTTCGGATAAAAGAATGGCGGCATGACGGTGACGGCTCTTGCGAGGGGGGTATCCCAAAAACACCGTCATCATCGACATGACCGTCATGCAGGGGGTGAGGGTGACAGTTGCGGCAGTCGGCAGGGGGTATCCCAAAACTGCTGTCACCACCGTCACCGCTGTCACCCCAAAGGACGGTCACCCGCCGAAAGAAAGGAGGAATCCGCCTATGCCTTATGCAATCCTGCGTTTCCAGAAACGAAAAGCGGGCGGCGTTGCGGCTTGTGAACGCCACAACGAGCGGAAGAAAGAAGCCTACAAAAGCAACCCAGATATAGATATGGAACGCTCTAAAAACAATTACCATCTCATAGCACCACCAAAGTACACCTACAAGAAAGAGATTAACCGCATGGTAGCCGAAGCGGGGTGCAGGACAAGGAAAGACAGCGTGATGATGGTGGAAACGCTCATCACAGCTTCACCAGAATTTATGAACCAGTTACCGCCCGAAGAACAAAAAGCGTATTTCCAGACGGCTCTTGACTTCATTTCGGAGCGTGTTGGAAAGCAGAATATCCTCTCCGCTGTCGTCCATATGGACGAGAGAACGCCCCATATGCACCTCTGCTTTGTGCCGATTACGCCAGACAATAAGCTGTCAGCGAAAGCTATCTTAGGCAACCAGAAATCATTATCCGAGTGGCAGACCGCCTACCATGAGCGGATGTCCTCACGGTGGAATCAGCTTGAACGGGGGCAGTCCTCAATGGAAACCAAGCGGAAACACGTCCCCACATGGCTCTATAAATTAGGCGGCAGGCTTGATAAACAGTATGAAGAAATCGTGTCTGCCCTATCCGACATCAACGCCTTTAACGCAGGGAAGAAAAGGGATAAAGCGTTAGATTTACTCTCTGCATGGCTGCCAGACGTGGAGAAATTCTCTAAGGAAATCGGGAAACAGCAGGCGTATATCGACAGTTTGAAAGAGAGAATTGGGCAGGAATCAGACTATGCGGGGCGTATGCGTGATGAAAAGTACGAGCAGGAACTAAAGGTGCAGAAAGCGAATCAGAAGATATTTGAATTGCAGAGAACCAACGAGCAGATGGGGCGGCTGCTGTCAAAAATACCGCCCGAAGTGTTGGAAGAATTGCAGAAAAATCATAGAAGCAGAGCGAAAGAAAGGTAGATATGTGAATGAAGAAACAGGATTTTAAGGTGTTAAAGACCAAAGACTTGTACCCGTTCCCCGACAATCCGTTTCATGTGGCAGAAGATGAAACACTGTCAGAGTTAGCGGAAAGCATCAAGGAATTTGGCATTGTCACGCCGATAATCACACGCCCGAAAGAGGACGGGGACGGTTATGAAGTGATTGCAGGACAGCGGCGTGTCCGTGCTTCTGAACTTGCAGGGATAAATACCGTGCCTGCGTTTGTCCTGCCCTTAGACCGTGACCGAGCCATCATCACCCTTGTAGACAGCAATTTGCAGCGTGAGAATATCCTGCCATCGGAGCGGGCGTTTGCTTACAAGATGAAATCCGAAGCCATGAAGCGGCAGGGTTTCCGCACAGACTTAACCTCGTCACAAGTTGTGACGAAGTTGCGGACGGACGACAAGGTGGCACAGGGCTTCGGCGTGGGCAGGATGACCGTGCAGCGTTTTATCCGCCTGACGGAACTGATACCGCCGATTTTGCAGATGGTGGACGAGGGGAAAATCGCCCTCACGCCTGCGGTGGAACTGTCCTTCTTGAAGAAAGACGAGCAGGAAAACCTCTTTGCCACGATGGAGAGCGAAGAAGCAACGCCCTCACTCTCACAGGCACAGCGGATGAAACAGTTAAGCCAGAGCGGGCGGCTTGACATGGATACGATATTTGCGATTATGACGGAGGAAAAGGGCAACCAGAAAGAAACCTTGAAAATCAACACAAGCAAGCTGAAAAAATACTTTCCGAAGAACACAACGCCGAAGCAGATGGAGGAAACCATCATCAAACTTTTGGAGCGTGAGTTGCAGAGGAAACGCAACCGTGACAGCCGCTAATCTTCTTTTTTCGGGAAGTAAATACAGAGAGTTGAGGTATGGAGAATGAGAGAAATCCAGTATGAAATCGTAAAGGAAATCGCAGTATTGTCTACGGGCGACAGTGGCTACACAAAGGAAATCAATCTCATTTCATGGAATGGGAAAGAGCCGAAGTATGACATCCGCAGCTTTTCCCCGAACCGTGAAAAGTGCGGCAAGGGAATCACGCTGAACGCTGATGAAGCGGCGGCACTCCTTAAAGCATTACAGAAAGAATTAAACAGCGAGGATTAATGGTATCTGATTGGCAGGGCGGGGACATTTCCAAACTCTTCCCTGCCCTGTCTGGAAAGGAAGATTTAAGTATGGGCGAGGATAAGAAAGCAGATAAAAAGAGAAAGCGTATCGTGCCAAAAGCACCAGTGCAGATGATAATCAGCCGTGAATATGTCGGCACACAGACCGTTACAGAAGCGTTTGTCCCGATTATCTCCGAGGATATTCGGAAGAAGATTGCCGAGGGCGACACCTTCGACAATGAGGGGCTGTCCGCTTAGAATGTACGCAATGGGACATGAAAACAGATAGGACAGATACGGAGGTTTTACAGTATGGCAGGAATCAAAGAAGAAAAGAAAATCTATTTAGTCGGCATTTATTGCCGCTTATCTAAAGACGATGGTACGGATAACGAGAGTGCGAGCATTGCGACACAGAAATCCATCCTCACGGATTATGTGAAAAAGCAGGGATGGCACATAGCAAAAACGTATGTGGACGATGGTTATTCTGGTACAAATTTCCAAAGACCAAGTTTCCAGAATATGATAAAAGACATTGAAAGCGGTCTGATAAACTGCGTGATTACGAAAGATTTATCCCGTCTGGGGAGAAACTATCTTGATTGTGGGTTATATCTGGAAGTTTTCTTCCCAGAGCATAACGTGAGGTATATAGCGGTCAATGACGGCGTAGATACCTTGAATAAATCTGCTATGGACATCACGCCTTTCCGCAACATTTTAAACGAAATGTATGCCGCTGACATATCTGTTAAGATAAAATCGGCATATCGGGCGAGGTTTCAACAGGGGAAATTCATGGGAACTACCGCCCCTTATGGCTATATCAAAGACCCTGCCGACCACAACCATCTGCTGATAGATGATAAAGTGGCACATGTTGTAAAAGAGATATTCGACCTTGCATTAAAAGGGAATGGAGTTGCCAAAATTTGCAGACATCTTAATAAACAGCATATCCTACGCCCTGCCGCTTATGCGGCGGAGCGTGGCGAAACAGGCTTTGAACGTCATTTTGAGGGGAACGAGGACAAACGCTATATTTGGAGTGGGAACAGCGTGAGGAGCATTTTAAGAAGCCCGATATATGCGGGAAATCTTGTAGGCTACAAACGGATTGCCGCCAATATGAAAATCAAGAAACGCCCCTCTAAGCTGCCCGAAGAATGGGAAGTGATACCCAATACCCATGAGGGAATAGTCACGCAGGAGGAATTTGATATTGTCCAACAGCTTATTACAAGTCGTAGGCTTCCACAGAACAAGGGAGGATTTGTAAATATTTTTGCAGGCGTTATCAAGTGTGTGGACTGCGGATGTGCTCTGCGGGCAATGAACGTACACAGGAGGAAACGCCCAGAGATTATCGACTGTGTACAGTATTC
Source organism: Mediterraneibacter gnavus ATCC 29149 (assembly GCF_008121495.1). Lineage (NCBI taxonomy): Bacteria > Bacillati > Bacillota > Clostridia > Lachnospirales > Lachnospiraceae > Mediterraneibacter > Mediterraneibacter gnavus. The sequence goes on along the minus strand of NZ_CP043051.1, from coordinate 2,328,235 downwards.
ATGTAATAATTATGCAAGAAACGGAAGAAGCGAGTGTAGTGCCCACAATATAGAAGCAAGGGATTTATTCAATGCCGTTCTTGCCGACATCAACTGTTTTGCGGATATGGCAGTGAATGATGAAAAGGCGGTCAGGGCCATAGAAAAGCGGCTCACGGAAACAGACCAGAGCAGGGCGAAAGCATTAGAGAAAGAACGTAAGAAGCTGAACAAACGCCTTGCGGAACTGGACAGGCTGTTTTCCTCTCTCTACGAGGATAAGGTCATGGAGCGTATTACCGAGCGGAATTTTGAGATGATGTCGGGGAAATACCAGAAAGAGCAGCTTGAAATTGAAGCAAGGCTGAAAGAGGTGACGGAAACTCTTAATGAAAGCTACGAGAAATCACGGGGAATCCGTGACTTCCTCGCCCTTATCCGAAATTATCAAGGCTTAAAAGAACTGGATGCAACAGTTATAAACGCACTCATAGACAAGATACTTGTTTCGGAGCGTGAGAAGATGGCAGACGGAACAGTGAAGCAGGAAATCAAGATTTACTATAAATTCATCGGCTTTGTCGATGAATTACATATCATACCTACAAAACGGTGGGCAGCAATGCCCGCTAAAAATTGTACGGTGTGCGGCGTTGAATATGTCCCGGGCTCTGGTGCATCAAGGTATTGTCCTGCTTGTGCCAAGAAGATACGGAGGGAGAAATCAAACGAGAGCAAACGCAGGAGCAGAGAACAGAAAAGGATAGCATGTATGAACTGTCCGCAAAAAATGACCGACTGAACACGATCGTTGTGGCATTTGCAGCAGCTTCCATATATTTTCCGCCTTTTACGGTAATATTATGTGCGCCCGCCTCCCGGATCGCAGACAGTACCGAAATTGGAATCGCCAGCTTGAGTGCACACGAAAAATCTACCATCAGTACTGCCAGTGCCTTGGTCACATCTCTTGTCAGCAGCCAGGTCAGAATCGTTCCTGCCAGTGTATACGGAACCAGTTGATCTGCCAGATGTTCTGCATGACTTTCCAGATTTGATTTCAATTTTTCAGACTCTTCGATCATGGTCACGATTTTTTCAAAACGGGTTGCTTTGCTCACCGCTTTCACGCAGATGATCAGTTCTCCTTCTTCTACAACAGTTCCTGCATATACATAGCTTTCCGCTGTCTTTTTCACCGGAACTGCTTCTCCTGTCATAGAGGCCTGATTGACCATTGCCTCACCACGGGATACGACTCCATCAAATGGAATCACATTTCCCATGCAGACTACTACAAGATCTTCCGGTTCAATCTGTTTTGCGGGAACAAGAATCTCCTGTTCCTCTCTTAAAAGCCAGACTTTCCCCACATTCAGGGACATGTCGCGTGCCAGATCTCCGACAGATTTTTTATGTGTCCATTCCTCCAGCAATTCTCCGATGCCGAGCAGGAACATGATCGAACTTGCGGTATTCATATCTCTGCGCAGGATGGAAACACCGATCGCAGTGGCATCCAGAGCCGCCACTTCCAGTCTGCCTTTTTTCAGACTCGCGATCCCCTGCTGCAGATATTTCAGAGAACGGACACCTGTCCAGACCGCCCGTACCGGTGCCGGTATCAGAAGCTTCCCACCAAAACGCATCACGACTTTCATGAGCAGTTTTTCCTGATATTCTGCGTTCATCTGCCTTCCGGAATGCTCAGTCAGCCCCTCCGGCACTGTCACCCGATCATACCCAAACTTCTGCAGTGCCTTGATGATTTCCCGCCGGTCCTTTTCATAATAGATCACCGCATCCTGTGTTCTTTCATATACTTTTGCTTTTGTCACATTTTCCAGGTTTACGAGATAATACAGCAGAATATCCGCCTCTTCAAACGTCATTTTCGGCTGCACCATATGCACCCGTATTCTTCCCGGTATTTCATGCTTAATTATAAACTTCAATCAAATCCCTCTTTTTATCTTATGCCTCTTCTGCAAAATCTGTGTTGTCTGCCACTGTCTCTTCTGTTACTTCTTCTGCTTCCTGCTCCAGAGCTGCTTCTTTTGCTGCTCTCTCTTCATTGATCTGTTTTGCTTCCGCCAGAATATCTTCTGCATTTTCCTGTACAGTGGATGCTGTCTTCATAACAGAATCTTTTGCACGAAGCACTGCAGCTGTACAATTTGTATACACTTTTTTTGCATCTTTGCTTGACAACAGCTTCACTCCTGCTGTCCCGAATAAAACACCACCTGCAAAAATCCCTAATTTTTTCATTTTAAATACATCTAACATCTTTTCTTCCTCCTGTAAACTGATTCTCTTTTTCTATCTTACTTATGTTTGTAACCGGTATAAAATACCATTACTGCGCAGCATACTGTTGCCCACGCCCAAAATCGGTGTTGTTTCATCTGTTTCCCTTCTTTCTACAATCCATCGATCACTTGTACTTTCTGGTTACATTACACTCATTCTAGAACCCTGATTTTCATTCGTCAATCAAAAATCCGATTATCGATAAATTTTATCAATTTTTCTATCAAAAAAGTGTGGTACCACAGTGCATTTTTTCAAGATTTTACACTCTGCTGATACCACACTTTTCATTCTGCTCTTATTTACTCGGATTTCTTTGTCTGTTCCACTTCACTATGACATCCGCTGCAGCTTCCGCCGCATCCGGAGCACCCTGCACATCCGCCTTTTTTCCGATCACGAATCGTCGCACGGATTGAAAACGAAACAATTACAATTAAAACGATCAAAATAATACATGTTGCTGCATTCACGATTATCACCTTCTAAATTTCTTTTTTATATATTGTATCAGACTCGAGATTCCAATGCCAACTAAATAAAGAAGTATTACAAACAATACCGCGTATCCCATAGATACTACCGATTTTATTCCGCCCATTTTTTCTCCTTTAGGCTTCTGCCACAGAACGTTTTACACTCACTGCTTTTCCTTTATATGGATCTTTTCTGAATAACAGATATAAGACAACTGCCAGCAGCAGGATTGCAACTACTGTAGATGCTCCAAATGTAAGCGCACCTGTCGCAACACCACTGATCTGATATACCATAAATGTTACTACGTATGCAAATACATTCTGGAACAGGATTGCAAACCAGAACCATTTTCTGTCATTGAGTTCCTTTGCCATGGTAGCGATCGCTGCCAGACACGGTGAATCCAAAAGGTTAAAGAGTAGGAAACTGAATCCGGCTGCCGCTGACGGGAACCATGTTGCGACACCGTGTGCTACAACTGCCGGGTCTTCTGTATCTCCGGCTACATTTGCCAGAACTCCCATTGTCGTTACGATTGCTTCTTTTGCTGAGAATCCGGAAAGAGAAGCTGCCACCGGCTGCCATCTTCCAAATCCAAGCGGTGTAAAGATCACTGCGATCACACTTCCGATGGATGCCAGAATACTGTCTGCAGAATCCTCTACTGCCCCAAAGCTTCCATCTATAAATCCATATCCTCCAAGGAACCACATTACGATACAAGCTAGCAGCAGGATCGTTCCGGCTTTTCTGATAAATCCTTTGAGTCTTTCCCATGTATGGAGCAGTACTGTCTTCGCCTGTGGAAGGTGGTATGCCGGAAGCTCCATTACAAACGGTGCCGCATCTCCGTGGAACGGTTTTGTCTTTTTCAGAATAATTGCGGAAACCAGCACTGTCGCAACACCAATCACGTACATGATAAATGTCAGGGATCCTGCCGGAAATCCTGTCGCCTCTGAACCGATCACACCAGCCATCAAAGCGATAACCGGAAGCTTTGCACCACAAGGTACAAATGTAGATGTCATGATCGTCAGTCGTCTGTCATTGTCATTCTCAATCGTCTTGGATGCCATAATTCCAGGAATTCCACATCCGGATGAAATCAAAAGTGGAATAAAACTCTTTCCTGAAAGTCCGAATTTACGGAAAATACGGTCCATGACAAAGGCAACTCTGACCATATATCCACAGTCTTCCAGAATAGAGAGCAATACAAACAAAATCGCCATCTGCGGAAGGAATCCAAGTACTGCACCCAGTCCACCGATAATTCCGTTTACGATCAGATCTTCCAGAAATGCTGCTGTACCGATCGCCTGCAGTCCGGATGCCGCCGCGTCCTGAATCGCTACTACCAGTACATCATTGGTCCAGTCCGTCACATAAGTTCCAATGGTCATTACTGCAATCGCATATACAACATACATCACGCCAAGAAAGATTGGAAGTCCCAGTATCCTGTTTGTCACAATCTGGTCGATTTTATCTGAAGTCGAGAGTTTTTCTTTTGGCTTCTTTACACATTTTTCTACTACATATGTGATTGCCTCATAACGCTCATTTGTAATAATAGATTCTGTGTCATCATCCAGCCTTTCTTCCAGTTTGGCAGCGATTTTTTCTACTTGATTCTGTACAGATGCAGTCAGTTTTAACTGCTCCAGTACTTTCGCATCGCGCTCCAGCAGCTTGATCGCATACCATCTTTTCTGTTCTTCTAAAACGGATGACGGCAACTGTCCTTCCATCTCGGAAACAGCCGCTTCGGTATCCTTTGAAAACTTTATTTCTCCTGAAACAATGCTTTCTTTTTTCGCTGCTGTGACAGCCTCTTTCACTACTTCGCGAATTCCGGTTCCCTTTAAGGCTGAAGTTTTGACTACTTTACATCCCAGTTCTTTTTCCAACGCTTTTGTATCGATGCTGATTTTATTCTTTTCCAGCAGATCCGCCATATTCAGCGCAATTACAACCGGAATTCCAAGCTCTAAAAGCTGTGTTGTCAGATACAGATTTCGTTCAATGTTTGTGGCATCCACCAGATTGATGATCGCTTCCGGCTTTTCTTTTAATAAATAGTCACGGCTTACCACTTCCTCCAGTGTATATGGAGACAAAGAGTAAATTCCCGGAAGGTCTGTTACAATTACATCCTTATTTTCCTTACATTTTCCTTCTTTCTTTTCCACCGTAACTCCCGGCCAGTTTCCAACATACTGATTGGCACCTGTCAGAGCATTGAACATCGTCGTTTTTCCGCAGTTTGGATTTCCTGCCAAAGCAATTTTAATCGCCATCACTCTCTCCCTTTCCTTTCTTTACTCCATCTCAATACAGTCCGCATCGTCTTTTCGCAAAGACAATTCATATCCGCGGATCGTGATCTCGACCGGATCACCAAGTGGAGCCACCTTGCGTACATAAACCTGGCTGCCTTTTGTAATTCCCATATCCATGATACGGCGTTTTAAGGCCCCCTCGCCATGAAGTCGTTTCACTTTTGCAGTCTCACCCACGGCAATATTTCGCAATGTCTTCATTTTCCCTCTTCCTCCTTTAGACCATGATCTTGTTTGCCATCTCTTTGCTGATCGCGACTCTGGAATCTTTGATGCTTACGATCAGATTTCCATTTAACTGAGAAATCACCCGCACTTCTCCTCCGGCTACAAATCCAAGAGTTTCCAGGTGACGTTTCACTTCACTGTTTCCTCCGACTTTCTTAATATAATTGATTTCGTTTGCTGCTGCCATCGTCAAAGGCATCATAATCTCTCCTTTCCAATCACTACTAACTTTTATATTTTAAAACTATTATACGTTAGGCATTTCTAACAATATTCAGTTTACTCTTATCCCTTTCATTTGTCAATCTCTTTTTTATGTTTTCTCTCAGATCATGCCCTTCATGCACTGTTCCGGATTAAAAGAAATAGATACCACTTTCCGGTCATGAAGATATCCGCATGCCTGCAGCCCCTCTTCTACGATAGCTTTCCATTTCTGGGGAGAAATCCGGCACACGCTTTCATCATCCAACACAACAACGCAGGCATCTTCTTTCGGACAAGCTCCGGGACATTCTACTTTATACATGTTTCTTCTGCTGATCGCTCCGATTTCTTCCAGCATATTTATTATTCTGTATACCGTGGCAATCCCAATCTTCTCATCCATTCTGACAGCTTTATAATAAATTTCTTTACAGCTGGAGCACTCATTTTCTAAAATGATGTCAATGAGCGCCAATCTTTGCTTTGTAATCCTGCATCCCTGCTCTTTCAATCTCTGCAAAATCATCTCTCTTTGCATTTTCACATCATTCACAGTCCGCTCCCCTTTCCTTTTGAATCTGTTACTGACTATTTTTTCTCATTAGTTAGTATATTCTAACATTCATAAGTTGTCAATAACATTATAGTGTTTGCCGTCTCTTCTAAAATATGATATACTAAAGACAATTTAACGAGAAACGAGGTGCATACATTGAAGACAAACGAATCTGCAGAAAATTATCTGGAAACGATTCTGATCTTAAGTCAGAAACGTCCGGTTGTACGCTCTGTTGATATCGCTGAAGAACTGGGATTCAAAAAATCCAGCGTCAGTGTTGCCATGAAGAATCTTCGTGAGAAAGAACATATCACGGTTACGAAGGAAGGATTTATCTATCTTACCGAATCAGGAAAAGCCATTGCCGATATGATTTATGAGCGTCACAAGCTTCTGACTGCATGGCTGACACAACTTGGGGTAGATGAAGCTATTGCCGCAGAAGATGCCTGCCGCATGGAACACATCATCAGCAAAGAAAGTTTTGAAGCGATCAAAAATCATATTGAATCACACAGCAGACCATAAAAAAACATCTGTGAAGAACTTTATTTTTTGTTCTCCACAGATGTTTTTTAGTATACCGTCATTGCATATTTCCCTGTCTGATCATAAATTTCCTCTACCCGCTCAAGAGATTCCTCTACTTTCCCCTTCAGGGGATCAAACAACGTCACGCTTTGCTTTTCCAGATTGTATCCACCAAGCACCACACAGTGTTCATTCCAGTACCATCGATATGAATCCCCTCCATACTCTACACTCTGGCTCGAAAAATAGGGATCTTCCAGATCTGATGTCAGCCACAAAAGCACCGGATTTCCAGCTGCCACATACGGAAACAGCTCCTCCAGACTCAGCTTGCTGACATCATACGCTGTATGCTGCTGATATCGCTGTTTCAAAAAGCGGTTTGCCGTATTTACAAGTCCTGGCGGATAGATGCCCACTCCTCCATACGTAGAGGGATCTCCCACATACCCGGATGCATAGTTGTCCCGATTGTAGATCAGATATTCTTCTGCAATCGTGGTTTTTTCGATTGGATATCCTTTCTGTTTCAAAACCATGGTCAGCGCAACACTTTCACACCCGGTCGGTAGTTCCGGCTTCTGCAGGATCACTTCCATTTCGATCTGTGCCTGCTTGGGCAGCTCTCGTCTTTTTTCTTCGATCTTTTTTTCTGCGATTTCTGTCTGCGTCTGTTTCTGGATCACCAGCTGTCTGGCAGACGCCTCCTGCGCTTCTTCTTTTTCCTGCGCTTTTTTCTCACATCCGGTCATAAAAAGTGCTATCGCAAATAGTACCAGAATCAATCCAGCCATATTCTTTTTCATAATCTGTCCTTTCTTTTTACAGATATTGTGTCCAGATTTCCAAAAAGAACTTATGCGACAGCACCTAAATCCTAATTTTCAGTTTTTCCCAGTCGTTTGTACATGGTCTTTTGTACCGCATTCAAAATGTTTTCATATCCGGTACAGCGGCACAGGTGTCCGGATAAAAGTTTCCGTAATTCTTCTCTTGTATATTCTTTGCCTGACTCTAAAATCTCCACTGCACTCATGATCACTCCCGGTGTGCAGAATCCGCATTGTACCGCAGTCTCATCAATAAACGCCTGCTGGATATCTGACAACTCTCCATTCGGTCCCAGAAGGCTCTCCAGTGTCCGGATATTTTTCCCGTCTGCCCATACTGCCAGATAAATACAGGAGTTAAAACACTCGCCGTCAATGATCACATTACAGGCTCCGCATTCTCCGACTTCACAGCCTTTTTTTACACTGGTCAGCCGATAATCATTTCTCAGCATATCCGTCAGTGATGCGCGGACATCCACCATGGTCTCCCTGTATTCTCCGTTGATGGTGCATTTTACCAATTTATACTGCTTCTCACTCATGGATGACACCTCCTGTCCTGACAATCGCCTCTTTTAAAGCGCGCTGACATAAAACTCTTGCGATATGCTCCCGAAATGCCTTGCTGGCTCTCCAACTGTCTCTTGGATGGATATCAAAAAGCACCTGCTCTGCAATCTCCTCCAGTATCCGTGCAGATACTTCTTTTCCTCGTCCTGCCTCTTCTGCATGGACTGCACGCATCGGGATCGGTCCCGCCACACCATACGCAATCCTGACATCCTCTATCACCGTCTTATCTTCTGAAAGCTTTACATTGGCAGAACATCCGAGGGTTGCGATATCCATGGCGTTTCTCATGGCATATTTAATATAATGTCCCCGGTATCCCTGATATGATTGTTTTGGAATCAAAATCCCGGTCTGAAGCTCTCCCTGTCTTATATCCACTTTTCCGGCTTTGATATAAAACTCTCGGATGGGAAGTCTTCTGATGCCTTCCGGGCCTGTCAGTTCTATGATCGCATCCAACGCAAACAGCGTAGATGCCGAATCTGCGGAAGTCACACCATTACATGTGTTTCCTCCGATAGTCCCGATATTGCGGATCTGAGGACCTCCCACCATATCCACCGCTTCCCCAAGGACGGGAATATATTTCTGGATGAGTTCATTTTTTGTGATATGGGAAAAACTGGTGAGTGATCCGATTCTGAGCGTCTCATCTTCTTCCAGACTCACTCCTCTTAATTCATCCAGCCCATAAATACTGACAAGTTCCACTCCTGCCCGCTTTCCCTCACGGATCTGGACCAGCACATCACTTCCCCCTGCAATGATCTGTGCCTGCGGATGCTCTGTCAGAAGGCGGATGGCATCCTGTACATTTTCTGCTTCATAGAGCGCTTTGATATCATACATATTCGTTCACGACCTTTCCCCATTAAATCAATCCGTCTTCCCGGAATTTTGCAAACAGCCTGTGCGGATTCAGCGGAAGCTCATTGAGCCCGGATCCGGTTGCATTTAAAATCGCATTGCGGATTGCCGGCGCAACCGAACATACCGGCGGTTCTCCGAGAGCTTTCGTTCCGTAAGCACTGGTGGGCTCATAATTTTCCACAAACTCCCCGTGCAGATCGGGATGATCTTCAAATGTCGCCATCTTATAGTCCAGAAGATTATTGTCCAAAGGTTTTCCCGTTTTCTCATCAAATTTCAGCTCTTCGGAAAGTCCGAATCCAATTCCCATACTCATGCCTCCATGCACCTGCGCTTCCGCCAGCGCCGGATTGATCAGCCTTCCGCAGTCATGTACATTGACGATATTCGTCAGTGTGGCCCGGCATCCCGGAATATCTACCTCTACTTCCGCAAAGGTACAGCCGAAAGAGTAGGCATTATTTTTGATCTGATAGGTACTCTCTGCCGTGAGATGTCCGCAGTTAGTCAGGCTGTAGAGTTTTTCTGTTGCCAGCTCACCCAATGACATCAGAACACTGCCGTCTGTCGTACGCACAATGTTTCCATCTATAATATCCAGATTTTCTTTCATCTGCCGCGTCATCTCCACTGCCGTATCCAAAACATGACTTTTTAACAGCTCTGCTGTCTGCCGAATGGAAAATCCAGCCATATAGGTCTGCCTGGACGCATAGGCTCCAAGACCAAACGGTGTGATATCCGTATCCTGCATGGTCATCACATGAACCATATCAAACGGAATCCCCAGTGTCTCTGCCGCCATCTGCGCAAATGCAGTATCTGCGCCCTGTCCAATCTCCGTCTCCCCTACCTGCACCTGAATCGAACCGTCCTGATTCATGACCATACGGCAGGAGGATGTCTCCAGAGAAATCGGCCAGACACCGGTATTGTACCAGAATGCCGCCATTCCGATTCCTTTGCGGATATCCCCGGTTTGTTGTGCATATTCTCTACGTTTTCGCTCATAATCTACACTGACACTGCCTTTTTCCATGCATTCCCTGAAGGTATCATAATAATTGACATTTTTTGAAAATCCATCCGTATATCCTTTTGGCATCAGATATTTCCAGCGATATTCATACGGTGGAATCCCAAGTTTCACCGCAATGTCATCCGTATGGCTTTCCATCGCAAACATCGCCTGCGGAATTCCATAGCCGCGCATAGCTCCGGATACCGGTTTGTTGGTAAATACCGTGTACACATCTCCCTCAAAGTTCTCACACGGATACAGCTGCGGGAAAGATCCAAGAGCCTTTGCTCCAATGCTGTGTCCATGAGATGCATACGCCCCCTGATCGGAAAAGCACTCCGCTTTTCTTGCAGCGATCTCACCATTTGGACGCACATAAGAGATCAGATGTGTCCTGATAGCATGGCGTACCCGGTTACATACAAACGTTTCTTCCCGTGACACATCCAGCTTTACAAGCCGCCCGCCGACTGTCTGTGACAGATATGCACACAATGGTTCATATAGAATGTCCTGCTTGTTTCCAAAACCGCCTCCTATGTATGGCTTGATCACTCGCACATTTCCCCATGGGATTCCAAGCGCCTGCCCGACAACCCGCCTGCAGATATGAGGAATCTGCGTAGAAGAGACGATCACGTACCTGCCCTGTTCCATATACGCATAACAGATAAAATTCTCGATATGACAATGCTGCACGGTCGGTGTCTGATACCAGCCCTCCACTTTGATCAGCCCCGGCTCTTCTTTTGCTTTTTCAAAATCCCCTTTGTGGAGCGAAGTGTGTTTCAATACATTTCCCGGATAGTTTTCATGAAGCTGCGGAGCGTCCTCTTCCATTGCCTTTTGTACATCCAGCACAAACGGAAGGGGATCATACTCCACCTTGATCAGCCGCAGCGCCTGAGCTGCTGCCACTTCATTCTCCGCAACAACTGCTGCCACATCATCCCCGTAAAACCGCACATGCTCCGTTAAAAGCAGGCGGTCTTTGACATCCTGATGTGCAGGATCCGTAGACCACGGATGTCCCGCGGTCGGGAAATAATATTTCGGCACATCAAAGCAAGTCACGATCTTTACAACCCCGGGAAGTTTTTGCGCCTCACTGGTATCCACTGATCTTACGATTCCATGAGCGATATCCGCATGCAGTACCCGCGCAATATAAGCGCTTTTATCACACAGATCCTCCGTATATTTTGCCCGTCCGGTCACTTTTTCCAAAGCATCCACTCTCGTTACACTCTTGCCGACCACATGTTCTCTTTCCTCCATGATACGTCACCTCCGCAATTTATTTTGACATTCCCAATTTTTATTGCAGACAGATTTCTCTGCCTCGCACGTATTTCGCACGTACTTCTCTCTCATCTGCCAGATAAATCATTCTCTCCAGACGTGCTCTCACATCCAGATTTTGCGAATGCACAATTCTTGTGTCATCCAGGACAACTGCATCCAGTTCAAATCCCGGTTCAAAGCTTCCCACATTTCCAAAGAATTCACCGCCGCCTTTTGTGGCAATGTAAAATACTTCCTCCAATGTCAGTGGTTTTAAACTGTCATCCTGCATCCTCCAGCGCAGCTTGGAAGCCTGAATTGCAAGCGCCATTGCTTTGAACAGATTTTCTGTGGAGCCCCCTGCCACATCACTTCCAATTCCCACATGCATTCCTTCCTCCAGGAATGTCCGAACCGGCGCCACCCCCGATGACAAGTTCATATTGGATTCCGGACAATGGGCGATAAATACTCCGTTTTCTTTCATTCGCTGCCGCTCTTCTTTTCCGGAATACACACAGTGCGCCATTACGGTTTTGCAGTCTGCCCCAAACAATCCAAATCTGTCATAAGCATCCCCGTAAAACTCCGACCATGGGCAAAGCTCCTTCACCCAGGCAATCTCTCCCGGATTTTCTGATAAGTGTGACTGTACCGGAATCTGGTAATACATCTGAATTTTCTTTAAATTCTCCATCAGTTCATCACTGCAGCTCGGTGTAAACCTTGGCGTCAGAATCGGCATGGTATTCTGATATTTTTTATGCAATACATCCTTGATCCATTCCACTGTCTGAATCCCTGATTCTTCTGCCGATTCCTCTCTGAGATAATCCGGACAGTTGCGATCCATATTCACTTTTCCCACATACGTCACCAGTCCGCTTTGTTCCAGCTGATCCATTAAAAGCAGTGTGGCGTCTCTGTGGATCGTTCCAAAAATACATGCTCTTGTCGTTACACTTCTCTTTAGATTGTCAGTAAAGATACGATATGCACGCCGGGCATACTCCAGATCCTGATATTTTGCCTCCTCCGGAAACGTATTCGTCTCCAGCCATTCCAAAAGCTCCATATCCATTCCCATTGCCCGGAATGTATACTGCGGAGCATGCACATGCAGATCTGTCAGTCCCGGAATAATCAGACACTCCCCATAATCAGATACCGATACCTGTGCATATTCTGGAGGCACTTTCTCAAAAACCCCCTTGACCAGACCGCTTTCGCTGATCAGATAGTGATCCTTTAAGATCCTTAGTTCATCTTTATTTTTGCTGTATACAACATTCCCTTTTAATATAAAAACAGGTTCATTCATTGACTGACCTCCTACTCTTTCCGCCCGACTACAGACCGGGACTTTCCCATCCCACTCTGCTTATAGTCAGCTGTTTGCGGCAGCTGGTAGATACGTCCAACCAATTATGAACCTATATAAGCACCATTTTATGCAATTCGCACAATTATTGCTTTCACTATGTTAAATTTATATTAACATTCCCTATTTTGAATGTCAACAGCTCTTCCATGAAAAATGAATCCGGTATACGAAGTTACTGTGAACAGTAACGGATACTAAACTCGTTCCAGCATTACTTCAATCCGTCCACCGCAGACCATCCCTTCCTCTTCTGCAGCTTCCCTTGTCATATCCACCATACAAATCTGAAACCGCACTTTTTCTTCCCGCATCATCAGCAGTGCTTTTGTGATCACATCACTTTCCGCGCATCCGCCTCCGATCGTGTCGATCAGTGTTCCATCCTCCAGGATCAGCATTTTTGTTCCCACGCCTCTCGGTGCAGATCCTTTTCTGGAAATGATCGTTGCAAGTACTTTTTTCTGCTTTTTACAGTCCTCATCACACAGCGCCTCCAACAATTCTTTGGAATATCCGCATCCTTCTGCTTTTTCATGTTTCACCTGAATGATTTCTGCCATAACAGACACCGCAATTTCTTCCGGTGTCTCAGCGCCGATCTTCAGACCAATCGGTGTGTACACCTCATCCAGCTTCTCACGTTCATGTCCCTGCTCAAAAAGCTCTTCTTTGACGATCGCCACTCTGCGGCGGCTGCCCATCATTCCAATATAAGCATTTGGCTTCTCTACGATTGCTCCCAGACACACTTCATCATACCGGTGTCCTCTTGTCAAAATAATAAAATATGTATCTTCTCCTCCTGATATGCGTTCAAGTCCATGCTCAAAAGAATCGCAGATCACCACATCCGCGCCTGCCACTCTTGCATTGTCCGCAAATTTGGGACGATCCTCAAGAACCGTCACCTGAAATCCCAGCATTTTCCCCATCCGGATCATAGGTATGGACACATGACCGCCTCCGCAGATCACCAGCCTGGGCTGAGAACCTGCACGCTCACAAAACACTGCATGTCCCTCATATTGCTCCACCGGCTCTGTCACAAGTAATTTCTTTCCTGCCGATTCTCCCTCTAATACTGTCATAACAACACAGGAACCACTCTGCATTTTTTCTGCGAGAGAATTATAAAATTCACTCATCCTTTCACGCTCCTTTTTCATTACCCTTTCCCGAACCCGCAATTTGGAAACGTACACACCTCGCAGGACAGACACAGTCCTCCTTCTCCGAGTCTGTAAAAATCCTGATCCTGCAGCCGTTCTCCTGCCACCAGTCTTGGCAGTACCAGATCGAAGATTGTACGCCTTGCATACATCACGCAGCCCGGCAGGCCCATGATCGGAATCTCACCTTTATAGGCCAGCATAAACATCGCACCAGGCAAAACCGGGGCGCCATATGTGATCACTTCATCGGAAGCATTGCGGATTGCCAGCGGTGTCTTATCATCCGGATCGACACTCATTCCTCCGGTACACACAACCATCTGCGCACCTTTTTTGATCCAGTCATTGACTGCCTCTGTCACCATATCCGGTTCATCATTGCAGATTGTATTTCCAAGCACTTCTACTCCATATTCTTCCAGCTTCTGCCGGACCACCGGAGTAAATTTATCCTGAATCCTTCCGTGATATACTTCACTTCCGGTTGTCACGATCGCTGCTTTTTTCTTCTGAAACGGAAGGAGCGCAAAAACAGGAGTCTCTCCTGCTATCTCCTTTACCTGTTTCATTTTTTCTTCTTCGATCACCAGAGGGATCACACGCATTCCTGCGATCTTATCGCCATTTTTCACCGGAAAATTTCCGTGTCGGGAAGAAATACACATCTGTCCCATGGCATTGATCCTACACAGTTTCTCCTTGTCCACTTTCAGAACCCCGTCACACTGTGCCGTCAGCTCGATTTTTCCTTCTTTTGGCTTTGACGCATCCATCTGTGCATTCTGGCACACGCTGCGCAGGATCTCTGCCGCCTCATCTTCATGAAGCATCCCTTCTTGTTTTTCCCACACATACAGATGCTCTTTTCCAACGGAAAGGAGAACCGGAATATCCTCCCTTGTCACTACATGTCCTTTTCTAAAAACCGCATCTTTTACTACCCCCGGGATGATCTGCGTAATATCATGGCAAAGCATACAGCCCACTGCATCCTCGGTCTTGATCAGTTTCATACTTCTAAACACCTCTCTTTTCAATGCTTATAAGGAAATTTTCTCCAGATCACGCATCCACACTTGGGCACACGCATCGCTTGGCATTCTCCAGTCTCCTCTTGGTGAGAGTGCCACTGTCCCGATCTTCGGTCCGTCCGGCAGACAGGAGCGCTTAAACTGTTGGTTGAAAAATCGTCTGCAGAATGTTGTCAGCCATTTTAAAATTGTTTCTTTCTCATATACCCCTTCAAATGTCTGCATTGCAAGCCGATAGATCTTACCCGGCTCATATCCGAACCGCAGCATGAAATACAGATAAAAATCATGCAGCTCATATGGTCCCACCAGATCCTCAGTCTTTTGTGCGATATCCCCGTCTTTTGGAGGAAGCAGTTCAGGGCTGACCGGCGTATCCAGTACATCATAAAGGACTTCCTGCAATTTTGGATCCGCAGTCACGTCTGCCGCATATTTGACAAGATGACGCACCAGCGTCTTCGGTACAGAAGCATTCACTCCGTACATCGACATATGATCTCCATTGTAGGTTGCCCATCCAAGCGCCAGTTCTGACATATCTCCGGTTCCGATGACCATTCCGTTTGTCGCATTTGCAATATCCATCAATACCTGCGTACGCTCTCTCGCCTGCGCATTCTCATACGTTACACTGTGGTCTTTCGGATCATGTCCGATATCCTGAAAATGAAGACTTACGGAATCTGCAATTTTCACTTCCCGCAGCGTCGCTCCGAGCTGTTCTGCCATTTTGCAGGCATTCCGATACGTTCTGTCCGTTGTTCCAAAGCAAGGCATGGTGATCGCAAGAATCTCTTTTTTATCTTTTCCGATCATGTCAAACGCTTTTGCTGTCACAATCAATGCCAATGTGGAATCCAATCCCCCCGAAATACCAACTACCGCCGTGTTTGCGTGGGTATGGAGCAGACGTTTTTTGAGCCCCATTGCCTGGATTGTCAAAATCTCTTCGCATCGCAGAGCACGTTCTTTTTCATCCTGCGGCACGAACGGCTTTTTCGGAAACTCTCTTGTCAGTTTTGTCTCGCACACATCCAGAGGAAATGAGATTCTTGGCAGCACTTTCTCTTTTTCCATCGTAAATGTCGTGTTTTTCCGACGCTCACCGACAATCCTTTTGATATCCAGTTCTGTATAAATGATCTGATTTTCAAATCGCTTTAACTCTGCCAGGATACTGCCGTTTTCTGCGATCAGATTGTGTCCTCCAAATACAAGATCCGTCGTGGATTCCCCTTCGCCTGCATTTGCATAAATATATCCCGCGATCAGTCTCGCTGACTGTCCTTTGATAAGATCCCGTCTGTAGCTGTCTTTCCCGATCGTCTCATCACTTGCCGAACAGTTAACGATCACGGTTGCACCTTCCATTGCCGCACGGATGCTCGGCGGAATCGGCGACCACACATCCTCACAGATTTCCGCCGATACGATCAGCTCTTCCATAGAGGATGCCTGAAACAAAAGCCCCGGACCAAACGGCACTTTTTTACCGTTAAACAGGATTTCTCCCGGCACATCCGGTCCTGCCGTAAACTGACGCATCTCATAGAACTCACCATAGTTCGGAAGAAATGTCTTTGTCGTCAGTCCCAGGATTTCTCCCCTGCAAAGAGCTGCTGCCACATTGTAGAGCTTTGCATCCACCACAAGCGGCACGCCCACAAACACAAGCATGTCCTTCTCTCTTGTAAACTCTGTGATTTCAAGCAGTGCCTGTTTTGCTGCCTGCAAAAGTACATCCTGTGTAAACAGATCCCCGCATGTATATCCTGTGACACACAATTCTGGAAATACCACGATCTTTGCCTGATTGTTCTGTGCTTCTTCAATGGCACTGCATATCTGTTTTGTATTAAACGGCACGTCCGCCACCCGGATATCCGGTGTGGCAGCTGCCACTTTGATAAATCCCTGTTTCATTCTACTGCCTCACTTTCCCTATTTGGACACATCACTTCTATCTGCTTTTTTTCAAAAGTTCCTTCAGCTCGTCTACAGAAAATGTATAGGCGGTATTACAGAAATGACATTTTACTTCGATATCCTTTCCATCGTCGATCATCTCCTGAATCTCTTTTTTCCCGACACTGATGATTGCTTTTTCAATCCGTTCTTTAGAACAGTTGCAGTCAAATTTTGCAGGAAGTGTATCTGTGATCTCTACATCCAATCCCTCCAGAACGTGGTTCAGCATTTCTTCCGGTGTATGGCCATTGTCGAGCATTGCTGTCACAGACTGAATATTCTTGATGTTTTCTTCCAGCTTGCTGAGCACTTCCTCCTCAATAAACGGCATCACCTGTACGATAAATCCACCTGCGCATCGCACGGTATTGTCCTTTTCCATCAGCACACCCAGACCCACAGAAGACGGCACCTGCTCAGAGGTTGCAAAATAATAGGTCAGATCTTCTGCGATCTCTCCTGTCTGCAAAATCGTCTGTCCGGAATATGGTTCTTTGAGTCCCATATCCTTGATCACATTTAAAAATCCTGGTCCAAGCGCACCGCCTACATCCAGTTTTCCGTTCTTCGGCGGAAGCATCACATCCGGGTTGTGTACATATCCTTTCACTTCCCCCTTACTGTCTGCTGTCACTGTCATCCCTCCGATCGGACCTCCGCACTGCACCTGCAGCGTCAAAACATCCGTCGGATTCTTCATCATACTTCCCATCATCGCACCTGCTGTAAGAAGTCGTCCAAGTGCTGCTGTCGCAACCGGACTTGTATTATGCCTTGTTCTTGCCTCTTCCACAAGCTCTGTTGTTGATGCCGCAAACGCACGGATCTGCGCATTCGCTGCTGTTGCTCTTACAATATAATCTTTCATCTTATCTCTCCTGTTTCTTCTATTATAATGATTCTATTCTGCTTTTTTCACAGGTACCTTTCCCTGCTCTCTGGCGATCACATAGATTCGTTCACTGTTCTTAGAAGGCGGTTCTTTTGTAAACGCTTCGTATGCAGTCACAAACTGCAGTCCGGATTCTTCCACAATCCTTGTGATCTCTTCTAACGTATATGCTCTCTGGAAATGTGTCTCCCGGAATCTGCGATAGAGATCACCCTCTGTCTCACTTTCCGCATCTTCTCTGATGAACAGATTCAGTTCGTATTCATTGATCCGCTCTTCCTCATAATAATAATTATCCCAGATAAAACTGCAGTCCTCTCTGGATTCTGCAATGGTCTGATCCCCCAGAACCTCCCGGTACTTGTATTCTGTATTAAAATCAAAAATAAAAATTCCGCCCGGATCCAGATAATTATTCACCCAGCGAAATACCTGCTTCAATTCTTCCGGCTCTGTAATGTAATTCAGAGAATCACAGATACTAAATACCGCACCCACAGTACCATACAGTTCAAACTCCCGCATATCCTGAAGAAGATATAAAATCTCATGTCCTGACTTGATCTGCTTTTCTCTGGCGATCTCCAGCATTTCCTCGGAATTGTCCACTCCGATCATATCGTAGCCATCTGCTGCAAGAAGTTCCGTCATGGTTCCTGTTCCACATCCCAGATCAAGCACCAGACCGTCCTGCACGCCATACTCTTTTAACAATTCCTCCAGATAGCTTTTCCATTCTTCATATGGAATATTATCCATAAAGGTATCATACACTGCCGCAAAACTTGTATATGCATCCATTTTTCTGCTCCTTTGCTGATTCCTGTTGTTTCATTTTAGCATAACAAGGTGAAACTGTAAATCAATAACCCCTGTTTCCGTTACTGTTCGCAAATGTTCTGTTCCTGTTCACAGTAACAATATTCTTGACATCCTGTCTTTTTTTGAGATAGAATAAAAGCGAAAATTTGCTGCACACACCGTCATTGCTACAACAATGACGCTTTTTCTTTTGCAGATATTTTTAATACACGACAAAAGGTGGTGAGGTTATGGACGCTGGAGCCAGTCATCCTTCGGGATTTTTCAGAAAATTAAATAGAAAAAGGAGAGTAATGAACTATGAACAAAGAAATTTTTGTAAAACTCCTTGCGCAGCGCCAGTTCAAAGCTGTCAGAAGCATTCTGGATGTGATGAACGAAGTGGATATAGCCTCACTTCTTTCCGATCTGGAAGACAAAGAACTTGCACTTGCTTTTCGTCTCATTCCAAAGGATAAAGCCGCAGAAGTATTTGCCAATATGAATAATTCCATGCAGACTTATCTGGTAGAGATGTTTTCCGAAAAGGAGTTAAAAGAACTGCTCGATGACCTTTACATGGATGATACAGTGGATCTGCTGGAGGAACTTCCAGCTAATCTTGTCAATCGTATTCTGGACACTGTCAATCAATCTGACCGGAATCTGATCAATCAGCTTCTCAATTATCCGGATGACAGTGCAGGAAGTATTATGACGACTGAATACGTCGATATCCGGGAGACAATGACCGTTGCCCAGACCATGGCACATATCAAAGAGACCGGAATCCACAAGGAGACGATCTATACCTGCTATGTCACCGATCAGCGCAGACTGCTTGGAATCGTCAGTGCAAAAGACCTGATGACGACAGCTGATGACATTCTGATCCGGGATCTGATGCAGACAGAGATCATCTCCGTCACAACGCACACTGATAAAGAAGAAGTCGCACAACTGTTCACTAAATACGATTTTCTTGCCATTCCTGTTCTGGATCAGGATGAACGAATGGTTGGTATCGTCACATTCGATGATGCCATGGATGTTATGGTAGATGAAGCGACTGAAGACATTACCAAAATGGCTGCCATGAGCCCGAGTGAAACGACTTATTTTGATACTTCTGTTGCTGCGCATGCCAAACATCGGATCGCCTGGCTTTTGATCCTGATGTTTTCCTCTACCATCACCGGAAGTATCATTACCAAATATAAAAATGCATTTGCCGCAATCCCGCTCCTTGTATCCTTTATTCCCATGTTGATGGATACCGGCGGAAACTGCGGTTCTCAGAGTTCTACATTGATCATCCGCGGAATTGCACTCGGCGAGATTCGTTTTTCTGATCTGTTCCGGGTCATGTTTAAAGAATTCCGTGTTTCCCTGATCGTAGGTGTAGTACTTGCACTCGCCAATGGACTTCGTATTCTGATCATGTATCGAAATGCCGGACTTGCGCTGGTAATTGGACTTTCTCTTGTAGCTACTGTCATCATCTCGAAACTGATCGGCTGTCTGCTTCCATTGTTTGCAAAAAAACTGCATATGGATCCGGCCATTATGGCATCCCCGCTGATCACAACACTGGTCGATACCTGTTCCATTTTGATCTATTTCAATATTGCGACAAGAATCTTCCAGTTATAAAAATGGAGGACCGTCTCAAACGGTTCCTCCTCTTTTTTATGCTTCTATAATCTCTCCCATACTGATGGTTTTCTTCAACTCATAATTTCCATCCTGAGAATTTTCTAAAATCACGAAATCTGCATCTTTTCCGACTGTGATCTCACCTTTTTGTGTCAGTCCGAATTCTTTTGCCTGGTTTCCGGAACTCATCTGCACTGCCTCTTTTAAAGAAGCATCCGTAAATTTCATGATATTTCGGAACGCATCAATATACGTAAGAACACTTCCTGCAATCGTGCCGTCTTCCAGTCTCGCTGTGCCGTCTTTGACATAAACGGTCTGACCGCCCAACTCACTCTTTCCTTCCGGCATTCCTTTTGCACGCATAGAATCTGTAATCAATTCGATTCCGTCACTGCCTTTTACTTTGTATGCCATGTATACCATCTTTGGTTTAATATGGATTCCGTCACAGATCATCTCAGCTTTCACACCATCTGTCAAAAGTCCATATCCTGTCACACCCGGTTCTCTGTGGTTGAGCCCTCTCTGCGCATTATAAAGATGTGTCACATGACATGCACGACAGCCACAAAGCTGATCATAAGTCGCGTTAGAATGCCCCGCACTTGGCACGATTCCATTGGCAAGACACCAATCCTCAAATTCTGTATCCGCTTCTTCCGGAGCATAAGTCACGATTTTAATCCGGTTTCCGCTCAGTTCATTCCAGTGTTTTAAGACTGCTGCATCCGGCTTCTGGATATAAGATGCATCCTGTGCACCCTTGTAATTCACGGAAATAAACGGTCCTTCCAGATGGATTCCCTGAATGATCGGGTTCTTCTCTGCCGCTGCTTTGATATTCTTCATGGCACTTTCAATATTCTCTGAAGTCTGCGTCATCGTCGTGCAGAAATAAGAAGTAATTCCTTCTTTTGCAGCCATCTGTCTGACCATCCAGTCAATCTCATCTGCCGATGCATCCATGCTGTCCAGACCATATCCTCCATGGCTGTGTACATCAATGAATCCCGGAATCAGATACATTCCTTCCACTTCTACAATCTCATCCTCTTCTCTTGACACAAAATTCTGCATGGAGCCTACCTCGGCGATCGTCTTTTCATATCTTACAAATCCATCCTCAATTACTCCATTCCCCGTATAGATTGTCTTATTTTTTATTACTTTCATCACATTTTTTGCACAGCCGCCCCAGACTGGTCCTGTGCACTCCTTTCTGGTCTTTCTGATGTTTATCATAATACCAGACAGGTATTCTGTCAAAGTAATCTTGCAAGATTTATCATTTTATCATCCGATATTCCATCATCTCATATGCAATATGGCAGCCCTCCTGAATCTCCGGAGGGAGCAGTGCCATTGCCACACACTTTTCTTCTGCATTTTCATCTTCCAGTTTTTGCAGATACGCATACTCTCCGTCTATTCTGATCACTCTGTAATCAATTCTCTCAAACATGTAAATTCTCCTTCCTTTTTTGTTATTGTTCACAGTGACTTTTTTCAAGCATATACAGTCCTGCGGGAACCGCAAAACTGATTCCTGCCAGACAACACAGGCCGACAACCAGCCAGATCAACGGATATTGAAATACAAAATACGAAAGTTTTGTTTCCATATACGTTTTGATCCATTGTAACATGACACTTCCAATTGTCACAAGCAGAACTGTCACCGCACAAAAATAGTATCCGCCTTCCATCATGAAAAGCATACGCTTCTGCCGTTTCGTCATTCCCACACTTTCCATGATCCCCAGTTCCTTTTTTCTGGAAAGGATTCCTGTAACCACGATATTTAAGTAATTCGTCACTCCTGCCATCAGCAGCACAATACTGATACTTCCAAAAATAATCCGATTTCCCTGGATATAATCTTTGGCATTTTCCAGTAATTCCGACTTGCTGATACAGAAGATTCCCGCTTCTCCACTCTGATCCTCTACTCCTGCTGCGGACACGTTTCCCCGCCTTTTGTTTTCTTCCTCCAAAATATTTTGAATTTCTTTCCGAACCTCTGCCTCTTTTTTGTTTTCTACATTCAGTTCCATGTAAAGCGTCTTTTTCTCTGTCGGAATCTTTGCAAAGCCTTTCTCACTGATCAGAAAATAAATACTTCCTCCGCTTCCATGCCACGTCTGACGGATATCTGGAAATCCTTCTGCCCGGTTGTCCAGATATCCGCTCAGACAAAATGCCGGCGACTGTTTTCTCTGCATATTTTCTGCTTCTGTCTGCTCATCCCACTATATTGGTTTCCTAACTACTCCTCTCTATTTTCTTACTCCATAACTAATTGCATCCACTGGACAAGCATTTTTACATCGTCCACATCTGATACACTCCAGATGATTGCAATTCTCAACTGGATCTATATTCATTTGGCAAACTTTTTTACATTTTCCACAATTAATACACTTATCCGTATCCAATCTATATCTAAATATTGAAATAGGGTTAAAAATTGAGTAAATAGCTCCAAGTGGACATATATATTTACAAAAAGGTCTATATATAATTATAGAAAGTAACAAAGTAACTATTAGAATGATTCCTTTCCAATAATACAAGAAACCTATCGCATTTCTCATACTTTTATTTAATAAAACAAGTGGTAATCCTCCTTCCAGCATACCAATCGGACAAATAAGTTTACAAAAATACGGAGAACCCTGACCTAAAATATCAACCAAAAATAAAGGTAATATTATTACAAATACAAGTAATATTATGTATTTCAATTTTCTCAAATGTTTATCAAACTTAAATGTTTCAACTTTTTTAAAAAAGGGAATCTTATGTAGCAAATCTTGAATCAATCCAAATGGACACAGCCATCCACAAACAAATCTTCCCACCAATGCTCCTATAAAAAACAAAATCCCAACTATATAATAACTAATCTTATATTTTGAATTTCCAATCACTGCCTGTAGTGATCCTATTGGACAAGAACCTTTTGCTCCCGGGCATGAATAACAATTCATACCTGGAACACAAATTTTCTTTAAATTCCCACCGTAGATTTTACCAGTCTTAAACCCTTCAAAGTAGGAATTAGTAATTAAAAACCAAACGGATTGAAATAAATGCCTAAAACGATCTCTTATTTTATATTTATCTTTTTTTGTACTACCATTTATAATATTTTTAATTCTATCCAATTCCAATACACTCCATACAAATTCTTATCGCCTTATCCAAGACAACTTTAGTTTCTCCATTACTATGACCATAGTAAATCATCGCCATACTAATAAAGATAATTAATAAAGACAAGGCACGGCTTTTTAAAAATTTATTAACCATATACCAATCACCGCTTTACTTTTATTTATTTTTTATTTTTTCCAATTCTTTTTCAATTACCTGCTTCCATTCCTTTGCACTCTTTGCCCCAGAATAAGTATCACCTACAATATTTCCATTACTATCAACAAAGAAAGTCTCTGGCATAGCCTGTATACCATTCAATCTACCATTAAAGTTTGTCTTATCTGGCATTAAGAAAGGATATGAAGCCTTTGTCTTTTCATGTATTAACTTTGACTTTTCAATTGCTTCCTTGTTTTCACCGGTATCATCAACAGTATCTGTAACAACTCCAACGATATTTACACCCTTGCTTTTCATTTCATTCTGAACCTCAACCAAATCAGGAATTTCCTTTACACAAGCTGTACACCAAGTTGCAAATACATTTACCATAGTAAGATCATACTTCTCAAAATCTTTACTTGTAAAATCCTTGCCATTTATGTCCTTTGTTGATAGTTTACGTAAATCTTTAACCGATTCTTTGTTAAATGCTTCTGTATTTTCTAAATCAGTTTTTTCTGATAGCACAAAACCATTTTCAGGACGTTCTTTTTTATCTATAATTTGAATCTCAGTTCTTTTTAATTCATCCAGAAGATTACTTTCAGCTCCGCTATTTGTGCTTAAATAGCAATCGTATTTTCCATCACTTGAAACTCCTATTTTAGTATGAGTATCACATTTTGTAATTTTAGATATTTTTTCTTCTGATGTATTTTTTTCGAATATACCAATAGTCCCAATTCTTTCAAGCTCATTTTGCCAATTTTTATATCCATCGCCCATCTTTTCTATAACTGCATTTTTTTGTTCTTCTGTCATTTTTTCAAATGTCAAAATAGCATACTTTAGTTCTTTATCTATAGGACTTTGATCATCTAACATCGCTATCTTTTTATCAGCTATATAATTTCTAAATTTGTCTGAGAGTTTAAATTCAAGCCCTAAATATTCATAAACATATTCTTTCTTTGCCTCCAATGTATAATCTGATGGCTTAAAAGTTTCATTTTTGCCATTTGCATTAATTGACATGCCTGCCTCTTCAGAACTTATGGATTGTCCTTCTTTAATTTTATTGTTTTCATTACTTTTTTGACACCCAACTGCGTTTAAGCTCAAACATGATGCAAGTAATAGGCATGCTCCTCTTGATACTATTTTTTTCATAAATTATTCCTCCTTTATTTTTTACACAATAGCATTTTATATCTACTTTCAATAACATTCTACACACCTTTTATGAAACGTTGATGAAATATAATTTTTTATTTTTCCAAACTATGGTATAATTCATTAGGCCACTTATAAATGATTTTCTACGCAAAATGGCAAAATTTCGGCATCAGGAAAATCAAGACGTAAGGCCGGAACAAGGATAAGGTTTTTTATCGATAAACCAGCAGCTATGATCTCTTTTCCAAGAGCCGTTATCAAATATTTATAGGATCCTGGGATTTTTTCAATCAGTTCATGGACTTTCAGACGTTTAAAGATCCTTGTCATGGCAGACGGAGTGATTTTCGGAAGATGCTGGCGGATCTGTTTTCCTTGTATCCCGAATGTCATGTATTCCCCTTTGCTGATAGCTTCCAGTACAGACAGATCACGGGAATCAAAAAAGTTGAATCCGCGATAGGTTCGTTCCTTTTCCCTCCGGGAATGACTGACTTCATCCAATTTCTTCCTGCCGCTGCTGTGATCATCAAAGGATGAGATAAATTCAAGGTATCTGTAATTCGTAGATTTCAGGATTGTGAATAACTGATATAAACTGTAAATACTCTTTTTTAAAGGGGCTTTCCGAATATCGGATGTTCCATCCCTATGCTGAACTTCCCGCTCCACACGGAACGTACTGATATCATTGCAGGTGCTTTCAATTCGCAGTACACAGCCAAACTTGTCATACATTTTTATGGACACATCACCCATGTGGTGCTTGATCCTCGTTCCGAGGATGCGCTGATTATAGTTTGTGCCAATCTCTTTGGTACAGTTATAAGTGATTCGCTGTCCAAGGAAAGTGGCGATGTTGTCAGGCTTCACAGTATATATCGCAGTGTGGATGATTTCATCATAGATTGGTGCCAGGTATTCCGGCTTACGGAACATGATATCCGTGGCACATTCGATCTGCTGAACCGTCCAGGTATAACCCAGCCCGAGAGATTCCGGAACGGGACTGTAGCGTCTGGCAAAGACATCGAGAACTTTATGGAGCCCTTGCGGGTTGATACGGTCAGAAAGTTTCTGAGCAGTTTCAATATCGGAGATTTCAAGGAACGCGTTGTCCTGCATCCGGTAAGAAAGCTGTTTTTTATCAAGCTTATAGGCGAGCAGGTTATGACCGTTCATGTAAAACTGAAGACGGAAAGGCGGCCATGTAGGGACACGAAGATAGCAAAGGCCAAGTTCCCTGTCGATAAAATAGAAATAGTAATGAAGACACTTGCTCTGGTCAAACTTCAGGAAGGTCTTCCCAGTTGTTTTATCATGCCAGGGCCTGTAGGTATTACAGCATTCCATAGCAGAAAAGATATGGATCAGACCTTCCGTTTTTCCGGTTTCGGCAATGATGTTCTGGATGCGGTCATCTTTTCGAAAAGCATGGAGTTTTCGGATGAACTCAATTTCCATTCCATTTTCGTGATCAATCTTTTCCGCATTCTGACGGACCTGTTCCGTAAGGGGCTGGGAGAAACTGGTGGGATAATCAAAAATACGGATACCGTTGAGTTTCATATAGGCAGTCATTGCTTCCGCATGGCTCCAGTTTGGGATATATCCCTGAATGATCATGCGGTCATAACAGGTAATGATGCCATGAATTTTATCAGCGTATTTATCAGTGAGTAACATATAAAAACCCCCTTTTTCTTTAGAATAACACAAGGGGTAGAAAATAAAAATAACTTTTCCGGTTTATCCGGGTTAGGGTATACATGCTCGAATTGAATTATATGTCCAGTATTTCCCATCATGGTAATTCTTTCCCGATTTTTTATTTATTTCTATCCAATAATTGATCTGCTGTAGTACAAGCGCTTCGTTTAATCCTAATTCTCTTGCAAGAGTTTTATTTGCGACTATAGGTTGTTCATCAAATAAATACATACCATCAAACACTCCTTCCTATAATTTCAAGCCCTAATTTATTGATTTTTGGGCTTTTTCTTTAAATATTCACCTCAAAACAAGGGCTTAAAGTGTAGAACAGTCATTGTATCCTGTACTGAATAGTTGAAAATGGTATTATCAAGCACACTATAACAAACTTATTTTTCATCTTTAAGGCGTAATAAAAGAGGTCTTAGAATAAAGGAATCTGACGTATTTTCCATCAAATTGTTTTATCCTGAGACCTCTTGTGTTATCATATGGTTTTGTAACCATGAAATTAAGAAAGCAGAAACCTCCCCTACCAAAGTTTAGTTTCTGCCTTCACCTAAACATAGCTCTCGCTACATTCATACATACCTATGATAACAGTTAAAACAGAAAACTACAACCTTATTTCTCAGGATTTTTACAATAAAACAATAGATTCCCTTGATCTGAACCTTATTTCATGTGTCTGCGGTCACTCCGGCTGTCTCATCCGTCATGGCTCTTATAAACGCAGCATCCAGCTTGCTGACAGGATCCTCTCCCTTTCCGTTGTTCGTGTGTACTGCAAAATCTGCGGACATACCCATGCATTACTGCTTTCATCCATGGTCCCGTATTCCCAGATCCCCCTGGCCCTGCACGTCCGTCTGATTCAGGCTTATGAACATGAAACCGGATTCCGGAACATACTGGAAGAACAATACCTCGTGGATGAAAACAACCTGAAATCCATCATCCGGAACTACCGCTTACATTGGAAGCAGCGGCTGCTCTCCATGAGGCTTTACCTCCCCGATATCCCCAGCCTGATTTCAGGATGCTTTTCCCTCTTTTCCAGACAGTTCATGCAGATTAAATCAACCTCCAATAAACTTTTTATCCTGCCAACATAACCTTACACGACAGGTCTGGTTTTATCCCTTATCCTTTAGAAAAAGGAGGCAGATGAAATCTATGAAACAAGAAAAACAACAGGAAATCGCACTGATGCGCTATGGCGCCATCGCACCGATTATTGCAGGACTTGATGAACGTTATCCAAGCAAGACCGCTTTTTACACGGAAATTTCTGCAAAAGGACTCATGGAACCCGATGGGAAGCTCCATCATTATGCTCCCGCCACCATTGAAAAATGGTATCTGGACTATCAGAACCATGGTTTTGAAGGTCTCGTCCCGAAAGGGCGCTCAGATGCCGGCATGAGCCGCAAGCTTGACGAAGAACTTCAGGAGAGAATCCGGTATTTCAAGACCAACTATCCACGCATGTCTGCGGCCGCTATTTACAGGCAGCTGAAATCCGATGGCTCTGTAATAAACGGACAGGTATCCGAATCCACCGTCAGCCGCTTTGTGAAACGGCTTCAGTCGGAACTGCGGCAGACACCGAACAAGGATATGCGCCGCTATGAACGCCCTCATATCAATGAGGTCTGGTGCGGGGACAGCAGCGTCGGTCCCCGCCTTACAGATTCGGATGGCAAAAAACACCGGATCTATATCATTGCCCTGATCGATGATGCCAGCCGGTTCATTACCGGGATCGATGTGTTCTACAATGATAACTTTATCAATCTGATGTCCGTTATGAGATCAGCCATAGCAAAGTACGGGCGCCCCAAAGTTTTCAACTTTGACAATGGGAAATCTTATAAGAACAAACAAATGGAACTCCTGGCTGCAAGGATCGGTACAACACTCAGTTACTGCCAGCCATACACTCCTACCGGAAAAGCCAAGATCGAGCGATGGTTCCGGACCATGAAGGATCAGTGGATGGCAGCCCTTGATATGCGGGATTTCCATTCACTGGAAGAACTGAGGGGAAGCCTGCATGCTTTTGTCCAGAGATACAACCAATCCCCCCATTCTTCCCTCCACGGGCTGTCCCCACAGGACCGCTTCTTTTCGGAACCGGAACAGATCCGCAGGCTTTCTGAGGAAGACATCACCCAAAACTTCCTTCTGGAGATTGAACGCCGGGTATCTGCTGACAGTGTGATCGTCATCGACCAGATTGAATACGAAGTTGATTACCGTTTTGCACGGCAGCGCATCCGTCTGCGCTATTCTCCGGATATGAAAGAGATCTTCATCGTGGAATCGGATGGAACACTAACCCCGATCCGACTTCTGAACAAAACGGAAAACGCATTGATAAAAAGAGAAAAAGTACACTTATGTAAAGGAGACGAATGAGCATGGATTATACTGCAAGATACGGATTGGAATTCAATCCTTTCCTGAAAAACTCAAAGGAAGTCCTCGTAGAAACACAGGAGTACAAGGAGGTTCTGTTCCGGCTGGACTACCTGCTTACCACAAAAGGTTTCGGGCTCCTCACCGGAAGCGCCGGAAGGGGAAAGACCACCGCAGTCAGGAACTGGGCTTCGGGACTGAACACTTCCCTTTATAAAGTGATGTATTCCAGTCTTTCCACCCTGACCGTAAATGATTTTTACCGGAACCTTGCCACTGAGCTCGGAGCCCAGCCTGCATTCCGCAAGACCGATAACTTCAAGAGCATCCAGGATGAGATCAACCGTCTCGTACTTGAAAAACGACAGACGCCTGTCATTATCATAGATGAAGCGAACTATATCGGAAACGCAGTGCTCAATGACTTAAAAATGCCGTTCAACTTTGAAATGGATTCCAAAGACCGGGCAGTTGTTCTTCTTTCTGGTCTGCCACAGCTCAACAGCACCCTGCGCCTATAGTGGTTCAGTTGTCAAGACAAAAATCTAAGCTTTTTATAATGAACTGATATATGTAACTGGGTAGGGGAGAAAATCCCCCCTTAGGCTGCATGATCATCCAGTAACAGAATCGGATAATAGCAGGATGCCGGTGTTTGATTATTGAGTGCAGAATGACAACGTTCAAAGTTGTAAGTGTGCACATATTTACCGATTGCCTTCCGTGCTTCTCTGATATTGTTATATTGGGTCAGATATGCTTCCTCGTACTTGAAGCTTCGGAACCATCGTTCAATCATGATATTGTCAGCCCACCGGCTTTTACCATCCATGCTTTGACGGATCTGGTTCTCTTTGAGGAAATTCATGTACTCATTGCTTGTAAACTGACAGCCCTGATCTGAATTCAGGATAACAGGTTTTGCCACTATAAACGCCTTTTTTAACGCAGTTATGACCATTCTGGTATCCAGAGTATCATCGACTTCCCAGCCAACGATACAGCGGCTGTACCAGTCAATCACAGCGGTCAGATACAGAAATCCACGCTTAATGGGGATGTATGTAATGTCGATTGACCATGCCTGATTTGGACGGTCGATAACGGCGTTACGTAGCAGATACGGGCAGACTTTAGCCTGTCGCATACGTTTAGAAAGGTTCATTTTTGGATAAATTGGATCAATCCCCATTTCATTCATATAACGGCGCGTTTTCCGGCGACCAACCTGATGCCCACGCTTCTTCAGTTGAGCAGACAGTTGTCGTGCTCCCCAGGCCGGATTATCCGTGTGTAATCGATCTATGATCGATTTGCAATCCAACTCCTCCTGAGATATGGGCATGCCCTTGTAATAAACACTGGTACGATTGATATCAAGAAGTGTAGCTCCTGTTTTAACTGGAAGTTCTTTAGTCTTCAAAAGGTTTTGGACTAAATTTACTCTCGTAGTCAGGTCCAAGTGTTTCTTCAGATTTTTTTTTCAACCAATCCACCTGCATGGTGAGCTGGCCAACTTTTTTCGCATATTCAGCTTTTTCCTTGCGTTCTAAAGCGAGTTTTTCTTTCAGATTATCCTCTCGTGTGTCATTAAAAACCACGGATGCTTTATCGAGGAACTCCTTCTTCCAGTTGCGGAGAAGATTCGGCTGAATATTGTTTTCGGTTGCGATTGTATTTAAGTCTTTTTCTCCTTTGAGCAGTTCAATCACTAATTCTGATTTGAATTTGGCAGAGAAATTTCTTCTTGTTCGAGACATAATAATAATCCTTCTTTCTGTAGTGTTTACAGTATATCAGATTCATTAAGAAATGTCTCTTGAAGTGTCTTAAATTACGATACCATTATAATCAATACCTTCTTCCTACTCCATACACATTTTTTCTCATTACTTGTGTATCATGTACCTATATTGTCATGTAATCCTACTGTGTACACGCTATGTACAGTAAGCACATGGGGTTCAGTTTACATCTGCCAGTACAACTGCAGGTTTTGTCATTAATGCCCTGGCGATCGCCACTCTCTGCTGCTGTCCTCCGGAAAGCGTTCCGGGCAGCCGCTCCAGTTGATTCTGAATTCCCAACAGCATCACGATTTCCTCAAAGAGTTCCTGGTCGATCCCTGTTCCATCCAGCCACAGTGGAAGTACAATATTTTCATACACACTGAGCATGGGAACCAGGTTGTACTGCTGAAATACAAATCCGATATTTCGTCTGCGGAATATGGTTCGCTCTTCTGCTACCATATCTTTCAAGCTTTTTCCGCGGATCCAGACACCGCCTTCTGTCGGAACATCCAGACCTCCAAGCAAATTCAAAAGTGTTGTCTTTCCACTACCTGAGGTTCCCACAATTGCAAGAAATTCTCCATCTTCCACCGAAAATGTCACTCCATCCAATGCATGGACTTCATAGCTGTCTGTAACATAATATTTTTTCAGCCCGATCGCTTTTACCATTTCCATGATTTTCTTCCTCCTTTTTCGCTGTTAGTATACATACAAAATCTAACAAACTTCTAACAATCCGGAAGGAAGATTTATTTCTATCAATACTCCTTTTTCTTTTCTTCTGATCATAAGAAAGCCCTGATGCCTGCTGACAATTTCTCTTGCCAGATACAGCCCGATTCCAAAGCCATCCTGGGTCGTTACACGTTTTCCCCGATAAAATCGCTGAAAAACTGCATTTTCCTCTCCCGGTTCAATCCCAATCCCATAATCCCGCACCTGAATCTTCACAAACCTTTCCTTCTGTTGGACATCCACCTTGATCAGTCCTTTGTACTCACTGTATTTTACTGCATTGTCCAGTATATTATAAAACGCCTCTCCCAACCAGTTCGGATCATGCAGACAAGTCACCTGTTCCGGCAGAATAATCTGGAACTGAATCTCTTTTTCCTCCGCCCTTCTTTGTATCTGTCCAAATCCATTTCTTACTGTTTTTAAAAGATCCGGCTCTTCTTTTTTTATCTGAAGTATATGCTGCTCCAGCCGCGCCATTCGGATAAAACTCTCCACAAGAAACCCTAATTTTCCCTGACTGTTCTTCAATGCGTCAACGGATTGAAAAAACAACTCCTCTGACATCTGTTCCTTCCCATCCTCCAGAAAACCAATATATGTTTCCATATTCATCAGCGGTGTGCGCATCTGATGCGCAATCTGTGAGATCAGTTTCTGTATTTCATCCCTGCTTCTCTCCGCTTCCTCACTCCTGCCCTGAAGCATTTCCTGCACACGCACCAGCTGATGCTCCAATTTAGAGTACAGCGTTTCTTCTCCTGTTGAAAATGCCTGCACCTTTCTTTCATTTAAAATATCTTCTGTAATTTCTGCGATTTTATTGAATTCCTGTATTCTCTGTCTTCTGTTCAGAATATACATCACCGTCATCCCACATAAAAATCCGAAAACCAGTAGCGCCACAGTTTCCCATCTCATCGCTCTTTCTCTCCAATCCGATACCCCAGTCCGAATACATTCTGAATATATCCCTGCCGTTCTCCATCCGGTTCTATTTTCCTGCGCAGCCGATTGATCGTGACACTGACTGTATTGTCCACTACAAATTGTCCGTCCACACCCCAGATTGTCTCCAGAATATTTTCTTTTGTCAGCACCTGCCCCTGATTCCGCATGAGATATTCCAGGAGCTGATATTCTTTGGCTGTCAGAGAGATTTCTGTTTTTCCTGTAAAAACCTGTTTTCTATCCGGATACAGCGTCAATTCCCCTACCATATACCTTTCTTCAGGATTTCTCTTTAATACCACTTCCACCGCTTCATCAATACCTTCATGGAAAATGGCTTCACCACGTAATCCTGCGCACCAGCATCAAATGCCAGCAGCATTTCTTTTTCTTCATCCCGCGCTGTCAAAAAAATTGCCGGAATTCTTTTCTCCATTTGTAATTCCTGATACAACTCGATTCCATTTCCATCCGGCAGACCAATGTCAATGAGAAACACATCCACCTTTTCCCGTAATAAATCAAGCGCTTCTTTTCTTGTATGTGCAGATATGGTGTAATATCCTGCATTTTGCAGCGCAATTTCCAATGCCTGATTCAACAGACTATCATCTTCTATAATTCCAATTGTCATTGTGATCTCCCTGTTTTTTGATGCTGTTATTGTATCATAAAAGATAAAAAAACGGCCACTCATGTTTTAACATCCGTGACCATTCTCCACATTATTCCGCTTTTCCTGCGATCTCTTGATTTTCATCTTATCCTGATACATCTGTTCATCTGCACGTCTCTGTGTATCTGCAATCTCCTGATCCAAATTTTCGTCAAACTATGCATAACCTGCTGCCAGAGCAACAGGCACTTCCTATTTATCCCCGTATTTTGCAAACTTTTCTTTTACACGGACAAGAAGCTTTTCCGGTTCCGAATAATTTTCTAATAATAGTATAAATTCATCTCCGCCGTATCGATACGCCGTAACTTTTTGAGATTCAACACTCTGCAGGACCCGTGCTGCATTCACAATACAATCATCACCCACAGCATGCCCCAGCCGATCATTTACCAGCTTCAGATTGTTCACATCGATCACTGCCACTGTCAGGCCATTCCATTTCTTCTTTGCATCCAGGTTCTGCCGGTCTGTCTCATAAGAATTTCTGTTCTTTAGTTCTGTCATAAAATCAGTATTTGCCATGTCTCTGTATAATGGATTTGTCATGTACCGCCTCGGCTTCTATATCTGCCGCAACTTCTATTCCAAGTGCACCGATGACTTCTCCTGATTCATTATACAACGGATAATAAGCAATAAAAATATTTCCCCAGTCTGTATCCAGAATCTTCTCCGGCAATACCGTTTCCCCGCTTAATGCACGTTCCAACTCCGATTGTATTTCCGGTTCGATCGCATCTCCCGGATACCGGAAATCATCGGCATCTTCCGGCAGCCCGTCCACCACATATACCACCACACTCCCGCGAAGGGAGTGACTTAATGGATCCAATTATCCGAAAGTCCCGCCTGATTTCAATCCACACTCCCGCGAAGGGAGTGACTTGTGATAGTAATTTATGTACAACTGGTATGTTTGATTTCAATCCACACTCCCGCGAAGGGAGTGACTGGAAGAGTATCCGGAGCTTGCGCTTATGGACTGATTTCAATCCACACTCCCGCGAAGGGAGTGACCTTGGATGCGTTCGAATACACAATCGAACGTGACATATTTCAATCCACACTCCCGCGAAGGGAGTGACTGTCAGGATCATCCCTTCTGGCAACCGGAACTTATTTCAATCCACACTCCCGCGAAGGGAGTGACGTTCCGGTAAGCTACGATATCACTCACAACCATATTTCAATCCACACTCCCGCGAAGGGAGTGACGGCCTATGGTATTGATTTTAGCTATGGAATGTTGAATTTCAATCCACACTCCCGCGAAGGGAGTGACGCCCAGAATATCCGCAGGAGATCAAAAACTCTGGATTTCAATCCACACTCCCGCGAAGGGAGTGACACAATCTCAAGTGGATTTCTTGTGCCGTACTTTCATTTCAATCCACACTCCCGCGAAGGGAGTGACACTTTGGAAAGGATATGCCATGCTACAGTTGGGGATTTCAATCCACACTCCCGCGAAGGGAGTGACACAGGCGTAGAGGAAAAGTTGGAAGGTTATGCTATTTCAATCCACACTCCCGCGAAGGGAGTGACCTGTATGGAGACTATCGGCAGCAGTATACCGAGATTTCAATCCACACTCCCGCGAAGGGAGTGACGTGGATGGTTACACACCTTAAACAACCTAAGACATTTCAATCCACACTCCCGCGAAGGGAGTGACGTTTTTCCCGACCTGATCCCTAAACACACGGGATGGGATTTCAATCCACACTCCCGCGAAGGGAGTGACCTTCCGAAACTCAAAAACAAGCTGTACCGTGGAATATTTCAATCCACACTCCCGCGAAGGGAGTGACGCCACTTCATCCCACGTAAGCCCCTGCATCACCTTATTTCAATCCACACTCCCGCGAAGGGAGTGACCTTGCAAGTTCAATGACTCTATTCTGACCGATGAGATTTCAATCCACACTCCCGCGAAGGGAGTGACCGTATCAATCACTCCTTTCTTTTTGATTAAGTTCTATTTCAATCCACACTCCCGCGAAGGGAGTGACGAGTTCCAGACTGTGTTAAATGATGATTATTCACTATTTCAATCCACACTCCCGCGAAGGGAGTGACGTCTTTGGACAATCCCCGGCTCATAATCGACAGATTTCAATCCACACTCCCGCGAAGGGAGTGACAGATAAGGAAACAAATGACAAGAAAGATTCAACAAATTTCAATCCACACTCCCGCGAAGGGAGTGACTGATGTAGCAGAGGGAGAATTGGGCGGATTTATAATTTCAATCCACACTCCCGCGAAGGGAGTGACATGTTTCTGGACGATACGAGCAAAACATCTGCAAATTTCAATCCACACTCCCGCGAAGGGAGTGACGAATCGAAAGGAAATACGGATAATGATAGGTTTATTTCAATCCACACTCCCGCGAAGGGAGTGACCTCGATATTCATATAATCCGAGATCGCCAGATTTATTTCAATCCACACTCCCGCGAAGGGAGTGACGTGATGGAGTAGATTCACAGGATAAGGCACCGGGATTTCAATCCACACTCCCGCGAAGGGAGTGACCCCTCAGTTCTCGAACGTGATTCAACCACACATCATTTCAATCCACACTCCCGCGAAGGGAGTGACTTGCCGCCTGCTCCGTCTGTGATTTGATTGCAAATGATATTTCAATCCACACTCCCGCGAAGGGAGTGACAGCAATTTTGCCTAATTTTAGGCTTTATATTCTTTAATATTACTCAATTCTACCAATATCATTCTCTTTTCCTCATCATATTTCTCTAACTTTCACCTCTTCAACTAATTTTTGTGCATTTTTTTGGTGCGAATCTCCCAGCATTTTTATGTTTGCTTATCATCCGCACCCCAGTTACATAATAAGAATTCCATCCGCCGAAATTCCTCTGTCTACACCAACATGTTCGACTTTTGTTTTATATTGATTTCCCAAGTAATAAAATCTCAAACTATCAACTTCTTCATCGATGATATCTGTCAGTTTTGCCTTAAGCATAACACACTGTGCATTATCTAAGATACATTCGAATACAGAATTTTGCACTCTTCTCCCATAATTTACACACTGTTTTGCCACTTGGCGCAATCTCCTCTTTCCAGCCGCTGTTTCTGTGTTCACATCATATGTAATCAACACTAACATCCCATTTTCGCCTCATTTCCAGAGAAATACCGGATAACCATCTAAATCCCCTCTCAAATATCTTGCCAAGAGCATGGCCTGTACATAAGGAACCATTCCCCATTCTATCTTTTCTTTAAGATACGGATGGGTCAGTGTTTCTTTCTTTTTATTCTGCCATTCTGTCAACAATTTTTTTCTTAGATCATCATCCATCAATACAGCTCCATTTTCTTTTGTCACAAAATTTTTACCTGAAATTATCCTCTTATTAATCAGTGATAGAACAAATCTATCTGCCAGCACTGCTCTTAATTCTTCGATTAAATCTAATGCCAATGATGCTCTACCTGGACGCTCTGTATGAAGATATCCAACATACGGATCCAAACCAACGCTTTCCAGCGCCGATATAATCTGATTTGTAAGCAACGTATACACAAAAGACAGTAACGCATTTACATTGTCCTTTGGAGGTCTTTTATTTCTACCTTGAAATTTAAAATCCTTTTTCTGCTGTAATATCAATTGTTCAAACACTCCAAAATAAATACTCGCTGCTTCGCCTTCATATCCTCTTAACTGATCTTTTGATTGGCTATTTTGAATATATCCCAAAGAATTTTTCAAATACTCAGATGCCGCCTTTACTCGTTCTACATCTATTTGAAAACTATGATCCCGAACAGCACGTTCCAACACCCATCTTGCATTATGCACCTTCCCTAAAATGCAATTCTTTGCTATCTCAAGACTTTGTTCTTCACTTTTTGTACTGGCATACTGCTGTTCTCTCAATATAACATTTCCTTTTACCTTTCCCGTTACTCTGGCCAAAAATTTCCCCTGAGGTGTCATATAACACAAAGAAATATTCCGATCCGCACATGCTCCCATAAGTGCAGGACTTGTTCCTTTATATCCAAAAGAAACTATTCCTTCTAAATTATGCAAAGGCAAGCGTCCTATTTCAGTCGAATCTTCAAGAATTACAATATTTTCTCCATCTAATGCCAAATAACTGTTCTCAGAGGTCACATATAATGTATTCAATAACTTTCTCATTACTCTTCCTCCTTCAGCATCTGAGTAATATATGCCCTCACAGACCCCGACTTTCCAAGTCTAGGTAAACAAATATCTCTGAGAGAACATGCATTACACGATTTACTATATTTCATCTTCGGTGTATATTTCCTATCAAAATATTGATGCATTTCTTGAAACATATCGATGACTTCTTGTCGCAACTCCTCTGTAATCGTTATTACCTCGCGCCTCCTTGTTTCCCCATAAAACAATGCTCCCTCTGGAATTTCTGTAGAAAACATTTCCTCCAAGCACAATACTTGCGCTGCAAGCTGAAGTCTGTCTTCCTCAGTAACTTTTGGCTTTCCCTTTTTATACTCAATCGGATAAACAGAAAACAATCCTCTGTGACCGTGTAATTTTACTCCATCTTCACATCTGTGAAACTCAACAACATCACATTCCCCACTGACTCCCAGCAATCTTGAAGCAATCGGAAGCGATCTTGCCACAAGCAGATCTTTTCTCTTTTCCACGAGATACGGATCATGTGCTCTTTTATGCATCAATTCCCCGACAACTGTATGCACATTTTCTGCCCATTGCTGTTCAATATGAATCAACGCCCATTGTCTTCTGCAAAATTTAAAATGTTGAATACCTGATAACATCAAATAATCATCTTCTGCATATTCCATCAAATCATCCTTTTCATTTCTACTGAATCCGGTATATTTTCCTCATGAACCTCAACAATATAATCTCTATAACTTCTAGGATATTCTACTTCCTCTTTTTTTCGCACCTCCACAGAATCAAATAATTTATAAGCCGGACAATCTCCTAATTCTTTGCTGTGTTTAAATACGATCAGTTCCCGGACTGCCATATTTCCTCTTGCGGCAGAATGATCATGTTCAAACATATTGATAATTGCTTCCCACAACAATTCAAGATCTTCCTCTGAAAATCCTGTCACTTTCCGAGCCAGGTTCGCAGATACATACCCTTCTACACGATACAGTCCATAAGGTACTACACTCTTTCTTCCCATTTCCGTACTTTTGTTCGCAGCATCTTTTTCTGTAGTAATCGCCACCCTCGTGATTGTAACTTCCTGCGAAACAATTGGATCAATGCTTCTTGCAAATCCAAGCTGTACCGGTCCTCTTACCTGTCCACAATTTAAAGCAGCTTTTACAAACGTTGTCATCACAGCACCAAATGTTCGAATATCAAAAAAGTTCTGGCACATATAATCCCGGATTTTGACATCGACATTCTCATCATTTTTCTTTAATTTTTTCAAAGATTCTGTTACCTTTTTCTCGTCTGTTTCCTCCACTCCAACACTTGCACATGCCTCACGGTCACTTCTATTTAGAGGAACATCATCTTTTATATAAATCTTATAGCCTTCTGCATCTTCTTTGACCGTCTCAATATAATTCCGGATTTTTCTTTTCAAACAGACATCTGTGACTAACCCAAGTCCACTTTCCGGATCAATCCTCGGCATATTCCCCGCGTCCGGATCCCCGTTCGGATTTCCATTTTCCACATCAAATAAAACTACAAATTCATACCTGTTTTTAATCACTTCACTCATTTATTTTTCCTCCCTTTTTTCATATTTTTTCTGTTTCTGATGATAATAACCG
This sequence comes from Mediterraneibacter gnavus ATCC 29149, assembly GCF_008121495.1. Taxonomy (NCBI): domain Bacteria; kingdom Bacillati; phylum Bacillota; class Clostridia; order Lachnospirales; family Lachnospiraceae; genus Mediterraneibacter; species Mediterraneibacter gnavus. The sequence continues at coordinate 2,289,500 of NZ_CP043051.1, read as the reverse complement.
ATTGCAAACATTCCCTGCTCTTCCAACGACAATCGTTTTGGAAAACCTTTCTGACAATCTATCTTCCACATAAGTTCAGCTAAAAGTTTTTCATAATATTTTTTTGCTCCGTCCTTCTCTCTTCCTATTTTTTTTAAATGACTATTTTTGAGCTTGATCAAAATAGGAAATACAGATGCAGGTGTTCCGCATGCTGAATTGTAATACCGGTCTCGAATTGTCGCCTGGATATCTGGATTTGCTTCTATCTGTATCGCTTCCAAAACAAAAAACAGCCTTCCAAGTACATACGCAATATCATTGCTTTCTTCATTCAATCCCATATAATCCTCTCCTTTCTCCCAGTTACGATTTCTCATTAAATATGCCTTTATAATGGCGATCCTTCTCCAATTAAGTTTTCCTTCATCTTGCTCTGCACGGATGCGAATCAAGGTATCTGAATACAAGCGTTCCGGATATCTGCTGCCTGATAAAATTGCCCGAAAAGTCATGGCAGCCATGTTTGATACTGGCTTTTTATCCGTTGATTTTTTATTAACCGTTTCAAACAGCATTTCCCTCACGCTCAGATACTCTTTCTGTTCCCATTTGGGTCTGATTAACTCCATCCTCTTATAATGGGCAAAAATATTTTTCAAAATGTTTCCAAATGAATTTTCATAGAAAAACCGCACGGATAATCTTGCCGCATTCGGCGCTAATCCAAGAACATAAAACCTTTGTTCTGGATCCAATTCATTTCCCTGATATATTACAGGCTGTCCTAACCGTATCCGTTCAAAAAGGCTCTTTAATTCCTCCTGATTATCTGTAGGTGAATCCATACATCCCATAAATACAGCCTGGTAATCTGTCTCTGCACTTTCTGCCCAGAAAACAACCATCGTATCCCCGATCTGTAGTGAATATGTTCTGTTCGATAACAAATAATTCAGTGCCGTTGTATAAGCAAACTCTCCATAGGTTCCTACCGGAGCATTATAGCTTTGCTCCTTTCCATATGACTCAAACGCAGGTGCATTAAAGGAAACCAGTGCCGCTCCACTTGACTGCGCACCCGGAACACCTTTGATTCCTCTGTGGATTCTTGCTATTTCTGCTCTTTCTCCCGTCACAAGACAAATTCCCTGGACATCTTTACTCTCCCCGGAATTATGACTGTCCCAAGCCACCTTGACCTCTGTATCATCCTGAGCGTAATCCATGTCCATTCCAAAAATCAAATTGCTTCCATCTGTAATTTCTTCCCAATTATCTCTGATTTCCGGATGTTCCATTGCTTCTTCAGGATTCCACTTTTCAAAAAATAAGTATACTGCCTTGGCCATCGTACTTTTTCCCGGAGCCAATATAGATAGATGTCTTTCCCTTGCAGCATCAAAGCACTCTTTTGCTCTCTTTTTGCTTTTTTCATCTGTTTCCTGGCTGATCCCAAGTAAATATTTCGCATTGTCACACAAAAAATTAGCAGATACACCCGAAGATCTTGTAACCATCTCAGGTACTAAAAACACTTGAGGAACCTGAACCGTTTTCTTTCCCCGCTCTTCCTCTGTCTTCAAACAGCTGATTCCCTTTACATCTCCCTCTTCAGACAGATTGATTTGATAAGATACTTTTGCACTGCACCATCCAGGCTTAGGTACCTTTCCCTCCTCTGCCAGGTTTTCATAATATTTCGCAAGCGCCTGCAAAATCATCGTATCACCTCGCAATTCTGCAAATCTATGACTCCACGCTTCATAACCGCCCTAAAAAACATTGGACTGATATTTTCTTTATCGCTATAATCCATATCAAACAACATCAATCCGAAATCTTTTTCAGGCACATCGTCAAAAGCGGTCTTAATTTCCTCTTCCTCACATAATGCAAAGTTTGCCGGAAACTCTCTGCATCCAAAATATGGCATATGATAACACTCTCCTCTTCTCAGACGTCTCATCATAATATCCTTAAATTTCCCTGGATTATCTGTTTCATTTGCCTTCTCTGTCATCTCAAAGTGTGCTTCGATTACATACTCCACATTCGTCAAAATCATAGAAGCTCTCTGAACGATTTCTTCTTTACTGCTTATATAAAGAGGTTTCTTGCCCCCATTATACGCTGACAGTACATTACTGGCTAAAACCTTACTCTTCACTTCATTTCTTCGTACACTTGTAAAATGAATCGGATTTTTTACATATATCTTATCAATGATCCACCGCATCCCCGGATGCCAGTAAATAGCTTCCAAAATTCCTCTCGCCGCCGAAGGTGTCATTACGTCATAAGAGTATCGTTCTACTTTTAACTCAGGACGTGAAAATAATGCATAATCTCCCCAGACTTTTACCTTTACTCCCATTCCCATATTCTCACCTCTTTTTTCATTCTCATTATAAGATCACTCCTTCCTCGTAACACGCTGCAATATAATCTCGTGGCTGATAATAAAAATCTGTATTATAATCTGAAATATGCTCATCAATCCATGAATGATATACCTCCCAAATTCCCTTTATAACTTCCTCATCGCCATAGGAGTCTTCTATCAAACGCTCATATACTTCTCCTATATTCCAGTAATCAGGGACTAAATACTTACACTCCTTCTCATTATCAAAATTTCCCAATGTTATCTTACTTTCCTCTATAAATTCATCCGCCACCTTCTCAATTGGCTCGCAGTGGAACACATCTGCATACTCATAAATTCTCTCAATCCGTTCTTCTCCAAGAAAATCTACTACCTGTTTTCTCGTTCTTTTCACTTTTCTTCCAATATATTCAATCAAACTACATGTAAAAAATAGGTGATTGTTATTTTTTCTTGCCATATGACACCTCACATCCTACAAATTTCAGTGTATCCAAAGCAGAAATCGTATGAAAGCTAATCTGATGAGTCGGATACTTGAATTTTACCAACTCCCAAAATGCAGCCCTTGATATTTTCCCATCAATAAAATTCTGTATATAATTATAAATCGTATCATCTGCCATTGGTCCTTCCACAATATCATATTTGTGTGATTTCCCCTGACGACACGCCACAATAAAATCCAACCATTCTTCTGTCATTTCTTCAAATAAAAGGTAATTCAATTTTTCATTTGGCTCATATTCGTATTGATTAACATATCCCTTTTTTCCATATCTCGTAGCCCATCGTTCTGCTTGTTCCTGATATCGTGTGCAATAAAATCCAAAATAAAAATCTTTGTTATATTTCGCTTTTCTAATCTCAGGATATTCCACTATCGCATTACTTCCATGATATAAAATCATCCACATACTCCTTTATCTATTTCACCTTATTATTCTCATTATTTTATCTATTCTCTTATATTGTCAATATATCATACTTTTCCTCACTAATCAACCCAAATACCATTTTGTTAAAATACTTCTAATGAATTTTTAATATACTACATTTTTCTATTGTACTCCTTGAGCCTTAAAAAGCTGTATGCTATACTTACCTTGTCGGATTTTTCTGTGGATTGAAATATTAGTAGTAGCTTTAACTACTGCAAAAGAAGCAGTGTTTATGATAGAACTCCTCAAAGTTCTGCATATTCACTGCTTCTTTCATTTCCTATCCATTCTATTTCATAATTCTTTAAAAAAACAATACCATCCCATTATCAATTTCTAATTCCAGCCCCATCTCTTCTGTATATCTGCTCTCATCTGTCAATTCATAAAAATCTTCCATATTTTCCGCTATTGGTTTCAGCATGCCGGCGCCATACATCTTGTCAAATGTCTGATCATACACTGTAACGCAATATTGAGTTGCATTTCGCATCCCAGATCTGGTAAATCCTTTCACTTTTAATTCTCGGAGAATCTTATCTGCTTCCTCTTCACAATTTATAAAAACTGTTTTTGTATTTTGTTCAATCAATCGGAAGTCTTTTCCTACTTGCGCAAACCGATATTTTATTTTCTTATTTGTAAACTCGTCCATGATTTTTTTCTTATCCAGACTTTCTCCCTTGATATGATACAGCATTTCAAAATATCTTGTAATAGTCTCTCTATCTGAGAGATTCCTTCCATCTGCTATCAGACTTTTTGTTACATCGATCTGCTGACGCTGTCCTAAAATGTTCTCTTTTTCTTCAAATCTAAAAATCAACACTTTACTCTCTTCCACCTTACGCTGCCCTTCTCTGTTGCATCGTCCTGCCGCTTGTATCATGGAATCCACTCCTGCCAGTTCTCGGTAAACTGACTGAAAATCAAGATCTACGCCTGCCTCTACAAGGCTGGTGGAAATGAGAATACATTTTTTATTTTCCCCGAGCCTTTCTCTTATCTCATTTAAAACCCGTTTTCTATGCTTCGGATACATACTTGTGGATAAATGGTATACACCGTCTTCTTTTAACTCTTTGTAAATATTTTGTGCTCTCTTTTTCGTGTTGACAATACAAAGTGCCTGATATTCCTCCGTTAGCTTGTTCATCAGACAATCTTCCGTCACTGTTCCGATATTTTCAAACAATGTTCTCTTAAAAAAATGAAATTGTTCATCCATTCTAGGACACAGCTCTGTTGCTAAGACTTCACTCTGGAAAAATGATTTTAAAGCCGGCTGAGTTGCTGTACACAAAACAACACTCGTCTTATAATTATTGAGAAGTTCTTCTATCATTGCAATGCACGGTTTCAGATAATCGTTTGGCAACATCTGCGCTTCATCAAAAATAATCACACTATTTGCAATATTATGTAATTTTCTGCATTTGGAAGGCTTATTTGCAAATAAGGATTCAAAAAACTGTACGTTTGTTGTAACAACAACCGGTTTATCCCAGTTCTCAGCTGCAAGCTGCATTGGCTGAAGTTCTTCCGCTCTTTGAGAATCCACTTCATAAGCAATATTACAATGATTTTCCAGCACATTTTCGTCTCCTAAAATCTCTCTGAACACCTTCGCATTCTGTTCAATAATACTTGTATATGGAATGACATAAATTACCCGATCCATTTGATTTTCGACTGCATGACGTAATGCAAACGCCAAAGAAGCTATTGTCTTTCCACCGCCAGTCGGAACTGTCAGACGAAATAGTCCTCTCTCAGATCTTCCTTCTTCTAAACAATGCTTTAAAATTTCTGTTCTCCTTCCATTTACTGTATCCATGTCCTGATTTTTCAGCCATTCTGAAACATGCTTTTCCAATTTTTCAAGAAGAACTCCCACCGGTTCCCCAGAATTTCTTACCTTTTTCCCACGACTCATAAATGCCTCTGTATCTAGGAAATCAGCATCGACCAGACAAGAATACAACATTCTTATAAAAACACTCATGGAAAAATCTAGATTCACTGTCTTCTTGAAATCAAATGGATCCGTTACGATTTCCGGAATATCAATTTCTGTCTGATATACCTGATAATCACTGATTTTTTTCTTTCTTCTCCCCATTAGCGTAGGATCACCTGCATTGTCATAATTACTGCCATAATCCGGAAGCCCGGTATGATGCCCACCGATGCAATATTCTAAAAAACGGTACTTTCCACCTTTCTCCACGCAGACCCTCGCTCCTGCCGTAGAGTGATCCACCCTCTGATTACTTTCCCCTGTGATCCTTTTCAGGAAATCCACAGAATACTTTCCAATATCATGTAGCATCCCATTACAGTAACCCCAGTCTTCTTTCCCAAATTTTCCCGCAAATTCTCCTGAAAGTTTTGCCGTTCCTTCCAAATGATTTTTTACTGTCTGTATCCTTTTTTTATCTTTTTCATCGATATGTGCTATATATTCCATAATTTTCCTCTAACCTTCCCAATGCAGATTTCATTCTCCCACCTTACCAGAATACGCTTTCACTCTTTACAGATATTCAGTTACTTTAATATAAGGAACAACATTCCGTTTTGTCGCCCTTCCATGCACTCTATCATATTCTTTCAATGCCCTTCTGAAAATGCCTACCAAGGTTGCTGTATTGAAAGGAACACGCGTAAATCTTTTCATATTCCTTCATCCCCTGGACTTGCCAAAACATATCATAAAAACTTATCTTATAAGCTCTCAGCCAATCCCACATAATCTCCGGATCAGCAACATTTGGATTATCCAGATGACACCTACTGCATAATAATACATGATTTGATGGAATATCTTCTCCTCCAAGTGATTCTGGAACTATATGGCATCTCTAAAGATGTCTCTTACATCCACTTCTCGAGCATCTCTCATGTGCTTCTGAAAAATCCACACTCATCCACTTCTGCTTCCCAGTACTCTACAATTTGTTCTTTTGTCGTTTTGATCTTCTTTCTTTTACTCATATAATCTCTCTTTTCTGTAGACAACACACCGTCTCAACGATACTTTCGTTGTCCCAACAAAGTTCCTGTGTTTCCCTGTCTCCAAAATACACCGGAAAACGGAACTTTATGTGCTTCAGGAATCTGCCATCTGGCTGCTCCTGCTCATAAATGTCCACCTGTTCCACAAAGCTGTTAAGAAATTCTTTCTTCTCCAGGTCGGTGAACTTATCATATAGTTTATCAAAATATAAAAGAAATTGATAGACGTTTTCTTCTGATATTTTCTGTTGCCGGATATTCAGCAGGCGATTCTTGACTTCTTCTATACTGTTCTCCACGCCTTCAATCTCATCATACAAACGGTATAACCTTGTCTCCATATCCTGATATTTCTTCTCATAAAATTTATCCATGATATCCAGACTGTCCATCTGCTGTCCAAGTCTTCCTTTTGCTCCAGTCAACTGCCTATGCTGTTTTTCCAGTCTTTCAATCTCTTTTTCTATTTCTTCTGTATCTATTCTTGAACCGATTTTATTCAGAATTGCTTCTTCAAATTTCGGATTCTTCACCAGCTTCCGAATAACTTCTTCCACTGCATTGTTAATCTTCTCCTCACTCCATTGTTTACGATATCCACATTTATGACCATCTACCAGGCGACGATGTTTGCAGGCATAATAGAAATAATCCTTATATAAGGTTCCGTCTTTCTTTTTCTTTCGGTTCACGTTCCCATACATACCGCTTCCACATAACGGGCATCTCAATATTCCGGATAAAATATGCTCATGATCGAGACTATGTGTCTTTTCATATTTCACACCTGTTTTTTCCCGTTTTTGATGTGCCAGCTCCCAGTCTGTTTCTGAAACAATCCCTTCATGGATACCATCGTGCAGCATATAATTTTCCTGCTTTACAATGCGGTATTCATTTCTTGTACCAGAAACTTTCTCGTTTTTCCTTCGTCCATAAGCCAGCTTTCCACAGTATACCGGATTATCCAGAACGCCTTTTATAAATGAAGCGGCAAATGCGTCCAGTGTGTTATTCTGTCGTTTTTTCTTTTTATATCCATGCTGGTTCAGCCATGCAGCAATCGCAGAGATTCCCATATTGGTATGAATAAATTTATCATAGATCAGACGAATAATCTCTGCTTCGTCCTCTGCGATCTGCAATTCTCCATTTACTAATTCATAGCCATATGGAGCAAACCCACCGTTCCATTTTCCTTCCCTAGCTTTCTGCTTACGTCCTTCTATTGTCTGAACAAGAATATTCTCCCGTTCGATCTCTGCTACCGCAGACAGAACAGAAATCATCAGCTTTCCACTATCTTTTGAGCTGTCAATTCCATCTTCAACACAGATCAGATTTACTCCAAAGTCCTGCATTCTTTGCAGAGAATTTAAAACATCTGCCGCATTACGACCAAATCTGGAAAGCTTGAACACCAGTACAAACTGAACTTCATCTGTTCCATTCTCAATATTATCCAACATTCTCTGAAATTCCGGTCTGCCCTCTACGCTCTTTCCAGACTTACCTTCGTCTGAATACTCATTTACAATTTCCATATTCTGAAATTCCGCATATCTCTTGAGTTTTTCTTTCTGAGCATCCAGACTGTAGCCATCTACCTGCATGGTTGTGGATACTCTGGTATATATATCGCATTTAATCTTTTTATTCTTCATAATCTTCCTCGCAGTATAACTCTGTTTTATTGTCCCAACTTAATTTTAGTACTTGTTCCAACTATTTTCAATACTTATTTTCCGTATTGACGCATTTCTTCGCCAATCGTATAATTAAGTTAGATACAGAGCATTTCTGTTATCAAAATATTGCCCGCCCACCATTGGCGACTTATAAATGATTGGCTCGAAAATATTGTTCGCTTACCGGAAGCGTCTAATAAATGTCCGGCTTGAAAATTATTTAGAAATTATTTTTGTTTTCGATATTGTGTTTTTATCACACATTGCATATACTATAAATACACAAAAAAGCCAAAAAAGAGGAGGTGTTAGTATGGCTACTTCAAGTATTACTCATAATTTTGTCGTATCCAATCCAAATAGCATAAAGCGTTTTGTCGCAGCAATTGACGAAGCCGACCGTGACCGCACACCAAAGCAGACACTTCCCGGACGTCAGTTAACGAACCCACAGGAAATCTTAGCTTTAATGTCAAAAAGGAAGAAAAAACATGTCTGATAAATATTTTACCGTTAATATTCGGGCATATTTGGATAAAGACGAACCGACATATATCGGAGAGGAAAGTCTTTACGACTTACTCTCCGATTTTTCTTGTCCCAAAAATCCCGATGTGGAATACTTTTTATTACATAATGCGATTGAGTTTACCAAAAAAGATCAATCTATCACTTATCTGGTATTTGATGCTGAAGATGCTTCACTGGTTGGTTATTTTTCACTTACAGTAAAACCCATCTCTGTCCGTGCTTCAAATATCAGCAAGACAACGGCAAAAAAGCTGTCCCGTGTCAGTATTTTGGATGAAGAAACACAATCCTATACTACCGCAGCTTACCTGATCGCCCAGTTGGGAAAGAACTATTCTCTTCCAAAGGAAAAACGAATTCCTGGAAATATTCTACTGGGATTTGCACTGGAAACCATATCCAGTCTCAAATATTCCGTAGGTGGCGTTATGGAGTTTCTTGAATGCGAAGATAATGAATTTCTTCTGAGCTTTTATACGCAGAATCATTTCAAGCCATTTGATACTCGTATTACCGCTTCCCAGAATAATGAGCCACACACTCTGCATCAGCTTTTAAAATTTATTTGATTTAAAAATGCATGAAAAAAGCGACAGTCTGATTTACATTTTGTATTTCAGGAAACTGCCGCTTCTTTTTCTTCCTTATTCTGTTTTTCTTCCTCCAACTCCCGGAGGACTTCTTCGCCGTACTTATCAATCATCCGTACCAGAAAATCAATGCACCGCTCAAATTCAATATTCTGTTGCATAAGCTCCTCCCGTTATTGTTTTGATCTGAGCTTATTTTACAGAACCTGCCGGAAAACCACATTGAATAGAAATTGATTGTAAATTGACACAATCACTTTAAAAATATCCGTATTTTCTTGAATCGAATGTATGTTCGTGTTATGATAGATATACTTAATCTTAACTACGAAAGGGGAATTTCTATTGAATCGATGCGATTTTTCTTCTATTAGCACTTGCTTAAAAAATCATATCAGCGAAAGTAATCAAATGAGTCAGCCTGATTTTTTATACGAATTATTTGAAGATTTTATGGATGATCCGACAAATCAGGATTTTTCAATGGACAACGGTCTGGTTTGCCGCTGGATGACTGGTCAGGCTAAAATCAGTCCTAAAATATCCGCTTACTATTCCAAGCCATCCAATCAGGAAAATTTAGCCCATACCATCCACCAGAATCTTCTTCCACTGATGTCTGACTGTAATATGGCTATACAAGATATTTACACTTTATTCATTCAGGATGACAGCATCTCAGATGCGAAAAAGAAAAATCTGACTCCCTTATATAAACCAGCCAGTTCAAGACTGCTGTTTCTTGCAAAACTGATTTCTTTTGGCATGGAACGCCAATTCATCAAACGTAATACCAAAAATCAGAAGCTGCTCGGTGGACTTTACCGCATGAACGGTCATCCCGATCTTGCAAGAGAACACATGGAAAAAAGTATCTCACTGCTTGACCAATTTAACCTGCTTCATATAAATGACAGCATACCTCAGATTGCCAATTATGCAATGTTCCTGACAGAACAGCAGGAACCCGAAAGAGGCATCTCCGAATTGCAAAAATTATCCGGCATCATCAAGGAATACCATTCCAATGACTGTCTGGATTATGCCAAAGTACAGGAAACCCTTGGAACCATTTATCTGATGACTGCCAATCTTCCGCAAGCCAAAACACATTTTAAAAGAGCTTTCAAAATATATGAAAAGATCTGGGCTGATGAACCAGAAATGATTGAAGCAAAATATCAGGAAATTCAGGAGTTATATCCACAGATTGGATTTTGCATTGGAAAAAAACTATCCGGTCTTTTAACAAAATAAGTACAATTTACAGCGGGCAACTTGCCCGCCGTTATATTCAACTATTCGTCAAATAAATATACGCATCTTCCAAAGTGATATCATTATCCGGGACACACTTCTCATTTGGCTTTCCTTTGCTTAATATTTTCATATGAATTCCATTTTCTACATACTGCTTAGATGAAATAGAATAATTGGCTTCTAACAAACGGGCTTCTTCTGCATTTTGTACCGTACAATTCCAAACACAGCCCTTTGCATTTTCCAGCAATCCACTCACGCTTCCAGAATATAAAAAACTTCCCTTTTTCATAATGGCAAGCTGTGTACAGGTTGCTGCTAAATCTTCTACTACATGAGTGGAAAACAGCACAGTTCTATCCTTTGAAAAATCAACCAGAAGATTGCGGATCCTGATTCTTTCTTCCGGATCTAACCCAGTTGTTGGTTCATCAATAATCAAAAAATCCGGATTATTAAGAAGTGCCTGTATGAGTCCGACACGTCTCTTCATACCACCAGATAATTGCCGCATTTTTTTATTCTGATGCTCTGTAAGAGAAGTCTTTTCCAGATAATAGGTAATTCTTTGTTCGAGGTCATTTCTGGCTACTCCTGACAGTCCCCCCATATATACAAGGCATTCTTTCACCGTAAGATTCGGATATAAGTCGATTTCCTGTGGAAGATAACCAATCTTTTTCTGTATTTTTTCATAATTTCCCTCGTTATACAGAATTCCATCAAGCGAAACCAATCCTTCCGTTTGTTTTAAAACGGTTGTAAGAACCCTCATCAGCGTGGTTTTTCCCGCACCATTCTCTCCCAAAAGTCCGTAAATTCCCTTAGGTATTTCAAGAGATGCCTTATTTACTGCAACTACACCATTTTTAAATCTAACTGTTAAATCATTTATTCTAATACTCATAATCTATCCTCTTTTCTTTAAAGTCATTGGTAATACTGCAAATAAAAACAGCCCCGCTATAAAAGACACAAGCGTTCCATAAATCCAACTCTCGGACATTAATTGAGTAGGTTCACAAAAGCTGAAAGAAAACAATCCCAGATTTCCGAAAAATGAACTTCCCGCTTTTGATATAAGTCCAATGACAATTCCAAATAAACATCCAATACCTGCCCACATATTTCGAAGCAATGTACACAAAATCACAGTGCATATACTCCAAAACCAGATAGTTCCAAACATTGCAATGAAATATAAAAGAAATATCTGAATACCCGAAATGCCTTCGTTTACACCGCCCGGTTTTTGCCAGAAAAACAAAACATATCCAACACAAGAAAGTATTAATAAATATAATATTTGAACGCCCACTCTCTGCGATATTACTTTTAACTGCTTTTTTTGATCATACAAATGAAATACATCGGCACGCTTACTTTTTACTTCCATCAAATATGTGTCACTACAAAAAATAATTGTTAAAAATGCTATTGGAGACTGAATTGCTGAACCGATTTCTTCATAGTATATAATCGGATGAATAACACACAATATCAGTATAAATGCACATGAATAAAAAATCTTATATAACGACAGGCAGTTTTTTAGTTCCGTTTTCAATGAACCCTCCTCCTTTTCCAGATTGTAACAGAAATACATACTAATATAACAGATGCGATCACAAGCATAATCTGATTTATATTTGACATTTTGGCTGCATGTGTTTCAAAAAACCTGCCAGGAAATCGCACCATAATAGAGAACGGTCTCATATAATAAATATCATTCTTCTTGGTCAGCATATTTGAATATATAATGTGTAAAAACAAAACTGGTGCTGCCGGAAGCGGATTTTTAAATATTAATGCTGTAATTGTATAGACACAACATATCATCAAAAGATTCGGCACAATATAGATCAGAGAATTCACGCAAAAATCAATTGGTGTTACCGGAAATCCCGATTCTAAAGACGTTTTCAAACACAGCATAAAGAATATAACATTCAAAATCACTAATACGCCCAACATACTAATGAATCCGCTTATTATTTTCCCACATATATATTGGATTGCCGTAACAGGCTTTGTATGTAATAATTCATAGGTATTTTTTCGTGTATCCTGAATAAATAAAAATGATAGCAAGACTGTTGCAAAAAAGGCCATATGCAATCCTGCAAAATCCGTGAACTTTTTGGCAAAGTACCAGGAAAAAGAATGTTCGGATAATTTCCGCTCGATATAATGATTGATTTCTTCTGCTGTCCCCTTATGAATTTCAAGGTCCTCATAAGCATATATTGCATTATAATAGCCATATTGGGATTCCAAAAACTCAGAAGCAGTCTTTACATCCATATTCTGAATTTCTTTCATTACATGATCTGCTTCCTGCCTGCTAAATCCAAAACCATTTTGGGAGGTGTCCATTAACGTCTCTTTGATCGTATCTTCCCACTCCCTTCTTCTTTCTTTATCATCAGATGTGGGAATGTACCCATCCATGACATCAGCATCTTCCAATGCTACGTCATTTTGTGTGATCTGTTCATTCTGTTTGATATAATGAATTTGCAAATACGATGACAGACATTGATACATACTGGCAACTATAATAATCAAGCCAATCCACAAAACAGGGTTCTTTAAATAATCAAGTATACTTCTTTTTATGATTGTTTTCATTGTATCTCTTCCTTTCTTTATTTCTTTAACAACATCATACAAATCAATTCTCAATAAATTCACAACAAAAAAGACTAAAACCACTTTATTTGTGATTTCAGCCTTATAAAGTATTTTTATTCAGCTTTGAAAAGAGCTTCTACATGAGCACCGCCTTGTCTGGCATTATATATTTTCAAATTTCCTCCATGCTTTTCACAGAAAATACGAGAAATATACATACCAAGGCCAAAATGCTTTAAATCATCTTGTGGATTCTTATGATAAAATGGTTCTGTTACTTTTTCCTCAGTATCCACAAATCCTATTCCATCATCTTCAACAGAAATTATAAGAAAACCATCCTTTTTCTTTATCTGCAAAGCAATACTTTTTTGTGCATATCGAACCGCATTTTCCAGTAAGTTGTCTGTCACTTCCATGACAAGTTCCTCATCCACTTTCACAATGTTTTGTTCCTGCACTCTTTCTACCTTACATAATTTACTTTCCTTCTTGGACAGCATGGCAGCTTCTGCCTCAATCTTTTTTGCCAGTTCCGATAATTCTATCTCTGAGCATTGCAGTTCCCTCTGTTCTAAATGGGACATTTTTCTCATGTTTTCCGTGAAATGTTCTATACGGTCAATCTGATACATGCCTGTTTGTAAGATATCAATAACATCCTCTGTTTTTATACTCTCAGCAGAAACAAACTCTAAGAGCATTTCCTGATACCCACGCAATATGGAAAGTGGAGAACGTATATCATGTGCAATTGCATTCCGCAAAGCCTTCTCGTCATCAATCATCCTCCACATCTTTCTGTTGTTATCTGCTAAGGCACTTCGCATCATTTCAAATTCTTTACACAAAGTTCCCATCTCATCTTTATTTTCATAGGATACATGAAAATCCAGTTCATTATCTGCAATCATTTGTGAGGCATCTTTTAGTTCCTGTAGAGGTGTCTTTAACTTATTTTTATAAAAAAAGAATACCGCAGCAACACTCCCAACAATCGAAAAAATCAGTACCGAATATGTTTCCATAAAGTCACACATTTCCGAAAGATGATAGTCCAAACGATTCATCTGCGATTGATTAGGTCTTGATATCTCAATCTCGTATTTCTTTCCATATTGCTGAAACACGTCCGTATAATCTGCATAATCAATATATTTTTCCCATATTTTATTCTGCATATTTCTTGCAAAATGAACTGTAAATCCAGATAACAGAAATGCTGCCGTTAAGCTGATCACAAAATAAAGCAGAATTGTTTTTTTCAGTGACAAGTTTCTTATTTTTTCCATCGGTATCCAATCCCCCATACAGTTTCTATGTATTCTTTTTCTGAATAATCCGCTATTTTTTTCCTTATACGCCGTACTAATTCCGTTATCGTTCTACTGTCCCCTTCCGCATCATATCCACAGACTTGTGCATATATACGTTCTTTATCAAACACCTGCCCTGGATGCATGGATAAGAATTCAATAATCTGATATTCAATTTTTGTGAACTCCATCCTGTGTCCAGCTATAGCTACTATTTTTTCAGAATAATCAATCAGCATTTCATCCATGAAACGGTATTCCGTTTTTTGTTGATGCCTTTCTTCTCTCTTTATGTTTGTAACAATCCTCGCTTCCAACTCCCGAAGACTAAATGGTTTCGTAATATAATCATCCCCACCTGAAAGCAACCCATTAATTTTATCATCTTCGTCAACTCTTGCTGTTAGAAATAAAATTGGACATAACACTTTACTGCGTATCAGACGACATACTTCAATCCCATCCATGCGTGGCATATTGATATCCAACAAAATAATATCCGGTTTCATTTTTATTTTATTTAATGCTTCCATTCCATCTGTAGCCGTAATGGTTTCATATTGTTTCATATTAAAATAACTACAAAGCATTTTCACCAATTCTTTATCATCATCGACAACTAAAATCTTGTATTTCATCCAAACCACCTCCAGTATCCATATTATACGATAAAAAACAATGAAATCACAACAAGAGTACATGAAGAACGTAAGCACAATATATCTTTTTTCTCAATTCCTGCTCAATTTCCCCTCAATGCCTTTTTCCTCCGATTTTCGTATGCTTATCCCACAGCAAAGCAGTACCACACCGGTACGACCTGCTGAATCAATCAATACGAAAACGGAGGTATTTTTTATGCGAGAACTCAGAAACACAAAAATCATTGCTGTAGATCATGGCTACGGCAATATGAAAACAGCAAACACCGTCACCCCAACCGGCATCAAAGCCTATGAAACTGAACCAATCTTCACCGGGAATATTCTGGAATACAACGGCATTTACTACCGGATCGGCGAAGGACACAAAGAATTTATCCCGGATAAAGCTATGGACGAAGAATATTATCTTCTGACGCTAATGGCTATTGCAAGGGAACTGAATGTCTTTTCCATCCGTGAAGCAGATGTTCATCTGGCTGCCGGACTTCCTCTGACATGGATCAGAAATCAAAGAGAAGCTTTTCGTTCCTATCTGCTCCAGAATCCAGAAGTCCATTACCGTTTTAACAGCAAAGAGTATCATCTCCGCTTTGTGGGATGCAGCCTTTACCCACAGGGATATCCTGCTATCGTAAACCAGCTTGGAGATTTCAAGGGAACCAATCTCCTTGCAGATATCGGAAACGGAACCATGAACATTCTGTATATCAACAATAAGAAAGCACAGGAAAACCAATGCTGGACAGAAAAACTTGGTGTAAACCAATGCATGATTGCTGCAAAGAACGCTGTTCTGGACAAATTTGGAGTGAAGATTGAAGAATCCACAGTAGAACAGATTCTGCGGTTTAGAACAGCTGACATTTCAGCGCCATATCTGGATTGTATCAGTTCTATTGCCAGACAGTATGTGGCAGAACTTTTTTCCACGCTCCGCAAATATGAATACAATCCTGACCTGATGCGCCTGTATGTGGTTGGCGGCGGTGGATGCCTGATCCGTAACTTCGGAACTTATGACAAATCACGAGTCACCATCATTGATGACATCTGCGCCACCGCCAAAGGTTACGAATCTCTGGCTTATATGAGCCTGAAAAGGAGGGGATAAACCATGCAGAACAATATCCGCAACACAAACCTGCGATTTAATCTGGACAAAGCTCAACAGCGGAAAGCCTGGGAATATTTACAGACGATGGACAGACAGGATTTTAAATCTTACAGTCAGGTAATCTCTCTTGCACTGGTAGATTATTTTGACCGCTACTACCGCACACAGGCTGATCCTTATCTGGAAACAAGAGAACGGGAAGAACTTTTTGTGAAACAGATTGTAGATGCAGTGGAAAACAATCTGAAACAGGCATTGCCACTTTTTCTTTCCGGACTGACTGCAGGCATGATGCAAAGGGAGCCCCAAATCAGGCAATGTCATTTAGTTAAGACATTGAGTCGGCAGCCTCTTGCAGAGCAAGGTATATAAAAATATATACCCTGCTCTTTTTTTGTAAAAAATCCTTGACAAATATAGAAAAATTTGCGGCGAAGCCACTTAAATGTATTACATTTTGGAGGTAACGCTTATGATATTTGCGGAACATGTAAAAAACAAATTGTCATCTTTAATCCATAAAATGGCGACCGCCCCATGGTTGTTTTCAAAAAATCCAGAAGTTGATTTTTCACGGAACAGAAAACTTGATTTTGTATCTACAATTCAATTTCTTCTTTCTATGGAAAGTGGAAGCTTAAAAAAAGAATTGCTGGATTATTTCCAGTTCTCTGTCGATACCCCGTCTGCTTCAGCGTTCTGTCAACAGAGAAACAAACTACTTCTGGAGGCATTCCAGTTTTTGTTTTATGAATTTAATTCTTGTTTCTCATTCGAAAAAAAGTATAAGGATTATCAACTATTAGCTTGTGATGGCTCAGATTTGAACATTGCCCGTAATCCAAACGATGCAGGCACTTATTTTCAGTCTCAACCAACTGATCGGGGATTTAATCAGATTCATCTGAATGCTCTTTTCGACCTGTGCGAGAAGCGATATATTGATCTTGTGATACAACCTGCAAGGCTAGAAAACGAATCATTGGCAATGACACAAATGATTGACCGTTATAAAGGAGAGAAAAAAACAATTTTTATCGCAGACAGAGGATATGAAACATATAATATTTTTGCGCATGTCCAAGAAAAAGGAATGTATTATCTGATTCGTGTAAAGGATGGCGGTGGGGGAAGCATGACAGGAAGTTTTGACCTTCCTGATGAAAATGAGTTTGACCACGACATGCAACTTATATTAACCCGAAAACAGACAAAAGATGTGAAAGCTAAACCCAAAAAATTTAAATTTATTGCAAAATCCAGTCCATTTGACTATCTGGATTTATATGACAAAAAATTTTATACGTTGAATTTTAGAGTAGTAAGGTTTGCCATTTCAGAAGATTCGTATGAAAGTATAATTACCAATCTTCCAAAGGAAGATTTTCCAGTAGAAGAAATAAAGAAGGTTTATGCAATGCGATGGCATCGAAACATCGTTCAGGGAATTGAAATATGCTATCGGATTATGTTGCTTTCATTCAAAAAAGATGGAGTATATCATGCAAGAAATATACGCACGTTTAATCCTTTACAATTATTGTGAGCTCATTACAATGCATGTAATAATCCAACAAAAAGGTACAAAACATGTTTATCAAATGAATTACACAATAGCAATTCATATATGTCGTTATTTCCTGCGAAATGACATTTCCCCACCTGACGTTGAGACGCTGATACAGAAGAATCTTTTACCTGTAAGACCCGGGCGTTCCGACCCTCGCAAAGTCAAGCCTAAGTCAGCAGTAAGTTTTCTGTATCGAGTTGCATAACATCGATAAAAGTATATCGTTAATTTAGGCAGATAGCAATCTGTCTTTTTGTGCTGCATAAATATAAGAGCAAGTTTTTATAAAAGAAAAATCAGGCAAAGATAGTGAATTTTCTACCTCTGCCTGATAGGAATACATCTGCTTAATGTCTTAACTAAATGACATAACATTGTTTGTGGGACAGCCGGCTTGAACTGCATTGTTTACGTTTGGTCAGATACGCTAATAATTGTTGCACTATGATGTTGTATTGGTTCATGAAACCACCTCCTATTTTTGATGGTTTCATTGTTCCATAAACTAATTTTTTTATCCTCATCTTTTTCAAAAAAGATACTGTAAAATCAATGTTTTTTACAAAAGATGAGGATAAAAATTTCATGTTTATAAGCCTGTTACGATATAAATCTCATCGGCAGCTGTGATATCGCCTAACATTTCAGCTCCTTCATAATACGAAGGGTCTGATCCAAACGCTGTGGATCTGTTCCATTTGGGATAGTTAGAAGAAAACTTCCAACAAACAATTTCATTGGCTCTGTTACAGAAATGCTGTTTCTTTCCCCAGATGTTGGAAGCATATCCAATGGCTGTTCATACGAGAGCATACCAGTATCATGAAAATCCACTCTGACAACTTCCTGACTTTCCGGAGCGCTATGGCTGCGTCCGGTTGATGCCGGTAAATCCATACAACTTTTTTGACATAATCGTTTTACCCAGTTGTAAAAAGTTCCTGGTTTGATGTCATGTTCCACACACCATTGATGATCTGTCAATCCACTTTGACGGCATTCCATGATGAGACGATATTGTTCTTCTGCAGGTATTCTTTTGCTTCTCATGAGCAGTCCTCCATAAATCGAATCGAGTAAAATGCTCGCACCTATCATTTCTAGCAACAGAAGATGAAGTAAAGTGCTTGCATTCTCTATTAATTATTATGGACTGAATTTTAGGTCAGCACAATCCGTCGAATTATTTTGCGCTTACGAATCATGGTTTTTGCAACAGGAATATTCAACTTTCCAAATAAATGATATAAGATTAGCCTCCTTGAACATAGTAGCTGTAGTGCCATTTGTCATTTTCACGAGTTACTTCGAAAAAATTAAAGCTATGATCAGGGAGATTTTGATTAATTCGGTATAAAAAAGGATTTAATTTTT
The DNA here is from genome assembly GCF_008121495.1 of Mediterraneibacter gnavus ATCC 29149. NCBI lineage: Bacteria > Bacillati > Bacillota > Clostridia > Lachnospirales > Lachnospiraceae > Mediterraneibacter > Mediterraneibacter gnavus. The sequence goes on along the minus strand of NZ_CP043051.1, from coordinate 2,270,428 downwards.
CTGGTACTGCTTCTTGCTTATTACTTTTTATAATATCAAGTTGTTTGATATTTAAGTCTTGCCAAAATTTAAAATTTAGAAAATAAAAATAATCAAACGAACATGGTTTATGATATTTCCTTTTTAATAAATCAGGTGTATAAGACTGATCAATAGAGTTGTTAATACTTTCTGTAGGATTTCCAATTTCAATTCCCCCCCTGCATATCAAAATAGGAGAAAGAGAAAAAGCATAAGATATTCCTATGATTAACAATGCACTAAATATTATTTTTCTATAATTTTTCTTTAATTTAGACATAATTATTATAACTCCATATCGTAACTGCGAAATAATGTTGCAGTAAAATTTAAAATTACCCCAGCCCTTCGTGAGTTGGAGTAATTCACTATAATTCACATGCCATTTTTGATAGACTAGAGTTTTTTACTCCAAGGTGCAAGTTCTGCCAGCTGTTCATCAGTCATATCTTTACTTTTCCGATGCTCCAGCAGAAATTTGAGATATCCGTAAATATTCAGGCCGTGTGCTTTTGCCATATCAACCCTTGTGTAGACTACCGCACTGGCATTCGCTCCGTCCACGGAACTACTGAACAGCTAGTTCTTCCGTCCTACTGCAAATGGACGGATCACATTCTCGATGAGATTATTGGTAAAGCTGCAGACCCATCCTCCAGATAGATCTCTGCTGTATCGCGCCGGTTGAGAACGTAATTCACCGATTTATCCATCCAGGTATTACGGACAGGCTTCTGCTGATCGATCCACGACCAGAAAGCCTCCAGAACAGGTTTTTTCTTCTCGAGACGCAGCTGTTTCCGCTTTTCATAATCACTGGGATGCTTTTTGTTAATAGAATCCTCAATGACGAATAACCAGTTGCAGTACTGGACTCCCTGCACTGCCGGCTGGCTGTAATCGTACTGCTTACCTTTGGGGACAGCATTAATAAAGTATCGCCAGATATGTGCCCAGCAGGAACAACCCTAATCCCCGGCAGATTGTTATATAGTGGTTCAGTTGTCAAGACAAAAATCTAAGCTTTTTATAATGAACTGATATATGTAACTGGGTAGGGGAGAAAATCCCCCCTTAGGCTGCATGATCATCCAGTAACAGAATCGGATAATAGCAGGATGCCGGTGTTTGATTATTGAGTGCAGAATGACAACGTTCAAAGTTGTAAGTGTGCACATATTTACCGATTGCCTTCCGTGCTTCTCTGATATTGTTATATTGGGTCAGATATGCTTCCTCGTACTTGAAGCTTCGGAACCATCGTTCAATCATGATATTGTCAGCCCACCGGCTTTTACCATCCATGCTTTGACGGATCTGGTTCTCTTTGAGGAAATTCATGTACTCATTGCTTGTAAACTGACAGCCCTGATCTGAATTCAGGATAACAGGTTTTGCCACTATAAACGCCTTTTTTAACGCAGTTATGACCATTCTGGTATCCAGAGTATCATCGACTTCCCAGCCAACGATACAGCGGCTGTACCAGTCAATCACAGCGGTCAGATACAGAAATCCACGCTTAATGGGGATGTATGTAATGTCGATTGACCATGCCTGATTTGGACGGTCGATAACGGCGTTACGTAGCAGATACGGGCAGACTTTAGCCTGTCGCATACGTTTAGAAAGGTTCATTTTTGGATAAATTGGATCAATCCCCATTTCATTCATATAACGGCGCGTTTTCCGGCGACCAACCTGATGCCCACGCTTCTTCAGTTGAGCAGACAGTTGTCGTGCTCCCCAGGCCGGATTAGCCGTGTGTAATCGATCTATGATCGATTTGCAATCCAACTCCTCCTGAGATATGGGCATGCCCTTGTAATAAACACTGGTACGATTGATATCAAGAAGTGTAGCTCCTGTTTTAACTGGAAGTTCTTTAGTCTTCAAAAGGTTTTGGACTAAATTTACTCTCGTAGTCAGGTCCAAGTGTTTCTTCAGATTTTTTTTTCAACCAATCCACCTGCATGGTGAGCTGGCCAACTTTTTTCGCATATTCAGCTTTTTCCTTGCGTTCTAAAGCGAGTTTTTCTTTCAGATTATCCTCTCGTGTGTCATTAAAAACCACGGATGCTTTATCGAGGAACTCCTTCTTCCAGTTGCGGAGAAGATTCGGCTGAATATTGTTTTCGGTTGCGATTGTATTTAAGTCTTTTTCTCCTTTGAGCAGTTCAATCACTAATTCTGATTTGAATTTGGCAGAGAAATTTCTTCTTGTTCGAGACATAATAATAATCCTTCTAGTGAATAGAAATGAATCTGCATCTAGGATGCTGTATGCTGTTCCGGAACAATGTCAATTGGGATCACGCACTGTTTCGGATGAGGAATCTCAAGATGAACATAATTCGCTACTGGAATCTGTTCCGTTGTCACTTTCCGACAGTGACTTCCCCAGTTATAAAAGTGCTTACTGAAATGTCGTTTTCACGACACCAATCAGCATCTGTCATGCCGCTGTAGCGGCATTCATTGATAAGCCCGTGTGCCGCCATCGAAACACGGGCTTTGTGAGTACCTGTCATACCCTATCCTCTATAATTGTAGTAAAATAGTCTAAATATCTATCAACTACGATTATAGGGGAACTGAACTTGTGGATTAGGAACTCCGCAGAAATATTTGGCGCTTACGGCATATCTACTATATAAACCTTGTTAGTGTCAAAAGTAGTGCTGTCTACACGACTGTTAAAATTAACATTAAAATAATTCGGTGTATGCTGTGTACAACTTATTTCTGCCAGCATGTTTTTGGATTGAACAAATTGTGTATGATACCATTCATAAGTGTCAGAATTCTTCCATACTAAGAAGTCACCCTCATCAGCATAAGCGTTTACTTCGGTTGCATCAGTGCAAACCTCACCCAAATAGCCCCTTATAAGTGACCAATACTGTACAAAACCTGAAGCCTGAATCCAAATTAAATTACCTGTAGGATACAAATCGCCATTATAATGCCAATCTGGATTTGGATCAAAACCGCCTTCTCGCAAAATGTGTGAAGCGAAATTTGTACAATCGCTCAAATATACACGATAGCTAAAGTCTGGAATAATTGCATGAGCTCTTGCATATTCTTTTGCGTTGATAAGAGCGTAAGCTTCTTTTGGCTGTATACGTCACTTCTAAGGGCAATCTACTTTCATATGTATTCTGGCATGTATACACACTGTTAACTTCCGATATATTTTCTTCTGCCATTACTGTAGATGTTCCCGAAACCCAAATCGTTAAGCCTAAAATAAGAGCTATTCCTTTCTTCATAATCATTTCCTCCTCTTATAAATCAAAAATCGGCATAGAATGCTATTCCTTTATTTTAAAAATTTTTACCATGCTGCATCTCTATTTCAATATTTTGACTTTTAAGTGCAAATTTTTGACCTTAAAAGTCAAATAAATCAAATTGATTCGTAACTACTCGATAACGCTTACCTTGAAAAATTAAGCACCGCCAATCCTGACAATCACTGGTTCCCTAGCTTTCGAATTTCTTCCGGTAGTTTTACAAGTCATGGCAACAGATTTTTCAGGAAAGCGTGATCTGTATTTAATATAATTTAGTGTACTGTATTGTTGACATTTAACTAAATATTTATAGCTATTATAGCCGCTTCATGTTAAAATAAAAGAAAACGGCGGTGATTTATATGGCAAGACCAAGAAAATATGTCATTAAACTTACAGATGATGAATTGAAGACATTAAAATCTATAATTCGCAAAAGTAATACATCTAAAACTATTCGAAGCAGATGCCAGATTATTATTGATTTGGATGAGGCTCATGGGAAAGTATTAACCCATGAGCAATCCGCAAGATCAAATGGTGTTTGCCTGACAACTGTAACGAATACAGTGACCAAATATTTTTCCGGTGGCATTGAAGCGGTTACCGAGTTCAAAAGAAATATCAATTCCGACAATGCAAGGCGTATCCTTGATGGACGTGCAGAAGCACGTATTATTGAACTTGCCTGCGGTCCTGTTCCAGAAGGTCATTCCAGATGGACTTTGCGTCTGCTGGAAAAAGAAGCCAAAGTAGTGCTTGATACACCGGTTAGCAAAGATGCTATCCGTAGAGCCTTAAAAAAAACAAACTTCGACCTCACAAAAATGAATACTGGTGCATTCCCTCAAGAGAGGACGCAGAATTTATAGCTTGTATGGAGGATGTTCTCGATGTATACGAACTTCCATATAACCCACAACGCCCCGTTGTTTGTATGGACGAAAAACCATATCAGTTACTTGGCGAGGCAAGATCCCCACTTCCTATGCGCCCCGGCAATGACCAGAAAGTAGATTCTGAGTATGTCAGAAATGGTACATGCAGCATTTTTGCATTCGTAGAACCGCTTGGTGGAGCTCATCATGTAAGTGTTCGGGAACATAGGACTGCAATTGACTGGGCAGAAGAAATCAAATATCTTGCCGATGTCATGTATCCAGATGTAGAAAAAATAATTCTTGTAATGGATAATCTTAATACACATAAACCAGCATCATTGTACAAACGTTACCCTGCTGATGAAGCCAGAAGAATCATGAAACGGTTGGAGATTCACTACACACCAAAACATGGCAGCTGCCTTGATATTGCAGAAATCGAACTTAACGTCATGACCAGACAATGTTTGAACAGAAGGATTGATAATATTTCAAATCTTCGTAAGGAATTATCAGCATGGGAAGTTGAACGAAATACCGTAGCCGCAAAGGTAAACTGGCAATTTCGAACGGAGGATGCAAGAATTAAATTGAATTCCTTGTATCCGACATTTACTACTGCATCTGAATAAGATGCAGTAGTAATGTTAAATATCAACGATACAGCACATTAGTTTCATCATAAATGTATAATATTTCAAATCTTTTTCAGACTCTACAATAAGAAATCTTTCTTTTGGACAAATTGCTTTTCAATCAAGACCATCCCACATATAAGAAACAGAGACATTCCCATGCCAATCCACGCATTTACTCCTGTAGACATGATTTCTTCCTGACGTATCAGCATCAAATAATTGTATACTAAAAAAGGCGTTTCAAAAAATACCGAACCGACCAGTATGATTACCATAATTAAGAAACTAATTACCACATTGATTTCCATCGCCATCACATACTGAACACATGCATTGCAACCATAACAAGATACGGCAATATAACTAAATAGATAAGCAATTGTATCGCAGAAACCTCTTGCAACTTTAATCCGTTATATTGAAACTGTAATTCTCTAGAAAGTCCCCCTATCTTAGCATCTGTACAGATTCCATAGATACCCATTGTTACATAAGTAATTACAAGATATATTGCCGTTTCCTTCAAAATCTGAAAAAACTTCAGATACCACCAATGTTTTCTCTTACCCTGACGAATAAGTTTCTGCTGTTCAAATTTCGAAAAAATCTGACTACTTTCATATCCTGTAATTGCGAAAAAGTAAATAAAATAGAATGACCACAATGAAGGAATATTAAATACTTCCTGTTCTGATGGCGGTATCGTTCCTTTAAAAAAACTGATTGCATAATCCGATAAGAAAAGGGAATAGTCTGTTTGCCGGATTTCTCCAAATATTTCAACATTTACTTGTAACCATCTGCAGTGAATACAAATTAAAATCATAAGAGGCAAATATTTTTTTATCTGTTCTGTTCGAAAAAAGTTCTGATATTTTTTCATTTTTCAATCTGCTCCTCCCAAATTACTCGAGCTGCATCATCACTTTTTCCGGATAAGAAGCAAACGTGATCCACTTTTCCCGACTTTCTATATCATTCCATTGCTTTTTTGTAAAATAGTTCGACAACAATTCGTATGGACATATCACTTCTTTTCTTTCTCCAGATTTCATAATTCCATGTCCCTGTAAACTTTCTCCAACTTCTTCCTTAAGGACACTAAAAAATAACGCTGAGATTCCCGACGATCCACCTTTTGTTTCTAAATTTAAGCTTGTCATTTCATACTTCTTATTTTCATTCGTTCGATTTTCCAAGATAAAGTGTACATTCCAAATTTTGGATTCACAAAGTGGCGTTTCTTCTGCCTTTTTATAAAGCGCGTCTCTTTCTTGATTTGTCAGCAGGTCAACTCGATCAATTTTCAGATAAATTCCTTCCTGAAATTCTACGAATTTTCCCATTTCTATTTTTTTCTCAACACTCCTTGGAAACTGACGATTGATCCGAACATACCCTACGGTAATAATTCCAACCATCAATAACAAAAATCCTGTTGTCCATATCCATTTCTTTTTCATAGTCTCACCTTACCTAACATACAATATGTTCTTTCACCTGCCCACAATCCATTCGATAAATTTCATCTGCCACAGACTCCAACACTTCTGATGTATGGCATGAAACAATTACTAGCGCTCCCCTTCCTTTTTCTTCTTTCACAATATTCCAAAGCCGTTCTTCACTCTTCTCATCCAGTGCATTTGCTGGTTCATCCAAAATTAAAATATCCGGCTTTTCCATAAGTGCCGCCGCAATTCCCAACTTTTGTTTCATCCCAAGCGAATATTTCCGATATTTTTTATGCATCACGTCTTCTAAACCAACGCGTGTCAATACGTCTTCGATTTCTTTTTTCTTCACTTGATTTCTGATTGCTGCAAGTATTTCTAAATTTTGCAAGCCTGTATAAGCTCCCAAAAATCCCGGCTTTTCAATCATCATTCCCAAACTTCGCGGAAACGACAGTTCTTTTCCAAGCTGTTCTCCATCAATGGTAACGCTGCCATCTGTAGGAATGACCAGACCACAAATCACCCGCATCAACATTGATTTTCCGCATCCATTTTTCCCTTGAAAACCGTATATTTTCCCCTTTTTCATAGAAATTGTAATATCCTTTAATACTTCATCCGCACCAATTTGTTTGCTGATATGTTTCACTTCTAAAAACATTGTTCACACCATCCTGTCTCGTCTGCTAAAAAATGTCTTGTTTCCTGATTTTCACCACACCTGCCAAATATTCTGTACCAATTATCACGATTCCCCCCAGTATCAATGTAAAAATTGACCTCGGAGAATTCCATCCTCCAAATGAAACCGAAAAGATTTGATAAAATCCTGTATTTCCCAAACGATCTGTTCCTGCCAGTACGATCAGCAAAATCCATACGGTAAACATATATCTGGGATTCCAAAATAATAAATCCAAAAAACCAAACACTATCATATATTTCAAAAAATACAGCATGCCCACTGTAATTGCCACACCCAAAAAGCCCGCATCTGCCACAGCTCCTGTTTGAGAATAAAATAAACTTCCTATTTCATTCCAGTTAATCCATACTCCCGTTAAGGAATACGCCGCAATACTTTCAATCAAAACCACTGCCAGGGCATGGTATATCGCATAGATTGCGCTTTCCATAAATTGAATCCCCAGCATCTTACTCCTGCTTCCATATCGCAGCAGTCTTTGGACATTTAAACTATCTTGTTTACATCGCATCACCAGAAAAACGGTAAACGGAAGTATCATGATCCCAAAGTTCCAGCTATTTTGCAATAAAATCAAAAAATCCGCAGTACTGATAGAAACATGATAAAATTGATATGTTTTGTTAAAACTTAAGATTCCCCAGCAAATACATACCGCATACTCTATATTTTCATTACGACCTCCAGATCCAGGTACGGAACCATATACAAGCTCAGCGATTCCATAATTCGTGATACCTGGTGGAAGGGGATAGGAAAGTGACTCGCATTTATCAAATGCTCTTAAGAAGTCATTCACCCCCGATTTGCTTGCACCCAGCTGTCTGGCAATTCCGCTTCCTGAAAGAGAAAGCGCATAATGTTTGATAATGATGTTCTTGTAGTCTAGCATACATTATTCTCCTGTAATAAATGTATTTTCATCCAATGGATGAATACACTTATTATCTCTGAGACTGTGCCAATAATCAAAGATGATGCGACCGTTCAGCTTCGCAAACTCGGCCGTTTGGATGTGCCATATGCATATAGAAGTTTTATGTTGTTACTTAACTCCTAAATACATCTGCTTGAGCCGAGTATATTTTGTAAAACTCTCCCTTTAACGCCATAAGGTTATCAAAACTCCCAATCTCTTTTATCTCTCCATCCTTAAGAAGAATAATGCAATCAGCGATTTTAACACTTGCCAAATGATGTGTAACTAAAATCGCTGTTTTATCTTTAAGTTCTTGTCTGAAAAGTGTATAATAATAATCTTCTTTAATTGGATCAATTGCTGCTGTTGGTTCATCAAGAACCAACAAAGTGGCATCTCTGTAAAATCCTCTTGCAATAGCAAGACTTTGCCATTGTCCTCCAGAGAGCTCCATATTTCCAAATTCCCTTCCAAGAATTGTCTGTAAATCAACCTTAATATCTTTAGAAAATAAATCAATTTTTGACTGAGCGCTTTCCATCTTATCAAAATCTGATATTCTAACATTTTCTTCTACGGATAACTTATATTTTGCATATTCTTGAAAAATGGCTGTTCTTCTATCTTCACTTGAAACTGTTTTACTCTTTTCTGTTATTACTTCTCCCTTATCCGGTTTATAGAGCCCCAGAATCAATTTACTCAACGTCGATTTCCCTGAACCGTTAACACCGACTAAAGCTACTTTTTCTCCCCTATTTATTTCAAAACTGATATTATCCAATGCACATTTTTTCTGATTAGGCCACTTATAAATGATTTTCTACGCAAAATGGCAAAATTTCGGCATCAGGAAAATCAAGATGTAAGCGCCGGAACAAGGATAAGGTTTTTTATCGATAAACCAGCAGCTATGATCTCTTTTCCAAGAGCCGTTATCAAATATTTATAGGATCCTGGGATTTTTTCAATCAGTCCATGGACTTTCAGACGTTTAAAGATCCTTGTCATGGCAGACGGAGTGATTTTCGGAAGATGCTGGCGGATCTGTTTTCCTTGTATCCCGAATGTCATGTATTCCCCTTTGCTGATGGCTTCCAGTACAGACAGATCACGGGAATCAAAAAAGTTGAATCCGCGATAGGTTCGTTCCTTTTCCCTCCGGGAATGACTGACTTCATCCAATTTCTTCCTGCCGCTGCTGTGATCATCAAAGGATGAGATAAATTCAAGGTATCTGTAATTCGCAGATTTCAGGATTGTGAATAACTGATATAAGCTGTAAATACTCTTTTTTAAAGGGGCTTTCCGAATATCGGATGTTCCATCCCTATGCTGAACTTCCCGCTCCACACGGAACGTACTGATATCATTGCAGGTGCTTTCAATTCGCAGTACACAGCCAAACTTGTCATACATTTTTATGGACACATCACCCATGTGGTGCTTGATCCTCGTTCCGAGGATGCGCTGATTATAGTTTGTGCCAATCTCTTTGGTACAGTTATAAGTGATTCGCTGTCCAAGGAAAGTGGCGATGTTGTCAGGCTTCACAGTATATATCGCAGTGTGGATGATTTCATCATAGATTGGTGCCAGGTATTCCGGCTTACGGAACATGATATCCGTGGCACATTCGATCTGCTGAACCGTCCAGGTATAACCCAGCCCGAGAGATTCCGGAACGGGACTGTAGCGTCTGGCAAAGACATCGAGAACTTTATGGAGCCCTTGCGGGTTGATACGGTCAGAAAGTTTCTGAGCAGTTTCAATATCGGAGATTTCAAGGAACGCGTTGTCCTGCATCCGGTAAGAAAGCTGTTTTTTATCAAGCTTATAGGCGAGCAGGTTATGACCGTTCATGTAAAACTGAAGACGGAAAGGCGGCCATGTAGGGACACGAAGATAGCAAAGGCCAAGTTCCCTGTCGATAAAATAGAAATAGTAATGAAGACACTTGCTCTGGTCAAACTTCAGGAAGGTCTTCCCAGTTGTTTTATCATGCCAGGGCCTGTAGGTATTACAGCATTCCATAGCAGAAAAGATATGGATCAGACCTTCCGTTTTTCCGGTTTCGGCAATGATGTTCTGGATGCGGTCATCTTTTCGAAAAGCATGGAGTTTTCGGATGAACTCAATTTCCATTCCATTTTCGTGAGCAATCTTTTCCGCATTCTGACGGACCTGTTCCGTAAGGGGCTGGGAGAAACTGGTGGGATAATCAAAAATACGGATACCGTTGAGTTTCATATAGGCAGTCATTGCTTCCGCATGGCTCCAGTTTGGGATATATCCCTGAATGATCATGCGGTCATAACAGGTAATGATGCCATGAATTTTATCAACGTATTTATCAGTGAGTAACATATAAAAACCCCCTTTTTCTTTAGAATAACACAAGGGGTAGAAAATAAAAATAACTTTTCCGGTTTATCCGGGTTAGGATATGTAAAACTGACATTCCGAAAGATAATCTTTGAAAAGTCTGTATAGTCATTATAAATATTAGGTACATCTTTTTCATTAATTAGCTCTATAGTGGCTTCAACCGTACCAATATTTTCAACAACTTCTCCAAAGTGGACTGAAATTAATTCATCCATCATTGAGAACATCCGCTTTAAGGTTGCAAGTATTGCTCCGAAAACACCTATAGTAATCTTCCCATGAATCATTTCTACTGATAAAAATGCAATAATCAATACCATTCCAATGAAAGTTATCAGTTTTCCAGTAATATCCCTTATCATACCCTGTGTATTTGTAGAAAAGATTTTATCCTGAAACTTCTTAAGAGATTCATAAAATTTATTAGAGAAAAAAACTTCAGCATTAAGAAATTTTAATTCTCGAACATATCTAACATTTGTAAAACACGAAATGAAGTGATTCATCTGAAGTTTATATACTGAATTTTCCTCATCCATGTCTGAGAACATCTTAATTTTTGAGAAATGAGACAACATGACCGGAAGAAAAATCAGCGGAAGAAGTATAATCATTTTCTTATCAATATTGAAGAAATACATCCCAAGAAACAAAAAATAAAGTCCATAAAATGTTACCGCATCTCCGAGAACTAGTACTAATTCAATAAGATTACCAGCACCTTTGCAGGCTCTCTCAATTTTGGATAATTCATTCAAATCGTCCAACTTAATTCTCTCTATGTTATTTATTTTCTTATGTAAACAGTCTGTTAAATTATTTACCCCTTTATCAATATAATATCCATAGAGATAATTCTGGTATCCGTTGGTTATTTCCGACAATAAAATCATAATAGCCAGTGCTACAATCGAAAAAACAATTTTTAAGTTGTTATCTCTCCCTATTGAATCGCTAAGGGTATCAATAAAAAACTGCATCAAAACAGTGCTACCAACGATTGCCATTGTCTGTAAAATACCAATAGTAAAATTCTTAATATATGTTTTCTTGTCAAGCTTGAACATGAGTTTTGTTGCTGCAACTGAAGTTTTAAAAACACCACTGTTATGCATCCTGATACCACCCTTTTTGTTTGTTATACATTTCCCTGTACAAATCACTGTTTCTCATGAGTTTCTCATGCGAACCGTGCATCTTAACCTGTCCTTCTTCCAAAAGATAAATGTCTTCCGAAGACTTCACAGAACCAAGTCTATGACTTATCAGTATACTCATTCTATTTCTGCTTAAATCTAATATTTGGTCATAAACTCTCTGTTCTGCCAAAGGATCGAGTGATGCTGTAGGTTCATCGAAGATTAGAAGTGATGCTTCGGATAAAAGTGCTCTACTGATTGCAAGCTTCTGCCATTCTCCGAGTGATAAATCTATGTTTTCTGGATATATTTTCCCAATTTTGCTGTTCAAGTTAATATCATTTGTTAGCTTATTAAAATTAAGCTTTTCAAACATATCTAGAATTTTTGTATTATCCTCGATTTCATGCTTTCTTCCAAGATTGATATTTTCCAAAAATGAAACTTGAAATTTAGAAAAATCTTGACTTACAACAGCAACTTCTGTAGAAAAATTTTCTGCTGAGAACTCCCGCAGATTGATGTCATTAATTAAAATAGTCCCTTCATAATCGCAATATAAACCTTTTATGAGCTTCACAATAGTCGATTTGCCAGCTCCATTTATTCCGATCAGTGCATACTTTCTATTTCCTTCCATTCTAAAACTACAATTCTTTAAGACATATTTTTCTGTCCCAGGATATTTAAAACTCACATTCCGAAATTGAATTGAGTTGATTGTCTCTAATGCTCTGTCTCCATATGTAACCTTTGCTCAAGTGGAACTACTCTTTTTTCGCCATTTTTATTAAATATGCTGCTGATTGTATCTGTAGAATTTCATCAAATGCTGACTTGGTCACCTCCCATTTATGCGGGGGTTCCTTAACTTTTATTAATATTTCGCCAAGCAAAGCACCTATATATCCGTCTCTATTTTCGGAAGGAATGTGACCTACATATTTAGAAAATTCATTCGATATACCGTCTATTGAAGTTTTTGCAGCTTCAATCGTAAATTTATCTAATATTTCCAAAAGGCGACTTTCGTCATAAGAGTCACCGAAAATTCTATTATATTGATTCCTGAATGTTTCTTCAGTTTTCTTAGAGGTAGCTCCTATGTCTTTTAAGCATTTTAATTTCTCAGTCTTTTTTATATTATTCCAACTATGAAACGGAGAATCACTTTTTATTGTAGCTGTAGTACTGAGTATATAATTGGAAAAGTTTTTTACACGCTCATAGTCTACATACCAATTTGCAAGTGTCTTCCAAAAATCTATATCTCTGTCCGAAATAGATGTATTCCCAAAATGATGTTTTACTTCTCTCTGAAAGCGACCACCCACATCATTTATAATGCTCACATCACCATTTGTCTCAATTTGCAGAGTATCGCCATCGTTCAATTCGAAGCAATCTCTTAAAGCTATTAGATACTGGTATATATCACCAGCTTTTTGCAATGTTGCATCATTAACTGCTCTTGTCACGGTCAATACCTCCCTTCAGATTTGACCATTTTTTCGCATTGCCTTTCCATATGTTTTGCCACTCTTTCTCATTCACTATCGTATCAAACACAGGCTCAAGAAAAGTCTGGATTTCTTCAATGACAAATGGAAACTCAAGTGTGTTATCTTTTATGGTTTTCAAAAAGAATTTCCAACGCTTCTGCATATCTTCATCATCGGCAAGTGCAACAACACGCTTAAAACTATCTCTGTCATAGGGAGTGCCACGCCGCTGTAAGGTTTCAAATATAGCTGCCTGTAATTTTGCACCCTCAAAATCGAATGTCCTTGAAAGATAATAGATGTCATAAAAATCTTTCATCCTGCCTGTCAGTTCAAAGCGTTGCAGTATGGCATCAAACTTCTCGGCAATGGTGCTTTCAAGGGAATAAGTTTTGATTACAGGTGCTTCAAAATCTGGAAGCTGAGTGTTGATTGTGCGTTCTTCGGCACGGGGGACTATAATATCGCCCACTCCTATATCAACATTAAACGGCACACGCACATTTTTTATTTGAGCAATAATTTGTGTACTGATACCGTGATATTTTCTTTGCGGAGAAATCTTTTCAAAGCCTTTTGCTCGCATTTCTATATAATCGTTACCAGTCGGCGTGTCGATGATTTTACAAATCAACTCTTTTACATCATCTATTGTATTAGAGTATCCACGGAGCAAGAAATCGACATCAATTGTTGCTCTACTTTCAAAATTAGTTAAAGTATAAATGAACAATCCACCTTTGAGTATAAGCGTATCCTCACACCCAGATTTTGATAACTTTCTCAAAAATTCTTCCTGCACAAAAAGCTGCAAACATTGCTGGTAACTGATACCAGAAGCTTTTGCTTTATTTCTCAGCTTTGCCAGAACGGAAGCTGCTATATCTGCCATTACAACCACACTCCAATCAATTCTTTTACACGCGTTTGAACACGCAAAGCTTTCGCATATTCTATAAGATTCGGTATATTCTTTTTCGGGTCCTTAACATAGCCTTGTACTGCTTTATTAAAAACCTCCTTATCTATCTTGTTCATATTTCGCAGCACATCGCAAATAGTACGGTCACGGTCATAAATGCGGACTTTGTGGAAATCAATTTCACCTTCGGTTTCGCCCAGCGTAACCAACTCTGACTCTACACGATATGCCTTTATAAACGGATAATCGATTTTTGTTCGCCGCTTAGAGACATTTTTATCTATTGCAAAGTTCCATTCGGCAGGATTTCTGTCACTGTATCTATAATAGAATAGGGCAGTCTCCATACAGAGCACTGCATCGGGAAACAATCGATTGATAATGACAACTTCGCTTTCTCCATAATCTTGAGTCCAGTGATAGTAACCTCGCCTGACTCTTTCAATCAATCCTTCATCTAAAAGTTGTTTTATATCTGCATAGTATAACTTTGAAGCTGTAAGTTCAGCAGTAGTCATAACATAATTATGACTGCTAAACAACATTCTCAGTGTCTCAATATCTTTATTCTGAAGCATATCTTCACCTCTATTTAATCGCCCCTAATCAAGTCAACGATTGGGCACTTTACTATATTATATTTGATTTTTCTCTTTAAGTCAATAATAGCAAAGTGAACGCTTTTAATTCTATCAATTAGGCAGTTTAGTATAAAATCTGTCCTCCACTTTTATAACCAAATAAAATATTGGTCAACGAAAAGACAACTATGTAAAAAAATAAGCGTACCACTATTTCTAATGATACGCCTATCCTCATTAAATCACTTCAAAATGCTTCAACGCATCCTTTATCGCTTCCACCTTCTCCGCCGTCGGATGCTTCCTCGGCTGTTTCAATTCTTCTACCGCATTAGGAGCATCGTACATTGGCAGGCCTAAATCTCTCTTTACCTCTGCGATATATGCGGTATGTACTTTGAAACCGTATTTAGCTTCTATGTACTCCTTTATCATTTTGTAGGTCACTCGCTCTTTGGGCTTGTAGCTTTCCGCTCTTTTAGCGATATTATCAAGCGGAACTTTTCCCTCACCCTCACCAAACTCAACTTTTACGTTGATATGTCCGTCTGGCTTTTTGTGGGAAAGCAGTACTACCGTCTCCACATGCACCGTCTGACAAAACTGATCCACCGCCACACTCTTCACAACCTCATATCCTCTTGCCTGTATCATCTCCAGATCCCGTGCCAGACTGGTCACTTTACAGGAAATGTAGACAATCTTGTCCACTCCGTAATCCAGGATTTTCGGCAAAGCCTTTGGATGAATCCCGTCTCTTGGCGGATCCAGGACGATCACATCCGGTTTTTCCTCAATCTCATCCAACACTTTAAATACGTCCCCGGCAATAAATTTACAGTTGGAAAGTCCGTTGTGTGCAGCATTTTCTTTGGCTGCCTCCACAGCTTCCTCGATAATCTCCACACCGATCACCTGTTTTGCCACCGGCGCCAGCACCTGCGCGATCGTCCCAGTTCCGCTGAACAAATCGAACACTGTCATATCGTTGATATCTCCGATATAATCACGAACTGTACTGTAAAGCACTTCCGCCCCTCTTGAATTTGGTTGAAAGAAAGAAAACGGCGTGATCTTGAATTCCAAATTCAACAGCTTCTCATAAAAATAGTCCTGCCCGTAAATGATTCTGGTCTCATCACTCTGAACCACATCAGAAAGAGAATCATTTAAAATATGAAGAAATCCCACGATTTTCCCTTCCAGTTCCAAATTAAGGAGTGCCTCTTTTAATGGAGACATATCGTGTTCTTCCTGTGTAGTTGTAACCAGATTGACCAGGATTTCTCCTGTGCGGTCACCTCTCCGAAGCAGCAAATGACGCAGATAGCCTGTATGCTGCATTTTCTTATAATAGCTGACATTTCGCTCCTTAAAATATTCCAGCACACAATTTAAGATTTTTGTCATGTCATCATGTACCAGCTTGCAGTCTGACGCTGTCAGCACATCATACGTGCTGCCTTTTTTATGCAGTCCCAATGTCAGAGGCCCGTCCTTATACTCGTCGCCGAACGAGAACTCCATCTTATTGCGGTATGCAAATTCTTTCGGACTTGCCTTCACTCCTTCAAAAAGATATTCACCGTTCACTGCTTCATTCAGAATGTTTTTCACCTGTTCTGCCTTCATGTCCATCTGTGCTTCATAAGACATGGTCTGGTACATACACCCTCCGCATACCGGGAAAATGCTGCACACCGGTTTTCTTGTTTCCAGCGGAGATTTCTCCAGCACTTCCAACAGGCGCCCCTCTGCATTTCCTCGCTTAAACTTATTCACACAGAATTTTACCTTCTGTCCCGGAATCCCGTTCTTTACGATCACAGATTTGCCTTCTTCTGCAACTGTGACAACTCCTTTATTGGGAAACTCCACTTTTTCTATCGTTCCTTCTAATACTTGTCCTTTTTTCATTCTCTTTTATCCTTATCTTTTCTTTGTTTTTGTAATACTTCCTGACGAAAAAAGAGACAGGGTGCAGTGTATTCCGACCACATCCTGTCTTCTGTTCTCTTTTCGTTCTGATTAAACCTGATCTTCCTCACTGAAATAATCATCGAAATCATCATCAAAATCTTCTTCGAAATCTTCCAGATAATCCGGTGTAAAGAAGCAATATACCGCATATGCGATCGCTGCCACTGCTGCAACAGCACCTACAATCGCCAATACCCAGATGACTGTCTTTTTCACTTTTTCATCATCTTTCTTTTTCAGTAATTCATTCAGTTTTGACTCTGCGATCAATTCCTCAACTTTACTCATATATTCACGTCCTTTCTCCTTGCCGCCGTACAGGTTTGCTTTTCATTATTATAACACTATCATTTTCAGATTACTACTGATTTATGCCAAATTCACATAATTTCTATAATTTTACCAAACGGGCAAATCCGGCAAACATTTTTTTCACTCCGGCGGTGTCAAACTCTACGGTTACCTCAAAATCTCTGCCGCCTTCCGTAATCTGTGTCACGGTTCCTTCTCCAAATTTCATGTGCCGGACACGGTCACCCACACCATAATCCAGCCCCTTTTCTTTGCTGACTGCAAACTGTTTTGGCGCAGCCGCAGAAAATGCCTTTGCCTTAAAGGTCTGTTTTGCCTGCGTATACGCAGTCTGTTTCGGAATCTCCTGTCTTTCTTCAAACATTTTCGAAGAACGGTTGCCATTGTCAAGCAGTTCCAATGGAATTTCTTTCATAAACCGGGACACTTTATTGTACTGTGTCTCTCCCCGCACCATCCGCCGCATAGCACTGGTCATGGTCAACTTCTGCTCTGCTCTTGTGATTCCCACATAGCAGAGGCGCCGCTCTTCTTCCATATCCTCCCTGTCATCTGATGTAACTGTCATATAACTTGGAAACAGTCCGTCTTCCATTCCTGCCAGATACACATGTGGAAATTCCAGACCTTTTGCACTGTGCAGTGTCATTAAAACTACATAATCCTGTTCCTCATCCAGACTGTCAATGTCTGCCACCAATGCGACTTCTTCCAAAAATCCGCTAAGTGTCGGTTTTTCATCCTGATCCAGACAGGATTCTTCATAAACCGCAACCTTGCTTCGAAGCTCGTCGATATTTTCAATTCTTGTCTCTGACTCTTCTTTTCCTTCTGCTTCCAGACTCTCTATGTATCCCGTCTTATCGATTACTTCCTGCAAAAGATCCGACAGACTTAAGGTTTCTGCCACTCCCTTAAAGTACTCGATCAATGCCACAAATCCTTCCAGCTTTGCAGCACCTCTTGCCACCCCCGGTATCAGATCCAGCCCTAAAAGAGCATCATAGAATCCGATTCCTCTGGACGCCGCTGACTCCTGAATTCGATTGATCGTAGTCAGGCCAATGCCTCGCTTCGGTACATTGATGATCCTTCTGACTGCCAGATCATCTTTTCCATTGTCGATGGTCTTCAGATATGCAAGCACATCCTTGATTTCTCTTCTCGCATAGAAATTCACACCGCCGACAATCTTATATGGAATATTCTGTGCCACAAACCGTTCCTCAAACAGACGGGACTGCGCGTTAGTCCGGTATAAAATCGCATGATCATTGTAAGATGCCCCGTTTCTGACTTCCCTTTCAATGTCATCTGCAATATATTCTGCTTCATCATATCCGGTATCAAACTGGCAGAACTTAATCTTCTCTCCTTCTCCATTATCTGTCCAAAGCTGCTTGTCCTTTCTACCCACATTGTTGCTGATCACTGCATTTGCAGCATCCAGGATATTGCCTGTAGAACGATAATTCTGCTCCAGTTTGATGACTGTCGCATCGGGAAATTCCTGTTCAAAATTCAAAATATTTTTAATATTGGCTCCCCGGAATTTATAAATGGACTGATCATCATCACCGACCACACAGAGATCTCTGTATTTGCCCGCCAGCAGACTCACCAGCTGGAACTGCACGGTATTTGTATCCTGATACTCATCCACCATAATATAACGAAACCGCTCCTGATAATTCTCCAGCACATCCGGCTGAGTCTCAAACAGTTGCACCGTCTTCACGAGCAGGTCGTCAAAATCCAGTGCATTATTGGCATGCATCTGCTTTTCATACTCCTGATATACCTTGGCGATCTTCTCTTTTCCAAAGTCCCCCTGCGCATTCAGCGCATACTCCTGTGCGGAAATCATCTCATTTTTTGCTGAGGAAATCGCCGCTAAAAGATTTCTCTCCTTATATACTTTCGTATCGATCTCCACCAGCTTACAGACATCTTTCATCAATGTCTTCTGATCATCCGTATCGTAGATTGTAAAATTCGTATCATACCCCAGGCGGTCAATATGTCTTCTCAAAATCCGTACACAAGTCGAGTGAAACGTGCTCACCCAGATACTCTCTGATCCAAATCCCACCAGATTATCCACACGCTCCCGCATCTCCCCGGCCGCCTTGTTCGTAAACGTGATCGCCAGGATATTCCATGGATTCACCCCCTTTTCTTCTATTAAATATGCAATCCTGTGCGTCAGCACTCTCGTCTTTCCCGATCCCGCTCCCGCAAGGATCAGAAGCGGACCATCCGTGCAGTAGACCGCCTCCCTCTGCTGTTCGTTCAGTGTATCATAAATGCTCATAATTGATCTCCTTTAATTGTCATGATTCTATTATCGAACATAGTTTCGTTCAAGTCAACTATATTATGGAAACAGATAAAAAATCTCCGCCATTTCCTTACAAAACAGCGGGATTTTAATGACTGTATTCACTTCATAACATCTCTGATCTTATTTGGGATCATCACTACTTCTGCCGGAATATCATTATCTTTATAATCATCATCGATACATTCATCCCAATATTCCAGATGCCTGATATCGATATAGCTTTCTGAATCGTACACCTCTGTACCGCCTTCTCCCTGTACAGAGTACCAATACAGAAATTCTGTTCCGTTGACCACTTCCCGGTGAATCGATTCTACAAACATTTTTTCATTCTCTAATGTAAGAAGTGTATCTTCCATATGGTCATTCAGAAAGGCCATCCATTCATCTACTTTCCCGGATTTTCCTTCTTTTACCTTAAATCGACTGAGTTCTGCTTTCAACATCTGAAATCCTCCCGTTTTTCTTTTAGTTTACTCTCGTTATGATCATATATCAATAATAAATACTGCTTGACTATCTAGTTTTCATTACTATATAATAAGTACATCGAGGTGATTATATGACAATTGATACAAATGATATTTTAAACAGCATACTGGAAAGTCTGTCCCGGATCGACTACATTCATCCCGAGGATATTCCGAATATCGACTTATATATGGATCAGGTGACCACATTTATGGATACTCAGCTTTCTTCAACCAAGCGCTACGCAGATGACAAGATTCTGACCAAGACCATGATCAACAATTACGCGAAGAACAATCTGCTTCCGCCGCCTGTTAAGAAGAAATATTCCAAGGATCATCTGCTCCTTCTGATTTTTATTTACTATTTTAAAAGTATTCTTTCCATCAAGGATATCGAGACACTGTTAAAGCCGATGACAGATGCCGGCTTTGGTCAGGATTCTGACAAGGATACTTCCAGCCTTGCAGATATGTACCAGCAGATCTGCACCATGTGCAAAGGCCAGCTTGAACCGCTCAAAGAAAATATTTCTTCTGCCTGGGAGACTGCCGGAGAGACATTTTCCGAGATTCCTGATACCAGCAAAGATACTTTTCAGATTCTGGCATTTATCTGCAGCCTGAGTTTTGACGTATACGTAAAAAAAATGATGATTGAAAAACTAATCGATACGTTTTCCAGCGAAGATTCTTCCCATAAGAAATAAAAATACCCGGCTATACTGGCCGGGCATTTTTATTTCTTCACATCTTTTATTTTTCCATCCGCTCAAACACCATATCGTATCCGTCATTTCCATAATTCAATGACCGGTTCACACGACTGATCGTTGCTGTGGATGCGCCTGTCTTCTCTGCAATCTCCAGATATGTCTTCTGCTCTCTTAACATCTTTGCCACTTCAAATCTCTGGGAAAGTGAGAGCAATTCATTGATGGTACAAATATCTTCAAAGAATGTATAACACTCCTCTTTGTCCTTCAGACTCAAGATTGCATCAAACAGGTAATCTACTGCTTCTGTTCTGATTTTTTTACTCATCTCTTACCTCTCCTTTGTCAGTCAGGTCACTACTTTTACATTTTATCACACTAAATTTTTAAAGTCCACTTTTTTATAGAGATTTTAGAGATTCAGACAATTTTCAATTTTTTAAAGAAATATTACGATTCTTTATAATTATTCAAAAATTCCTTTAATTTATTAAAATCTGTTGTCACCACCAGCTCTTCCGGGAACTTGCAAAATTCCAAAACTTCCTTTATATAGCTGAAATTTCCAGCATCCACGTCAATGTGAGCATCACTTCCCGTTGTCACACAAACTTCATATTGTTTGCATAATTCTAACATTTGCAGCACATTTTCCCTGGTATTTTTTCTGAATCCATCCGGTCTTAAGGAACTGTTATTGATCTCCAAAAGCGTCTTTGTCTCCTTTGCAGTTTGAACCAGCACTTCATAATCTACCGGAAATCTGCCGTCATCCGGATGCCCGATAATATCAACATACGGCTTTTTCATGACTGCCGTATAAGCTTTCGTATTTTCTTCTCTGGTATGATCAAGTCCATAACATGGAGAATGAATCGATGCGATCACAATGTCCAGATTTCTGCAGAGAGATTCTGAAAGATCCAGATCTCCGTCCGGATTCATAATGTTAAGCTCCGTTCCAAGAAGCAGTTTCACACCATGCATTTCGCGCGGGATCACATTAAAATTCCGAAAATAAATCTCCTGACAAGATCCCGGCATTTGAGGTGCATGTTCTGTCAAAGATAATACTTCCAGTCCATTTTTTGATGCTGCATATGCCATTTCTTTCAAAGAACTGTATGCATGTCCGCTTGCAATTGTATGTGCGTGTGTATCTGCGATCAATCTCATAATTTATCCACTCCATTTCTTTTGATTTTTTATTCAGTATACCACATTTTGTTCTGAATACAATTTTTCATCATGGATACACTAAATCCGAGGTGATAATTTTGGATAAAGAAACACAAAAAGAAATGAAAAAAATCAAGAACTGATTGACCATTATGATTATTTAAAAAATGCCGCTTCCTCCACAGACTGCACCGGACTGATCCCGGCGCTGCCCGAATCCGAGGACGAGCTTGATGCCTACAATGATGTTTATCAATATCAGACTCCACTCGTCAAACCAAAATCATAGAGGGAGCACACCCGGTTACTGTTCAGTAACACACCCACTCTCCAATCACGATAATTTGACAAAAAACGTTGTTCTTCGTCAAACAAAATGCTATAATGTCTTTATCGTAGGTAAAACGAGTCACAACAAGTGATACAAAGGAGAGATATAAATAATGAAATGCCCAAAATGTGGAAAGGATGTCATTTTACAGAAAAAGCAAGTAGGGGTTGATGAAAATGGCAATCCGGTTTTAAACGAATACGCAATCTGCAAAGACTGCAAAAAACAATGGAATCTTGACAAACAACGTGCAAAAAAATCGGCTCCTAAACCGGCTGCTTCTGTAGCAAAACATACAGAAGCAGCTCCAAAGCAGGAGGCGCCAAAAGCACCTGTAGAAAAAACAGAAGAAACAAAAGCAACAGAACAAAAGAAAATCGCTGAGCACACAGACGAGCCAAAACAGCCTGTACAGAAAAAGAAGCGTCCAGCTTCCGAAAGACCTGTTTCTGAGCATTCCGAAAGACCGAAAAAGAAACGTCCGGTCTCTGATCATTCTGAAGAAGCGCCTCGGAAAAAACGTCCTGATTCCGAAGCTTCTGATGCTGTACCTAAGAAAAAACGCCCGGCTCCTGCAGATTCAAAAACAAGAGTGATTTCTGTTCCGGAAGAATTCAAACAGGAACCTTCCGAAGAAGGGCAGCGTTACGGTAATATTCCTTCTGAAAAAGTACGTGCAAAACGTGAACGTGCAGTGAAAAAAAGTTACGAGGATATGCTTGCATCTGATCCGGACAGAAAGTCTGTACACAAACGCAAGCCGGCGCCGAAGCCAGTAGAAGAACCGGAAGAAATCGAAGACGAGGAAGAATATGAGGATGATTACATCACTCCAAGATTCCGGGTACTCCGTGTGATTTTCGGACTTCTTTCTATCGTAGCGTTTGGTTTCTTTACATACAAAGGAGTGATCAGCGGACTGGACAGCATTACCTCCGGAAGTAATTCCAACATTGGTACTTTCTATGTCATCATGGCACTTTGCATGCTGATCTCCGGACTGCTTCTTCTCATTCTTCAGAAGAGCAATACGATTTTTGCATTCCTGCTCCCGATGCTCTTTTATATCGGATGCAGCGTGATCGGTTTCCTGAAACATGGTGATGACAAGATGCTCTTATACAGTGCGATCGCATGTGTTGTACTTGCAGTGATCTTCCTGATCCTGACGATCTTGTCCAGACGTGACACTGAGGAAGACGAAGACTTTGATGATTATGATGATCCATTCGAAGAGGATCACGATAACTACTAATTTTAAATTATAATTTTATGCCGGTCTGATTTCATTCAGACCGGTTTTTTTCACGCTTCTTTTTTTCCGGCATATACTTTTAGTAACATCTTTAAAAACTATGGAGTGCTTATGAAAAAAAGAATTCTCACATTTCTTCTTGCCGCATCCATGATCCTGCTTACGGGATGCCACTCTTCAAACAACAGTACCCCGACCGGCGGCAATCCGGATTCTTCCAAAGAGGAATTGACAAAACTCACCTTAAATGAAGTTGCACACTCAATTTTCTATGCCCCTATGTATGTTGCCATTGAAAAAGATTATTTCCGGCAAGAGGGCATTGAACTGGAACTCGTCACAGGATTTGGGGATGTATACTTAGTACAAAGCAAATGATACAATATTCTCAGGACGGCAACTCCATCCGTCCAACACTCATATACGCCGCCCGTAAAAAGGTGTGCATCATTTCGGTTGTCAGGATCATCCCTTCTGGCAGCCGGAATTTAAAAGTATTACCGGGTATCTCCAAAAACTCTTGATATAGTAAAAACGTATCGTAAGATTCGTAGATTTGATATTCCATATCTATCCCCTCCATTTATTCCATTATATCATAAAAATATTTTAAAAACTTTTCATTTTCCTATTGACTTTACGCCTTATAAGACGTATAATAAGGCCATAAGATAAAGCAAAGGAGATACGAAAAATGAAAAAATACAACTTATCAAAAATTATGAAAAGAGCATGGGAACTGGTAAAGAAAACATCCTTCGGAATCTCCGAAGCTTTAAAGAAAGCATGGAAAGAAGCGAAAATGGGAGGAACAAAAATGACAGGAACAGAGAAACAGATCAGTTTTGCAAACGATCTGATCAAAAAAATGAACGAGCAGTTTGATGCTCTGATCGCAGAGTGCAAGGCAAAATATCCGGAAAGCGTGAGCATGTGGGAATCTCGCAAGGAAGAATACAACAGAATCCTTTCCGAATCTGATGCCGGACTCGTAATTGATCTGCTGAAGTGGAACAATGAAACAGCTTACATGAAATACTACCAGAGACTTATGTTTGATCTTAAACACGAACGCAATACAATGTGTAAAAGAATTTTAAGTGAAGTTTACGGAAAATAATTACAAGAAAGACATTGTAGCAAGACGCAAGTGATGTATATGCTGACCTATCGGCTACGGGGAGAAATGGAGAAAATCATGGCAGAATTAAAAGAACTCAGAAAATTTATGAATATGACGCAAAAAGAATTGGCAGAAAAATCTGGAATCAACCTACGGCAGATACAAAAGTACGAGTATGGAGAGTACGATACAAGCAAAATGATGCTTAGAAATGCAATCGCACTGGCAGATGCACTGGAATGCGATGTTAGGGAATTGTCGGAGTTGAACTTGAATATTTTTACAAACGAAGCGAAGAAAGCCATAAAAGATGGAGAAATGGACTTACATGATCTTTTAAGGATGGACAAATACCAGAAAATCAAAAAGCTAAGCAAGATCGGAGAATTTGAAAGTACTTTTTACGAAAGCTATAAATGGATCCCGGAAACACTGTTTGATAAATTAACACCAGATGAGCTTGCGAAGCTTGTAGATAGCTTTTATGACTGTTATAGCTCTGGTAAAAATGCAAGATAAAAGGATAAGCTTAATGCTTATCCCTATCTTTTAGATTTAAATATACTGTTAATATTTCAATCCGCGTCCGCCGGAATTGCTGGCAGAACCGCACACCAAAGCATCCATTAGGTGCGACAACTTTAATATCTCGCATTAAAGTTACTACTAATATTTCAATCCGTGAAACTGTGATTTGCCCAGTTTCCGCAATACAGAGCATCATCTGTATTGGACATCTTTACAATACCACATTTTCCCGGATATGTAAATACATCCAGAAAATTTATCTAACAATTGTAAAGTTTCCCCTCAGAGAGCTAATCTCCGAGGGGATTTTATTAGATGGATGTAGATGGTTTTCTGTTCAGCACCGCAAGTAATCTTGCGTGCCACGGCGCGATTGGACTCCATTTGTAGCACGGCATATCTTTTCCGTTGTTGTCCTTGTAAATCTGCTGAACGATTTTCAGCTCGTCCGGATGCGCCAATGTGATTACTTTATATCCATCAAAATAAAATACTGCACCTTTTCCCTCAACTGTAAATAAACATCTCATCTCTTCATTTTCTCCTTCCTGTTCAACCACGTTTTGATTTCCATCCATCAATTCCTTGATTCGTTTGATAAAATAGGCTTTTGTCTGCGCTGCACCGCCGTGAATCTCTACTGATCTGTGCGGACAAGCGGTTGCAAACACCTCCTGATGTAGCATGATCGTGCTTTCGTTTGGTACGATTCCGTATTGCTTACACTTCTCAGCGGCCAACTGCAATGCTTTTTCCTCGTTTGCTTTAAATACATCCAGATCACCCATACTCTGGCATACCTCAATACTCAAAAAATTGAGATTTCCGTTTAAGTCACCACAATGCCAAGCGCAGTTAGAATCATCCTCTGCCTGCAAAATCCCATCACTGCACACGTAATAATGAGCAAATCCGTTTTCCAAGTTTGCATTTTGCAAATAATTCTGGTAATACTCTGCCGTTGCATTCTGGCTGTCTGCACCATTGTGGATAAAAATACCGACAGGATTCTTCCCTCTCCTGCCGGAAATTCCTCTACAGATACTCATTCTTTCTCTTCCTCCTGCTCTTCTGTCTCAAATACCTTTTCCAGTTCCTCTGCGGATACCCTTCCAAATTCGTTCTGTTCGCTCATGGTCTCACCTCCTCCGTGCGTGTCGCACAATAAAAGAGAGCCTGTTTCCAAGCTCTCTGAAATTACCTACTTATATGTAAGTGCCCTCTCTGAATCTCCTGCTCCCGGTGTTGTTGGGTCTACCACCACACCAAGGATTGCCAGAACTGCAAAGAGCGCATTAATTACAGTCAATAACTTGTCTCCAAGGTCTCCGAGATCGATCGCAAATCCAAACACTGCCGCAATAGCCTGTATCAACAGTAAGATTGCTGGGATCAGCGCTACCCAGAAAGCCTTGTTTTTAATTCTTACAATCCAATTGATTTTTTTCATGGTTCTACCTCCTTTAAAAAAGCATTGCTGCTACTGCACCGATAATAGCTCCGATGAGAGCGGTAATAACCCCATCCCATCTCTTAGCTGGTGTCTGCTCAAGATGCGTCACCTTTGCGGTGAGTTGTACCAACGTCTGGTTCATGAAGCCGACCTCTTTGGTTAGCCCTACCATTTCTTGTGCCAGTTGATGTACCACGCTCACAACGTCCTCTGCTTCTTTCATTCGATGCTTTAATGAGCCGATTTCTTTTCCGTGCTCTGCAAGTTTCACTTCTACTTCATTTTCTGTCATGTTTTCCCTCCGGTTTTTAAAGTATAAAAATAAGACCAACACGGTCTTGCTCTGATCTCCATATCCGCTCCTTTAGTCATCCGTAATCCATGTAAATGTCTTTATGCGCTCACAGTAGTCTGTCTTGCCAGTTACAATGGATATTCCTCCGTCTTTTGTAATGTAATACCTGCCAGTCCCGATAACTGACGTACCAACCAATTCGCTGTACGTCTCTACTATGTCTACGACTGGTCGATATCCTACAGGGATCTTTAATTCGTCGAACGGTCCGTGCGATCCTGTGTTTGGAAATTGTATAAGTGCCGTGATTTTACATGTAACCACGCACCCTCTCCTTTTTAGCTCCGCCTGTATATAGTTGGATGGGTTTGTGCTGGCGAATGGTCCTTTTATCTTTCCGGAGTCATAATTTGTTGCTTTAGATATGTTCATTTCGTATGATCCGGAGTTTTTAACAAATATACCGTCCCGTTTAAAATTAACAAGGTTTGAAATGGTGGCTCCGTCAAAATACTGCGCAATCTGCGTTGGGAATATAGACAAGCTTGTGTGTCTGCCGCTGTCCATCCCATTCGCTACAAATACGCCCTTGCTTATCGCAGAGCTGTTTATCCCGTTTTCATCTTCGGAGTAGATCTCTCCGGTATTTACCTGGATAAAAAAGTGTCCGTCCAGACTCTTTATAAGTCCAGCGGTTACAGTTCCGAGGTTTGCGGCAATCGCACTTAGCGTCTCTACATTCAGATTTTCTACAGAAATGTAATAGATCGCCCATTTACTTCCATCCCATCTTTTAATCGGCTCTCCACTTGCTGTCTGCCAGAGCTGTCCAACTTTTGGATTTTCCGGGGGTGTGGGAGATATGATAATTCCACTATCCCCTGTCTCTCCGTTGTCTCCACGTACACCGATAATCACAGGTGTGGTCTTGGTTTCCGTGCTATTGGTGTACCGGATAAGGTCGTAGCTCCATAGGTTTTTCTTGGTTTCGGTCATGTCTTGCTTCGTGTCCGTCCATCCCGGAGAGGATACCGTGATTCCCGTGCTTTTTTCGGATGCCAGATAATACTTGGTCACACTCTCGATTCCTACACCGTCCTTTCCGTCATCCCCGTTTTTTCCAGGATCTCCCGGTGCTCCATCGTCCACCTTGGTGATTGTTACCTCATAATATCCACGCCGGATTCCATTTTCAGTTGCCACGAAAGAGTACACCGCCTTGGTATCCACATCCTCTGCATTTACTGTCACGCTCCTACCTACATAAAACTCTATCCCATCTTTACTCCACCGGATTTCCAGATTTCCAGACACATCCACACCGTTGTTGTAAGCGTAGGCAGTCAGTGTAGTGCTGCCGATGCCGTTTTTAAAGATAATGCCGTTGTTTGTAGAGATGGAACAGGTGTAGACTTTATTTTTTGAAATCAAGTCCTGCATCCTTTTGATGAGATCGTCGGATATTTCGGATGTAAGCTCTTTGTAGTTTGTAAATACCGTCTTTGCAGTTTTTGGATTGGTAAGACTCCTGATCTGTTCTGATACTCTTGCCTGTAGATAAAGGACTGGTGTCCACTCCTGATCCTGCATCCTTACCGTATCCCCGATGTTGGTGTCAAAATATCCGTCCACCTCGTAGGTTACTACTGGCTCGGATGCGGTCTTGAGGTCAGATAATGCCATGCTGTACAGCTTGTCCTTGCTGTCTGTATCGTACTCTTTACGCATCAGGATATAAGCATCAGCCTTATTTACGATGTTGGATGGGAACCGGTCCCTTGCCTGTGGTGCGCGGATGATCGCACCGTCTGTAAAGTACTCGATATTGCCGTTTTCATCGTATTCTTTCTTGTCAAGACCATTGATTGTCAGACCGTCCTTTCCGGTCGGCTGGATGCAGGTGTAAAGCTTCTCGGCATCTGTGGTTTTTCGAATTCCGGTAATTCCTTTCCCGTACCGCAGTACAATGTCATTCCGGTATTCTCCGACTCCGCTGTCTGTATCGGAGTGTTTCCGATATACATTTAGGACAATCTCTTTTAAAGAGTAGTCTCTGTTCAGTACTGTCTCAAATTCGATCTCCGCAGAAAAAACATTGGCCAGAGAAAATAATCTCTTTAACACGGTCGTTGTGCCAGTCCATTCGTTGGTAATCCGTTTGTCCGACACCTCATTGAGTCCCAATTTAAGCGTTCTCTCAGCGTCAAACACGGCAAGGTACTCTTCAAAGCTCATTGCCCTTCCGGCTTTGTATTCGCCAGCATCCTCGTTAATAAGCTCAAACGACAGTGACCATGCCGTAGCGGAAATCGTCTGCTCCGTCTGATCGGTATTTACAATATTTAAGTAGTAAGATTTACCCATGTAAGTAAATGCCACCTTGTTTCCGACTGTAACATGTTCTGCGTCTGGATGCTTTGCATTTACCGTAAAAGTATAGGTATTCGCCGCTCCCTGCAAATACTCATGCAGATCATCATCCCAGTAGTGCATAGACTTTTTGTGTGCATTATCCATAAATGCTATAGGCGTGTTATTTGCACTTAAAATTGCAATTCTAATACTGTCCATTACAAGTAAACCTCCCGTATTTTTGCTTTAATCTGTGGCGGCGGAGCAGAGAAAGAAGAGTAGCAGAACTGTACTTCCGTTGTTCCGGGCGGAACTTTTGGATAATTAGATCCATCAATCTCATCTCTTTTTGCCGGCATCCCGTTAACATAGACCTTTGTACTCTCTCCATTTATGGACACCACATCTCCAGCACGATACCGGTTCGGCACATCTCTGTATTTTTCCACGTTATCCTTGCGGAACCAGATACTTTTTAAATAATTGTGCGTGACGTACTGGTTCGTGAGGTTTCTGTCTCCCCACTGCCCGATCCAGATCTGGATTTTTTCGCATTCCATATCCTTAATCTCTGGTATGTTTCGCTCCATATAACTTCCATACCAGAAAATCCGCAGCTTTTCTCCCTCTTTTAAAAAGTCGTTGTGGCATCCCATTTTTAGGTTAAACGGATTGCCCTCGTAGGCTGTCGGCTGGAACTCTTCCCGTCTGAGCAAGGTGTTCCCTGGGGCAAACCACTCGATACGCGCCGTATTACCTGTGGCATCACTCTTGTTAATAGACATGGAGCAGATCACTTCATTTTTCCTTGTAAGAAACGCAATAGTCTGTGCTCCCGTCTGTCCCATCAATCCAGTCTCGAACCAGTGCTGGGTGTAACAGTAAAAGTTCTTCGCTCCACGTCTGCCCTCGCTGTCCACCGGGATAGTAAGGGTTTTCATTCCACCGTTCCAGTATCCGGATGTTGCCTGTCCACCTTTTAATGCCATGACGTTATATCCGGCAACATTCTTGACTTCGAGTGTTCCCTGTGTGGTATTTTCTGGATTCTGATAAGAGGTGCCGCGATCGTCCTGAAACAAGCTATAACCGTTAAACAGTTCTTCAGATGCTTCGTAATTCTCTCCGTCTGTCTCTTCTTGCTTGCCGAGCTGGATCACTCCATACTGACTAACCAGTCCGATAAAGCCGTTTTCGTGCTGGTGCGTGATCTCATAGTCCACATCCGCCCATTCGGTGCCGTTGTTTTTAATGGTTATGGTCTGGTAGCCGTCTTCCTGTACTCCGTCAAAGGTAAATTCTGCGGTTGAGTACGCTACCCCATCCGGAATGAGCCATGTGATCGTGCCTTTCCCAAACATTGCAACCTGTGTTATATCAAAATTACCGTCAGGGACAGCATAAAAATAGCGATCCGGATAATTCCCAAACACAAGCCTTTTCGGCTCTGTGACGTTCAGGATTTTCTGAATCGCGTCATAGCTTGCCAAGATATCGCCTTTAATTTCAAAGGGCATTTCAAGCGTCTTTGATTTATATGTTATGTAGCCAAAATCCTCTCCTTTTGCACTTTCTGCTCCGTCAAGGAGTTCCGACTCTCTATTTACTCCGCTAAACGGAGAGAACCCGGACAATACACTTAAGTATCGCCCGAGTTCCTGATCGTCAAATTTTACTGATAGGCTCAATTTCTATCCCCTCCTAACATCTTCCGAAAACTAGAATTCTTTTCTATTTGTTTTTCCATTGGTGTTGCGAGTACTCTGGATGTCTCTACGGAATCGATTTTATTGATAATTTCAAGCGGCCGGTTTGCGAGTCTGGATAATCGATCTACCGCGTAGAGTAGCTCACCATTATCTGTCGTTCTGACTGCCGATCTGGAAGCAACATATCCACTTGCTGTCGGGCTTGCAGACGTTGTAACACCAAGAGCAGCTCCCTGTATCCGGGACACCATCTTGTTTGCCTGTTTTTCCATGTCTTTGTACGGGATATTATCCTCAAATCCAACCCCGATACCGAGAGCCATGTTTTTCCCGACCTGATCCCTAAATACACGGGATGGGGAATGGATCCCAAGTTTGCTTTTAACCCAATTCAAGGCATCTGTAGCAGCGCCCACAGCGGCATCTACTAGCTGTCCAGCCGCAGAAGCGACACCGGATGCAATGCCCTTTATGATGTTAACTCCAACGCTGAGCCAATCTACACTCAAAAAAGCATCTTTTATCGCAGAGATGATCTGTGGTATTTTCCCAACCAGGTTCGGTATTGCTCGAATCAAACCAGAAGCTAACTCTCCGATAATTTTAATTCCTGTGGATAAAATCTGTGGAAGATTACTTGCAATGCTTGCTATAAAACGTGCTATCGCCTGAGCTGCAGCTGATATGATAGCCGGTAGATTGTTTATAATTCCATCCACAAGACGTAAAATCATCTGGACACCGGATTGCAATACTGACGGAAGTGATGACAAGAGTCCATTTACAAAATTTGTAATTACCGCCGCTCCCTGCGTAATCAACTGTGGGAGGTTTTGCAGGATGCCAAGAGTAAGTTGTGTTACAATCTCAAAGCCTTTGGTGAGCAGTGTCGGAATCCCAGTTGCAATTCCAAGCAGAAACTGGTTCAGCAGTTCCATTCCAGTAGAAATAAGCAGCGGAGCATTTTCCATTATTCCGGCAAACAATCCATTTACAATGTTTCCGGCAGCCTGAATCATACCGGAAACGCCATTTTCCTCAAATCCTTGCGTAAGCTGCTCAATCGCGCTGATCGCCGCAGGTAATAACGATTCCGTGAGTCCATCAGATATAGGTTTAACAACTTCGCCTAAGAGCTGTTGTGCGTTGTCCTTTAATGTGGAGATCAGACCGCTAAAAGTCTGGCTTTGCTTCTCCATGCTTTGGAAATACTTACCGCCCTCAGATGTTGCTCTCTGCATGGATGCGGTAATCTCATCCACGGAGATTGTCCCTTTGCTTATTCTGTCATACAAGGACGCCATTGATTCCCCTGTGCTCTCGGAAATCTCCTGCAGTGGGTTAAAACCAGCTTCGATCATCTGTTTAACATCTTCCAGATACACTTTTCCAGCGGAGGACATCTGTCCGTAAGCAGTAGCAATTCTGGACATCTTATCGGCTGAGCCTTGCGAGATATCGCCAAGCATCATCATTTTGTCCATGGCTTCGTCTGCACTAAAACCATAATTCATCAACAGCTGTGTAGTATCTGCTAAATCCGGAAGTTCAAACGGCGTTTCCGCTCCTACTTTCTTCAATTTGTCGATTACTTCCGCTGCTTTTTCTGCGGATCCGGTCATAACCTCGAATGAAGTCTGATAAGACTCTATGGATGCATTGTATTTTACTCCAGCTACAACACCAGCTCCAAGCGCAGCCGTCACAGCACCAACCGCAGCAACTGCCACTCCTGCACCTTTCTTGGCTATTCCACCAAGTTTGGAAATTCCGGAATTAAATCCAGATTCATTTATTTCCGTGTCAAATTTTAATGAGCCATCATAACCCATACTATCCCTCCTATTCTTGGATAGCACAGGCTCATAGGCTCACTTAAGTGCTTTATTTCTTAATTTCTATTTCTTTCTTACAAGTCCGACATTTTACGTAGATACCGTGGCTTTTGGCTGTATTGTCTGCAATAGCAAGTTTGCAGCCGCACACAGGGCATCTAATCCAATCTCGGACTAATATTGGTTCTTTTTTCATGATCCACCTACATAAAAGCGTCACCGATTTCAAAATCAGTCAATTCTTCCTGTTTTAACTCGATCAGTTTTTTAATTTTCTGGATTCTCTTTTTCTCTTCCGGATCTTTAACTTCGCTCAGATCAATTCCTCTGTACATAATTCTTTTCTTGATCTCATTGTCCTCTGATAATCCATCAAAAAGCATTCGAAATTTCCACCAGTGCAGATATTTAATATCAATCAGGTCGATTCCGTAATCGCGCAAAAATGCTGATAATATATAGGGATAATCGATGGAAAAAGAAAAAAGATTCTTTTGCCTCACTGTTCCGGTTTGACTGACTTCTCCGTCTGAAAAATCAGCACTCATAAAGTCGCATAATGCGTCAATTGCAGGCTGCGATATTTCGATATCGTCAAGGAAATACTCACTCAAAATCAACAGCTTATCCACAGACTTGACATCTTTATCTTTTAACATGTCCAAAAGAGAAATATACTCTCGAAAATCGGTTCTGATTCTCACAGGCTTTCCATTTACAATTACCGATGTCGGGAGTGATTCATAGAAGAGGTTCATCGGTTCTTATTCGCCCCTCTCCTAGCTTTCCTGTTTGGTGTATATTTGTTTACCATACTGTTATATCTGGACTGCTCGCTGTTCCGTAAATCAAACAGTGAATTGGCGGCCTTAACTCTCATGTCCATGCTGTTTTTCCCTAGAAACATTTTTTCGCTTGTTCCGTCTCCGAATAATCGGTCATAGAAATCATTAAAAACCTTGCATTGCGCCCTCGTAATCTCGGACACTTTTCCAACTTTCGGTACTTTCTTGGATTTCGCAACCATTTTCTCGTAGCAGTCCTCAAATTTTTCCATAAAATCTGCATCTGTAAAATCGATGTCTGTTTCAAAATTATTAAATTTCCACCGGCTCATTGGCTCACTCTCCTTTTCTTTCATTCAGTTGCTGCGTAATCACCTTTTGCGTAAGTAACCGTCTTGCTTGTAAAATCGGTTTCTGTAACGTATCCTTCCTCGATGTCGGATACAGATTTAAGAGATCCGCTATACACAAGCGCATCCGTTCCATCTCCGTCGGAATCCGGGATAACCGCATAGGTTCTTTTTGTAGCGTAACACTTATCGCCCTTGTCACTTTTCTTGAAGAAATCGACAACTACAACCTCTACATGTGCGTCATCTCCAAGTTTTTCACCATCGTGGATTGTTGCGATTTTTTCGTGTACCGGGTTGTTTGTGTACCGGTCAAACGAATATTCAATTGCCGGCGCGTACCCCACAACGTCTGCACGCTCCGCGATCTCATCCACGTACTGTCTGGAATACTCTTTCGGGTTTTTCCCGTTTGTCATGGTTGTAAAATTCGTCATGCGTTCGAATTTTGGTGAGCTTCCAGTAGCGTCCGTGTTCATGTATGCCACCCGTTTGTGGCGTCCAACTAATTCAGACTTTTTCTCTGACATATTTATACCTCCTGTGCATAAATTAAGCGGCACTCTATGCGATACTTGGCATTTTCGCCGTTCATATCGTACAGGTAGCCACTGTTTAAAGTTTCGATTGATATTGGATTCTTCTTTTCTCCGAGTTCCGGTAGATTGCCATTAAAACTCTGCTGTTCCAACCACTCTTCAAAGCTCTGGAAAAATCCGCTATTTTCAATGTTAATTCGTGCGTCTTGGTCATACTCTTCTTGGCTTGTAAATGCGAATTGGAACTGTTTCTTTGTTCCACCATCCATGTATCTCTGGATAATCGGATCGCATGGAAGAGGATCGATGGAATACCCCATATCTGTTCCAATATAGTCCACGTTTACACGTCCGTCACTTAAAAACGGGCATGTGAGGATGTATGATCTGACGCTGTCAATGAGATTTGACATACTTAGCCGCTCCTTTCAGAATAGAGTCCTTGTGCCGGTTCTTCATGCGCTCAAACCATCGTGATTTTTCCTTATGCTCGTAATACTGTCTACGGGCATAAGGCGCAATCTGATTGATTTCTCCACTTCCAATCACTGTTCCAAGTGTGGGTGATTTAATCAAAACACCGGATCTCTTTGGCGTCTCTGGCGCCATCCGTCTAATACACTCGGAATCTACAAAAGACTGTGCATTTGCGAAACCGGATTCCATACTTGGCTTAAAGCTTGGATTCCATTCGATTTTTGCTGATACTTTTCCACCGCCGGATGCTTGGGTATATATAGATCCTCTCGGAGTCTGGATTTTGAATTTCTTTTTTCCTTTTGCCATTACACTCCCACCACCTTAATATGCGGATTGCCGCCAAAAGTATTGTAGTTTACAGACGTGACTCTGGTCTTATCCAGTCCATCCAAGTCCTTGATGGTCTGCATATCAACCTTGCAATCACCTTTTACAAGGTAATCGTCTTTCTTGATTTCCGCGCTCGTATCCGGGATTCTGACCGTGTAGGTGTCTGCTTGCTTTAATCCATCAGTCGTGATCTGCGACTTTTCGTTTTTATACCACCATACCTCTGGGATGTAGGTTCGTTCCCACTCATCCAGTCTGGTTTCTGAGTTATATTTCCTACTGTAAAGCGTGGCATCTGTGTTGGTTATCATAATTCCACCCCCATATACAAGAGTCTGGTCGGCTCAAGATAAAGCAACAATGTGTCAAATATATTCCTTTTAAGCAGATCGTCCGCTGTCTCTCCGTTTCCTCCGCTTTCATAGCTGACGGAGTATCCGTCCGTGTTTTCGGATGTGACCGCGCGTCCAGAATGCTTGCTTCTGACCTTTTCATCATTTGCAATCAAATCACAGACGGAGCAGGCGGCAAGCTTTACTTCTTCCATCTCCATGTTGTCATCAGCGCGCCCGAAGGTAATCCTCCGGACATAAGCTGATGCTTTCATAATGGATTTCTCAAACTCTTCTTTCGCCAGATTCCCCTTGTATGTAGAGGTATAATATTCATAATCTGCGTACAGATTCATTCGATCAACCCCCTACTCCGCAGCAGTGTGCACATAGATGGCCACTTTTTTGTTGTCTTTCGCTTCTGCGATACCTACGGTACGATATCCGAACTTCCAAGCATCTGCATCCTGGTTTGCATCCGGTGTGATAATCTTAGATACAGTGTGCTTCTGATTCTGGATTACTGCATTCTTGTCAACAATCAAGAAATCAATCTTCTTACCGCCTGTTGTTGTAAAGCCGCCGGCTCCAGATGCTGTCAACGTGACTTTGTCGAAAAATCTTCCCTCAGGAACTTCAATCACTCCAGCCCAGCCTTCCAGAACTTTCTTGGATGCCGTTGTATCAAGGTCCTCAATATCCCCTTTGAGTGCGGCAGAGATATACAGATAACAGGTTTCCGGCTTTGCCTCCGCATTTTTAATAGCAGTCTTGCCTTTTCTAATTGCTGCAATTCCGGCTTTCGCATCTGCAATCGCTGCTTCCACTTTATTAGCAGATAGTGCGTATCCTGCATAAGATGCAAGTCTCCAAGCGTCAAGCTCCGGAACAACCTGTGTTCTCAAAAATTCTCCAGAAAGACGTCCGAAGGCAACACCTGCAGACTCGATATTGTCCATAGCGTCCACAGTGAACATACGGCCTCGATCATAAGTACATTTCTTAGTCTCGTACTCAAGTGTCACGTCACCTGCAACATATCCTGTCTGCTTATTGTAATTTGCAAGACCGGACATCGTCATTTTCGGAATCAAAATTTCATTTGCGTTTGCACCCTCTCTCACAAGCTCATTCGGACCATCCAAAACCGCTGTCAAAGATGCCAGCTTGTAAACTTCGTCCAACATCGTAGAGTATGCTTTTCTTAATGCAATTGTGTTCACCATATCTTATTACCTCATTCTTTCAAAATTATTTTTCTGCCGGAAGCCCCATGGCCGCTCTGATTGCTGACATATTATCTCCGCCAACATCAGCACCGCCTCCTGTTGCTCCGACTGCGTTCATGAATGGTTCATTAGAACCAAATAAATAAGCATCAGATTCCTTTACGGTTTCCAATGCTTTCTTGATGTCCTCAGACTGGTTTTTCGATCCTTTCAAAGCGTCAATATCAAGCATAGCCATGACCGCTTTTTCATTGCGTCCCCCGGCTGTCTTGATTGCTTCTTTGATCGTGTCGGAAAAGATGCGATCTGCTTCTTTGGCGGCATACTCAGCATCCTTGTCTTTCAGCTGCTGATTCAGCTTATCAATTTCTCCCTGCATAGCTGTTGGGTCAACATCTTTAAACTTTTCCAAAGATTCCGTTGTGGTCTCAAGCTGACTCTTATAATTGTCACGCTCCCCCTCTGCTTTGGTAGTCTTCGCCTTTTCAGCGGCAATGTCTTTCCCGTTCTCTGCCATGATTTTATCAATGACATCCTGCTCCAATCCAAGTCCTTTTAAAAATTCTGTTTTCATGTTTCCATTCTCCTTTCGCATTAGGTTGTTTAAGGTGTGTAACCATCCACCACGAATTGACTGTTTAAGGTCTCATCTACTGACCAAAAAGGCATAAAAATAACACATATCTCTATGTGCTAATGTCTTACCTATTCAATTTTTCCGCACTTTACACAACGCCTAACATATCCCTTTGTAGCCTTGTTGTAGTGCTTGCAATACTTGTGTTTGCAGAATCTCTGCTTTAACCATTTGAACATATCTACTCCTAAACCTAAAGTAACGCCTGTACCTGTTCTTTTAAGCTCTCCGGTACATCATCAATTGTCAAGTGTCCGCCTTTGATTCTGTTTGCCAAAAACTGTGCCATAATTTACACCCCCGCTTCCATTGTTGCAAGAATAAGTTCCTGAACCGCCTGATCTGTGACTTCCTGCGCCGCCTGCGTTGCTTTCAAGTCTTTCTGCAATTTCCCGTAGGCGCTCATACCGTCATCCACTGCTTCATATTCTTTGATTACGTTTTCTTCTGTCTCTGTGTATCCAACAAAGACAAGATTGCTGAATCCCTCTGGTTTCTCTTCCTTGAGCGGCTTATAGCCTTCCTTTTTGATGGAGCTGATTCTTACAGTTCCGTTTTCCATTATTTTTGCATAGTTCATATTACTTCTCCTTTCGGTATGTTACTTTAATATCGGGGTCAAGCTCCCCTCCGTCCGCTGTGATGACTGTGGTAGGGTAGTAGGTTTTTAATGCTCGGATAGCGTTTTGTTCGGATTGTGGTAGGGGGACGAATTCGGTTTCCTCAGTTTTGTAAACCATTGTTAATGGGTTATTTTCCATCCACTTAATAAACTCTTCTTTTGTCGCAATATCCGTATTAAAATACTGTGATTGCATACTTGGTTGATCAGAGTAGCGGTATAATTCTCCGGTATTATACGATCCATCCACATTTTTAAATTGCTTACAATAAGATGTTTGATAACCTTTTATCTTTTTTATGTTGGTTACAGTATACGTATACACACCATTACTGTGGTTTTTATAAAGTTTAAAACCATACGGGAACAAATCTGTCCGGGATGGTCGTATGTCTGTATCGATTGCCGACTGATACAACCACCCAATCTCTCCGCCCTGCTCCACGAGCTTATCCCATTTTGTAATAGGGCGGTCGGAAGTTAAAACAACCGACTCTTTCTCAGTATACGGAGAACTTATATCAACTTTTTTAATAAAGTCATATGCAACATAAGCATTATCGGTATTAAGAATCTTAGCATTAACTCCTTGGTACAAAAATAATCCATCTACGGTCACAGTGAATGTATAACCTCTATATAATGAGTTCGGCAATCTACAGATACCGCTTACAACGCCAGTGCTGCTAATCGGATATCCTCTGGAATTATAATAAGCATAAAGTTGTCCAGAATTAGCAAATGTTCTTTCTTCATTCAATATACCTGCATTCACAACAGCAGATTTTACATCAATATAAATTCTATACGTTTTACCTTTTTCTAATGGAAGAGGTCTTATTTTGTCGGCATATGAACCTTTTTGCAAATAGCCACAGTTACTTACCTTCACATCCACTTCATACTTCTGCTTCTCATCATTCCACTTTCCGACACTCTTGATTTCCTGCGGATATTCTGGGCTTGTGGATGGTTTACCGCCTGTATAGGGTTCGTAGGAATCCAACTCAGTCTCCTCCCTAATCATCGGTAGAATTTCTAGCGGGTTTTCTGTTTCTATTCTGACCTCAATAGTTTCTTCTTTATCAATTTTAAAATTAAACTTGTTAGTAGCAGTCCATCCATTCGTAATGTTGCTTTTGTCTTCGTGTAATATATACAAGTTCTTTGACGTTTTTGAGCTATATACATAGTTTCCAATCTGCAATTTGAGATTTGTCTTGCTTTTTCCCTCTGCATAGATCGAAAATTTGTCCGGAAGCAAATTCTTCCCAGTAGTCTGCACCTGCTCCGTCTTCCCACCAAGCTCCAACCTCTCAAGCGGTGCATCCAAGCTGTTCGGAAGTACCAGCATCCCTGTACCCTCTAGCTCTACCCTGTCATAATTCGGTGGCTGTGGAGTGGAGACTCCTAGAGGGCAGATCATATCCACTCCTATGATTCCTGTTCCATCTACCATTTTAAGCATTGTACTTCTACTCCTTTTTCTGAGGTTGCTGTGGGGATGATCTGGACGATGTTGCTCTTTCCACCACCGTAGGAACCGTACTGCAATACCTGTGCGGTCTGTGCCGGAATCAGTACGCTTTGTTCTTTTGTTGCGTCCCTTTCCAGAGATGCGTAAATATCACCATCCGTAAAATTCTTAACCAGAAATTCGGATGATGCTGTCTCAAATTCAAAAATCAATGTTTCTTCCGCTGTCGGCTGTCTGATTACTTTTACTTTACTCATTTCCTAAACCTCCTAAATCGTTTTGGTACGGGTGCCACTCTGCCGCGCATATCGTAATAGATGCGCTCTCTTTCTTGTTGTAGACCCATTTTCTTGCAAAATCTGGTGTATTCTCCCAGTTGTCCTTGATACTTTGCTTTCGCAAGCATCACATCGTCTGGATCAGCTCCGCCCTGTTTTAGTAGCACAGCCTTTTCTCTCTGTGCCCTCATAGCGGTTTCCATTTTCCTCTGTTGCTGTCTGGCTTCGTATAAGGTGTATTCCTTGCCGTTAAACGTCTTAGGTATACTTTCCTTTCGGTTCTGCTCTGCAAGCCAAGAATCAGACCAATTCCGCTCCGAGACGCCTTTCACAAACGGGTAATATTCGTGATAGCAGTTCGCTCCAAGCAGTCCAGTGACTGTTCCAAGACCACATACCGTAACAAGTTGTTCCTTTGACCAGACCTTCCCTTGCCAGACAGCGTGTGATGGTCTCGCTCCGGCGTGCCACGCGACTTCGTAATGCTCTGTCCCAAGCTTATCGGCGTTCATTTCTGATATTTTCCCGGTAAGCTGTGACACACCCGTCATAACCGCTCTCCTTGCCGCCACATCTACCCTGCTATGCCACCCAGAAGCGTAGTCAATGCTTCTGAGTCCGCTTTTTGTGAGTTGAGTAACCACCTTGCGAATCATGGTATTGTAGTCAAACGTGCCGTATACAACCCCTGTAATAGCTTGGTCGAGATATCCTTGGTAGATGTCGGACAATGGAGTCATAACGAGCCTACCGCCGCCATAATCCACATAAAATCCCATGGACTTTGTGACGTTCCGCAGATCATCATTGCTCTGCCGGATGAATCCATCTGTAAGCTGTTGCAACTCCTTATTATCCTCGTAGGGGATATATTCTGCATTGACCTGCTCGTAGATGTCTTTATTACGGACATATTCCCAGTCGATTACCTTGTCGTACAGCTCAAACACTTCCGGATAGGACAGGTTTAGAGCAGTTTTAATCATCTTTTCGATGTCCTCAGAAGAGTACCCAATAATCTGTAGTCGGTTAATCTGCCAGTCGGCTGTGCTTGTGATTTTTCCCGCTTTTTTAATCCGGCGAACAATGTCCTCGAGAATCATCTGTTCCAAATCAAGAAAATGCTTCTCGATCTGTCCGGATAGCTGCTTTTTGTAGTCTTCCCTCAATTGGTTCACCTACTCCATTACTTCGATCTGCTCTGGCAACATCTTTTTCGCTGTGGCTTCGTCCTCGTTGTACCACTTCATGCGGTATTCCAAATGCGACATCACTCCCATACTCACGTCCTGTCTGTCCTGCTGACGCTCTGTTTCCTCATCGGTCAGTATGGAATCGTTGAATTTGCAAGAGAACTCATATCCCGAATTAAGCATACTGTTGTAGAATGCAAGCCCTGCGGCAAAGTCCTCTAAGCAATCGTATAAGTTGTTCTGGATCGCCGTCACTCGGTTGTACTTGCGGTTCTTTGATGCTTTAATTTCCGTGGCTGTTTTCGCTACTTCCTGCGCATCTGACAGGTCTCCATAAGCAAGACCTACAGAAAACTCGATCTCTCGCTTGTATTCCTCCAACCCGCGCTTAAAGGCTTCGTCCCTCATTTCTGGGGAGTATTCCTTTAATAATTCTTGGTCTTTCCCGACATCCAGATTCATTCCACGGTACAGCTTGTTTTTGAGTTTCGGAAGTCCAAACTTCCCGGTTGCCTTATCTTGCTTAAGTGCTCTATTATCCACATGGATAGCACGCTCTCCAGATTCGTATTCCCAATCAAGTCTTGCTCCCTGTGTATCCGCTTTCCGAATCAGTTCAGCGGCAGATTCGTACACTGATACACCACATGCGGAACCATCTATTTTATTTTTGATTGGATTACGGTAATACCCAAAGTCCATACGGTTCATTCCTGGGTATGTAATCGGTCCAGGTAGGATATTCTCCCATTCTTCCACCGCTTCTAGGCTGCATGGAAGACCGATATCATTCGCTGTCTGAGAATGGAAACACTTGTTTTCTATGGTCAGATTCCCGCCAATGAAATAGTGCCGTTCAAGCCTCGTGAAATAATCAGCGTCCCCAACCTTTTTTACGGTCAGAAATGCAATATCATTCGGCTTTCCATCATCCCCAAAACTGATCGGTATGATCTTGTCGGCTGAGATAAATTCGGCAGCCGATTCTCCCAGTGGTTTCAAAACGAATGACCCAAGCGCAAGGCCTTCCTGTAGGTTCTCATTCAGACTCGTGATATTCTTCTGATAGATCTTGTCCAGACGTTCATTACTTACATTGGTTTCCATTTCCACAAGTGCACAGTCTGCAAACTCTCGGCAGATTCCATCTTCAATCCCGAGGGAAACAATGCTGTCAGAGATCCAATCTGCATCACCATTTAACATCTGTCTCCATCTGTTGATTGCATCTATCATGTCGTTGGATAGTGCGATATCCTTGCCGATAATCTGTTTTAATGTTGTATACCCAAACATCCTCATGATTCCTTTCCAAAGTCTTTTAATCCCATCAAACATTTTCCACCTCTTCAATTAGGTATTTCATGTCGCGTTCGATCGTGTACTCAAACGCATCCAAGCTGTCAATGTCAGTGCTGCCATCGTCCAAGCGTTCGTCTTTGTCCTTTACTTCTTTGTCCCACACTGCATCAGAAAGAGCCGTTTGCAAACTTTCGCAATCGCTCGTAATAAAAAACCGCCCAGCCCCCATGAGCTTGACGGTGCATCTGATTCTGTCGTTAATTGGTCTTTTCTTTGCTGGTTTGACAGCGATCCACGGAAATTCTTTTTCTACTGCATTTCGAATGGAATTACCGAGGACTGTTTCTGCATTATCCCAAAATACGGATTCTACGTTGCAATACTGTACATAATCTCCACTTTTCACGCATACCGAATATTGTTCTATTACTTCTCGGATAAATTCGCAAAACAACTCATTCAACCTATTGCTGTCGATGTCTTCTTTTTCATCTTTCGCCGTAATTCTACGGGATTTTAGCGCAATTACATCTCTGTAATTATCCGTATATCCTCTGGCAACGAATGAGTGGCCGGATTGATTACCGCCAAAATCCAAGCCGATCTCGATTGATGTGATATCTTCCTTTCGGAACTGCTTATACTCTGAGTCTGGAGAGAACTCATCCACAATTTCGCATTTGAACGCTTCTGGGTTGTCCGCAAACCGCTTGTAGATCGCCCCGTCAGCTCGTTTCCACAAGCCAAGGATGAGGCGGTCATAATAGATTGTACCATCATATTCCTTACAGAGTTGCTTAACAAATTCTGGATCCAGAAATGGATTATCAAATATCGTGTACTTTTGGAGATAGATGTCCAGCTCTACATTGTCGATGAACTCTTTGAGCCAGTGCGTCGGATGTTCCGGGTTGCAAGCTCCATCAAAGCAGGAGTACGTCTTATCGAGACGGGATTTAAGCATCTGGAACACCTCTTTGTTCCATTTTGCGATCTCATCACCATAGCAGTACTTAATGGACGCTCCCTGTATCTTTGCAACCTGACTGACCTTTTCCGCTCCGAGACAATAGACATCCTCTCCGCATACTCTTGCCACATTCCGGTTGTTAATGTTCCCGATCAGATCGCTGGTATAGATCTCTCTCATCGGTTGGAGCACGTTTCGCTCTATGGATTCTTTGGAGACACCCATGATTACATTTAAGCCGGGAAGTCCAGCTCTCTCTCGGATTCTTTTAGGCACGATATAAGCAGTATCAACAAAAGACTTTCCAGAACGAACCGCTCCGGACTTGATATTCCATCTATGAGTTGCGTTTATGATGTATTCATTCTGTTTTTTGCTTAGCTGCATTGTCATGCATTCCTTTCAAGATTTCATCCAGCTTTTCAATTGCTGTTCTGTCCTCGTATTCCTGCTTATCTCTCCACTTGTCTGGTTTCCGGTTCTTGAGCCAGAAAATCTGCGCTGTTGTATCTCCCGGTATATATACCTCATCCGTTGCTTGTACAAGTTTCTCTTTTTCGCATAATTTCCCATGCTCATCGTAATACTTCTCTTTTACCTTGAAAGTTTTTCTTACTTCATGAGTGCCGCCGAGTGCCCTTTCAAACAAAGAATTTTCTACTTGCCTGTCAGCAACATCCTTATTCTTTTTTAGGACTGCCGAAAGTGCCGAATACTTATCCCTCCACGTTCTAAATGTCGAATAAGCAACCCCCATATTCTGAGCAATCTGCTCATCCGTTAGACCATCTCTAGCCCATCCCTCTATTTTTAGCAAGCCTTCCGGCTCTAGCCATTCCTGATATTTACCTTTCGCCATCCGACTCACCTCTTTCATTATTTTTTATTCTTCTTGTTCATGTTTTGTATAGTCCATCTATTCGCCATATCGTTGATATTTTTAGAACTTATTGTGCTTCTGATATCTATTACTTGTGAAGCACTCGTAAATGTATTAAGTTTCTGCTTAATTTCTTGCCCTATCTTTTTGTAGTTATTTGCCATTTCTTTCGAATGCGCATTTTGTCCGCGTATTCCTGTGGTGTTTATTCTTATATTGTTATTAACAGTCCTGAAAGC
Organism: Mediterraneibacter gnavus ATCC 29149; assembly: GCF_008121495.1. NCBI lineage: Bacteria > Bacillati > Bacillota > Clostridia > Lachnospirales > Lachnospiraceae > Mediterraneibacter > Mediterraneibacter gnavus. The sequence goes on along the minus strand of NZ_CP043051.1, from coordinate 2,226,450 downwards.
ACTATCAACAATTTCCTTCGCCCACGCTTTTTGTTTTTCGCTTCCGCTCAATTTACTTGTATCAAACGACATTCCGCCGCCTTTTCTGCTTAGCCCGCTCGAGCTTCCTCTACCACCCATTACATTTCACCTCGTTGAATTTATCTGCAAATGCTTTTACTCTAACAATATTCCCCATACACACATCCGGTATTTGTCCATAAAAAATAATGGTCTCCGGCTGAAGCCTTGTAACCATTTCTTTGTATCCGTCAATAAATAACTTCTTGCTATCTTTATTCTTCATGCATCCAACACTTGATACAGCTACTGTTCCACCTTCTGGCTCTCCGTCAAAGCACCAGTTAAACGACTCTTTATCACTCCATGCGATTGTAGGGATTACTTTAATACCCGTCATTTGCATGTAAGCGCCACACCAGTGTTTTCGGTAATGGTTGTAGATCTGGATTGCTTTCGGATAATCTGAATACAAACTAAAATCCGGTGCGAGCACATACTCAAACTCTTGAAGCATCGGAATATACGCATCGATATTTGACCACAATCTTACGAATTGATAGTCATCCACAAAAAAATGAACTGCTTTTCCTTTTCTGTTTTTGATAGTTTTAGCAGCATTAAAAGGGATGAACTGACAATCTCCATGAAATTCTTGCGGGAAAATTACTGGAATATCATAATCTCCGCTCCCTTCCATTATTGCTTTTTGTAGATTTTCATAATTTCTTAGGTTTGTATATTTCATTTTCCCCTCCAAACAAAAAGCACCCATCTCTGGATGCCAAGAATTTAGGACTACTGCTCGAAAGAATTACAAATGCCAACAAAAACCAAAATAACCAAATACACAATCAAAATTTATAAGAAAAAGGAGGAAACCTTGCAGTAGTCCGCAACGGGTATAGCAGGACTCGAACCTACGACACATCGGTTAACAGCCGATTGCTCTGCCAACTGAGCTATACACCCATAGGATGCCCTTTATCGACATCCTTTACCCTATCCGCACTCGGGTACGCTGATTACACTAAATATAGATTGCTGAATCTATTTTTGTTTGTTTTGCAGATCTGCGGATATCTGCGTTTTGTGATATCACTCGTAGCACTTCCACGGCATTCCGGATTTTTAATATTTACCATGATATGCTACTAAACCGTGCGCGGGGTTCGAACCCGCTTGTCCCAACTGACCACGGCATAAAAACACCGCCAGACAAGAAAGGGTAAAAGTCCGGCGGTGTTCTGAATGTTTGGAAAGATTGTTTTAGAACAATATACAATCGTTCTAGGATAATTATAGCATAAGTAAAATATAAATGCTATAAATCTTTAAGCTGTGCGCTTATAATCTGCGATACTCGCGCCTGGGTATATCCAATTTCATCTGCGACTTTTTGCTGGGTTTTCCCCTCAAGATAGTGCAACTCAAATATCTCTTTAATCTCCGGATCATCAATCCCATTTATGTAGTCTTCGACTTCTTCTTGCTCTTTCAGGATCCGCAGCCTGTCCGCTTCTTTTCGCCTAATCTGCTGTCTTACATTCTCGTCTTCGTAAGGATCATACATCTGGACTGATGTTCGCACTTCCGTGTATGGGAAATCTGCACTGGATCCAGTTACTTTCCCCATAACAACAGTTGGTTCCCGTTCGCAGAGTTCTTGTATCTGGTTCTCAATCCGGATAAGTCTATCTTTGTTTGGTTTGTACTTTTTCAGTGTTTTCTTGTCCACCTTAATCACCTCCCGGAATCGGTTCTTTGATGTTATGCTTTTCTGCAATGTATTCCAGAGTGTCCTTATTCGCCCTCTCACCGCCTTTAAAGTCGCAGGCAAAGGCTTTATGCCCCTTTTGCTTTAAAGCTGTCTCACAGGGCTTTCTCGTTGCCATCTTGTATGCTTCTATCTTTCTCACGGGGTCTGCTGTCTCCCTTCTGTGTTTCATGGTTTCTCTGGTCATGCCGTCACCTCAATTTCCTCTCCTGTCAGTTCTTCCAACTTCTGTCGCATTTCTTCCACTGTCATTTTCTTTGGTTCTTTGCGCTCCCAGATGAGTTCAAGGTTGTGGTCTTCCATGATACTGCTAATTTTTCCCATGCATTTAATCTTATATACCCTAACTATTTCTAAACCGCTTGCCACATTTTTTAAGTTTTCGTTATAGTCTCCCAAATCCGAATATCCATCTTCGCCAATCAAAAAGCCGCCTATAACAAGTCTTTTCCCGAAATAGTTATCATTATATTCGACCACCATTCCGTCTTTTAAATCTGACTTGGTAAATTCTTTGTCCATGTAATCACTCCATTCTAAGATTTTATAATTGTACTTTTCCGCAAAATCACGAGTCGAATATTCTCCGTTTCCGTAATAACACGTTCCTTCGTTGCGCATATAATTTGTATTTTTCAAATAACTTTTTCCGTTACACCACTTCATCCTATGTTTGTGCATCTGCTTGCAGAAGTCTTTCGCTTCCTCTTCTGTCTTACAGTGTACTGCAATCTTATTATCTGCATCCTTAAATTCTTCCCAGTTAAATCTCATCTTTTTTACCTCCATAATTTCCGCACTATCCAGTCCAAAAACACCACAAACGGCACAAGTGGAAAAAATAGTGCCATTAAATAGTCAATCGGTTCCAGCTCTACATCCTCTTCCAATCCTGTCTTTAAAGTAATCACGGTTCCCAGTCCCAATATGTAGTAAAGGGTCAGGAATGCGATTGTGATTAAAATGTCCATGTTATTCCTCCTGCCTATTATTCCATCCTTGCCTTGCTGCATCCTGTGCAATCATCTTGTCATCCCACCACGCCTTAATTGCCGCATAAGGCCCAGATGCTCCGCAAGCACCGCACACTACCCTATATCCTTTGCCTCCCATTCTCCGGATTCTGACTCTTCTGTCACGGCATCCGCAAAATGGACACGCTTTAATTTTCATTCCGCATTCTCCTTATCCACATACTTCTCCACAATATCTACTGCACAAGTCAGCCCATAAATATAGCTTTCCAGTTCTTCTGCTGTTTTGCTCGCTCCATGTCTTTTCTTTTCTTCCTTTAAGGTTTCGTAGGCGTCATTTTTCATGGATTCGATTTCTTCCACGATTTTCTCTAATGCGTTCATCACTCCACCTCCAACAGCTCTGGATTATCAAAGATATTTCCGATAACTTCCGTTCTATTTGGATTCCGATTATATTTAAAAACATCGTTATTGGTGCATTTTTTATTTCCTCGTCCACATACTGCCCATGATCCCCTCCATTCGCTCCAAAACACAGCACCTACACGATATTTTATCTCTTCGCCATCTTTTAAAAACGGACTTCCATCATAGTCATAACTATATCTGAGAATATCATTCTCCCAGATCTTCTTATCGTTTTTGTCGGTAAGTCCGGTGTACTGGCATAAAGTACTTGGAGCAATCTCGCATTTTAGTAATATATCTGGTAATTCTTTGCTAATTTTGTGTATTTCCACTTTTCCAGAAGGATATGCAACAACATACCCTTCCACCCATTCTCCATTGTCTTTTCTCTTTGCTTTAAAAAGGATTTCTCTGCTCATCTTCCTTTCCTCCGTTCTGTCGCATCTGCTCAATGTAAATATCTGTAGCACACCTTACAATTTCCGGTTTCATTCCATCGTAAACAGTTCCTTGTGTAAAATGTTTGTCACACGATCTTTTAATCATGTATAGGATATCTTCAAATGTTTGTTTTTTCATTCTTTCACTCTCCTGTTCCACATTCCCCTACCGGCGGTTTTGTTGGTTTTATATTTTTATTCTTATAATTCCCATCCAGAATCTTTGCCATATTCGTGTCATTCATCATCCAGTCAAAGGTTGCTGACCAATTCCGGTTATTTTCGCCTTTTAGAAAGTCGCTTTCTTCTGCGATCTCAAATACTCTTTGAATGTCATCAATGGAATATTTTCTTAATCTTGCTTTAATTGCCCGTTTTCTTTTTTCAGACAATCGTGTTAAGCGAGGGAATGACACGCAAGTGGCATTATACATATCAGCTATTTGCTGATAATCCACTCTATTACCTCTTATATCTCTTTCTTTATCTATATCTTTATCTTCTTCTTTATCTTTATCTGTAGCGTGACTTCCCAAATTTGTCACACTTGTGTCACGTGACATTTCCGTGACACACTCAATTTTTTGTTTTTCCCTCTGTTTTTGCTTCCTAATCCGGTTCTGCTCCCTTATTTTTTCAAGCGCTTCTGCGTTCTGGTGTTCCTCCCATCCGGGGATCGAGAAAAATCCATTGTCCATCACGATCATTTCAAGCTGCTCCAGTGATTGTAAGGCTAATTTCACGGTATTCTCTTCAAAGTCCAGCTCATCTGCCAGCATTTTAGGCGTGTACGGGATGTTTTGCGTTAAAAATACCATTCCATTACTATTACACCGACCAGCCATCGTGAGTAGCATTACCCAGATCAGGACGATATTGTTCCCGTCCGGTAATTTCCGCAGATGCTTGATTTTGCGATTATCAAACATATCTGTTGTGATCTTGATCCACTTAACCTCTGCCATTACTCATCCTCCGCAATATAGACCACCACGCAAGGCTCATCAGAATACACTTTTTCGATTTCCAGACTTGTCACCTGCTTATCGTCCGTATATGCAACTCCATTCAGTCCATCTAAAATGATTTTTGCGATATTATCTAAGTCCGGCTTTTTATTCGGCTTTATTTCGCCTTTTAAAGCTTTCTCCTTATTCTTCTTAGACCAGCTCTCGGGAATCGGAAATTTCGCCAAAATTCGGACTCTCAGAGGGATGTCCGTGTAAAGCACGCCTATACTCTGCTTGTAAATCCTTGCAACTTCCTTTTCGTACTTTTTATTTTCTGGTGGCGTATATGTAATGACTTTAAATCCGGCTCTGCGGAATCTCGGTCTTGCTTTTCCAACCGGTTTGCCCGGAATTGTAATTACCATTTATTCTCCTTTCTGCTCCCGGAATTACCGGGAGACAATGAATCTGGCTTACTTAAGGTATTTGTGACGTACTGTGCAGCAGCCATGAACGGGTTACAATTTATAGCGAAAGGTTACCCTTTGCTAACATAGTGAAATTCTTGTCGGAACTGCTCTTCTGTTCCGTAGTGCTGCAAATAATACTCTTTGCAGCGTTTTCTTAAGTATCGGTCAACTTTTGATGCATTCTCCCCTGCCCTTGTTCCGTTTGGATGCAGGTCTGGTCTCAATGGAGCGATAAAACCATAATCCTCCGAAAGCTCAATTTCTTTCGATGTGTGGCTGAAAATGTGATGCCTCTCCACTCCGTAAGCTCTGGTGTACATGCAGTGATCCATATCTTCTGTAAATATGCTCCACAGCTTCTTTGGTCTGCCGGATGCTCTTTGATGACCTTTTTTCTTTTTCTTGCACTTTGGCTTAGGGAATGCCATGTCACTGTAATCAATGCTCATAGTTCAATTCCCCATTTCTGCTTAAGCTCTTCTTTTTCATCTGGTGTCAGCAGATCTGCATCCGGTATACCGACCTCTCTGCAATCTTCCAACACACCCTTGATGAGCCGGCTCATTTCCTTGCTGTTGTACTTGCTTGAGCCTTTAAAACACTGCAAAGTGTGCAGCGTCTCCACTCTTCCCTGCAGGTCTTTTACTTCCTGTGCTCCACGATCTATCACAATCCGGAACACTGACTGTGCCAGATAGATGTCTTTTTCCCGGAGCGGTATGTACTCAAAAGCGCCGTGGGATTTTAATTCATTTAGGTACGCTTGCCACCTAGTGATGTCCAACTTTTCCGCTAATTTATCCAGCAACACCCACAAATAAGAGTTTGCGTCAAGGCTTCTCTTTGCTCTGTACGGCTTTATTTCAAGCGTTAATTTCTCATAATCTTTCAGTTCATCGTAGGCTTGTCGGAAGTCCTCTACGGATTCGAATAGGATAGTGTGGCAATCTATCAAACGGCCTTTTAATTTTCCTGTAAATTTCATTTTTTCTCCCTGTTATCAGCAACAAAAACTCTGACTTTTCCACCATTTTTAAGTAATTTAACAATGGAAATTGCGGAAATACAGCGATTTTCATCATATAATATTTTTTCCACCGAAAACTTGTCGTAGCACGTTAAAACATCATTTCCTCTCTGATCTTTCCTGCCAGAAGCTTTTATTTCGCACCAGTCAGATGGAATCCAGATAAATGGGGCAGTATACAACTCTCTCCCAATTCCCCAATTAAAGCAAGCTCTCTTAAAGCTGTCAGATGCAAGACCCTTTTCTTTTTCGGTAAAGCTTTCTGTTCCCGTGTCTTCTTTTGGAACCCAGATGCCTTTATCGTTATCCCATATACTCACGGTGCAGTTTGCGTTGTCTCTGCTGTGTTCTCTTTTCCAATTTAACTTTCCTACAGTTTCATCCAAGATATTCATGTCGCACCTTGCGTCTTTATATAGTAGCAGCGATATCCCATTACTCTTCACCGTTGCGATACGGCATTCAATCTCATTCGCTTTTAATGTCCTAAATTCCATATTTCCACCCTACCGAATCTGAATATTATTATTCTGCACCAATACAACGCCAGAGAGTTCAACCCCATCTTTCAGGGCTTTTTTCACCTTGGTCTTGTCCACTTCTGGATCAGTGAACTTCAAGTATTCTTCATCCAGCTTTGAAACGTCTTGCACTTCTACACTCTCTGATTTTCGATAAGAAATGCTGACTCTTGGTGTCTTAAATTTTTCACCACATAAATAACCAGACAGGTATTCTTTCAAGTTTCTTGCCTTGTTTTCACATGTTTTCTGGCGGTCAGCCAGTTTGTTTTTCTCTGCCTTGATTGCTTCTGCATCAGATAAGAGGTTTTTGATCCAGAGAGCAATTCCCTCTACCTTTTTATCAAAATCCATCTGCAACTGTGCCAGCTTTTCCGGGTCGATAATCTCTCCTGTTTCCTGATCTACACAATTTAAAATCTCTTCGTCAATCTCGTATAATGTTGCCACTTGTTATTTCCTCCATAAAATCACAATAATTCTGATAGTGCCTTTTGCGCACCCTAAAATATCTGTCTTTTTCAGCCGCTTCTTGATCTGTTATTTCTTCCAGTTCTTCTGTATATCCGCACATATTATTTACCCACCATATCTACTGCTTTTTCCAGTAATACTTTTGCCAAAACGATTGCATCATCTAGTTGCTTATCTGTTGCAATCCCGTCAAACAAATCGTAATTTCCATCAGCAACAAATCCGTTTTCTTGTGCGCATAAAAATATTCTGCTACCGTAATTCGAAAATTCAACGCTTACGTACGGATACCCGTTCTCACCTATTCCACGCTCGTGGATATCAAGAACTAAGTCCAAAAGTTTATGCATTTTCTTTCTATCCATTGCTTATCCTCCTACTCATCCTTGGGAAATCTAAACTCCATCAAATCTGCTAACATCAAATATTCCTTTGCAGTCCGGCTGTCTCCGTGCCGTTCTTTCACCTTTTCTCTAAATTCATTAAGTGTTCCGTAAAAACATCCACATCTCACGCTGATTCCGCCGTCTTTCGTGCGGAAAAATGTTGTCGTCCTATTTTCTGACCCGAAACAGCTTGTAGCAGAATAATCGCGGCAGTTTTGAACCCAAGCGTTACCGCATACCCAAGCGTCACCGTATACCTGAGCGTCACCGCATACCCAAGCGTTACCGTATACCCAAGCGTTACCGTATACCCAAGCGTTACCGTATACCCAAGCGTTACCGTATACCCGAGCGTCACCGTATACCCGAGCGTCACCGTATACCTGAGCGTTACCGTATACCCAAGCGTTACCGCATACCCGAGCGTCACCGTATACCTGAGCGTCACCGCATACCCAAGCGTCACCGGATACCTGAGCGTTACCGTATACCCAAGCGTTACCGGACTGATCAAGGTTCTCTTCTTTCTCTACAAGGCCACCCAATTCTCCTTCTTTTACGTCACCAAACGACACAAGAGCCTTGATTCTAAAGAGCTTCTTTCCTAAAAAAGTTACAAATTCTCTGGTTAATTCAAATTTTTTCATTTACATTTCTCTCCTTTTCGTCTACAATTTAAATGATTTAATTTCTTGAGTGCTCGAGGGTTGCCGCCCTGTGACAGCACTCTTTTTTAATACCCGACTGCTAGATACCACGCCAGCATCACCAAGATAAACCCGATCACTGCCACTCCAGCTCTGATCCAGTAAGGCTTGTCCTTTTCTTCTGGCAGCTCTACGGAGACTGACCGGATATCCCAACTGTTTAAAGCGTTGGGCTGTTGAGTAGTCTGGCAATGGTAAGTTCCTTTAATTTCCATGTTCTTCCTCCTTTAATTTCACGGATTTTCTTCCTTGATACTCCAGTTCCCTGCAGTAATTGTTTAAACAGGCGATTGCGTGCAACTTTTGCTCCTCAGAATACCAACCAAGCCTTTCTGTGGATTCCAGTGTCTGGATAAATTTCTCGATCTTGTTTACTGTTAGCCTTTTCATAGCTTGTCCTCCCTTCTACCGCCTAGGCGGTTTCCTCTTCTGTCCTCTTTTCGAGTGTGTAATCAATTTTCACATGTTCCTGTTCTTCGATAAGAGATATCAACACTTGCATGATTTTTTCCATATCTGGCTTCATAAAATCACCTCTCTACTATGTATGCTGGATGGATTGTCCGAGATATGTTGTCCTAGTTATTCTCTTTTTCATCTACTGCATCCATGTCAGATCTCGCCTTTAAAATATCTATACTATTTTTAGCGAGCATAAATCCCTGCGGATCATTTTCTGCCAGATGCTTTGCCTTTCTTACCATTTCTGCAATTTCTTTTTTATCTTTATCGCTCATGCGTACCTCCTTATGCTGCGTTCAGCTCAATTACTGGATAGATGCCGTTTTTCTTAAGCTCCTCGTATAAAAACAAGCGCCCTTTCTGTGTCCACTGCGTCTGCATTGTTACATCCGGATCTCCGTTGCTCCTTGTAATATCGATTGTTTTACTATGCACATAGCCGCAATTCTGATATTTTGAGTAGAGCACCCACTGTTTATTAACCTTGTACTGGATTTTCATATCGTTCAGAATCCGGTTAAATCGCACCGCTGACATTCCATAGTCTTTGGCGATCTGCGTAGTTGCTACCAACGATTTTGATTCCAGAATATGGTCAACATAGTTCGCTTTTGGTGTCATTTCCTCGATCAATTTCTGCTGTTCCACAACCTGCCCTCCGAGGAATTTGCACCTGTCTTTTAGGCTGTCAATGGTCTTTCCTGCCGTCTTTAAGGCTCTTGCCATTACCTGTTCTGGTGTGTTCCATGCTTTTTCGAGGTCAATTAATCTTTGTCTGCATTCTCTCCCTTTGTCAGTTCTGCTCATTAGGCAGATGTGCTTTGCCATGTCTACTGACAAATCAAAATCTTCAACCTCTCTCTGTACTTCTCTTCCACCCTCGATCTGAACTCGTACTTTCAGGTACGGGTTGGAGAAATCCTCATTCTCAATAAATCCTTGCGAATTCTTTTCGAACCATTCGGAAAATCTTTTTCTGATCCCAAGAGCCTTATGAAGATCTCTGGCAGATACGGTTGGTTCGCTACCGTCTGTGTTGATTGCAAATAATTCATTCAATACCTTTTACCTCCTATTTTTATTGCCGTCGTAACCTCCGTGGCGGGATTGCTTTCTTTTCGTTTATCTCCTATACTGTAAATACAGGGCACTGCCATGCCTGAGTATTACGAAAGGAGCGATTTTATGAGACGTTGTAATTCACCTTTTAACGGAAAGCAATTTGTTTTAAACAAAAACACTGGAGAAATTCACGATCTAGACCGCGAAACACCGCAATGTCAAATCGATGAAATAAAACCAGAACATGTTTTTAACTGCGACACTTATACAGAAGCTGTGATTTTTGCTTCCATGCTTGCTGTAAACAGAAACGGCTGTGCTTACTGCATGCCTGAAAAGAATAGAGGATAATCACTTTCTTGAGCTGCTTCTAATGTATGTCGCAGCTCTTCCTCTGAAATTTCCTTTTTTAAAGCCTCTTCCAGCTTTTCAGGCGTTTTAAATTCTTCCGCCAACGCAATGATCATCTCACTGAATTCTCGTTCAGCACTAATCGCTTTTAAAAGTTCGAAATTATTTACAACCCCTTTTCTCTTTCGATTTAAAAATCTTTCTACGAATTGCCATCCTTGCGTTTCTTTCAATTCTTCCCACTCTTTTTCGGGAAGCTCAAAAGATATTGCTGCGATGGATTCTCCTTTTAAAAATGTTTTGCGTGTGCAAAAAATTTCATGCATCTCTTCACTCCTCCTTCCTTATATTCTGTCCTCTGCATTTCCGGGCTCGGAACCGGCTTCGGCTGCATTACAGTGCCAGAATGCGTCCGGCGGTTTATCAGAGCTGTTGTCATTTTCTTCAAGCCCAAGATCAATCAACATATCATTGAATTGATTGGAAATCTTTAAAATAAATTTTGTTAAAATAATAAGAGATTTCACATTCCCGCGATCTGATATCTTCCTGTGAGCTGATAGCAGATTTTTTATAACTGTCTTTCTAATGTAAAATCCAAATTCTTCTTTTGTTTTCATTTCCATTTCCTCACTTTCGGTTTGTTTGTGTTGTTGTTTTGTTGTTGTACGACTATTGTACGTCGGTTAATCAACTTTGTCAATACCTTTTTGTTGATTTTTTCAACATTTTTTAATTGACATTTATCTCTCTGTAGTTTATAATCTACATTGAATAGGAGGTGTGCCAATGAATGAGCGCATAAAAGAGCTGCGCAAGACAATAGGAATAACGCAGCAAGAACTTGCTGATAAACTTGGATTAAAAAGAAATACGATTGCTACATATGAAATAGGAAAAGCAATTCCGAGTGATAGAGTTATTTCTGATTTATGCAATAAATACAGCGTGAACGAAGAGTGGTTAAGATCCGGAAATGGAGAAATGTTTAAACAGCCATCTGATGAAGTAGGCCACTACGTAGAAGACTTGCTTGAATACGACGGCGTCGGAAATCCTTTTTACGATATTATTATAGAAATGATGAAGAAATATCAGGAAATGGATGAGAAGTCAAAACTTGTTATAAGAGAGTATTTTAAAAGCGTAGGATCTGGATTGAATAAAAAAGGGGAAGACTAAAGTCTCCCTCTTCGCTCCAGATACCTATGTAATATCGAAACAAGCTGCCGGATGATTTTATAATCATTACCGTTGAGCTTGGATAACAAGATATTTAATTCGTCCATCGTGAGTCCCTCCTAACTACAAAAACACTCGTTCGAAATCCCTGAACATATAATACTATCTCAGGGGACAAAAATCAATATTTTGTTCGAACATTTGTTCTATTATTTTGTGGCAATGTTTTGCCCTCTATTAAATAAACAGTTAAAATTCGGGAAACTTACGCGAAAATGGACAATCGTCCCAGATGTGGGACACTTATTGATATGGAGAGTCGATAAGGTCGGAAATTCGGACTTTTAAGCCCTTGGCAAGCAATTCCAGCGTGTCAGCTGTCGGCGATATTTTACCATTTGCAATGCGGTTAATCGTTGATTTTGATATTCCAGTTGCAATGGATACTTGCCGAGTAGATAGGTTTTTATCGTGCATGATCTTATCGAGTAGTATTTTCATAGTGTAATTATTGTAGTATATTCCAAATCTGGAAACTACAGGTAAATAATGGTAATGATATAACCGCTTCGGCGTTTATATATAAATTGCGGGAAAAGTACAGGAGAGAAAAAGAAGGTGAATTAAGAAAGGAATGGGATTTCGTTTCAGAAAAAGTTTTAAAATTGCTCCCGGTATAAAGTTTAATCTTAACAAGAATAGCCATAGCTTCACGTTTGGTGGAAAAGGAATTCACTACACTGTTAATTCTGATGGAAAACGGACAAAAAGCTTTGGAATTCCAGGGAGCGGACTGTATTACACAGAAACCAAAAACGGAAAAACTAAAGAAAAAAAGGGGAAAACAATGAGTAAAGCATCGAATAAGAGTGGTGGTGGATGCCTTAGTGTTATTGCATTGCTGATAATGCTCTCTATTGCACTTGTAGTGTATTCTTTTTTATGGATACCAGCGATACCGGCATTGATATACTGTGTTGTATCCAAAAAATTCCGGCCATACAGGATCAGGAATACTGTGATATGCTCGATTGTGTTTGCAACATCTCTAATTATCTTTATATGGCTTGGATCTCCGTCTGAATTGAACTCTATATCTGCAGAGTGGGGGAAAGAAGAATTTAATATCGGAGATGTAACGGAGGTGAAAATTACTCCAAGCCCGTCGGACGCAAAAATCGAAAGCTTGGAATTATCCGAAAATAATATCGCAGATCTCGAATATAAGGACGGAAAAGCCGTCATTACATTTACGGGTTCTGGGAATGCATCACTATTTTTTACGGCGAATGGAGAAATTAAAAGCAGTTCGAAAACTATTACCGTTATAGATCCGGAAGAAGAAGCGAGAATAAAAGCCGAGGAAGAAGAACGGATTAGGTTGGAACAGGAAGCTCAAGCAGCTGAACAGGCGCGTATCGAGCAAGAACAGGCTGCGGCTGCTGAACAGGAAAGGATTGCACAAGAGCAAGCTGCAGCGCAAGCAGCACAAGAGCAGGCTGCACAGCAAAGCCAAGATGACCCCATCGTGTATATAACAAACACTGGGGCAAAGTATCATAGCGCTGGATGCAGAACTTTGAAATCTAAGATAGAAAAACATCTGTCTGAGGTACGCGGAGTTTATGAACCGTGCGGCATTTGCCATCCACCACAATAAAATAAAAACCGCCCCTGCGCCAACAGAGACGGTATACATATCCGAAGATATGCGATTGAAATCCACGAATATTGTATCATCTTCGGGGCAGTCACGCAAGCGGAACATATGTTTTGCGCTGGCTGTTATTTTTGTACCAATTTTAAATATATTTTACAAAAGGAGAGTGATGCAAATGCCAGAAAAAATACTGCGGTGTGCCATATACATCCGCGTCTCCACATTTGAGCAGAGCGTACATGGCAAGTCTCTGCAAGCACAGAAAGAATGCCTGGAGCAATACGCAACAGACAACAATATGTCTATAGTAGGTGTCTATGCGGACGAGGGAAAGACTGCCAGAAAAGAATTGAAGAAAAGAAAAGCCATACACGCTCTTGTAGAGGACGTAAAAAGGGATAAAATTGATGTGATAATTTTCTGGAGACTCGACAGATGGTTTCGAAATCTGTCAGATTTCTATAAGGTCCAGGATGTACTTGATGAGCATGGAGTGCGTTGGATCTCGGTTTCCGAGCCAGGAATAAACATGGAGACCAGAGACGGACGATTGCAGTTAAATGTAGTGCTGTCGATCGGTCAAAACGAAGTAGACACCACATCCGAGCGAATTAAATTTGTGAATGAAGCATCTATAAGACAGAAAAAGCTAATATTTGGAGATGCAAATATGCCTTTTGGTTATAAAACAGGTGTTGTAGATGGAAAGAAATGCATGGTTAAAGATTCGGAAACAGAACACATGGTGGAAGATTTTTTTGAATATTTTAGAAATCATAACTCCAAGAAGGGCGCTATCCGGTACATGCAGGAAACCTATGGAATTGATTTTAGCTATGGCATGTTACGGACGATGTTATCCAGCGAATTTTATAAAGGGACGTACAGAGGATACCCTTATTGTCCAGCATACCTGTCAGAAAAAGAATGGGATGAGATGCAAACTATATCGAAAAGAAATATTAAAAACACGCCGTCTGGTAGAATATACCTATTTACAGGTTTGATGCGCTGTCCTGTGTGCGGACAGAAATTAGTTGGCACCGGATGCTCATCAATTATCAACCGTAAAACCGGAGAAAAAAGAACATACTGCTACTACCGTTGCAACAGAGCGCTTATTGATCATATTTGCACGTATAGGCATAGGGTAAGCCAGAACCTTATCGAAAAATATCTGCTCGAAAATCTTGAAAGAGAGTACGAAAAGTATAAGGTCCGCACCAACCAGATCAGCGAAGAGTTAAAAAAGCAAAAGAAAGCGAAAGATCCGAAAAAGCTTAGAAAAGAAATGGAACGATTAAATTTGTTATTTCAAAAGGGGCGGATCTCTTTTGAATATTACGATACGGAATACAACCGGCTCGAAGAAGAATACGTGCATTCTTCCAACCCATGCCAACAAAAAGAAGAAGCTCGCAATACACGATACATAGAAGAATTGCTGCAAACTGATTTTCGGCAGATGTACAACTCTCTTTCGCTCGAAAACAGGCGTTCTTTTTGGCGATCCACAATACAGGAGATTTACCTAAATGATGACAATACGATTAAAGCTGTAGATTTTTTATAATCTGTTTTGTACTAAGTGTTTAGCCCCATTTGGAGCCGACAAAACGATGACTGCTGTACTTTCTGGTGAAGCAGATATCGGATTTATGGGGTCGGAAGCTTCCATTTACACGTATAACGAAGGCGCTTCTGACTTTGTTGTAAACTTTGCCCAGCTCACCCAGCGCGCAGGCAATTTTCTTGTTGCCAGAGAAGAGAGGCCCGATTTTGAGTGGACAGATTTAAAAGGAAGCACTGTACTTGGCGGACGAAAGGGCGGAATGCCGGAAATGGTTTTTGAATATATCTTAAAGCAACACGGTATGGATCCGAAAACCGATCTGAACATTGTACAAAACATTGATTTTGGTTCCACTGCCGCCGCATTCTCAGAAGGTCAGGCCGACTATACCGTAGAATTTGAACCCGGAGCCACATCCCTGGAAACAGGCCAGAAAGGATATGTGGTCGCTTCTCTCGGAACCGACAGCGGATACATTCCTTATACCGCTTTCAGTGCCCGCAAAAGCTATATCAGTGAACATTCAGATACTATTCAGGGATTTGTAAATGCCCTGCAAAAGGGAATGGACTACGTACAGACACATTCTCCGGAAGAGATTGCCAAAATCATTGAACCGCAATTCCCGGAAACAGACCTTTCCACGATCACAACCATCGTATCCCGCTATTATGAGCAGGATTCCTGGAAAGAAAATCTGATCTTTGAACGTGACAGCTTTGAACTGCTCCAGGATATCCTGGAAAGCGCCGGCGAGCTGAAGGCCCGCGCTCCTTATGAAAAACTGGTCACAACTGATTTTGCAGAAAATGCCGGACAAAATTAGTGCTTCACAATTTCTTTTGGTTTTATTAACATTAGATTCAAATTTATATCACATTTTTTACACAATTTCTTTTTATACTATAATTGTTCAAAAGAACAGAACACTTTTTCATAAACTTTTTCCCCCCTTTGAGTCACAGAAATGTGGCTCTTTCCTTTTGTCCTTTTATTCTTGCATCTTCTCTGATGCAGTGTTACTCTATAGTTAATAACTTTTCAGGAGGGAACACCATGATCGATAAGAAACTCATCCCTGTCAAAGGATTAAAAAAAGAACCCTTTTCAGGTTCTCATTTTGGAATGCGCTATTATTTTTGTGCTGACGATACAAAAGAAAACTTTCTCGTATTTGTATATCCGGAGCCATGGTCATTTGAAAAGACACCAGACGAACAAAAAACACAGAATACATTTCCCATGACCGAGGATGGAATGGATGCTGCGATTTCCTGGCTTTTGGAGCAGTACGATGCACGCAGGGATTTCTGGAACTCTGTTTCCAAAAACACGATGCATCTCGTCAATCAGACTTCCTAATTCTAAAAAATCTATAAGCTCCTTTTTATACTTTCATTACATTTAATTAAGATATTTTTTCACTTCTTGTCACATCTCATTCACAATTCACTGGTATTCTATATCTATCAACAAAAACAGAAGACGATGGCTGCACATGCAGCGCATCTGTGGTCATTGGACTTCGCCCAGATATTTATTTTTGACATTACCTAATTTTAGATAAATTTTCCCTTTTCTCAAGGCTGCACAGGATGAAAGTCCTGATGCAGCCCCTTTTCATATTACCGGATATATCCTTCCCGGTATGCCTTCTGTTTATTTGCCTCATACAGCTCTGCAAATACAGTCTCATAATAAGGTCTTACAAAAAATAATCCTGCCAGTCCAAATGAAATCTTTTCTAAAATAAACCAGCCGATAAATGAAAGATCTAATACGAATACATCCATTTTCTGCCCCATCATCATGCGGCGGCTGATCTGAAATGCCTCTTCTCTTGGCATTGTCGGATTCTCTGCCAGAATATATGGAATCATCCGATATTCATAGTGCTTGATAATCCCCGGCACGACAAGCAAAAGTGTCCAAAGTGCAGTATACAGATCTTTCAAAAAGATGGTCAATGCGATGTTTCCATAATTTCCACTCTGAAATCCGAAAAATATAGTTCCCGCAGACGGATTCTCTCTCCTGTTCTGAATAAAGAAACGAATGCCGCCTACATAGACCACGTTTCCCACAACAATCTTGATCAGAAGCAGTACCAATGCAATAAACAATGAAAAAACGGACCATAATACTCCAAACCAGTATCCCAACCCATCAAACAGACTTGACAACCAGCCCTGATATCCATAAGCAGGAAGAATATCGGTGTAATCTCTGATCTTCAACATGATCTCTTTTTTCGGTCCATCCGGTTCCATCATCAGCACAAGTGTCAAAATCAATGCCATGCCTACGCACATCCAGTAATTTTTATAAAAATTCATCTTTGCATTGTTTTTCAGCTGTCCTCTTGTCCAGTTCGGCATCTTTTTTCCTCCATTTCCGGCTCACTGTTTTGTTCTGTGGCCTGTTTTTTATTATACTTCTGAATGAAAGGAAAATCTACCGAATCCTTTGATATTCCGGAAAATACTTTTCAAAGCTCTTCTGCAGGCAGTCCCTTGTTTCTTTTTCCATCTGGCGATAGCGCTTCATCAGGGACTTTCCTTTTTCTGTCACCGTACATTTTCCACCGCTTTTTCCGCCGTGCCTGCGCTCCAACAACTCATAGCCCAGTTCTTTTTCTGCCCGGTTGATGATCTTCCAGCCTTTGCTGTAGGACATTCCCATTTCCCCGCAGGCATCCTTCATGGACTCCGTCACCAGAATGTGCTCCATCAAAATGACCAGTCCCGGTCCAAATACCAGATCTTCCTGATATATTTTAATTTTTAATGTCGGATGAAACATCTCTCACATCCTCCTATTCTTCTAAAAGCAAAATTCGTTTCGGGTCCACCTGTACCCACTGCGGGATCTGTGTCTGTTCCCGCTCCATCTTCATCCACATATTTTCTTTCGGATTTTCTCTGTTTCGAAATAAAATCGTCCACTCAAACGGCGCGCGTACCTCGCGGTCCACAGCCACCGGAATTTTATTCTCACTATCATGTGACGAAGTATCCGCCGGATGAAAATCATGCGCCCGAATTCCTACATGGGTGATTTTTTCTGAAACTTTCCGGTCTACCGTCAGTTCCACGCCCCAATCCATTGCATACACTTTATGCATTCCACGCTTTTTCGCTCTCGAAATATTTTTACATCCTGTCAGCCTCGCTGCAATAACACGCTCCGGCTGTTCAAACAGTTCTTTCGTATCTTTTGAAACCAGAATTTCGCCCTGGCCCATCACCATCGTTCTGTCACACAACTTGTATATTTCATCCCGGTCATGACTTACAATGATTGTCGTTTTTCCAAACTCCCGGAGATGTTGTTTCAACTCAAACTGGAGTTCTTCTTTTAAGTAACTGTCCAGTGCAGAAAACGGCTCGTCCAAAAGGAGCAGTTCCGGTTCACAAGCCAGTATCCTCGCCAGGGCCACTCTCTGCTGCTGTCCTCCAGAAAGACGGGCGGGATAGCCGGATGCCAGCTCTGACAGATGAAATTTTTCCATCATTTCCATTGCCCGCTCTCTTTTCGCCGCCTTTTTTCCCTGGATTCCTGCTTCAATATTTTGAAACACTGTCATATTGGGAAATAAGGCATAACTCTGAAACAAATATCCCACACTGCGTTTTCTGGGCGGCAGATTTACTTTATGACCTCTGTGAAACAATTCCCGTTTTCCCAGGCAGATTTTTCCCGAATCGGGTGTCTCGATTCCGGCAATCGCTTTGAATGTCATACTTTTTCCGCAGCCTGAAGCTCCCAGAATCCCGATACATCCGCCTTCTGCCTGAAATTGTATATGCAGGGGAAAGTTCTTGAGTTTTTTCTCAAAATTCACTTCTAATACGTTCATCTGTACTACCTCCGGCTAAATTTCTGAAATCCGTGCGTGACTGCATTCATTCCTGTCACTACCAGGAATGAAATGATCACCAGAATCCACACATACTGATACGCTTCTTCCATATTTCCGGCTGACACCGCGGAATATACTGCAAGCGGAAGCGTTCTGGTCTCTCCTGCAATATTTCCTGCGATCATGGCAGTTGCTCCAAACTCTCCTAATCCTCTTGCAAATGCAAGGATTCCGCCTGACAAAATTCCGGACATAGCGTTTGGAAACCATACTTTCCAGAAAATGCACCATTCGGACATCCCAAGCGTCCTGCCTGCATAAAGGAGGTTTTCATCTACCTGCTGCAGCGCTCCTCTTGCCGAACGGTACATCAAAGGGAACGAAATCGCCACTGCTGCCAATACTGTTGCCTGCCATGAAAATGCAATCTTTGTCCCGAAAAATTCCAGAAAAAATCTCCCCACCGGGCGTTTTACCCCAAAGATGTACAACAGGAAAAATCCTGCCACCGTAGGCGGCAGGACAAGAGGAAGCGTCAGAATACCGTCACAGACCAGCTGCAGCTTTCTGCTGCGGATACGCTCCACGCCATATGCGGCTGCCAGTCCCAGAAAAAAAGTGATCACAATGGACACAGAAGCCGTTTTCATAGAAACAATGATCGGTGAAATCTCCATGTGCTCTCCTTCCCCAGTTACTCTGCATTCTTCTGAAAACCGTAGGATTCAAATACTTTCAGTGCCTCTTCGGACTGTAAAAACTCTACAAATTTTTCCGCTGCATCTTTATGCTTCGATGCGCTTACCACGCCGACCGGATAAATTGCAGGCTCTGCCAGACTGTCTTTCGGTGCTTCTGCCACTACTTTCACCTTATCTGTAGTCGCTGCATCTGTCGCATACACGATTCCGGCGTCTGCACTGCCCTCTTCTACCCATTTTAAAACTTCTGTAACATTGGTTCCGAGACTTGCCTTTGCAGACACTGTATCCCAGATTCCCAGATTGGTCAGCACTTCTTTCGAATACTGTCCTACCGGAACACTTTCCGGATCTCCGATTGCGATCACATTTGCTTTGGTAATATCCTCAAAGTTCTGCAGATCCTGCGTAGAATCTGCTGCTGTGATCAGTACGATCTGATTCTGAAGAAGATCTACCACAGAGTCCTTCTCCACCAATCCCTGCTCCGTCAGCGCATTCATCTGCTTCGTCGCCGCTGACATAAAGACATCTGCCTCAATCCCCTCTTCGATCTGTGTCTGTAATTTTCCCGAACTGTCATAGGTGCCTTTTACGGTAATATTCGGATTTTCCTTTTCAAACATAGGAAGCAGTTCTTCTTCATAAGAATATTCCAGACTCGCTGCAGCAGCCACCAGTAATTCTGCCGGTTTTTCCTCCTGCTTTGTTTCTTTTGTCTGTTCTTCTGTTTTTACTTCTCCGCATCCTGCAAGCAGGGAACCTGTCAATGCTGCCAGTGCCAGAATACTCCAGATTTTTCTTCGTTTCATCTCATACCTCCTCGTTTTGTGTTTTTCTTTTATTATACATCAAGTTATTTTCAAAAACAACTTGATGTGTAAATCGCGCAGGCGTTGAATCTCCTGAGAAATCAGCGCCTGCTCATTTCTTCTTTATTTCTTTTTCTTTTCATACGGTGTTCCATGAAGCGGCAGCTTCGTCTGGAACTCACCAGTCAGTTTATAATAGGCTCCCGTGATCGCCGGAGCTGTCGGGATTGATGTGATCTCTCCAATTCCGATTGCACCGTATCCCGGTTCTACTCCTGTTTTCTCGATGATCATGGACTCAATATGCGGCACCTTATCTGCCCGGAACAATCCCAGTGTTCCAAATCTGGAAACCGGACGCCCTTCCTTGATCTCATACTGTTCTGTCAGTGCATATCCCATTCCCATGACAACACCGCCCTCAATCTGGCCTTCCACACTGATTGGATTTACGGCTTTCCCCACATCATGGGCTGCCACCATTTTCTGAATCGTTCCATCTTCATTCAAAATACAGACCTGTGTTGCATATCCATATGCCACATGAGAAACCGGATTCGGAACATCACTGCCCATTTTATCCGTCTTTGCAAGATATTCTCCGTAGTATTCCTTTCCTTCCAGTTCCTGAAGTGAATGTGTCTTTAAATCTTCACACAATTTTTCACAGGCCCGTTTTGCCGCTTCTCCTGTGATCAATGTCTGTCTGGAACCGGATGTCGTTCCGGAATCCGGAGAATTGGATGTGTTTGCAGGACAGTACCAAATCTGCTCCACCGGAATCTGAGCGGTCTGCGAAACCACCTGTGTCAGGACTGTTCCAAGTCCCTGACCGATACAGGAAGCTCCCGCATGAATCTGTACCATTTTATTCTGCACCAGCAGACGGCATCTTCCCCAGTCCGGCAGCCCCACGCCTACACCGGCATTTTTCATCGCACAGGCGATTCCTGCATACGGCGCCTGTTCATAAATCTCTTTGACAGCCTCCAGTGTCTCTGCAATTCCTGTAGAGGCATCTGCGATCTGTCCGTTTGGAAGCACCTGTCCGGGCCGCACCGCATTCCGATATCGGATCTCCCATGGAGAGATTCCCACCATCTCCGCCAGCAGATCCAGATTCCGTTCTGCTCCAAAACAGGTCTGTGTCACACCGAATCCGCGAAATGCTCCAGCCGGCGGATTGTTGGTATACACGGCTTTTCCGTCAATGTCAATGGTCTGGAAATTGTAAGGCCCTGCCGCATGGGTACAGGCTCTTTGCAGAACCGGTCCGCCCAGAGATGCATACGCACCTGTATCCGATACAACTACAGCTTTCATTGCAGTCAGATATCCGTTCTCATCACATGCTGTGGTAATATCCATCCACATCGGATGCCGTTTGGGATGCACGGTGATACTTTCCTGTCTGGACAGCTTTACTTTAACCGGACGCTTTGTCAGGTATGCCACCAGTGCGGCATGATGCTGTACACTGACATCCTCTTTTCCACCAAATCCGCCGCCTACCAGCTTGTTTTCCACAATCACTTTTTCCGGCGGAAGTCCAAGCATCATACTGCATTCGTGCTGGGTATCGTAGGTTCCCTGATCCGAAGAATAGATAAATACTCCGTCATCAAACGGCATGGCCACTGCACACTCCGGCTCCAAAAAGGCATGTTCCGTCCACGGAGTTTCATAATGTCTGGTCACTTTATATTTCGAGTTGGCGATCACTTCTTCTGCATTTCCTCTGACCAGATGCTCATGGGCGAGTACATTTCCATCCGGCTGGATTCCCGGATGAATGCGGGGTGCGTCCTCTTTTAATGCTTCAAACGGATCCAGCACCGGTTGCAGCACTTCGTAATCCACCTTTACCAATGCCTTTGCACGTTCCAGAATCTCCGGTGTCTCTGCTGCGATCAGACAAATGGCATCTCCCAGATAATGTGTCACATGTCCGACCGGGATCATTGTATCCCAGTCCGGTTTCAGATGTCCCACCTTCACAGAACCCGGAATATCATCCGCCGTATATACTCCGATCACACCTTCTAATTCCAATACCTTCTCTGTATGGATCGCCAGCACTTTTGCTCTTGGATATTCGGAGCGCACCGCACTGGCATAGATCATATCATCCAGATACACATCATCCGGATACTGCCCGGTTCCAAGAACTTTCTCCTTTGCATCCACACGCAGGATCGGTGCCCCGACAGAGACCACGCCGCTGTTCTCTTTGGCCGGAAGATCTTCCCGAAACATCTTTGCTGAGAGCAGGATCGCCTCGATGATCTTTTGATATCCGGTACAGCGGCAGATATTATTCCGAATGGTTGCCGCCGCCTCAACACGGCTCGGATCCGGATTCTGATCCAGAAGCCCCTTGGCGCACATCACCATGCCCGGAATGCAGAATCCGCACTGCACCGCGCCGACCTTTGCAAATGCATATGCATAAACTTCTTTCTCCCGTTCACTCAGCCCTTCCACTGTGACTACAGATTTTCCCTGCAGCTTGGAAAGCATTGGAATACATGCCTTTGTGGCTTTTCCATCCACCAGCACCGTGCAGGTTCCGCACGCGCCCTGGCTGCATCCGTCCTTTACTGAAGTAAGCCTTAAATCATCCCGAAGAAACCGCATCAGCTTCGTATCCTGCTCCACCTCATAATCTTTTCCATTTACATGAACCATCAGCATATGAAAACCTCCTTTGGGGTACTCCCCGTTTTATTCCGTCATGTCTTCTCTCCTGTCAATGTCTTTTAATTCTTCCGGCGCACACTCCACGATCCGGATCTTCTCTTCATATTGCTTCATCAGCTGTCTGCCGCCCGTATCCCCGGTCAGATGCATAAGCTCCTGAAAATACGTGCTTCCCCACAATACCGGATTTCCGCGCATTCCATCATATCCGGCACAGACAATGCTGTTTTTATGAAGGCATCCCTCGTTTAAAATCTTCTGGATTGTAGCAGCCTGGATTCCCGGCTGATCGCAGACCAGAAACAACACACCCTCCAGGTCTGGATTTTGTGAGAGCAGTTCCTGCAGCGCCAAACTGACAGAATGTGAAATTCCCTGTTCCGGCTGTCTGTTCTCTACAATATGGATCCCCAGGCGCTGCGCTTCTTCTGCCAGTGCTTCTCTTGCGGTCACGACCACCCTGGAAAGTCCCGAAAATGCTTCCAGCTTCTCAAGTGCATGCCGATAAAGAGGGATTCCCTGAAATTTTTCCGACAACTTGTCACTTCCAAACCGTTTTGCTTCCCCTGCTGCCAGAAGTGCCACTCCATAATTTCCATAGATCTGTCCAAACAGAGATACCGCTTCCAGCACACCGCCTCCGACTGCCCTTGCTTTGTCCGAGATTGTAACACAATGCTCTGGTTCACATCTGGCATCAATGTCTCCGATCTTCAATCCTTCTGTGACCTGTACATCCTTCTGGAGCATTCCGCGGACAATTCCGCTCATCTTTGCATAGACCGGCTGCTTCCCGGTCCTGGCAACAAGCTGGCCTTTTTCTACGGTATCTCCGATTTCTGCCACAGGCTCCATGATTCCATCTGCACTGGCACGGATCAGACGCTCGGTTGTAAAGCCGCCTATATTTCCCGGAACTCCGGTATTTGGGATTGCTTCTTTTTCCCAGATCACATTTCCCAGTGTATGTCCTCTTTTTGTCTCGATGACACAGTGACAGTCTTTTCCTGCGTAAAATCCCGGTCCTACACCGATGACAAACGGCGCGTCCGTGATCCGGGTTCCCAGATTCTTCTTTGCCAGGATTGCATCCACTACTACATCTGGATGAAACGACCCGATAATATCTGCTTCTGGATCCACCAGTACCGGAATCTCTCCTCTTTGTAAGATCCTGTCTGCTTCTGCAGCATCCTTTACCAGCACCCCTTTTAAATCTTCCACCTCTGCCTCGTTTTCGTAAACTGCTCTGGAGAGCGCCACGCTTCGCCGCACGGTCAGCGGAACCGCAATCTCTGTCATCACAATCTGATGTCCTGCATGGTATAAGCGAGAGGCAATTCCTGTTGCCAGATCTCCTGCTCCTTTGATTACAATCTTCATTCTTCTTCCTGCCTTCCTTCTGCTGTCACTGTCACATCTGCAAACCCGCGTTTTTCCAATTCCCGGCAGATTTCCTGCGCAAACTGTCTTCTTCGCGTGGTGTCTGCTTTATTTAAAATCACCTGATACCGCATGGTTTCTTTGACATTCTTTTTCCCGCCGCGGCTTTCAAGTGCCAGCCGCGCAATATCCACTGCTGATATCGGGTCTGTTATCTTCTTCTCCAAAATTTCTGCTGCCAGCCCGGGACGAAAACACGCCTCCCGAAAGGACTTTCCCACTGCGTCCAGACCGTAAACTGCCAGCACCCGTGTACTTTTTTGATAGATGACCGGCTCCCACGACTCCGGTACTTTGCAGGGAAGCCTTCTGGCTCCGTCTGCCTCGATCAAAAACAAATCCGGACCATACTTTCTCACCTCATCCAGAAGCGCTTCTGAAACACCTCTGACCTTTTCCGGATTATCATCCTGTTCTCCAAACCACACCTGATGAGTCTGCCCCCATCTTTGTGTAATGCGCTCTGCATCCGCACCGAGTAAAAAATGCGGTTCTTTTTTCATCCGTGTGGTCGTGGTCACTGCCACATTTTTCTGTCTTTTTTCCATTTCATCCGTAAGCCTGCGGATCGTAGTTGTTTTTCCTCCTGCTCCCACTACAGAGATCACTTCTTTTGCTGTCTCTGTAATCTGCAGTCCATCTAAGAGGGACTTCTTGATCTGTAGATTTCCGCTTTCCCATTTCCATATACTTGTCATGTCTGTTTGCTGTCTCTTTCTTTTTTTAGGGCTTCTTCATCAGAAGCCCCTTTCACTTTACCGAAATCCCACAGATCCTGCAACCTTTGATTTTACCGAATCAAATAAGAGTAATCCCTGCACACAGTTTCAATCATGCGTCCCAGTCCATCCGGAAGAGCTGCCGGTTTCTCCGGTTCCCAGATAAAGGTCTTCCCAAAGAAGCGTACCTTACAGCGTCGGGTCTCTTGATCCAGAACTGCAAATCCCTGATTCTTACTGTTTTCCATATCTGCTTCTGTTTCGAAAAGTGTGAATTTATCCAGATATGGAGCGCTGGAATATGGACAGAAACTCTTACAGTTGCCGCACTCATTACACAGATAATCTACATGGATGATCTGGTGTTTTTCCATCCCCGGTACCTGAATGGCAATATTTGCACGGTTTGGACAGACTTCTACGCAGTTTTCACAGATTGTCGAGCATCCCAGGCATCTGCCTGCCTCTTTTGTCTCTTTCTGTTCCTCTTTTAATACCCCTCTCTTGGCATAGACCTTTTCTTCCTCTGCCAGTTTATCAAAATCACACGCCAACACTTCTCCTGCAATTGCCTCAGCCACTTTTCGTCCGTCCCGGATCGCCTCTACAACTGTTGCCGGTCCATACAGACCATCGCCTGCTGCATAGACATTGTCATCACTGGTTTTTAATGTCTTTTCATCGACATATAATCTTCCCTTTTCCGATACTGCCAGACCGTTTGCCTGATACCAGTCTGTCGGCACTTTTTCTCCAACTGCAGCGATCACCGTATCTGCCGGAACCCAAACTGTCTCCCCGGTCTCTGTCACTCCTCTTCTGCCCGATACATCATAATCGGAAAGCTGCATCACTTTGCAGAAAAGCTGGCCGTTTTCCAGTTTTACAGGAGACAATAACTCTTTGAATTCCACTCCATCTTCCAGGGCCATCACCAGTTCTTCTTCATCCGCCGGCATATACCGTCTCGTTCTTCTGTAAATCAGATAAACATGCTCCACGCCTGCGTTTCGTTTTGCCGCTCTTGCAGTATCCATGGCTGTGTTTCCGCCTCCGATAACAACCACATGTTTTCCAAGTGAAACCTTACCGTCTGTCTGTTTAAATTCTGCCAGAAATTCCAGTGCATTTTTCGGCATTCCGCTTTCCAGCTTTAAGCTTCCCTGAACCGGAGCTCCCACTGCCAGTACGATCTTTGTATATCCCTGCTTTTTCAGTTCTTCCAAAGATTCCAACTTTGTATTGCAGTGGATGTCCACCTGCATCTTTCTTAAGATTTCCGCATCTTTTTCAATGGCATCCTCCGAAATACGAAATGGCGGAATCACGTGACGTACTACGCCTCCTAAAGATTCTTTTGCCTCAAATAGCGTAACTTCCATACCACCTTTTCTGAGGAAGTATGCAGCCGCCATTCCTGCCGGGCCGCCTCCGATGACTGCCGCTTTTCCTGCTTTTGTCACTGCCGGCACCGGAAGTTTTTCAAGCAGCGCCTCATATCCATTTTCTGCCGCTTTTAATTTCATCTCCCGGATATGAACAGGTGTCTCATAAAAGTTTCTGGTACATTTGCTCATACAGTTATGTGCACAGATCGTTCCTGTAATAAACGGAAGCGGGTTCTTCTCTGTGATCACTTCCATTGCTTCCTCATACTTTTCTTCTCCCACAAGCTGCAGATACGTTGTGATATCCTGATGGATCGGGCATCCCTCTTTACACGGCGCCACGAAACAATCCATGAGCGGAACTTCTTTTTTCATCTTTCTTGACGGCAAAGGCTTCATTGCCTTCACATGATGCGGGTCTTTCACCGCCTCTTCTGCAAGTTTTCCTGCAGATTCTGCGTCCACTTTTTCAAACGGAGCATTCTCCTTGTCCAGAAGCTTTGCCATCTGCGTCAGTCTCTGATAACCGCCCGGTTTCAAAAGAGTCGTTGCCACAGTAACCGGCCAGATGCCTGCATCCACAATTCTTTCTATATTATAGTAATCCGCTCCTCCGGAATAGGAAATACGAAGCCTTCCGTCAAATTCTTTTGCCAGTTTTGCTGCCAGTGAAATGGACAACGGATACAAGGATTTTCCTGACATATACATCTCTTCGCTTGGAAGCTCATTCTGTTTCACATCCACAGGGAACGTATTGGTGATCTTCACACCAAACTCCAGATTTCTCTCTTTCGCCGTATTCATCAGGCGTGTCAGCATCGGAACTGCATCTTCATACTGCAGGTCATCCTTAAAGTGGAAGTCTCCAAACTGTATGTAATCATATCCCATCTCATCCATGGTCTTTCTCGCAAACTCATATCCAAGCAGTGTCGGATTGCATTTTACAAAGGTATGGAATCCTTTTTCCGTAAGCAGATACATGGCGATCCGTTCAATCTCCTGCGGAGGACATCCATGCAGTGTGGAAAGTGTCACGGAATTGCAGATTTCCGGCGGGATCTGCTCGATATCTTCTGTTGTCACGTGCTCAAACCAATCCGCATGTTCCAGTAAATATGCCTTGCAGTGCTTGAAAATCTCTGTATCTTCTGCGTGTTTCATGGAATTCAGGAAGGTATCCACCTTCGGGGACTGGATGCCTGCCAGATCATATCCCACACTGACATTAAACTGAAATCCATTCATATCTCCAAGTCCAAACTCTTTGGCGATCACTTTCAATAAGAACCAGGCTTTGATATACTCTTCCATTGCCTGCGGTACTGTCAGCTCTGTGGACCACTCGCAGTTATATCCTTCATCATCCGCCTTGATACACGGACGGTTGATGCATGCCGCCAGCTCTTCTCCATCCATGATCTGTACGGTCTTCAATTCAAAGAAACGACTGCCGGCATAGTAGGCTGCCACAATATTCTGTGTCATCTGCGTATGCGGACCGGCTGCCGGTCCAATCGGCGTCTCCAGAGTACGCCCGAACATCGTCCGGTTATGTGTTCCATCTGCCCGGTACGCATGATGCTGTCCGAACACGGTTCCTCTTTTTTTCTTTTCCTGTAATACCCATTCTACCAACTGTTCAAATGACATCGGTGTCATAACTTCACTCATCCTCATGCCCTCCTTATGCGTTGATCCTCTCAGCCAGCTCTTTTGCCGCCTGTCTGCAGTCTGCCATCACTTTTGCTTCATCTATAGATACAAGTTCTCTGTCTTTCATCAATACTTTTCCATTCGCCACTGTGGTTACTACCTGTTTTCCAGTCATACCGAATAAAATGTGGCTGTTTGCATTGTCCCCGTTCATCGGTGTCAGCGGATCATAATCCACAACAATCACATCTGCAGCAGCTCCTTCTTTCAATACACCAAGCTTCTGCGGGAAATAACGCTCTGCAATTTTGACATTTCCGTCAAAAAGCATCTGCGGAACCTCTCCCCATGCGGCATTCGGATCACACAGATGATGCTTGTGCAGTACGTTTGCCACTTTGTAAGACTCTGTCATATCATGAGTATATCCGTCTGTTCCAAGTCCGGTCAGGATCCCTCTGTGCACCAGTTCCATCGTCGGCGGACATCCGCAGGCATTGCCCATGTTGGATTCCGGATTGTGTACCACCATTGTGTTCGTCTCTTTGATCAGATCCATCTCATGGCCGTTGATATAAATGCAATGTCCAAGCAGTGTCTTTTCTCCCAGGATTCCCCAGTCCATCAGACGATCCACGATCCGCTTTCCATAATGTTTCAGACAATGATGCAGATCTTCGATCCCTTCTGCCACATGGATATGATATCCCACGCCGTCTGGCTTGTTCGCTGCCGCCAGCTCCATCGTCTCATCAGAAATTGTAAACTGTGCATGCATTCCCATCATGCCCGCGATCATGCCGGTATCCTCTTTTTGTGCATGACGGATAAACTCTGCATTTTCCATAACGGAATCTCTTGCCTTATCCTTCCCGTCACGATCCGAGATCTCATAGCATAAACAGGAGCGGACTCCGGTTTCTTTCGCAGCCCTTTCAATCTCATATAAAGAACCACGGATGGAACCAAAGCTTGCATGATGGTCAAATACCGTTGTCACACCATTTTTGATCGAATCAATATATGTAGCCATGGCGCTTAAATATGTATCATGCAAGGTCAGATTGCGGTCAATCGTCCACCACATCCCATCCAGAATATCTAAAAATCCTTTTGGGTCATATCCTTTGACGGACAGTCCTCTTGCGAATGCACTGTAAATATGTTCGTGTGCATTGATAAAGGCAGGCATGATCACCTTGCCCTTTGCATCCAAAAACTCCGCATCCGGATACGCCGCCTTCACTTCCGAAAGCGTACCAGCCTTCACGATTTTTGTCCCGTCAATCACCACGGCCCCGCATTCCAGATATGGATTGTCCGCATCTCTTGTGATCATCCTGCCGTTTCCTAAAATAAGCATATCAACCTCTCCTTTTCTTTTTGAAAGTCTTCTATTTTTGTGCATATCTTCCAGAACCGCTTTTGCTGTTTATAGAATACCATCAAAACTGCACAAATGCAACACGATTCTAAAACTTTTTTAGGTATTCTAAAACTTTTTTAGAGAAACTATTGATTTTATGGATTTTTATGATATTATGAGTTTAGAAGCAGTTGTTTTTGACAGATTTTACCAATGTTTTTCACAAAGGGAGGGATGACTATGGATCATACACTCAAGCTTCTAAAGCAAATGGCGCATGGTATTGCAAAACAGTTCGGAACTTCCTGTGAAGTTGTCATTCATGATCTGAACAAGGACCTGGAGACCTCCATCGTCCACATTGAAAACGGACAGGTGACACACCGCAAGTCCGGAGACGGACCTTCCGGGATCGTACTGGAGACCTTGCACAAAAACGCTGCCAAAGTACAAGATAAGCTTTCTTATCTCACACGCACGGAGGACGGCCGGATTTTGAAATCCAGTACCCTTTACATACGGGATGCCGATGAAAAGATTTCTTATATCTTTTCCATCAACTATGACATTACAGCACTTCTTACGATAGACAGTGCACTGGGGTCGCTTCTTCACACCGAACCGGAAACAGATACTTACACAGTCAGCAAGCCTCACTCGCCGCAGACGATCACACGCAATGTAGAAGAGCTGTTAAACGATCTGATGCAGCAGGGCGTGGCACTGGTCGGAAAACCGGTGGCTTTAATGACCAAGGAAGATAAGATTCAGGTGGTCCGCTATCTGAATGATGCCGGTGCGTTTCTGATCACAAAATCAGGAGATAAGGTTGCAAATCTTCTCAATATTTCTAAATTTACACTTTACAGTTATATGGATGCAGGAAAATAGCAGATCATAAGGAGGTTTTACACATGGAGACAATCAAATGGGCAGTCAATCATATGCCGAAGACCGAGGATGCCAACCTTCCGGTCATGGCACTTTCCGAGGTGGAAAAAGCCCGCACGTTCCACGAAAGTTTTCCGCAATACAGTGTCACACCACTCGTAAAACTGAACCACATGGCCGAAAAATTAGGACTTGGTTCACTTTACATCAAGGATGAATCCTATCGATTCGGACTCAATGCTTTTAAAGTCCTTGGCGGATCCTTTGCCATGGCACGTTACATCGCACAGCAGACAGGGAAAGATGTCAGCGAGCTTCCCTACAACATCCTCACTTCTGAAGCGCTCAAAAAAGAGTTCGGTCAGGCCACCTTCTTTACTGCAACCGATGGAAACCATGGACGCGGAGTTGCCTGGGCTGCCAACAAGCTCGGACAAAAGGCAGTTGTCCTGATGCCTAAAGGAAGTACACAGACACGGTTAAACAACATCCGAAAAGAAGGCGCCACTGCTACGATCGAAGAATGCAACTACGATGAATGCGTGCGCATGGCTGCCGATATGGCTGCCAGAACTGAACATGGTATCATCGTGCAGGATACTGCGTGGGACGGCTATGAAGAAATTCCGGCATGGATCATGCAGGGATACGGAACCATGGCCATGGAAGCCGACGATCAACTTCATGAAGACGGCTGCGAAGCCCCGACTCATGTATTTATCCAGGCTGGTGTCGGATCCCTTGCCGGTGCTGTTCAGGGATATTTTGCGAACCGCTATCCCAAGACCCCGCCGAAAGTGGTCGTTGTGGAAGCCGAAGCGGCTGCCTGCCTTTACAAAGGAGCTGCTGCCGGAGACGGTGCGATCCGCATTGTAGACGGTGACATGCCGACGATCATGGCCGGGCTTGCCTGCGGCGAACCGAACACCATCTCCTGGGATATCTTAAAGAATCATGTGGATACCTTTGTTGCTGCACCAGACTGGGTCGCTGCAAAAGGAATGCGGATGCTCGCCGCACCGATCAAGGGAGATACGCCGGTCACTTCCGGAGAATCCGGAGCCGCACCGTTTGGAACGCTCGCCTGCATCATGTGCATGGACGAATATCAGGAATTAAGAGAACACCTGGGCCTGGATGAAACTTCCCGGGTACTGCTTTTCTCCACCGAAGGAGATACCGATCCTACACGTTACGAATCCATCGTATGGGACGGCAATGAACGTTAGATCAGGAAACCATTTCATTATGTTTATCAAGGAGGATTTTAAAATGGATTTCAACAAAATCAAAGAAGCTGCACAGAACTATGAAGCGGATATGACAAAATTTCTCAGAGAGATCGTAAAATTCCCGGGTGAGAGCTGTGGGGAAAAGGATCACATTGAACGGATCGCCGAAGAGATGCGGAAACTGGATTTTGATAAAGTCGAGATCGATCCGCAGGGAAATGTACTCGGATATATGGGAACCGGAGAGACACTCATCGGATTTGATGCACATATTGACACCGTTGGTATCGGAAACCGTGACAACTGGGAATTCGATCCATATGAAGGATTCGAATCTGACACAGAGATCGGAGGACGTGGTACTTCTGATCAGCTCGGAGGTATCGTCTCTGCAGTTTACGGTGCAAGGATCATGAAAGATCTGGGGCTTTTAAGTGACAAATATACAGTCCTTGTCACAGGAACCGTACAGGAAGAAGACTGCGACGGCCTCTGCTGGCAATACATCATCAACGAAGATAAAGTCCGTCCGGAATTTGTGGTATCCACAGAACCGACTGACGGCGGTATCTACCGCGGACAGAGAGGACGTATGGAGATCCGTGTAGACGTCAAAGGCGTATCCTGTCACGGCTCTGCACCGGAGCGTGGAGACAATGCAATCTACAAGATGGCTGATATCCTGCAGGATGTCCGTGCACTGAACGAAAACGATGCCGAAGAGACAACTGAAATCAAAGGACTCGTAAAAATGCTGGATGAAACATATAATCCGGAATGGGAAGAAGCAAGATTCTTAGGACGGGGTACCATCACAACTTCTGAAATTTTCTTCACTTCTCCAAGCCGCTGTGCGGTTGCAGACTCCTGCTCTGTTTCTCTGGATCGCCGTATGACTGCCGG
Source organism: Mediterraneibacter gnavus ATCC 29149 (assembly GCF_008121495.1). NCBI lineage: Bacteria > Bacillati > Bacillota > Clostridia > Lachnospirales > Lachnospiraceae > Mediterraneibacter > Mediterraneibacter gnavus. The sequence goes on along the minus strand of NZ_CP043051.1, from coordinate 2,194,347 downwards.
AGAGACATGGGAAAGCTGTCTGGATGAGATCCGTGCACTTCCAAGCGTACAGAAATATGGGGAGGATGTAACGGTTTCCATGTACAACTATGACAGACCATCCTATACCGGACTGGTATATCCGATCGAATGCTACTTCCCGACCTGGGTCATTCCAAAAGACCACAAAGTCACAAAAGCTCTGGAAGAAGCCTACAAGGGACTTTACGGAGAAGAAAGGATTGGAACACCAGAGACTGCTAAGATGAGAAAAGCCCGCCCACTGACTGACAAATGGACGTTCTCTACAAACGGCGTTTCCATCATGGGACGAAACGGCATTCCTTGTATCGGATTTGGTCCTGGAGCAGAAGCACAGGCTCATGCACCAAATGAAAAGACCTGGAAGGCAGACCTGGTAGTATGTGCCGCTGTTTACGCTGCACTGCCGACTTTATATTGTAAGTAAACTTTCAAAATAACAAGAAACACAACAGGCACAGCCTGAGTATATGGAGGAATCACACTATGAAAACATTACAGGATTACATCGATAAACTGAACGCACTCAACTTCAAAGACATGTACAACTCTGACTTTTTCCTGACCTGGGAAAAAACAGACGACGAACTGGAAGCAGTATTTACACTGGCAGACGCACTCCGTTTTATGAGAGAAAACAACATCTCCACAAAAGTATTTGAAAGCGGACTCGGAATCTCTTTATTCCGTGACAATTCCACACGTACCCGCTTCTCATTTGCTTCCGCATGTAACCTGCTCGGACTTGAGGTGCAGGATCTGGATGAAGGAAAATCGCAGATTGCGCATGGTGAGACGGTTCGTGAGACAGCCAACATGATTTCTTTCATGGCAGATGTCATCGGAATCCGTGATGATATGTACATCGGAAAAGGAAATGCTTATATGCACGAAGTCGTAGATGCTGTGACAGAAGGACACAAAGACGGGATTCTTCAGCAGAAACCGACACTTGTCAACCTGCAGTGCGACATCGACCATCCGACACAGGCAATGGCCGATATGCTGCACATCATCCATGAATTCGGCGGTGTCGAGAATCTGAAAGGCAAGAAGATCGCCATGTCCTGGGCATACTCTCCTTCCTACGGAAAACCGCTCTCTGTTCCACAGGGTGTGATCGGACTGATGACACGTTTTGGAATGGACGTTGTACTGGCACATCCGGAAGGATATGAAGTCTTCTCGGAAGTGGAGGCTGTTGCTGCCGAAAATGCGAAAAAATCCGGCGGTTCTTTCACAAAGACCAACAATATGGCAGAAGCTTTCAAAGATGCCGACATCGTTTATCCAAAGAGCTGGGCGCCGTTTGCTGCCATGGAAAAACGTACTGAATTATATGGAAACGGTGACTTTGCGGGAATCGATGCTCTGGAAAAAGAACTTCTGGAACAGAACGCACAGCACAAAGACTGGGCTTGTACAGAAGAACTGATGAAGACGACCAAAGACGGTAACGCGCTCTACCTGCACTGTCTGCCTGCAGATATCACAGGTGTCAGCTGCGAATCCGGTGAAGTCGATGCCAGCGTATTCGACCGCTACAGAACACCACTTTATAAAGAAGCCAGCTACAAACCGTATATCATCGCAGCCATGATCTTTCTTGCAAAATTTGCAGATCCTGCTGATATCTTAAAGAAGCTGGAAGAGAAATCCACACCTAGAGTTTTTGAGTAAAACCTGTTATACTAGAACACGATGCGAAATGGATTATATTCAAGGAGGGACTAAGCTATGCTAAAATATGTAGAAACCAAAAATGCACCGGCAGCAATCGGACCTTATTCTCAGGGAATCATCTGTAACGGAATTGCGTTTTTCTCCGGTCAGATCCCGCTCTCTCCGATAACAGGAGAAGTGGTCGGAACCACGATCGAAGAACAGACAGAACAGGTGATGTTAAACATCAAAGCGCTTCTTGAAAGCCAGAATGCAGATTTTACAGATGTGGTAAAAACAACCTGTTTCCTTGCAGACATGGGTGATTTCGCTGCATTCAATGAAATCTATGCAAAATATTTTACAGGAAAACCGGCGCGCTCCTGCGTTGCTGTAAAAGATCTTCCAAAAGGAGTTTTATGTGAGGTAGAAACAATCGCATCAATCAGGGAGGAATAGATATGACAAGGAAGAAACGAATTGTCATCGCCCTGGGCGGAAACGCCCTGGGCAACACCCTTCCGGAACAGATGGCAGCTGTCAAGATCACAGCGCACGCCATCGTTGATCTGATCGAGGAAGGATGTGAAGTTGTGATTGCTCATGGAAATGGCCCTCAGGTAGGAATGGTCAACAACGCAATGCTCGCCCTGACTCACGAAGATGCACACCAGCCCAATACCCCTCTTTCTGTCTGTGTTGCCATGAGCCAGGCTTATATCGGCTATGATCTGCAGAACGCTCTCCGTGAAGAGCTCTTAAATCGCAATATCACCGATATTCCTGTCGCAACTATGATCACACAAGTACGTGTGGATGAACATGATCCAGCTTTTGCCTGTCCGTCCAAACCGATCGGACGTTTTCTTACAAAAGAACAGGCAGACGAAATGTCGCAGAAATATGACTACATTATGAAAGAAGATGCCGGAAGAGGCTACCGTCGTGTCGTAGCTTCTCCAAAACCACAGGAGATCATTGAAATCGGCACAATCCGGACGATGGTGGATTCCGGTGACCTTGTCATTGCCTGTGGCGGCGGAGGAATTCCGGTCATTCGTCAGGGCAATCATCTAAAAGGTGCCAGTGCAGTCATAGACAAAGATTTTGCCAGTGCGCTTCTCGCAAAAGAACTGGATGCAGATGTTCTGATCATCCTCACTGCTATAGAAAAAGCAGCCATTCATTTCGGGACACCAGAACAGACATGGCTGGATGATATCACAGTAGCTGAAGCAAAACAGTATATTGCAGAAGGTCATTTTGCTCCCGGCTCCATGCTTCCGAAGATGCAGGCGGCCGTAGAATTTGCAGAATCTGCACCCGGAAGGCAATCTTTGATCACATTACTAGAAAAAGCCAGAGAAGGAATTCAGGGGCTTACAGGAACCCGGATCCATCTCGAATAAAGGGGGACACCTTATTTATGAAACATCAGACAACCCGCTCTACCATTTTTGAACTAAGCGGAGTGCCTGCCCTTAATCAGGCATTTCCACTTGCACTGCAGCATGTTGTCGCAATGATCGTCGGCTGTGTAACGCCTGCTATCATTGTATCCGGTGTAGCCGGACTTTCGGAAGCTGACTCTGTTATTTTAATTCAGGCTGCCTTGGTCACTTCCGCACTTGCCACATTGTTACAACTGTTTCCATTTATCAAGACCCGGTATCTTACAATCGGATCCGGCCTTCCGGTCATCATGGGCATCAGCTTTGCCTATGTTCCGAGTATGCAGTCCATTGCCGAAGAGTATGATGTCGCCACCATTTTAGGTGCTATGATCGCAGGTGGTATCGTGGCTGTTTTTGTGGGACTTTTTATCCGGAAGATCCGCAAATTTTTCCCGCCTCTGATCACTGGAACCGTTGTATTTACAATTGGACTTTCTCTGTATCCGACTGCCATTAACTATATGGCCGGAGGGGTAGGCAGCGAAGATTATGGTTCCTGGCAAAATTGGCTGGTCGCTATTTTGACATTGACTATTGTAACGGTATTGAATCATTTTGGAAAAGGAATCTGGAAACTGGCATCCATTCTGATCGGTATCATCGGTGGATATATCATCGCACTGTTCTTCGGAATGGTAGACTTTTCTCCTATCCATGATGCTGCCCTCTTCCAGGTGCCAAGCCCGCTTCATTTCGGAATTCGCTTCGAACCTTCCGCCTGTGTCGCAATCGGTCTTCTGTTTGCAATCAACTCCATTCAGGCAATCGGCGACTTTTCCGCCACAACCAGCGGAGGAATGAATCGTATGCCAACAGATCAGGAACTGCAGGGAGGAATCGTAGGATATGGAATCTCCAATATTCTATTTTCTCTTCTCGGCGGACTCCCGACTGCTACATACAGCCAGAACGTGGGAATCGTTGCAACGACAAAAGTTATCAACCGCTGTGTACTCGGCGGTGCGGCACTGATTCTGTTGATAGCCGGAGTGATCCCGAAATTCTCGTCTCTTTTAACGACAATTCCGTATTGTGTACTCGGCGGTGCCACAGTGTCTGTTTTCGCATCCATCGCCATGACCGGAATGAAACTGATCACATCACAAAATATGACATTTCGCAATACTTCCATCGTGGGACTTGCGGCAGCACTGGGAATGGGAATCTCACAGGCAAGTGATTCTCTTGCCAGCTTCCCGGACTGGTTTGTGATGATCTTCGGCAAATCACCGGTTGTAGTGGCTACATTGCTTGCAGTACTCCTCAACATTGTACTGCCCAAAGACAAAGAAGATGCAAACTGATTTGTACATTTGACAGTCTTTCTTACATAACAAAAATGTTCCCATCAGAAAATCCCGATGGGAACATTTTTGCTTTTACAGCTCCCAGAATGCAATCTTGGCATCCAAAGCTTCTATTTTTATTTCATAATCCTGCGGATAATACCTTGTAGAAAACACAGTCTCTCCATCATTGACAAACACTTCTACAGAAGAAACATCTGCAAGAATCCGGACGTTTCTGACTTCACTTACTTCCCGGAATCTAAGACTTCTTCCCGCGGATACGGACGTCTTATCCTGGCTTGTAAACTTCATCTCAAATCTTCCGTTTACATATTCCAGAACCAGTTCTTTTGCCAGTACTGCGCGGAAGTGATTTCCTGTGATATTCTGCACCTCTGCCTCAAAGACTTTTGTACCTTTCTTCTCCAGAACAGAGACTGCTCTTTCTTCTCCTCTGCGCAGTGCTTCCAGTTCTTTTACCGGTTGCTGAAGCACTTTTTTATCTTTGACATGCACTTCTCTTGGAAATGTAAAGCAGTGCTGCCATCCATCTTCCAGCGTCAGGTTTGTGTATTCCTCACAATCCGGCATTCCCATCCAACTGATGTGGATCCGGCGTCCATCCTCACTTTCAAAACTCTGCGGTGCATAATAATCAAATCCATAGTCCCAGAGTTCATAGTCAGAAAGCACATACTCGGAAAGGATATCCCCCTCTACCAGAAAATATCCGGACTGGTACACATTTCGTGCATTCCACACGCCGCCTTCCAGCCCCTGCACGGAAGTCGATAAAATCTTTCTGCCTTCTGTTTCAAAATAGTCTGGGCACTCCCACATATATCCAAATCGCTCTGCTGTCTTTACATCGCTTTTGTAGATCCAGTTCAGCTGATCCTCAGACTCAAAAATCAGCACTTTTCCTTCATCTTTCTGCGTTCTGGCTCCCTGCACCATGTAATACATGCCGTTTTCTTTCCAGACTTTCGGATCACGTACATGGCAGGTCAGATCCTGCGGATAATCACTGTTTCTCATCAGTTCTCTTTTTCTGCCAAAATGCTCTCCGTCCTCGCTGACCACCAGAACTGTGTTTGCCTCCCGGCCGGTTCGGATATAGTCAAATTCTCCGTCCTCAAGCTTCACATTTCCGGTATAATACAGGTACATCTTTCCGTCTTCAATAAACGCTGATCCCGAATACACGCCATGGCAGTCAAACGGCTGATCCGGATACAGGCTGACACCCTCGTATTTCCATTCGATCATATCCCGGCTTGTATAGTGTCCCCACATCTTCAGACCACCCGTTGCATTAAATGGCGAATATTGAAAAAATGCGTGGTAGATTCCTTTGAACTGACACAGTCCGTTGGGATCATTGAGCCATCCTGTCGGCGGCATCAGATGCAGCTTCTGGCGGAAACGGTCTTTGCCGTCTGCACACGCTTCTGCCGACTTTGTTAAACCTTCCAGATCTCTTGTCAATGCATTCATATCTCTATCTCCTCGTATTTTTTATGAAGTACCATCATTTTTTCTCCACAGCTGACATGATCTGCAGAAACCTTTTCCACATCATAGTCATCTGCATTGGTAAGAATCATCATCGTTGTTGTCTCGTAACCCTCTTTTCGGATCGCATCCAGATCCATCTTAAGAAGTACATCTCCCGCATGAACATAATCTCCGTCTGCCACACACTTTGTAAATCCTCTGCCTTCCATTTTTACGGTATCAATTCCTGCATGGATCAAAAGCTCTCCACCGGATGGTGTGGTCATACAAACTGCATGCCCCGTATCATAAATACTCAGGATCGTACCGTCACAAGGGGCTACAAGCTCCGCTGCTTCCGGCTCTACAGCAACAGTTGTTCCCAGGATTTCCTCCGCAAATGTGGCATCGGAAATCTCAGCTGTCGGAACAACTTTTCCGGAAACGGGACTTCCCAGAGTCTCTTCTGTGACAGCCTCTGCCTGTGAAACCGGAATTTCTTCTGCCGGAATCACTGCTTCTGCCTGCTCTTTTATTTCTTCCTTTTTATCTTTATAAAGGATAAATGATACCGCAAAGGCAACTCCGACTGCGATCGCCATCTCGATCAGATACTGTACCGGCTGGTTCAGACACAGAAGGATACCAAAAATACCTGTCACTCCGGTTCCTTTTGCTCCAAGGTGTACGATTGATGCATAGAGTGCACCGCATCCTCCACCGATACATCCTGCGATGAACGGCTTGAAAAATCTTAAGTTCACTCCAAAGATCGCCGGCTCTGTAATTCCCATAAATGCACTTAAAGATGATGGAAGTGCCAGCGCTTTGATCTTCTTATCTTTTGATTTTACTGCAACTGCAAGCGCTGCTGCTCCCTGTGCCACGTTTGCCGCACTTGCCAGCGGAAGCCAGTAAGTCACTCCATACTGTGCAAGCTGTCCCAGGTCGATCGCTGCATACATCTGATGGATTCCTGTCACTACAGTCGGTGCATACAGACCTCCCATTACGAGACTTCCCAATCCCAGAGGAAGTGTCAGAAGCCACTGGATACAGTTCAGGATCGCATTCTCCGCCCATACAAAGACCGGACCGATAGCTGCCAGTGTCAGATACCCTGTCACAAATACACTTACCAGAGGTGTTACGAACAGATCCAGTACCTCCGGAACAACCTTGTGCAGCTTTTTCTCAATCACAGACATCAGCCATACGGCAATGATAATCGGAATGATATGTCCCTGATATCCAACCATATCAATCTGATAGAGTCCAAAGAATACCGACTGCGTTGCTTTCACACCTTCTGTCGCCACAGTATACGCATTCTGCAGCGCCGGGTTAATTGTGATCATTCCGATTACAGCTCCCAGGTATGGATTCGCACCAAAAGCTTTTGCAGCTGAAAAAGCAATCAGAATCTGTAAAAAGGTATACGCTGTATTACTGAACAGATTCGCAAATACATACAGTGAACTGGTCGTGTCAATATGAATAAAATTGTTCGTATTCATAAAATCAAGAGAGTTCATGATTCCCATCAAAAATCCACTTGCCACAATGGCAGGAATGATCGGAACAAAAATATCTCCCAGAAGCTTGATTGCCCGCATAAACCAGTTCTGCTTCTGTACCGCTGCCTCTTTTGCTTCGCCTTGGAGCTTGCTGTCACTCCTGCAATCTCAATAAACTGATCAAACACCTTGTTGACCGTACCTGTCCCCAGAATGATCTGAAGCTGTCCTGATGCCTCAAACACTCCTTTGACTCCATCTACATTCTCCAGCGCACCTTTGTCTGCCTTCTTGTTATCTGCAATAACCAGGCGCAGTCTGGTCGCACAATGTGCCGCTGAAATGATGTTCTTGCTCCCACCAACATAATTCAAAATTTCCTGTGCGGTTTTTTTGTAATCCATACCTTCATCCCTTTCTTTTTTCTTTGCAAGACTCACGTTTCATGTAATCGATTTCATATCTTGTAAGATTATAATAGTGAAAAAAATGCCATTTGTAAAGATGGCATTTTTACTAATTTATATTTTATTTTTTTTGTATATTTTGCTAGATTTCTGTTTTACAGCAGTTCATATCCAAGCTTAATCTCTGTCGTGAGTGTCTTTCCTGATTCTACCATATCCAGCAGCAATCTGGCGCCTTTTACACCACTTGTCTGGTACCCGAAATGCACGGTTCTGATTCCGCCCGTAACCGCTTTCAGAAACTGATTGTCCCCAAATCCTGTCACCTGAATACTCCTTTGAGGCGAAAGCTGTGCAATTGCTTCGATCACTCCTGCAGCAATGGTATCTGTGGCGCAAGATATGATATCGATATCACTCTCTGATCTCAAAAGATCACATGCCTGCTCATATCCGGACTCCATTGTGAAGCTTGCCCGGCGCAGACATCCTTCCTCCAGCTCTCTGCCAACTGCTCTCAGACCATCCCGGAAGCCGTCTTCTCTGGCTGCACCTGCCGCCTTATCCTCTCTTGTCACACCGATATAAGCAATACGTCCGGACATTTCTTTTCCGATCTGTTCTGCCAGTTCTTTTGCAGCCCCATAATCATCATGGTAAATACAGCTGACCTCGTTTGTCTGCTGTCCGATTACTACGATCGGCACTCTGCACTTTTTCAGTTTTTCCTTGTGCGCACTGGAAAGGACTGTTCCTACCAGAATGATTCCGTCCACCGGATAAGATTCAAACAAATCCATGTATTCCAGCTCTTTGGACGGATCGTTATCTGTGATGGTCAGAAGCATCTGATAGGCTCTTTCTGAAAGTACCTGACCAATTCCCTCTGTAATCCTGCTGATCGACTCTGAATTGATCTTTGGAACAATCACTCCGACCAGGCACGCTCGTTTGGTGCGAAGCGTTCTCGCCTGTACAGACGGGCGGTATCCTGTTTCTTCGATCACTGCCCGGATCCTCTCCTTCTTTTCTTCACTTACGTATCCCCCGTTCATATATCTCGACACTGCTGCACTGGATACCTGCGCAAGCTTTGCAATTTCCTTTATCGTCATAAGTTCTGCTCCTGTGGATTTTCTTTTGACTTTATTATAGAAGTCTCCTCTTCTGTTGTAAAGTAGAAGAACGCTAAAAAGCAGGGACATATCGCCTGTTACGCAATATGTCCCTGCCCTTTTTATCCACGATTCTTAAAATTCAATCGTTTCTGTCTGCTGCTCGATATTATGCCGTCTTGCATATCCAGTCAGAATCATAGTCAGTGCACCGTCTCCTGTCACATTGCATGCGGTACCAAAGCTGTCCTGCAATGCAAAGATTGTCAGCATCAGTGCTGTTCCTGTGGCATCAAATCCAAGAACTCCCGTGATAAGCCCAAGAGAAGCCATCACCGTTCCGCCTGGAACCCCCGGTGCTCCGATTGCAAACACGCCAAGCAGTGCACAAAATAAGATCATGGTTCCGACTGACGGCAGTTTTCCATATAAAATTTGGGAGACCGTCATCACAAAAAATACTTCTGTCAGAACAGAACCACAAAGATGAATGTTTGCAAACAGCGGAATCCCAAAGCTGACCATATCATCCCTCAGTACCGGCTCCGACTTTCTGGCACATTTTAAAGCCACTGCAAGCGTTGCAGCAGAGGACATCGTTCCCACTGCAGTAATGTATGCCGGACCATAATGCTTTACAACTTTCCACGGATTGTTTCCGGAGTAAATTCCACCCACTGCATATAAAACCGCCATCCAGATAAAGTGCCCCACCATCACGATCAGCACAACCTTGAGAAATACCGGCAGCTGCTTTGTGATCGTTCCCTCGTATGCCAGAGACCAGAATGTAAGCGCAATAAATACCGGAAGGATCGGAATGACAATCTTGGATACGATCATCAGTACGATCTGTTGGAATTCATCTAATAGCCGGATCACTGTCTCTGCCTTGGTCCAGGTTGCCGCAAGCCCGATCAAAATAGAAAATGCAAGCGCACTCATCACGGACATAATCTGCGGGATTTCCAACTGGAATACAATTTCCGGAAGTTCTTTCAGCCCGTCTACTTCCGAAACAATTGATAAATGCGGAATCAGTCCATATCCGGCTGCCATTGATCCCAGCGCCGCTAAGACGGAGGATACATAAGCAAGAAGAACAGCCACTCCTAATATCCTTGACGCATTTTTCCCGAGCTTCGTGATTGATGGCGCAATAAACCCGATCACAATCAGCGGTACACAGAAATTAATCAGTTCTCCTAATACAAACTTGATCGTGACGATCACATTCATGACCGCTTCATTTGAAATCAGCCCCAGCACAATTCCGATGATCACTCCCAAAAGAAGCTGAAACGGCAGACTTTTTAAAATCTTTTTCATTGTTTTCATCCTTTCCCTCATTCTTTACAATTCCTACTTTTTCAGTATGTTTTAAGTATACTATAAATCTGATAGAATTACTATATTTTTTCTAATTTTATGTGGGAAAAAATTTTTTAGAAGTCTTTTCGTATTGATTTGAAGGTGTTACACTATAAATAATAATCTCCATAAATTCACAGACTTGAAAGAAGGCACCGATTATGATCAAATTACTGGCAATCGATATGGATGGAACCTGACTTCCGCATCAGCTGACAGATCAGAATTCCCTGTTTCGCTATGTCATCTCCTCAAACGGAGCAAAGGTCACAGACTATCACACGCAAAAGACGCTCTACCAGTCAGAAATTCCAAAGCAGACTGCTCTTTCTTTGTTAAATGCCTGTCAAAGCGAGAAGCTTGGTATCACTGCGCATATCAGACATGAGTATCTGCTGCAGGGACACAGCCTTGTTTTTCTGGGACGTCTGATCTATGGAAAAGATGCCAGAAAAGTCCGTTATGTCCAAAATATGGAACAGACGATCCAGGAGCTTTCATGTGATGTGAAAGAACTGCAGTTTTACTTTTTTCCAAAAACTCCATGCCGCAGCTCAAAATGCATCTTGCAAACTCCCCGTCTCTTCGTGCTGCCTACACCGGTCAGTATGCAGAGATCTTTTCATCAGAACCCTCCAAAGGGGCGCTCTGACGCATCTGGCCCAATCACTTGGTATTGCAAAATCTGAGATTGCCTGCATCGGGGACTGAGAAAATGATCTGAGTATGTTTGAGGCTTCCGAAATGAAGTTTGCCATGGGCAATGCCGTTGAGATTCTGAAAAAAGAAGCCGATCATATGCTTCCGGACTGCGATCATAACGGTGTGACTGAAGGGGCTGCGTTATTGGAAATGATGACTACTTAAACCATCCTTTCTTTTTAAAAATCCAGATTTCCACTGCAATAAGAAGCAGACACACAACACAGATGATCCCGTACCCTCCCGGTGCAGTCAGTTCGGGCATATGTGCAAAATTCATTCCGTACCATCCTGCAATCAGCGTCAACGGCATAAAAAGCGTTGTAACAATCGTCAGCACTTTCATAATTTCATTCTGCCGGATATCGATCTGCGTCTGATGCATTTCTCTAAGCTGCATGGAATACTCTTTGAGTGTCTGCACCATGTCATACAATCGTCCTGCCTTCTCACAGAAAAGCCCAAAAAGCAATGCTTCCTGTTCTGTTTGATGTCTCGCTGCATTTTGCTGAAGAGTTTCCCCCATATCCGATAACTGTTCATAATACGCACTCAGCACAGAAAGTTCCTTTCTGGATAACAGGATTTTTCTGTCAAAATCTTCCATATTTCCCTCCAGCAGTTCCTCTTCCAGATGGGAAAGATTTTCTTCATAATCCTGCAGAAACAGCATGTCATCTTTGATAAGATACTCCATCCAGTCAAACAAAAGCAACAATGGCGAAGTACGCTCTTCATCCTGATATTCCCGGACTTTTTTCATCTCTATTTTGATATGATCCTGATTTTCAATAAAGATCAGCTGTTCCTCTGCAATACAGTACCCAAACGTGATCTTATCTCCTGTCAGCTTTGTTTTTCTTGGAATCGCAAATGTTCCTGTGACTGCCTGACGCAGACATTCTGCCTTACAGAAATGCACTCTGTTCAACGCAATTTCACCAAAATTTCTTTTAAAAATATGCGGATACTCCGCCTGAAATTTTTCCGGTGTCAGAATTCGCAATTTGTTTATACTCTTTTGCACAATCTCATCCTTTCTATTACAGCCTGTCCGGATATCTGCAGTTACTCTGCCTCATCCAATATTTTTTGTATGGTGTTTTTTACCAGTGTAAATGCCACCGGATTCTTTCCGCTGTTGATCACAATATCTGCCATACATCTCGTCGGCTCTACATATAAATAATGCATCGGTTTTACTGTTGTCAGATACTGCTCCACAACACCTTCCATATCACGTCCCCTCTCCTTGACATCGCGGATGATCCGACGCAGGATTCGTTCATCCGCATCTGCCTCCACATAAACCTTGATGTCCAACAAATCTCTCAGACGCTCATCTGCCAGAACAAGAATCCCTTCCAGAAGAATTACTTTTTTCGGTTCCACCCTCACAACCTGATCCGATCTTGTATGCTGTGTATAATCGTATACCGGACAATCTACTGCCTTTCCTGCTTTCAGGTTCATCAACTGCCGGATCAAAAGCTCTGTCTCCATTGCATCCGGATGATCATAATTTGTCTTTCTTCGCTCTTCTAACGGGATGTCACTCTGATCCCTGTAATAATTGTCATGATATAAAACTGCCACATCATCTTTAAATTCTTTCTTTAATTTTTTCGTAAATGTAGATTTTCCTGACCCCGTTCCGCCTGCAATTCCTATGATAATCGTTTTCATATTTTCTCTCCATGTATTCGTTTTTCTTTTTACTATACCATATTTTCTTTCAGGAGAGTTACTCTATTTTGCAAACTCTTTTATCTCTGCTTCTGTTCTTGCAAACCGACCGACTGCTTTTTCTATTTTTCCTCCATGCCTATAATACTTTGCTTCCGTTTGCGGTTAATTTAAACCTGGCTCCCAGTACTTCTGCCGCTTTCCTACACATCATCATCCTGCCGAGAAAAATTTCAAAATATTCATACATTGTACAAATCTCCTCGTCAATCTGTAAATTCAATGCGATCAGATGCTTCTGCGCATTCACTTTTACAGCCGCACTTGTCACTGCATAATTCACACGATCGTGCTTATCAAAACTTGCTTTTTCTTTATTTCTTACACGATTTCTCCTGACATCTGTCTTATCCGCAAGAATCAACGCAGCTGATATTGCATCGATGGCCTCCCCTGTAGATTCATCATGATTTCCAATCGCTGACATAACAAGGATTCTGTCTCTCAGCGGCATTTTCAACTTTTCCAAGATTGAACATGCCAGAATTGCCCCATATTCCCCATGATTCTTTCGATTGATCACATTCCCAATGTCATGCATAGCCCCTGCAATCTCTGCAAGTTCAATCTCATGTTCTGTATATCCAAATTTTGACAAAATCATCCCTGCACGTTTTGCAACTATTGCACAATGTTTTTCGGAATGATCGGTATACCCAAGAATTCCGAGATTTTCGTTGCCCTTCTCCAAATACGCTTTTACTTCCTCATTTTGTAATATCTCTTTGTAATTCAATTCTTTCGCCTTCTCCAATTCCATTTTTCCGTCTGAAAATTTTTCTGCTATTTCTGTCTTTTTTCCGCATTTGCATAAGCAGCCTCATAAAAGCACTCCTGGGAATTCAATTTCTGTACATGAAGATTTCGATCCACATAGATTCCTTTTTCCGTCAGACATTTTCCCTTTTCATCATCCTTCATCATCGTTTCAAACATCCAGTCCAGCTGATTTTTTAATCGTTCATCCAGAACCGGGGCAGCCACCTCCACACGACGAAGCGTATTTCGTGTCATAAAATCTGCTGAGGCAATATACACATTCTCTCTTTCTTTCGTTCCAAATCGATAAATTCGAGAATGTTCCAGGAAACGCCCTACAATACTTATCACAGTTATGTTTTCTGTATACCCTTTGACACCTGGAATCAGACAGCAGATTCCTCTGACAATCATTTCAATCTTTACGCCTGCCTGAGACGCTTCGACTAATTTGCTAATGATCACCTTGTCTGTCAAAGAATTGATTTTAATTCCGATGTATCCTTCTTCTCCATTTTTCACATGTTGAATTTCTTCTTCTATCATATCCAACACTTTATTCTGCAAACATTTTGGTGCTACTAATAAAAGATGGGTTTCTTCCACTGTTTCTCCTCTTAACAGTGCTGCAAACACTTCAGCAGCCTCTTTTCCGATTTCTTGATTTCCTGTAATCAATGACAGATCCGTATACAGCGCAGATGTTTTTTCATTATAATTTCCAGTTCCGATCTGTGTCACATAGGACACTCCTTGCTCTGTTTTTCTGGAAATCAGGCATAATTTTGAATGTACTTTATATCCGTTTAATCCATAAATCACACGACAGCCGGCCTCCTCCAATTTTCTGGAATATTCAATATTATTTTCTTCATCAAAGCGGGCGCGAAGTTCTACCAGTACAACAACTTCTTTTCCATTTTCTGCGGCTTCCACCAGTGCATCTACAATCTGGCTTTTATTTGCCAAACGGTACAACGTCATTTTAATCGATACAACCGACTCATCCTCCGCTGCTTCATATAGCAGATTGATAAAGGATTTCATACTTTCAAACGGATAAGATAAAAGCACATCTTTTTCCAGAATCTGCGGAATCAAAGATTCCTTATCATTCAACTGAGGGGTTGGCCTTGGGGTTCGTCTTGGATAAAACAACTCCCCTGCATTTGTATTTTTCAGATAGCTCTGAATAGCAAAGACAAATGACAGATCCAATGGGACTTCCGACCTAAATACATGTTCCTTTTCCACGTGGATCGTTTTGCATAACGCATGCATCATTTTTTTATTCAGAGTTCCGGTAAATTCCATCCTGACCGGGTTCATCCGCTTTCTCTCTTTTATTAAATTTTCCATCGCATCTCTGTAATCCAGATCCTCGTCATAAATCATCTCTGTGTCAATATCTGCATTTCTTGTGACACGAATCAAAGATTTTTCTTTCACACTATAATTTTTAAAGAATTTCGGAAGAAATTGCAGAATTAATTCTTCTGAAAGCAGAAAGGTTCCCTTTCGAGTTGGAATATCGATCAATCTGCGGAACACATTGTTGCTGCATGGAATGATTGCAGTTCTCGTCTTCCCACCCTTCGACTCCAAAAGAGCAACAGCATAGATATCCTTATTCTTTAAAAAAGGAAAGGGCTGCTGTTTACTTACGATATTCGCTGATAAGTAGGGTGCAATTTCCCTGTCAAAATATTCCTCCAGAATTTTTCCTTCTTCTGCAGACAGCTTATTAAAATTGATCAAACGAATTCCTTTCGGCTCCAGTTCCCCCATCAATTGTTCATAAATAACCGTCTTTTTCTCCTCTAGCTCTCGTGTTGCCCTTATAATTGCTTTCACTTGCTCTTCACTTGTCATATTGGTTTTATTCTCACGAACAACTTCTGATACATCCATTTGATCCATCAGCGTTCCTACTCGAACTCGATAGAATTCGTCTAAATTTGACTGGTATATCGATACAAAAGTCAACCTCTCTGCAAGTGGGACTTTCGGATTTCCCGCCTCATTCAATACTCTCTCATTAAACTTCAACCAGGATAATTCCCGATTCATCATATATGGACTTTTCTTTATTTTTTTCTCTGATTCTTTCATCTAAACAGTTCCTTTCTATGTTTTTTACTCGCTTTTCTTCTACAAACGGCGGATAGCATCCGTTGCCAACACGGATCTTTCACATTCTTCCGGCAACAAAGTAACCTGCCAGCATAACGGACTTCCCTTCATATGCTCTGCAGCATAACTCAATCCATTGGTTCTTTCATCCAAATAAGGTCTGTCTATCTGATTTGGATCTCCCAATAAAATTATTTTTGTTTCTTTTCCGGCACGCGTAATAATTCCCTTAATCTGTGCCGGTGTCATATTTTGCGCTTCGTCTATGATCAAATATGTTTTCATGATGGATCTTCCTCTGATAAAGGTCAGAGCCTCTGTCTGGATGATTCCTCTGTCAAAAATTTCCTGTATTTTATCATTCAATTCCTGCTCATTTGAATATCGCTCACGATCACTGGAATCTACCAATTGTTCCAGATTATCCATAATCGGACGCATCAAAGGAGAAATCTTTTCCTGCTCATCACCTGGAAGAAATCCAATGTCAGAATCAAATAAAGCATTCGGACGACAGATCAGGATCCTCCGATATTCTCCAGATGGATTGTTTAACAATTTTTCCAGTCCCACTGCCAGTGAATAAAAAGTTTTGCTCGTCCCTGCCATTCCTTTTACAATGACAAGCGGAGCTTTCTCTGCAGACTGCATCAATGCTTCCTGTAAAAAATACTGTCCTACATTCCTTGGACTAACTCCATATGGAGCAGCTTTTCTATAATCAAGCTTTCGGATCATCCCTTTCTCAACCCGCCCCAACTGAGTCTTTTTCGAAGACTGATCCGCTTTTAACAGAATAAATTCGTTTTCAAACAATTCCGGGCAAGTGTGATTCCCGCTCATATCACAGCAATATACACATTCTACCGGAACTCCCTTTTTCTTAAAATCTTTAAACAATTCTTCTGGTACAAACACCTCTCTCCTCCCCAAATACTGCTCCTCATGTACCGCAACCTGCTCTGTCCCAAAGTCCTCTGCCTGAATTCCAAGCAACTGTGCTTTGATACGCAAAAGAATATCTTTTGTCACCAGAATCACCTGTTCTTTCAGATCATTTGACAGCCCTACACAAACTTTCAGAATGCGATTATCAGATTTATGTTCCGGAAGATCCGGAGGCAATTCAACGTTCCGGTAATTTTTTTCTACACGCAGAATCCCTCCCCATTCCATACGCACCCCTTCCAGCAAATTTCCTTTTTCTCTGTGTGCGTCCAAAATCCGAATCACTTTGCGTACATTGGCACCTTTTTCTCCCTCTTCTTTTTTCATGTTATCCAACTCTTCTAACACTGTCATCGGAAGTACCACTGTATTTTCCTCAAAACATTCGACCGCATAGGGTGCCTGAATCAGCACATTTGTATCAAGTACATATGTTTTTTTCATAAAAGACCTCTTCACATCTTTGTTTTTATTCCATCGCACAAACAATCTGCGCAATGTTCTTTTATAGATTACCTCTGCCTCGTATAATCCAATATCACATTTATATAAAATTTGGGTTAAAAGTAAAAAAAGATTTCACTTTTTATGTCTTCAAAAGTGAAATCTGAATACTTCGGCTATCCTTTTTTATTTATTCTTCTGTTTTCTTTTTCTCTCTATACCCTTTTATCCCTCAAAATAAAATCACAAAACCGCTCATCATCAACATACATACTAATTGGTCTTTTGTCTTCTCCGACATAGGGGCATTGTCTATCAGTACCCACATTCAAATCATAAATGTCTCCGACTTCACTGGCCGGTCCCCTTCCAGAACAATTTCAACTGGAAGTTGAAAACTTGCTCTCATTGCAAAACTCTGCATGGATGCCATATAAGCATCCTCTTTCCTCATTCTTCTATTTCTAATTCTTTCACAAAATTTTAACTCCACTTTTTCGATTTGTACAGCAGTAATCACTTTACATCAATAAATCGGTATTGTTATCGACGTTGAATCAGCGAATATTCGAACCGGCTGGTCAAATAATAGTTTTGAAACAACTCAATCGGTACTTCCCGATCTTTCTGAATCCCATACGTAATACCATCAGAATATAGCAGCGGCGTATCTTCTTCTACATTCAAAAATCGGGAGATATTTCCGTATGCAGAGACAGCTTTTAATTTCAAAGAAGTCGTGGTAATCTGAATATGATATTGCTCCTCCAAAACCTGATACAGGGAATTTTGTTCAAAATCATATGTTTCAATCTCTCTGAATAATTGATAAGGCAACACTGTGCTCGTCAGACATAATGGCGATCCGTCCGCAAAATAAATTCGCTCCATAAAAAAAACCGGATCTGCTTTTTTTAATCCGAGTTGTTCTGCCTCTTCCTTCGTACAAACACGAAGTCCGAATGACAATAATTTACGAGATGGTGTCATCCCCTGTCGGATGATTTCTTCCGTATAGCTTGAAATCGAAGTCAATTCCTGAAGTTTTACTTTTTCTTTCACACATGCTCTTTTTCCCTGCATTTTTTCAACATACCCTTGATGATACAGCTCATCAATCGCACGTCGGACTGTTACACGACTTACACCATAACATTCGATTAAATCAGATTCACTGGGAAGCTCTGCTCCTGGAGTAAGTTGGCCTGATTCTATCTGTGCAATCAGTTCTGCTTCTATCTGTGCATATTTTGGTGTTTTTTTCATACAAATTCCTCCTGCCTTGTATCATCATTATACTCCAAAAAGTACAGCTTTTCAAACCACTTATTATAACAAGTTAACAAATTTTCTCCTGATTTTTTGTGGATTTTATGAATTGTATTTTTCATTACTTTAACTTATTATAACAAGTAGAAAGGAGATGTAGTAACATGAAGAATCATATATTAGGTACCTTATATGGAATGGCAATCGGTGATGCGATGGGAATGCCTCCAGAATTGTGGAGTCGAAAACGTTGCCTGGAATATTACGGTAAAATCACAGATTTTTTAGACGGCTGTCCGGAAAATATCATTTCTTATCAATACAAAGCAGGTCAGTTTACTGATGATACAAGCCAGGCATTGACTATTTTAGACAGCCTAATAGAAACAGATTTTATTCCGAATAGTCAAAACATTGCCACACACATTTTAGAATGGGCCGAAAAGGAACATGCTTTTAAAAATAATATTTTAGGTCCAACATCAAAAGTTGCTTTGAAACTCTTCCAGGAAGGAAAAAGCGCCAAGGAATTCTCAGATGAATCCGTATCCAATGGGGCTGCAATGCGGATTGCACCAATTGGGACATTATTTTCCACAACACAAAAAGAAGAGCTATGCCGCTATGTTGCAGCAGTATCCAGTGTAACACATACAAGTGATATTACGCTAGCTGGTGCTTCTATGATCGCGATGGCAGTTGCCTCTGCGCTGGAATACCATGACCGCGAAAAAATGATCGAAGATGCACTTTCTGTAGAAGAATACGCAATGAATCTTGGCGCTTCTACTCCAAGTCCGTCTCTGGGCGCAAGAACAAAACTTGGTATCCTTCTGGCACAAACTTACGCAAATGATGAAACTGCGTTTTTAGAAAATATCTACAATGTCATCGGAGCAGGTGTAAATACTTCGGAATCTGTTCCCGCTGCTTTAGCAATTGCTTATTACAGCTTTGATGTTCGAAAATGCGCGTTACTCTGTGCAAACTTAGGTGGCGATACTGATACGATTGGGGCAATGGCTGCTGCCATTTGCGGTGCAGCTCAGGGACTCTCCGAAATTCCTGAAAAAGATATTGCTTTGATCCAAAAGTCAAATCAGATTGATTTTACAAAATATGCAGATGCAATCATCAAAAAAAGGGGGCAAATCAAATGGGAAAAGGATGTATCGTAATCGGTGCAGCTATGCTAGATATCGTGATGGAAATTGATCGAATTCCAAAATCCGGAACGGATGTCTATGCCAAAGGACAATCCATGATGGTTGGCGGCTGCGCATATAACGTAGCAGACATTTTAAAACATTTCGGTGTAAACTACACATTGTTTGCACCAATCGGAACTGGAATGTATGCAGATTTCATTCGCAAAGAACTAAAAAAGGCCGGACACGAAAGCCCTGTCCACTGCGAAAATTCTGATAACGGATACTGTCTCTGTATGGTAGAAGCAGACGGCGAACGCACATTCTTAACTGTCCCCGGAATCGAATGTCATTTTCAAGAGGAATGGTTTTCTTCCCTTGCTGTAGATTCTTATGACTCTGTTTATGTGAGTGGATATGAATTAGAAGGAGACGGCGGTGATGCCATTTTAAATTTTCTGGAGTCCAATCAAGAATTGACCGTTTATTATGCCCCAGGCCCACGAATCACTTATATTGATCCAAAAAAATTGAAACGTCTGTATGCACTTCATCCAGTCATGCATCTGAATGAATTAGAAGCTTTAACTTCTACAAATACCGACGATATCACTCAGGCAGCAGAAATTCTTTCGAAATCAACTGGAAACACTGTGTTAATCACATTGGGGAAACAAGGGGTACACCTTTTTGAAAATGGAACTCACGCCTTAGTTTCTTCCAAACAGGCAACTGTTGTCGATACGATTGGTGCTGGTGATTCCCACATCGGTTCTGTCATTGCCATGCGAACAATGGGGCACTCTTTTCTGGAAGCAATCTCCACGGCAAATCGGATTGCCGCGAAAGTAGTCAGTGTCAAAGGTCCTATCATTACAACAGAAGAATTTGAAAATGCAAAACAAGATGAAACTTAAAAACCATTCTTAGAAAGGAAACAAATCATGAGTAAAGTAAAAGACTTTTTTAAAGGCTGGAGCAAATTTGAATTATGCTGGCTGGTTTTATCAACCGTTATTATGATTGTACTAAGCATCATCTGGGGCGATAATACACTAGCTCTGATCAGTGGAATCACCGGAATTCTAGGAGTTGTTCTCGCCGCAAAAGGAAAAGTAAGCACTTATTTCTTTGCAACGATCAATGTCGCTATTTACGCTTATCTAACATTTAATAATCACTTATATGGGGAATTCATGTTAAATGCCTTTTACTACATTCCGATGAACTTTATCGGTTTCTATCTTTGGTCGAGGCATAAAGATGAAAAGAGCGGTGAAGTAGAGGGGAAAGCTCTGACGCCAAAACAAATCGTAATTCTTTTGGCTGCCACAGCCGTGATTGTTATCATTTACTGGCAAATTCTGACTCATCTTGGCGGACAACTTGCCTTGATCGATGCCATGTCAACCGTCTTTTCTGTCATTGCCTTGATTATGCAGGTTGCACGTTACGCAGAACAATGGCTGTTATGGATTATTGTAAATATCGTATCCGTCATTATGTGGATTCTCCTGATTGGAAAAGATTCTTCTGCAGTTACCATGGTTGTAATGTGGATTGCTTACTTATTCAACTCCATATATGGATATTACAACTGGAAAAAACTTGCTGCGAAAAACAGCAAACATCATTAACCCCTCTTGTTTTCAGAATTTTTACGAATTTTCCTTCTCCAAAAATACTCCAGTTGCCCAAAAGCAGCCGGAGTATTTTTCAGTCAAACAGACTATGATTCGATATAAAAATAGTTCAAAATACTGTAACTAGCTTCTTGCAGCTCCATCCACAGATAAAATTTCACCAGTTACATAGCTTGCCATATCACTTGCAAGAAAAAGGAATGCATTTGCAATGTCTTCCGGTTCTCCAACTCTTCCAAGAGGAATCGTTGCGATCAGCGGTTTGATCACAGCTTCCGGAAGTGCCGCAACCATATCTGTTCTTGTAATACCAGGCGCTACTGCATTTACACGGATATTATCACAGCCAAGTTCTCTTGCCAGAGACTTTGTCAATCCATTTACAGCAAATTTCGATGCAGGATATCCACATCCGGATGGTTGCCCATAAATACTCACCATAGAGCTTGTATTCAAGATTACGCCTCCGCCCTGCTCTTTCATAATCTTTGCCGCTGCCTGAGAACAATTGAATACTGCTGTAACATTCAGATCCACAATTTTCTGGAATTCTTCTGGCTGATAATTATAAAACGATGTGCTCTGAGAGATTCCCGCATTATTTACAAGAATATCAACAGCTCCAAATTCTTCTTTTACCTGATTTATCATCGCTGTTACCTGTGCTGTATCTTTCAAACTTGGATATTTTCCACTTATCTTCGCATCTGGATATAACTCTTTCAACTGCTCCAATGCTTGATCAACCGTTTCCTGACGTGACCCCCATAGAGAAACAGCCGCACCGTTTTCAATAAATTTCTTTACAACTGCAAAACCAATTCCACGAGTCCCTCCCGTAACAATTGCTACTTTATTTTTTAACATCATAAACATCCTTTCTCTTTAATATAGAAATAGTAATTATTATTGTTTTATCTTACTATTCTTTTTTGGTTCTGTCAATAATATCAAGAGATTTTCTGTGTGTAATCAAAAGAAATATCAACAAATATCCTCGTTTTTTTCATAAATCGCTTTTCATATGCAGATGCTGCAGTATCAAGGATCCACTGGAGGTCCTTCATCCCTCATTCTCTTCTTCTGCAAATACCATAACGGACAATATTGATAAAATCACCTTTTATAAGACACCGTAAAAATAATTTGCACCTGAAAAAGCGGTTGTATGAATAACCCGGGGTGAAATCCATCACCTGTCCGGCGTATGGAAATCAATATTCCGCTTTTTTGCATTTGCGACCGCCGGAGAGCGCAAAATGCAACCCGATTATCTTGCATTTAACAGTATGTCATTCAGCAATGGGGCTAATCGTGATACTGAACTACAAGTTATTGTATATCAATACTGGAATGCTGATGAAGTGGTAGCGGAAATCGAAGCAGAGCATAATCAAATCAACGGAACTCCCACCACCCTTACAATCAATCTACACCGTTCTAAATGGTCTTTTCATAATGGATATGAACCATTTTATAGCACCACTATCAATTATGACTAAAAAGAAAAAGCAGACAGTTAATCAAAAAACTGTCTGCTACAAACTAGGATTTTCTAGTTTATTACTGTTCAGTAATTTTCTTTGTATAAAACAGACAAGTTAAAGGGACTTGCCTTTTATCCAAGTCAAGCACAACTTGTCGTTCTTCTGAACGTTCAAAACCTCTATGCTCATAAAATTGATAAGTGCAAGCATTATCTGTGTATAAATAAATAAGTTTTCCGCTTTCATCTTTTTCAAATGCAGACAATAATGCTGTTCCAACACCTTTAATTTTGCAATCAGGGTCCGCGGCAAGAAAAATTATCTCTCCATCAGGTTTATTCTTTTGACAAAAAGACTTATACATATCTTTATTCGCTTCATCATATTCTTCAACACCTTTTCCCGCCACAAGATGCTGAAGCCAATCAAATATCTTCACATAAATCGCTTTTGACACGCTGTAATAACGTTTTGGCTCATTCTTTATTTCTGCAAGTAAAACACCCACAAAAATATCATCTGCATAAGCACCATAAACTTTTGTTGCACGATTTAGTTCCATATACCAGAAATATTTTGCATACAAATCTAAAATAACTTTGCTATCCATATACCAATCCAAATGCATTCCCTGAATTGCAAATTTCTGAGCTTTTTTGTAATCTTGTTTGCAAACTTCTTTTATCTCAATCAATAGCTTCACTCCTACAACTTCTCATTTGTATATTTCTTTTATATTACCATATTCTTTAACATCTAACACCAGTTATTTTCAAAAAAGAGGGTATATCACTTCCGCAATACACCCTCAACATTCACAGCGTTCCCTTTCTATTTTAAACAACAAGCAAATTCCTCGTTAAGAGGTTGGGTAATTTTCTTTACCCAATACTCTACCCAATCTGTACCCAAAATAGCACGATATTTTATGAGATTTTACAGTAGTTTATAACACTTGTCAAAATAGCTAGAAACCGCTTAAATACGCTATTTAATTCGCTTTTTATCAGTCCAACGATTGATAAATTAGTTTCCCATCTGAGCTGCAACTTCTGCTGCAAAGTCTTCCTGTTTCTTTTCGATTCCTTCACCTGTCTCAAAACGAACAAATCTCTTAACAGTTACGTTTGCATTGTTTTCTTTTGCAACTTTTTCTACATATTTAGCAACTGTAAGGTCACTGTCCTGAACATATGCCTGATCTAACAGACAGATTTCTTTCAATTCTTTATTCAGACGTCCGATGATCATTTTTTCAATGATGTTTTCCGGTTTTTCCGGATTCTCTTTCTTAGCTGCTGCAAGAAGGATTTCTTTCTCGTGATCCATGTATTCCTGAGAAACTTCTGCACGAGATGTATATTTTGGAGACATAGCTGCTACCTGCATAGCTACGTTCTTTAAGCATTTTTTGATTTCATCGTTTACTACGTCTGCCTCTGCTTCGATCAGAACACCGATACGTCCGCCGCCGTGGATATAATCTACAACACATCCGTCTGTTACGATCTTTTCAAATCTTCTAATGTTCAGGTTTTCTCCGATTACTGCTACTTTTTCAACAAGAGCATCTTTTACAGTCTTTGTTGTATCAGCTGCCCAAGCTTCTGCCATGAATGCATCCATATCTGCTGCATCAGAATCTGCAACCTGATTTACAACTGCATTTACAAATCCCTGGAACTCTTCGTTCTTAGCTACGAAGTCTGTCTCAGAGTTTACTTCTACGATTGCTGCTACTTTGTCATCTTTAACAACAGCTTTTACGATACCTTCTGCCGCAATTCTTCCAGCTTTTTTCTCAGCTTTTGCCTGTCCGTTCTTTCTTAAGAACTCGATTGCTGCGTCCATATCTCCGTTTGTTTCATTCAGAGCTTTTTTGCAGTCCATCATTCCTGCACCTGTCATCTCTCTTAACTCTTTTACCATGCTTGCTGTGATTGCCATGATTTTTTCCTCCATGAATTGAAATAGTTTACCAAAAATGCTCCAACCTGATGTTCAGGCTGAAGCATTTACGTTCATAATTATTCTGCTTCTACAGTCTCTTCAGCTACTGCTTCTTCAGCTTCCTCATAATATGCATCTTCTGCTGCTCCCTGATTTGCTTCGATAACAGCATCAGCCATTTTGGAAACGATTAATTTTACTGCTCTGATCGCATCATCGTTACCTGGGATTACGTAATCCAGTTCTTCCGGATCACAGTTTGTATCACAGATTCCGATCAGCGGAATTCCCAGAGTGTGTGCTTCCTGTACACAGATTCTTTCTTTTTTAGGATCTACGATGAAGATCGCATCTGGAATCTTTTTCATTTCTTTGATTCCACCAAGGTTCTTCTCCAGTTTTTCCCACTCTTTTTTCAGCTCGATTACTTCTTTTTTAGGAAGTACATCAAATGTTCCGTCTTCTGCCATTCTCTCGATGTCTTTCAGACGTGCGATACGGCTCTGGATTGTCTTGAAGTTTGTCAGCATTCCACCTAACCATCTCTCGTTTACGTAGAACATTCCACAACGCTCTGCTTCTGTTTTGATTGCATCCTGAGCCTGTTTCTTTGTTCCTACGAAAAGGATTGTGCCGCCTTCTGCTGCAATATCAGAAACTGCTTTGTAAGCATCGTCAACCATTCCTACAGATTTCTGCAGGTCGATGATGTAAATACCATTTCTCTCTGTGTAGATATATGGAGCCATTTTAGGGTTCCATCTTCTTGTCTGATGTCCGAAATGAACACCTGCTTCTAAAAGTTGTTTCATTGAAATAACGCTCATGTTTTTTCCTCCAAATTGGTTTTTTACTTCCGTATACTTTCTTTACACTGAGACCGGCTTGTCTTATCGTCAAACTTAGGCACCTTCAGTGATACCACGCATACGTGTTTTTTCGCAACGCTAGTAGTATATCATAGAAAATACTGGATTGCAAGGACTTTCTATGGTATGCTGATGGAAAAGGAAAAGAAAGGATGTACTCTATGAAATTTACATTTGCACACAACAATTTAAATGTACTGGATCTGGATAAATCTCTTGCATTTTACAAAGAAGCTCTGGATCTGACGGAAGTTCGCAGAAAAGACGCTGAGGATGGAAGCTTTACCCTGGTCTACCTTGGAGACGGAACTACTCCACATCTTTTAGAGCTGACCTGGCTGCGTGATATGGATCGCCCTTACAACCTGGGAGACAATGAGATCCATCTTGCGTTTGAAGTGGATGATTTCGATGCGGCTCACAAAAAGCACAAAGAAATGGGATGTATCTGCTACGAAAATCCGGGAATGGGAATTTACTTCATCTCTGATCCGGATGGATACTGGCTTGAAATTGTTCCCCAAAAACTGATCTAAGAATCTTAAAGCCCTGATGACACGATGACCATCAGGGCTTTTCTTTTGTACTTTGTATATGAATTTTTCTTTAGTAACGAACGTAGATCATACCGCTCTGAACCGGTCCTACAATAACACCGATTCCATAATCTGCTGCATGGATCATCTGGCCACCGCCGATGTAGATTCCACAATGCTCTGCATTTACTGCCACATCTCCCGGCTGCGGGTTGCTTACCTGCGGCCATCCAAGGAATGTATACGTTGTACCAAGACGAGCATAATTGCCAGTCAGACAATACGCTACAAAACCGGAACAGTCAAACGCTCCCGGACTGCATGCTCCCCATACATATTCCGCTTTTCCTACCCAGCTGTATGCACGATCCACGACTGCATTTCCGGTAGACGGATTGTAATTTGGTTCCGGTGTCGGTGTCGGAGTTGGTGTCGGATCCGGAGTTGGTGTCGGTGTCGGCTCTGGTGCCGGCGTTACAGTTCCACCGCTATTATCTCCACCGCCTGACGGTGTATTGGTATTTTCATTATTTACCGTGTTGTTCTTTTCCTGTTCCTTTTTCGCAGCTTCTACTGCCGCTCTTGCAGCTTCCTGAATCATTGCATCCAAGTTAGACACTTCTGCTCTCTTGGACTCAATCGTACTTGACAGCTCTGCTGTCTGTGTCTTGTACTCCTCATCCAGATTCTGCAATTTTGTCATATCTGATTCCAGAGATGTCTTCAGATCTTCTACTTCCTGAACTGTCTCTGCATATTCCCGCAACTTATCACGGTCATATGTATGTACTTTCTCCACATATTCCGTCTGAGTAAGCATCTCTGAGATACTTCCGGAAGCTACAATACGTTCTAATGCTGAAGTATCTCCTTCCTCATACATGTATTTAATACGAAGCTTCATATCTTCATACTGCTGCTGCTTTTTCTCTTCTGCTACAGCCAGGTCTTCCTGAGCCTTGGTAATCTCCTGCCCTTTGTTGATCAGCTGTGTTTCCAGATCATTTGTCTTTGTAAACAATTCATTCAGCTGTGCCTGAAGACCGTTCACTTCATTCTGAGCTGATTCTTTCTGATTCTGAAGACTTGTTGTATCATCTGGTGCCGCCATAACAGGTGTAACTATCATGGAACACGTTAATGCTGCCGCAAGCAGTACACTTCGTACTTTTTTCATTTTCATACTTTCACCTATCCTTAATATTCTTATTTATGTCCCCACATATTCTACATAATACCTGATTTTCCGCACTTTTTCAATACAGTTTGTGGTATTTTGAAAGGATTGTGTGGTATTATCGTCAAGTTTAATCATACAATAAGAATTATATTCGATACGTGATGAAAAAGCAATAACTTTTTAATATTTTTGTAATATTTTTCCTTTTTAATCTGCCTTACTGCCGGTTTTCTCATAAACAGCTTCAAAATCCATATCGCCTTTCGCCTGCACTGTCCCGATATTTTCTTTTGTATATATGGTGTTTTCCGACTGGCCGACAGCTCTCCAGCCTTTCACTTTCTCATCTCCACTTTCATTTTCAACCGGCAGTATTTCCTTTGGCAGCAAAATCCCCTCCGGAACTACCACCTGCTTTACAATACGTTTTTCCTCGCCTTTATTATCTTTGTATGATTTCCAGAATGATATCTTAGAGAAAACCTCTTCTTTTCCTTCTACATCATCCAATATCACAGTTTTTCTGGCAACTGCCTTTCCCGTTCCCCATATCTGTCGATAATATTCCGTCACCCGCACATCCAGCAAACCTTTCTGCGCATCTGCTGTCAGTATCTCTACTTCAAATGTCGATTTGCTGGTTGTTCGCATGAGCATATTCTGAATAAAATCTGCTGCCAGCTCTTTTCCTTCCACCTCTTTCCCGATCGAATATGTCGGATTAACTGTCAGAATCTCCATCGATTCTTCCATTGCTGCTCCCAGAATACTGTCCAGCTCATTCTGATGCATCGTCTTTGTCTCCGCCGTATAAATCGATGCTCCTGCAAAAATCAGCATAATTAAAATAAAAAATCCCATCACTGCATGTCTCATCCGTTCCTGGCATACTCTCCTTTCCCCTTTTTTCTATTTTGCATATCCTGTGATCTGATGCTCCAAAAGCATATTCAAAAGTGGAATCGTGTACCGGTATGCCAATGTCACTTTTGCATATTTGCTTCCTGCCGCACTGGTCACAACCTGAATATCCAGATTTTCATATCCGTTTTCCAGCGCTTTCTTTTTACATTTCTCCAGAACCTCTGCATTATAATCACTCGCTTCAATCTCTGTTACAACTGTAGAATGATAAGCCTGTGCCTTCTGTGTATTCAACGATGCGCTGATATAGGCAGTACTCAGCACTGCCATGAAGGCAATCAGTACAACTCCCACCATTGTTTCGATCGCACCTTTCATTTTTCTTTTCCTTTCAACCGCACTTTAATCTACTGTAACCCGACATACCTTTGTTACTTTTCTAATATAAGCCCCCTGATAGTTTTCCTCTGCCTGATAAGTAATCTCATAAACACCTCTCTGCGCTGTCCAAAACGCCTCTGGATTTAGTTCCTTTTCCAGCTGACTTCCATCTGGAGCGATCAGTTTTATCACGCTGACCGGAAGCTCTCTTCCATCCGCGTCCACAGCCCTGGCACTGATTTCTTTTCCATGAAGAAGGTCATATCTTCTTTGATACTTCAGTTTACTGACAGATACCGTCAAGACCGGATCCGGTCTCGGTTTCAGCTGTACAAGAAAATCGGAATTATCGGTTGCTTTTAAAAATGATTTTGGCTCTGCCTTTGAAAGCGCGCCCAGATATCCACGATCAGTACGATTCCAAACAAATGCAAATAATACGGCCAGGATAATTGCCATTGCTGCGATTTTTCCATATTCTCCGATCCAGCTCTTCACATCTGCCCTCCTGACATTTTTATCCCTATCCCGTCAAAAAACAGCTCTGCCAGCCTATGCAGCTGACCTCCTGAAGCAAGCAGCGAATACAAAAGTCCAAGCAGCATGATTCCCAGCATACACGTCACGATCACACCGCCATACTCTTCCATAAATTCTTTCATTCCGCTATTCTCCTTCTCAAACAGAACTTACCTGTATTAAAATCTTCCATAAACCGGACATGACCGCATATCCGATGATTGAAATTACGATGATCGAACCGTATTCTTCCAAAAATTCTTTCATGATATCGCCCTCTTTTCTCTCAAACCTTCTAAATTGTATTTACAACAGACAAAATCCCCAAAATGACCAGTACCAGATCTGCGAGCATTTTTACGACTCCCGTGATCATTGGAAGCAGTACAAGAAACCCAACACCTGCCATCAGATCTTCTTCCTTCAAACGCTCTGCCCGATCCATCATAACGGTATTTCTCTGTACCAGCGCATCAATCTGCCCTCCCATATCTCCAATTCCAAATTCTGCCATGGAATACAAGATCTTCATTGCAGAAAGCACATCCGGAATCTGGAACTCTCTCATAAAGCGGATATAAGGCTGAAGTGCATTCGGCTGCTGTTCGATTTCTTCTACCAACCGCGTTAAATCCTGTTTTAAGATAAACGGTGCGTCCGGTATTGTCTTCTTTAAAGATACATGCACATTATCCGTCTGAAGCTGCAGGGACAGATTCATCAGCCATTCCGGAAATTGTTTTTCCACCTCACGTAATACACGTTTTCTGGCATGTTTATATTTTCGCTTCTCCTGCGTCAACATCCAGATTGCTGCTGCACCCGCCGCACCTGCTGCCGTCATCCCCACAGTATTCCCTAGTAAGATCGCCGTCACACCGAAGATACATCCAATGATACTATATTTAAACCTTTCCTTTTCCCGGTTTCCCTTCACAACATACTTATATTTTTCCCAGATTTCCGCTTCATCGACATCTTCATCTGATAAGATCAGACTGCCGGAAAGTTTTTTCTGCGCTGCATACCAGATCAGCATATTGAGAATCACCACTCCTGTCGTGACCGCCTGAGAAATTGGATCCTGTGTGATATCAAACTCTTTTGGCAGCATCAGAATACTCATGGCACAGATCAGAAAAGACAGTCCGATCCCGATCGTTACCTTAACCTTGATATTCTTTTTTTCTTTCTGCAGACCATAAATCCTCTCAATCCACATTTTTCTGTCATTCAGCAAAATCTCAATCGCTGCATCCGGGCTTCCTCCCGACTGCTCTACCTGCATCAAAAAATCATGGATCTTATACAATCTTTTACATCCATACTCTTTTTCAATTTCTGAAAATGCCTCCTGATAAATGTTTCCCTCACTTTGTGCGGACTGGATATGCTCTACTGCATATTCGATTCCATTGTATAAACGGCTCTCTCCCTGACGGAACAATAATTTTGTATCTTCCAGCGCCGTTAAAATCTTTGCCCTGCGTTTAAACGAATATAAAAGCTGTTCCATATAGGCAGTCAGATCTTCAAACTTCTTTTCTTCATACAGATTTTTATAATTCATTAAAAATACCGTTGGCACAAATATCGATGCCGCTGCCATTACAATCACTGAAAAGAAAACCTGCAGTTGAAAAAGATAGGCAAATCCTGCAATTCCCAGATAGACCGCCAACAGATATTTCACATAGGACGAAGCACTGAATGTGTATCCACACCGCTGAATCTCCAGATTCAGCAGTTTCGGATTCCAATAGTGAAACATGTGCCTTTTTCACCTTTTCTTTTTTTGTTTTACCTGCACACCATTTTCCCCTCACTTTCTCCCAAAAAGGGGGATCTTATTCCTGCCCATTGAAATTTTTTTCTAATATTCTCAGAAATTTCTCTGGACACTACTTTTCCATTTTCCACGATCAGATACTTTCGGTTTTCTTCTCCGATTCTGTCAAACAGGCAGATCTGATCGACAAACCGAAAGACCTTTCCATTTCCGGTTGCCTTTTTGCAGAGCAATATTCCTACATTCAAAAAACTATAGATGTCATTTTCCATTCTGGATGCCGCGTAAGAATCCTGCATCATATTCTGAATCCGGTCAGGAATCTTCCTCGTATCATCTGTGTGTAGTGTCGTCAGTCCGTGAAGACCTGTCGAAAAGCATTCTAAAAGATACTTCACTTCTGTAGAACGCGCTTCTGACAGAAGCACCCATTGCGGATTTTGCCGAAGTGCAGATTTGATTGCTTTCGTATAGGAGAAAAATTCTTCATCTACTTTCAGTTCCACACAGTTTGCCCCCGGATTAATATCCCGATAATGAATCTCAAGGTTATCTTCAATGGTCATCACCTTTTCGTGCTTCGGTATAAATTGTGTTAAAAATTTCAGCAATTCTGTTTTTCCTGCTCCCGGACACCCGCAAAAGACCATATTCAATTTTGCTTCCATACAATTTCTCAGAAACAGAAGCACCTCTCTGGAACAGTATCCATCGGCCAGCATTTTTTCTTCTGTCATACGCATAACCGCCGGTGTTTTTCGAATAGAGATGGAATACCCTGTATTTGTCACGCTTGGATGAATGATCGAAATCCTGAGAGTGTCCGTCTCCGCTTCCAGAACATTATTAAATTTATTGATTTGTTCACTCACAATATTAGAAATCAGAACGCTAAATCGGCCTGCGAACTCCGGTGTCAGATTCACCGGAGCTTTTCGAATCCCATATTTTAAATGTTCGATCCACACATCAGTCCCGTTATAATTGATGTCTGTAACCTGCTGATCTTTTACATATGGGAGCAGCGGTCCGAAGCACTCCTCTTTCAAATCCCATGCTTCCCTGGATATTTTCATTAGCTGACTCCATTTGCATCTGCAAGTGCGTTCGTCAATTTCTGTACTGCTTCCATAATTCCGCTTTTAATGCTGTCTCCGATTGGTGATGCTGCTACTACAATGATCATGATGACGATTGCTGCTACTACGATTACTCCATATTCTTCCATAAATGCTTTCATACTTTTCTACTCCTTTTGATTCTTTTTCATGATTTTGTTTACTTTTTACCGGATTTTTATAGAATTTCAGCCTTTTTCATCTTTTTCTCTTCTCATCAGACTTCCTCCTTTCTTTTTCTGCACATATATTGCCGATTTTATATTGTTGTATTATTTAAACTTTGAAAGTTTAAATCGATAATTATTTTCTGCATTCCGGAAATCTGTAAGATCGTAAGATAAAAATAGAAATGATTTTCTCAGACAGGAATATCAGAACTGAGCCTGTATCTTCTACAGACTATTGCCATATATGATTCATTATAAAACACTTAAAATAACTGAAATCTGTTAGAAATTAACACTTGATTTCTTGACTGGATCTCATTACGATCCATGGAACTTATAACCTCTGCCGGAAGAACTTCCGTCGATTAAGTTATGTATGAATTATACGTCTCTGACTCCTGAAAGTCAATGTATAAATTCTTAAATATTAATAAACAAAAAAATTACGATTCACCCCCACCGGCGTAAACCGTAATCTTTTTCCTAAAAGCTTTATTCAACAGGCGGTACTTCTTGCTTCTTCATCCCCCTCAAAAGCACATACATGGAAGAACCGACAAAGGCACTGACTATAACCGCCCCTCCAAGACGCATGATATCGCCTTGGATCCATGCTCCCAGTGCACTGTCTGTCAGAAGAATTCCCATCACATTCACTGTAATATGAAGCAGGATCGGCACCTTGATCGTCCCACAAATCTCATAGGAATAGGCAAGCACCATTCCCATCGCTCCGACATAGAGGATTTGCAGCAGATTCCCGTTCATCAATCCGAAAATCAAAGACGAAAGCAGCGCCGCACTAAAGAATGTGCTCTTTTCACGGAATCTTTTAAAAACAAGCCCCCTGAACATCAACTCTTCCGCAACCGGCACGATGATCCCCATACAAATCAACTGCACGACCACATTCGTCTGCATATCCACATCGCTGTACGCTAAGGAGGACAACGCCAGGGCAGACAACATCATCAGACAATTTAATCCGATACAAAATGCACTTCCCAGTCCGAAAACGACCAGATACTTCTTGACTCCCGGAACTTTCACTGACTGTTTATGAAGTATTCGTTCCTTCTTCCGGTCTTTCAAAAACAGCGGTACCGTCAAAAACAACGTACAAAGCGCACTGAACGCAAGAATCGGCATAATATATTTACCCACAATCTCGTACATTCCCTGCACACTGCTCATAATCGCCTCGGTCATCTCTTCTGTCGTAGTGCTCTTTTCCAGTGCGTCATAATCCATAACCTGACCGATATGCGGAATCATTACTGCAAGCTCTGCCACTAACCGGGCAACAAACTGAATCACCCAATACAATAAGAGCGGACCACATACATGCCAGAATTTCACCGGTTCTGAATTTCTATCCATTCATTTCCCTCGCTTTCTCCTGTATCCATGCCCTCATCTCACTCTCATTTCCCTGCACACTGCCCTGAACCATCTCCGGTTTTCCGCCGCCTCTGCCATGAAATGTCTCATTCAGTTCTTTTGCAAGCGGTCTCATATCCAATATCCTGCTTCCGATCACATAACGGAAACCATGCTCCTCATCTCCGCCAAATGCTGCACAGATCCGTTTGCCATGATCCAGAACAAGATTCATCAGAATCCTCAGCTCTTCTCCCTCCAGATCATCCGCAAACACAATCACATCCTCCGATTGCCCGGCCAGCCTTTCTGCACGAATGGCAAGCATGTCTCGCTTTAACTGCGCATATCTTTGCTTCCATTCTGTACAGTCATTTTTTAATTTTTCTACCCCCTGCGCCACGTCTTCTTCTTTCACACACAGAGCAGAAGAAATACACCCTGTACTCTCTGCTTTCCTGCGGTAATCCTCCAACGCACGGAATCCACAGAGCATGGTCACACGGACGCCGCCTTTATAACGCTGCACTCCCGTCAGACGGATCTGCCCGATCTCCCCTGTTTGTTTCACATGCGGCGCACAGCACGCACACACATCATATTCCGGGATCGTCACGATCCGTACCTGACCTTCAATCTCAATCTTACTGCGGTATACAAGCGTCTGGAGTGCTTTCTGATCCGGATAGGTCACTTCCACTTCCAGATTTCGCACCACTGCCCGATTGGCTTCCCATTCAATCTCGCGAATCTCCTCTTTGGTAATCTCTCCGTTGAAATCCATCGTGCAGTCTTCACTTCCCAGATGGAATCCCACATTCTGATACCCAAACCTTTTATGAACCAACCCGGAAACGATATGCTCTCCGGTATGCTGCTGCATCTTCATAAAACGAAGATCCCAGTCAATCCTTCCCTCTACACAGTCTCCAACCGAAAGAGGCGCATCTGTCCTGTGAAAAATCACACCATCCTTTTCCTGCACATCCAGCACTCGCGCACTGCCAAGTATCCCTGTATCCGCATACTGTCCTCCCCCTTCCGGAAAAAAGGCAGTCCGATCCAGCACGATCTGCCAGTTTTCTCCATCCGGGACACACTGCTCTACCTGCGCAGAAAATCTCTGCAGATGACTGTCCAGATAAAACAATTTTTCCGTCATATCCTACATCCTCTCCGGCGCTTCAAATCCAAGCAGATCGATACAACTCTCCAGAACCTCTTTTGTCAGTTTCAAAAGCGCGATATAACCTTTCTTCTTCTCTGCGTCTTCCTCTGAAAGGATCTTTGTCTCATGATAGAATTTATTAAATGCGTTGGCCAGATCATAAATATATGCACACAGCTTGTGCGGCGCTGTCTCTTCATAAACTGTCTCGATCACATCATTGAATTTTGCACATTCCAGCATCAGTGCTTTTTCAAATTCACTGGATGCCTCTCTGATCACCAGATCCTCCAGACTGTTTTCTTCCTGGTATTTATTCAGGATCGACTTGATCCGGACAATTGTGTACAGAATGTACGGTCCCGTGTTTCCTTCAAAGGAAGTAAAGCGGTCTACATCAAAGACATAATCCTTGGATGCCTGATTGGAAAGATCACCATATTTGATCGCAGCAAGTCCTACCATCTGTGCAGTCTTCTTTGCCTCTTCCTCAGAAACCGTACGGTTGTCCATGATCTTCTTGTACATCTCTTCGTTGATCTCACGAATCAGATTTTCCAGACGCATCACGCCGCCTTCTCTTGTCTTAAACGGCTTGCCGTCTTTTCCGTTCATCGTACCGAATCCTAAAAATTCCAGTTCTGTCTCCGGTTTTACGATTCCGGTCTTCTTTGCACAGCGGAATACCTGTACAAAGTGAAGCTCCTGACGCTTATCTACCACATAAATCACTTCGTCCGGCTGGTACAGTTCTTCTCTCTCTACCAGTGTCGCCAGATCTGTCGTGTCATACAGTGCAGCCCCGTCTGACTTTAAGATCATACACGGAGGCACTTCTTTTTTGTCTGTCTCTTCCTGTACATCCACTACAAGAGCACCTTCATCATAGTGCGCATATCCTTTTTCTTTGAGCATCTCCACCATATCCGGAATATATTTCTGGGCATCTGCCTCTCCCTTCCAGAGGTCGAAAGACACGTTCAGATTTGCATAGTTTTTCTTCAAATCTGCTACAGAAACTGCCATAATGTGATTCCAGATCGCACGGAATCCCGGATGTCCGTTCTGCAGAAGGAACGTCGCCTGCAGTGCTTTTTCACGATACTCTTCATGTTCTTTTGCATAAGCGCTGGCCGTCGGGTAGATTTCCTCAAGCTCTCCGATCGTAAACGGCGCCTCTTTCGGATATTCTCCGGTGAAGTTTTCATCAAAATATGGAAGCTCAGGTTTTCTCTTCTGCAATTCTGTAATGATCAGCCCCATCTGATATCCCCAGTCTCCCAGATGAATATCACCGATCACTTTGTTTCCTTTATAACGCAGGATTCTCTTTACACTCTCTCCGATGATCGCAGAACGCAAATGTCCTACATGCAGCGGTTTTGCCACATTCGGTCCGCCGTAATCCACCATGATCGTCTTTGGTGTCTCCATCTCTTCCACTCCCAGCTTTTCACTCGCTGCCATCTCATTGAGAAATGCCGCTGCAAAGGATGGTTTTACTTTCAGATTGATAAATCCCGGATTCACCGCTTCTGCTATTTCAAAACAGTCTTTTTCCTGCAGTCCTGCCACCACGTCATTTGCGATCATGATCGGCGCCTTTTTGTAAGTTTTTGCTGCTGCCATTGCTCCGTTGCACTGGTATTCACACAGATCCGGACGGTTTGACAAGGTTACTTTCGCAAATGCCGCATCATAACCGGCTGCCTCAAAGGCTTCTTTCATTTCTATTGTAATCAGTTCCAACAATGTTTTCACTTCTGTTCCACTCTCCGTTCTATTTTTCTTTCATTTTGCTATTTTATCATGTATAATGCTTTACGGCAAGCTGTTTGTACACGCATCCGAAAGGATTTATATAATAAGGAAAGAAGAGGATATATGTTATGAAATTAGGATCACATGTGGGCATGAGCGGTAAAGAGATGCTGCTTGGTTCCGCAAAAGAAGCCGTTTCCTACGGCGCAAACACATTTATGTTCTATACAGGAGCTCCGCAGAACACAAGGCGCAAAGAAATCAGCGAACTGAATATTTCATCTGCCTGGGAATATATGAAAGAACATGGCATTGACGAAATCATCGTACATGCTCCCTATATCATCAATCTGGGAAATTCTGTAAAACCTGAAACATTTGAACTTGCAGTCGAATTCCTGGCAAAGGAGATTGAGCGCACTGCCGCCTGCAAAAGCCATACTCTGGTACTTCATCCGGGTTCTCATGTAGGAGCCGGAACTGACGCCGGAATCCGCCAGATCATCAAAGGACTCAACGCTGTCCTGACAGCAGATACTCCCTGTCATATCGCACTGGAAACCATGGCCGGAAAAGGTTCCGAAATCGGCCGCACATTTGAAGAGCTTGCACAGATTTATGACGGCGTTGTATACAATGACAAGCTGAGAGTCTGCTTTGACACCTGCCATACCAGTGACAGCGGATATGATATCATCCACCATTTCGATGATGTGATCGATGAGTTCGACCGCCTGATCGGAAAAGATCAGATTGCCGTCTTTCACATTAATGACAGTAAAAATATTCCGGGAGCCGCAAAAGACCGGCATGCCAATATCGGTTTCGGACATATCGGATTTGACGCGATACACCATATCGTACACCACAAAGATTTTATGGATATCCCGAAAATTCTGGAAACACCGTACATTCCATCGGCTGTCAAAGAGAAGAAATCCTATGCCCCTTACAAATATGAGATTCGTATGTTAAAGGAAGGGATCTTTCACCCGGAACTGCCTGCCAAAATTCTTGCGGCAAATGAAAAGTAGCTTGACAAATCCGCAACTTCATTATACGATTGTATTACATATATAGTACAGTTAGTTTTTCATAGAAAACGAGGTGATCAAATGCCATGGGAATTGGACAATGACCGTCCCATCTATCTACAGTTGATGGAGCGTATTCAGCAGGATATCGTATCCGGCATCTACAAACCCGGTGACAGACTTCCCTCTGTCCGGGATCTCGCCGTAGAAGCTGCCGTGAATCCGAACACAATGCAAAAAGCACTCTCCGAACTGGAACGGAGCGGACTGGTATATTCTCAGCGGACAAGCGGACGTTTTATTACAGAAGATACCCAGCTGCTGGATGAAATGAAGACCAGTCTCGCATCCGAACATATCCTACAGTTTCTTGAAAAGATGAAACAGCTCGGCTTTCAGAAAGAAGAAATTGCTGCGTTGATACAGAAAGCACTCAAGGAGGTAAACCTATGAACCCCATTCTCGAATGCAAGGGGCTGACCCGAAAATTCAATCACTTTTTTGCACTTTCCAATGTTGATCTGACTCTGGAACGCGGAGAGATCATCGGCCTGCTTGGACCAAACGGAAGCGGAAAGACGACTCTGATCAAACTGATCAACGGGCTTCTTTTACCAACTGACGGACAGATCACAGTAAACGGATCAGTTCCCGGTGTAGAGACGAAGAAAATCGTTTCCTATCTTCCGGAGCGCGGATGTCTGGATGAACGCCGCAGGATTTCAGAGCTGATTTCCTATTACAGTGACTTTTACTCCGATTTTGATGTCTCCCGTGCTCATACGATGTTAAAGGATCTGGATATCGATCCTTCGCTTCGTCTGAAAACACTCTCAAAGGGGACAAAAGAAAAAGTCCAGCTCATCCTTGTCATGAGCCGGAATGCACAGCTTTACGTATTAGATGAACCGATCGGCGGTGTAGATCCTGCAGCCAGAGATTATATTCTCCGAACCATCCTGACAAACTACAACGAAGATGCGTCTGTTTTGATCTGTACCCATTTGATCGCAGATGTAGAAAATGTTCTGGATCGGGTTTTATTTCTGCAAAACGGGCAGATTACACTCAACGCCTCTGTCGATGAGATCCGCAGCGGACACAAAAAATCGGTAGATGCTTTATTCCGGGAGGTATTTCGATGTTAAAAAAATTGATCAAACATGATTTAAAATATGGAGTACGTATGTTTGCAGTCCTGCATATCATTCTGATCATCGGCTGTCTGATCGCACGCTTCCTTGTAATCGATCATCTTGACTTTTCAGCAGCTCCTGAAGAATTTGCTCCGGTTATCGCCCTTTTGATCGTCGTGCTCACAATGCTGTTTTCTGCGATTTCCTTTGGATGCTGTATCATGTATGCCGTCCGGTTTTATAAGAACCTGTTTACAGATGAGGGATACATCACCTGGACGCTTCCGGCGTCACCGCTGACCCAGCTCTGGGCGAAGATTCTGTCTGCCTCCATCTGGTATGTGCTGGATCTTACAATCTGCTTTGCCGCTGCGTGGTTTTTGATTTCGGGAGACAATATACAGTCTGCTCTGGAAAGGATCAAACCTGACTTTCAGGCTGCACTTGGTATGTCCTTCTCTTCCTTTTGCGGTCTTGTTGTATTTTTTTCATTTGTCGGAATTCTTTCCTGCGTGCTATTTATTTATACAAGTATTGCAATCGGACAGCTGGTTCCCGCACATCGGATCATTGTATCCATTGCTGTATATTTTATTCTGAATCTCATTACTCAGATTATCAGCATAGGAGTATCCATCATCACCAGTGTCTTTCCTGATTATGTTTTTTCTCCTGCACAGACCAGCTTTTCAGAGTATTTCTTTCAGATGCTCCTGATCGGAACCTGTACTACGACAGTACTTGCCATTGCAGGATACTTTATTACTTATCGGATTTTGCAAAGAAAAGTGAATTTGATTTAAAAGAAGGGATTGAAGCACATCCGCCCGGATGCCGCTCAATCCCTTTTACTGATCTCTTTTCGATATAAAAAATACACGTCTGGGCGGAGTCGAACCGCCGCACAT
This sequence comes from Mediterraneibacter gnavus ATCC 29149, assembly GCF_008121495.1. Taxonomy (NCBI): domain Bacteria; kingdom Bacillati; phylum Bacillota; class Clostridia; order Lachnospirales; family Lachnospiraceae; genus Mediterraneibacter; species Mediterraneibacter gnavus. The sequence continues at coordinate 2,154,972 of NZ_CP043051.1, read as the reverse complement.
GCCTCCGGAGGGCATCGCTCTATCCACTGAGCTACAGACGCATAATCTTTTGTGTCCTTTGAATTTCAACCGGACACTTTATATATCCTAGCACAATTTTACAATCTTGTAAAGAGCATTTCTTTCAAATTTCTCATTCCATCTTTTCTTTTTAAAAGGCCATTTGTATTTTCCCCAATCCTCTTTCATAAAGATATGCATGATCACTGAGCACTTCTTCTGTGTCTACCTGTGTATGATTGATATCCTGTATCATAGCATCCAGTTCCTCTTTTGCAATTTCTCTTGATTTCGGCAAAATGATCACTTCATGGATACTGCTCGGGAGAATATAAAAATCCTCTTTCAAAATTTCACCGATCATCTCAAGAACATGCGGATAAAACATACAGGCTGCCCCCTGGATCTTGCTGGAATTCGTCAGTACATACATCTGACATTCTCTCTGCATGCCGCGGATTGCCTCCACTTCAATTCCGGTTATCCTGCGGATCATATCGGGAAGTGAGCAGAATTCCGCCGGAAGCAGTCTGACAGCACTTCGCATGGCCATTTCATATAATTCCTCTGTTTCAAGATTCCATTGCCTCATATACTCATTTGTGATCTGCATTGTTGCGCTTCCCTCACATTGCCGGTCTAAAATGACATAAAAGGTCAGCGAAAGATCCAGCACATCCAAATGCGGGATTTCTTCCAGTAATTCCCTGTTTTTCTCCGTTTTTATCACTTTGATCCCCAGCTTATTCTTCCATGATTCCAGATTAAAAAAAGAATCCACATCTATGATATTTTTTGCCTTGATCTTTTGATAAAGCTGGCTGATCTCCGACACAATCTGTTCCAGAGTTTCCCCTTTTTGAAACTTCTCATAATATTCCTCCAGATAGATTGTCGGAAACAGATTGGATCCCGTTTCCTGAAGCAACAGTCCAACACGAATCTTCCCATTGTTTTTTACTGCTCTGTGTTCTCTTGCCTGTATCCCGTTTTTCCCCTCCTTTTGATTCATTGTTTCAATTGCTGCGCACACAAATTCTCTATATTCCATACTGTCTCCTTCCTGATTGTGTGCTCATCTTTTTGAGAAATGCGGCACGAATGTGCCTTTGAAATCTGATGTGAACAATATTATGTTTCTTGATTATATCCGACTCTGATGCGAAATACAACGAACTTTATATGAACTATCTATAAAGATTCTATAAATGTTACTGTTCACACCAATCCCCATCTTACCAAAAGAAAAAGACGCCCTGAGGCGTCTCCTTCGTATTAAACACGTGAGAGATATTCTCCTGAACGTGTATCAATCTTCAGTACATCTCCCTGTTCTACGAACAATGGTACCATAACAATTGCTCCTGTCTCTACAGTTGCAGGTTTTGTAGCTCCCTGTGCTGTATCTCCCTTGAATCCAGGCTCTGTCTCTGTAATCGCAAGCTCTACGAACAGAGGTGGCTCTACTGAGAATACGTTTCCATTGTGTGAACAGATCTTTACTACTTCGTTCTCTTTTACAAATTTTAGAGAATCTCCTACAACATCTTCGTTCAGAGCGATCTGATCATATGTCTCTACGTCCATAAAGTTAAACAGATCTCCGTCTCTGTAAAGATACTGCATGTCTTTTCTGTCAATATGTGCTTTCGGGAATTTTTCAGTTGGTCTGAAAGTTTTCTCAACAACACCGCCACTGATGATATTTTTTAATTTTGTTCTAACAAATGCTGCACCTTTTCCAGGTTTTACGTGCTGGAATTCTAAGATCTGATAGATATTTCCGTCAATCTCAACGGTAACACCATTTTTAAAATCTCCTGCTGAAATCATCTGTAATCCTCCTTCAAATGCGCACTTTATGCGCTGCCTTTTCTCGACTGTTTATAATTCTATAATAGATTCTGTCTTTTTTCAACCTTTTTTATCCAGTTTCCGCTTCTTTTTATAAAAATGAAGAACAATTTTCTCCAAATAACGCTTCAAAACGATCTGAATCTCCTCTTTTGGATGGATCGGCTTCACTAAAATACTGTGAATCCCGGTTCTCTTTGCCCCCCATACATCGGTAAACAGCTGATCGCCAACAAACAGGGTGCGCTCCTTTGTTGTCCCCATAATCTTCATTGCCTTCTCATAATTCTTGATTGAAGGCTTGTGAGCATTATAGATATAAGCAGTCTGTATCTCCTGATTAAACATCTCCACACGCGGTTTCTGATTATTTGACAGAAGGCAGGAGGAAAATCCGATTTTGTTTAAACGCGTAAACAGCTTTTTTGCCCTTTCATCTGCCGGTGCTCCGTGTGGTACCAGTGTATTGTCGATATCAAAGATGACTCCCCGGTATCCCTTCTCATACAGCTCTTCAAAAGGAATCACATAAGCGGATGCCAGGTATTCATCCGGAAAAAATTTATCAAACATCTCTACTATCCATCTCCATCAATTTTGTAATCATCTCTTTGCAGATTTCCTGCACATTCTTCTCGTCTGTCTGCACGATCAAATCTGCTGCCGTCTCATATTTCTCCCGGCGCTTTTCCATCAGTTCTGCGATATATTCCACATTCTTATGATTCTTCAGCAGAGGTCTGTCATCATTCTCTTTGACACGTTCCAGAATCGTCTTTGGAGTAGCTGTCAGCAGAACCACATATCCATTTTTTTTCATTTCACTTACATTCTGACTGCGCATTGCAGCACCGCCGCCGCAGGAAATAATCGTCCGACTTGTTTTTTGCAGCTCAATCAGAAGATTCGTCTCAAGATTCCGGAAATACTCTTCTCCGTGCTTTTCAAAAATCTCCGGAATACTCATCCTCTGACGATCCGAGATGAGTTCATCCATTTCCACAATCTCCATGTCAAACCATTCTCCCAGAGTTCTTGCCACCGTCGATTTTCCAGCTCCCATAAATCCGATCAGTACGATATTATAATCACATGATTCCCGAAACTTTTTTATCATCAATTCATTCATATTTTCGCCCTCTGCTCTTTCCCTTTAACTCTTCTGTCCGTTTATTATAACAAGCATTGTTTCAGACCGCAAGAGATATACTTTTTCGTTTCCTTTAATCCGTACCGCCTTTCGCCAGTGCATTCGCCACATCCTCTTTGAAATTCGCCCATGCCTCTTCATTTTCCACAAAGTATTTCGGACAATTTTTTCCGGTCACATCATAGTGGCGGATCACTGTATCCGCAGTCAGACTGTACTTTCTGCAAAGCCATGCGGTCAGCTGCACCATCGACTGATAGGTTTCTTCTGTAAACTTTCCTGTTTCGTCCGGATGACAGCATTCGATCGAAATGGTATCCTTATTCCGCTCGTTGGATGCATATGCCACCTCCCATGTGGGCACACACTGAATGATCTCTCCTTCCAGTCCCACGACAAAATTACTGCTTGCTGATGTCTCATGGGTGTCCTTAAGTCCTTCAAAATAATCTCTGTTCTCCTGTGCAGTAGAGCCCGGATTCGCCGTATAATGAATCACGATTCCTGTGATCCCGTCTGACTCGATTTCCGGTCTGGAGTACTCATTGATATCCAGAAGCTGTACATCAATCTCCGGTCTGGACGCATCCACATCCGCCCGCATCTCTCCTTGCTTTTTTGAGATGCATGACCTTAAGATCAGCACTATTGTCAATAACAGCAGCGCTGCCAGTCCGGCTCTTGCATAGAATACTTTCCTGTCACTTCTTCCCCGTCCATATCTTCTTCTTTTTCTTCTGTTGGATCTTATTTTCATCTGAACTCCTGATTTCAAAAATGCCGGAACAGTTTCCTGCTCCGGCACTCCTTCACTTTATTCATCTACACTGTAGTTAGGTGCTTCTTTTGTAATATGAATGTCATGTGGATGACTTTCTTTCAAGGATGCAGCTGAAATCTTAACAAACTGTCCGTTCTCTTTCAGTGCCTCAATATTTGCAGTTCCGCAGTATCCCATTCCTGCACGGAGGCCTCCCATGAGCTGGAATACGGTATCTTCTACTGTTCCTTTGTATGCAACACGTCCTTCCACACCTTCCGGAACTAATTTCTTTGCATCTGCCTGGAAGTAACGATCCTTGCTTCCGTTTTCCATAGCTGCGATAGATCCCATACCACGGTATACTTTGTATTTTCTTCCCTGGTATAATTCAAATGTTCCCGGGCTCTCGTCACATCCGGCAAAGATACTTCCCATCATACAAACATTCGCTCCTGCTGCAATCGCCTTTGTCATATCTCCGGAATACTTGATACCACCGTCTGCGATAACCGGAATTCCGTACTCTTTTGCCACTGCATAGCAGTCCATAACAGCTGTTACCTGTGGTACACCGATACCTGCAACCACACGAGTCGTACAGATTGATCCAGGTCCGATACCAACTTTTACGGCATCCACACCGGCTTCGATCAAGGCTCTTGTCGCCTCCCCTGTAGCAACATTTCCTGCAATGACCGGAAGATTTGGATATTTTTCTTTGACCATACGCACTGTGCGCAGAACATTCTCAGAATGTCCATGTGCAGAGTCCATCACGATCACGTCTACCTTCGCATTCACCAGCGCCTCTACACGCTCCAGACAGTTTGCTGTGATTCCGATCGCCGCTCCGCAGAGAAGTCTTCCCTGACCGTCTTTCGCTGACAGTGGATATTTGATCTGTTTCTCAATGTCTTTGATCGTGATCAGACCTTTTAAATTTCCATCTTTGTCCACGATCGGAAGTTTTTCTTTTCTTGCCTTTGCAAGGATCTTCTTTGCATCTTCCAGTGTGATTCCTTCCGGTGCTGTGATCAGCCCTTCTGAAGTCATGGATTCTTTTATTTTCTTAGAGAAATCTTCCTCAAATTTCAAATCACGGTTTGTAATAATTCCAACCAGCTTTTTCCCTTCTGTGATCGGCACTCCGGAAATTCTGAATTTTGCCATCAGATCATTGGCGTCCGCCAGTGTATGATCCGGAGAAAGAGAAAACGGATCTGTGATAACCCCATTCTCTGATCTCTTTACTTTGTCTACCTCTTCTGCCTGCTGCTCGATCGTCATGTTTTTATGAATGATACCGATTCCTCCCTGACGTGCCATGGCGATCGCCATGCGGTGCTCAGTAACTGTATCCATACCAGCACTCATCATCGGAATGTTCAGTTTAATCGTCTTTGTCAGATATGTGGATAAGTCCACCTGATTTGGAATGACCTGTGAATATGCCGGTACTAACAGGACATCGTCAAATGTAATACCTTCTCCGATTATTTTTCCCATGATTTATTTCCTCTCTTTCTCTAATATGTATGTCCATAGATTATCTGTTATGGTACAAAAATTCCCACCACTTGTCAAGCCTATTCCCACTTACAATTTATTTTTATCCTGATTTATTTTAACTCCCATTATTAAGCAATACTTATAGATAATGTCTCATTCATAATTTTTACATAATTTCTCAGTTTTTCTATAATTCTTTTGTCTATTACTGCCGAAATCCCGAAAATAAAAAAAGAGCCCCGGGTATCTGTATCAAAACAGATATCCGGGAAACCTCTTATCATTACATCATTCCCATTCCACCAGGTGCTGCCGGCATTGCCGGTGTCTCTTCTTTAATCGTAGAAACAACAGATTCTGTTGTCAGCAGAGTAGATGCAACACTGTTTGCATTCTGCAGTGCGCTTCTTGTCACTTTGGCAGGATCCAGAATTCCTTCACTTACCATATCTACATATTCTTCTTTGTAAGCATCAAATCCGACTCCAGGTTCTGATTCTCTTACTTTATTGATGATCACTGCACCTTCCAGACCTGCATTTGTTGCAATATGGAACAATGGAGCCTCCAGAGCTTTCAGGATGATATTCGCACCTGTCTTCTCATCACCTTCCAGAGTCTCTGCAAGTTTTGCAACTTCTTTAGAAGCATGGATATATGCAGATCCACCGCCTGCGATGATACCTTCCTCTACTGCTGCTCTTGTCGCATTGAGTGCATCTTCCATACGCAGTTTTGCTTCTTTCATCTCAGTTTCTGTCGCTGCTCCCACACGAATCACTGCAACACCGCCTGCCAGTTTTGCAAGTCTTTCCTGTAATTTTTCTCTGTCAAATTCAGATGTTGTCTCCTCGATCTGTTTTTTGATCTGAGCCACTCTGTCTTCGATTGCTTTCTTATCTCCGCATCCGTCAACAATGACTGTGTTCTCTTTCTGAACTTTTACAGATTTTGCACGTCCGAGCAGGTCCATTGTTGCTTCTTTCAGGTCCATTCCAAGTTCATCGGAAATTACCTGTCCGCCTGTCAGGATTGCAATATCATTGAGCATTTCTTTTCTTCTATCTCCGTATCCAGGAGCTTTTACTGCAACAACATTAAATGTTCCGCGCAGTTTGTTTACGATCAGAGTTGTAAGAGCTTCTCCTTCAATATCCTCTGCAATGATCAGAAGTCTTGCTCCTGACTGTACGATCTGCTCCAGCAATGGAAGGAGATCCTGAATATTGGAAATCTTCTTATCTGTGATCAGGATGTACGGATCATCCAGAACTGCTTCCATCTTCTCCATATCTGTCGCCATATATGCAGAAATATATCCGCGGTCAAACTGCATACCTTCTACCAGATCCAGCTCTGTCTGCATTGTCTTGGATTCTTCGATCGTGATAACACCATCTTTGGAAACTTTCTCCATTGCATCTGCAACCATATTTCCAACCGCTTCATCACCGGAAGATACTGCTGCAACTTTTGCGATCTGGTCTTTTCCTGTTACCTGACGGCTCATATTTGCAATTGCTTCCACTGCTGCATCTGTCGCTTTTTTCATACCTTTACGCAGTACGATCGGGTTTGCTCCTGCTGCAAGGTTCTTCATTCCTTCATTTACCATTGCCTGTGCCAGAACAGTCGCTGTTGTTGTTCCGTCTCCGGCCACATCGTTTGTCTTCGCTGCAACTTCACGGATGAGCTGTGCTCCCATATTTTCAAATCCATCTTCCAGTTCGATTTCTTTTGCGATCGTCACACCGTCATTTGTGATCAATGGTGTTCCGAACGATTTATCCAGAACAACGTTTCTTCCTTTTGGTCCCAAAGTTACTCTTACAGTATCTGCAAGCTGGTTTACACCTTTTTCCAGAGCGGCTCTTGCCTCTGCTCCATATTTAATTTCCTTTGCCATTTTCATTCACACTCCTGTTATACTTCGTCTGTTGACTGTTTCCAAAAAATTGTCTCTTTCTTCTATTTTACAACTGCAAGGATATCATTCTGTTTTACGATAATGTACTCTTCTCCATCCAGCTCTACATCTGTTCCTGCATATTTGGAATAGATTACTTTATCTCCTACAGCTACCTGCATTGTCACTTCTTTCCCGTCTACCATTCCACCAGGTCCGACTGCAATTACCTCTGCTTCCTGTGGTTTTTCTTTTGCCTGACCAGGCAAAACGATTCCTGACTTTGTTGTCTCTTCTGCTTCTAATTGCTTTAATACGATTTTATCGCCTAATGGTACTAATTTCATGGTAAATCCTCCTTATTTTATACGTTATTAGCACTCGTTCATATCGAGTGCTAAACCTCATGAATATAAAATAGCACTCTGTTTTCTATTTGTCAACAGAGATTCAAAAATTTTATATTTAGTTTATTTTCTTTTTACAGGTCCTTTCATATCCGAAATTGTATAGAATCCATTCTCAATATGAAAGACCAAAATTTTCCCGTGTTCACACTGATATCGCTCCTGTACCACGCCCGTGCAGAACAAAAGCTCTGTCCTTGTGGAAATATAGCACTGATACTTTGCATCCAGCGAGATTGCTGTCAGATCGTCCTCCTTTAATTGTAAGTATATGTAATCCTCTTCCATATCATAACGAAAAACCTGACAGTGATGTGTCTCATCATCCAGGATCGCATCTGCCGCGATCACTTTCTCCATCTGAAGATCTACTGCATTGCCTTCATACATGTTCTTTTCCTCCTGCTCTTCTTACCTGTAGTCAGAGAAAGGGCATCAGCTTGCTGATACCCTTTTATCTTCTGTACGATTTTTACAAACGTTCTTTTTTGATCTTTTCCAATTCGGTAAAGACATAGTCATTCAACACCTTAATGTATGTTCCCTTCATTCCGGAGGAACGGGATTCGATCACTCCGGCACTCTCAAATTTTCGAAGTGCATTGACGATCACGGATCTTGTGATTCCTACACGGTCTGCAATCTTGCTTGCCACCAGAATTCCCTCTGTTCCATCCAACTCTTCAAAAATATGAATGATCGCCTCCAGTTCAGAGAATGAAAGTGTGCTGATCGCTGACTGTACGATATGTTCCTTTCTCGTCTCCTCTGCACTCTCCTCATTCACAGACCGGAGCATCTCCAGTCCGACAACTGCTGTCCCATACTCACTTAAGATGATATCATCAATGGAATACAACTCATTCTGCTTATAAATAAAGAGTGTTCCAAGGCGTTCTCCCGCAATATCAATGGGGACGATAATTGCCTGATATCCCTGCACTTTTTCCGATGAAAAACCAAGTGTCTCCAAATTCACATTCTCTTTGGTAGAAAGTACATTGAGCAGACGCTCATTGAGCATCTCATCGATATGCGCTCCCACAGACTCTACAATCAGTTCATTGATTGCATCTACATGCGCACTTTTGCTGACTCCGAGGATCTTTCCTTTTTTACTGACTACCAGGACATTGGAGTTCAGGATCTCTGTGAGGACAGCACAAATATCATTAAACACCACTTTGCTGGAATTATTATTATGCAATAATTTATTTATTTTTCTTGTCTTATCTAATAACTGTACGCTCATCCGTCTCCTCCAGACTTAATTGTATATACAACTCGTTCCTATTCAATAGACACCCTCATGTTATCATACAATTCACGAATTTTCAATGAAATTGTTGCAATTTCCTCTTGTTTAAAAATGTCAACATTAAATTCGACATTTTTTCATGTTTTTATCGTTTTGCCGTTTTGCACAATACGCAGCCTGTTTTATTGTGTATTTTCACTTTTAGACAGCGCAGTAGTAAGGCTGCCACTGCTGCCAGCCTCTCACGCTCCCTGTATCCGTTGTTATGCAAGCTGCTTTACCTCTTCCTTGAATAATTCCCCCGCTGAATGGTAGCCATGTATTTTGCGTGGGTATCCGTTTATCCAGTTCTCTATACTCTCTACCTCTTCCTCTGTCCTGTCGTCAAAATTTGTGCCTTTCGGTATCTTCCGGCGTATCATCTTATTTGTTACCTCATTCGTGCCACGTTCCCAGCTACTATAAGGGTGGCAGTAATATACCTTTGTCCGCTTTTCTCCCTCGTTGATAATAGAACGCTGTAAGCCCTCTGCATCTGCAAACTCGCTGCCGTTGTCTACTGTGATTGTCTTAAATACCCGCTTAAACATATCAGCGCCCCATTTTCTTTCTAATCTATCCAGTGCCGCTACTACTGCCTCGTCTGTATGGTCTGGCAGTTTAAATATAATCTCGTTTCTGGTTTTCCGCTCTGTCAGTACCAGCAAGGTATTTTTTGACTTTCCCCGCTTACCTAAAACGCTGTCCATTTCCCAGTTTCCGAACTCTTCCCGTGTATCTATCTCTTTCGGGCGTTTGTCTATACTCTCTCCTGCTGCCGCCCTTTTCTGTTGCCTCTGTACTTTCTTATAATTTCTCTTCTTATTCTTCTTTACTGGCAAATTCTTATTAGACAGCTTAAGGAAAATACCCTTATCAATATAGCTGTATAAGGTCGTTACGCATACTGTTACGGAAAAGTCCCCCTCTTTCCCCTGTGCTTTCAATTCTCCCAGTACCGCAGCTGGGCTGTAATCTTCATTTACTATTTTATCCTCTATATAATTAGCGTATGCAATATCGTTTCCTATTTTAAGTTGTGTACCCCTTGCCTTTAAATTTTCCTCTGCTTTCATTTGTGCCTTGTTTGGGCTATAACTTAATGTTTCTGTATAGTCGCTATTTCTGTGCATATATTCCCCTCTCTTAAGCTCATTGTATATAGTGCTGCGGTGTACGCCCAGCTGTTCTGCTATCTCTATCACGCTATGCCCTGCTTTTTTCAATGCCTCAATACTTATACGGTCTGTCCATGTCAGCTGTCGGCTGCCTTTCTTATTCGCCATTTCTGCTACCTCTCTTTCGTTCCTGTTCTTTCCCCATATACGACGAAAAGCCGCAAACTCTTTTACAAGTCTGCGGCTTATGCCTTTACCTATTTACAACACTTTTTACAAGCGGTGTATTTCTTCTTTGCTTGGCTTAGCGGTATGCTCTTTGGGTTTTTCATTCCCGAACAGTTAGGCTTACTATGGTATTTTTTGTTGCTACGGTCTACATATACTGTAGTTTCTCCCGTATGCTGGCTTACGCTGGGCGTTGCGTCCTCGATTACGTCAAGCTCTATATTGCACCCGAACGTCTGTACCCCCCCCCCCCCAGAAATTTCCAGTATTTCTGCGGTGTAGCGGGCTTTCGGGTACTTTCTCGCTAAGTCCCCCGCCAGCTCTGCCGATAGATTGCCTATTACCTTATCGCCCCACTTTACGTATGCGGCAGGCTCTCCGTTGTATGTATACTTTTCTACTGTAATATCTTCACTGCCGGACATTCTGCTTAAAATATCCTGCCTGTTTTCTCCGTCCTCATTATTGAACGTCACGCCTACTACTTTCGTTCTGATTGTATCTAAAACTCTGCCACCAGATGCAGCGGCAGGCGCAGGCGTTCTGTTTTCGTTTTCTTTTCCTGCGCTTTTCTTTTTCAGTCCAAAATAGGCACATACTGCCGCAACCACAATGCAGCCCACCCCACCTGTTATATTTCCAGACGGCAGCGCCGTTAAGCCACTTACTGCAAATAATGCAGCCACTACCAATAAAATTACCTTTTTCTTTGTCATAGTAAGCCCTCGCTTTCGTATCTACTTCAATTCTAAAATTTCATCAGCAGAGGCGTTAAGCTCTCTGCATATTTTCGCAAACATTTCTATTGTCGGTGCGTGCGCCCCATTCTCCCACCTGCTTATATCTTTCTGGTGGACTTGCAGGCGTTCCGCAAGTTCCGACTGTGAAACGCCCGCCGCTTTCCGTGCTTTTCTTATGTTCTCGCCTAAATTCATGCCTTACCTCTCTTTTCTTTTGCTCTCAAAATGAAAGCAATAAGCAGCTTTACAAGTCCTACTGCTACTAAAAATACTCCTAATTTCAAAAGCATACTCTTTACTCGGCTGTGGGTTTGTGTTATATTTCTTATAGGCGGCGGGCTTATCGCCCGCCTGTCGGTTAGGGCTTTCGCCCTAACCTATGTACTTACCAATTATGATAAGTATTATGCCTATGATTAAGTCTATCAATGCGTTGATTGTCAGGTCTCGCCATTCGATAGGCTTTTTCTTTTGTTTCTTTTTCTTACCCATTGTGCCGTTTCTCCTTTCCAGTGGCTTTGCCTCTTATTTGTTCTTATCTCCTTTCCATGATTTTATTATATACCAACTTTGGTATATTGTCAACGCTTTTATGTAGAAAATCCTATAAAATTGTAAAAAAAATAGAGGGCAGACAGCGAACCGCCCACCCTCGAAAACTTAAGCTAATCTTGTGGCATAATCTAAGCTAATCCAGCCTGCGCCACTCTTCAAGCGTCCCCAGCCAGCACTTGCGCCCTGTCCGGCTTTCACTTCCATAATGGTAAATACTCCCTTTCCTGTGGTTTCTCCTGTCTTTGCATAGTTTGTGCCTGCTCCCGTTCTGATATTAAGGTCTAAAATATCCACCTGTACGCTAAACGGAACGCCTGCGCTTGCCTGCTGCCCCGCTGCGGTATATACTGCCTTGCCGTTATCATCATATACAGTATAGCCTGCCTTGCAAGCGCTCTTTGCATTTTCCAGCGACGTAAACGCCCCCAGCTGGCTTGCTGCGTCCGTCCAGCTCTTGCGCACTCTGTAATATTTTGTGCCGTTTCCGGCTGCATACTTTTTATAGTATCCCTCGCCGTACTCTGCACGCTTTTTCTTTACTGTTTCGCTCTGGTCTGCTGGCTTTTCATATCCAGTAAGAACGGCATCAGATGCAGCACGCACGCTGCCTGCCTTTTTCAGTGCGTCCATTACTACTGTGTAGCCCTGTAATTCTTCCCATAAAAAGCCCAGCTGCATATTAAGGTCTGCAATGGATACGCCCGCCTGTTTTGCATGATTAAGCAGCGCCTGCTTTCTGCTCCAATACGTCCACTGCGCCAGCCCATAGCCTGCACTGTCCTTTACAAAATTGCCATAACTGCCATTATCCACCGCCGCTGTATATTCTGCGTCCGTCTTACCCAGCTTATTGTTATAGGTGTTCTGTAAGTTGTTCGGCATAAGCCCGCTTTCAGCATACAGATTACCCATAATACCAGCCACGGCATAAGCATTTAAGCCCTTGCCTGTAAGAAAATTCCAGATTATTTTTTCATTGCTGCCCTGCGGTGTTTCTGCCTGTCCGCTGATTTTACGCTTAAACTCGTCCCATGTGTGGGCGCTGGTGTTATATACATACGGGTTAGGGCAAATCTTGCCCGTTACGTCGTAATGTCTGATTACATGAGATGCAGGCACGCCGTATTTATTCATAAGGTAACGGGTAAGCTCTGCCGCTGCCTCTACTGTTGCGTCCTCAAAATACCAGTCTTTATCTGTTGCGCCCATGCTCTTTGTGTTTTTCTTCCTTACGCACATTTCAATACCGATACTATTAGCGTTCCGGCACTCTGCGTGCTTATAGCTCGACGCTCCGCAATGCCACGCTATATTAGCGTCCTCTACGCACTGCCATACCTCGCCGTTAAATCCTACAAAGTAATGCGCCGACGCATTTCTATTGCCGCCGCCATAATAGCGGCAGTTATCCTCTGCGCCGCCCAGTGCGCCTACGTAATGGATAACAATATACTTAATTCTGGAAATGCTGCCCTTGTTGAAATTGTACCCGCTTATCATTCTGTTAATTTTCATGTTTCCCGCCTTTCCGCATACAAAATAAGCGCCTGCGGTGTCCCGCAAGCGCTCTTTGCTGCTATGTCCTTATTATCCTTATCTTTCCTGTGTCCTGTGTTCCTCTACGCTGCCTGTGGTGCTGTCCCCGTCCAGTTCGTCTGTGTCCGGCAGCTCGTCCGTATACTTTGCTAAAAACTCCCGTACCTTTTCCCATACCTTTTTTACGGGCAACCCACATAATGCCATATTCTTAAAAATACTCACTACCTCATAGGCAATGTAAAGCAATGCGAAAAATTCAGCCACGCCCACGGTGTCAAGCCCTAAATATGTACGTGCCTGCTCCGGTATAAATCCGATTAAGTTAATCTTAATCAGTACGTCGATTGCCAGCATGAATACCAGAGAAATAAGCATACCTACTTTTCTGATAGCCCCGTCAATTCCTGCGCAGCTGTTAAATTTCTTTTCTTTGATTGCACGCAGCACGCCAAAAACCGTGTCGCACACAATCGCCAATACTACCAGCTGGATAATTTTGTTATGTGCCGCCGCCTCAATAAATTCTGTAATAGTCATGTTCATAAATCCTGCCTTTCTCTTAATTGCAAATTTTCTGCCCGCTCTTTCAGCTCTTCGCCGTCGTAGCCCGCTGTCTGCTCCCAGCTTTCCAGAGTGGCTATTAAATCAGCAATAAGCCTGCTTTGCTTTTCTATGGTTTCCTGTTGTTCCTGTACCACCCTTAATAAATTGCTACTCATGTACTCGCTCCTGCATTTTGCCGCTTAAGCAGCCTTTTCTATGGCTGCCTCTGCCAGCGTTTCTATTTTCTTTCGTAGGTTATAGCTGTCGGCGTGTCCTGCGTGTCCCGTCCAGCTCTGTATACTCTTTTGTAACTGTTCTTTTGTGATTTTCCCGCTCTCGCACTTCTTGATAGTACGCTTTATACGCTTTATGCTGTCCTTTCGTACTTTCCTGTGCGTCGCCCTGTGTTTGTAGCCTACAAAGTCTATACCGTTCTTTGCTGCCAGTATGGTAGTTTTCGGGTTAAACTCTAACTTAAGCTCTTCCCGTAAGAATTGCTCTATCCGTGCAAGCCAGCTGCGCAGCTGTTCCTTGTCTGGGCTTAATATTACAAAGTCGTCCATATAGCGTATGTACGCCTCTACGCCCAGCTCATGCTTAATAAACTGGTCTAATGCGTCCAGATAGATATTTGCAAATAACTGACTGGTAAGGTTTCCCACTGGTATCCCTACGCCGTCCGGCATATTGCCGTTGTGGTCTATTATCCTGTCCAGCAATGCCAGTACCCCAGCGTCTTTTATAACCTTACGTATTTCAGTCTTTAATACCGCATGGTCTATGCTCTGGAAATAGTGGTGTATATCTGCCTTGATAGCATAAAGTGGCTGGTCTGGGTGGTATTTGTTCCACTCATACAGTCACTCTTTTAGCGTATCAGATGCAGCGTGCATACCTTTACCTTTCCGGCAGGCGTAAGACTGCGATATAAACCGCTTATCAAATATAGGCTCTAACACGTTGTTTATGGCGTGCTGTACCACCCTGTCATAGAACGGCAGTGCCATTATCTGCCGCTCTTTCGGTTCGTACACCTTAAAGTAATGGTATTCGCTCGGCTCATAGGCAAGGTTTAGAATATCTTCCCGCACCTTGTCTAAATTTTCCTCTTTATCTTTCGTAAAAATCAGTACGTCTTTTCTGTGGCGCTTACACTTTCTGGCTTTGTTATATGCTTTCTGTACGTTTCCGTAGTCGCCCATAGCCTCTAAAAGCGTAATGTGCCGCCCGTCCTTATCGGTAATGTATCCTACTCTCTTCAAGTATTAAGCTCCTGCCTTTCGCCGTAGCTACTAACCAGCAGCCGTATTTTTTCTCTTTGCCTCACGGCGGGACAGCCGCTCTGACTATAGGATATTAAACACTCGGTCTTATCCCTTTCTAAGTCCTTGCCAGTATTCCGTAGAACTCTGTGCCTGTAATGTTCTCACTAAGTCACACGCCCCACGAGCGCCAATGTTCGTATTGACATTCCACGGGTAATTGTTGCAATTCACGGCACGAGCGCCGCAATTCGCCCCATTGTTCCAGTTGCCGCCCGCTATCAGCGCCGCCAGAGGCTGTAAGTAAGCAGCTGCCCCATATCCTGCTATTTTCTGGTCTTTACCTCTTCTATCATTTCGCCCAGCATAACGCCTATTTCTTTCAGCTTGCGGCAGCTCTCGCCGTAGTGCCGTGCGTTCATGGCGCTATATTCCAAATCATGCGCCAGCCGCAGCAATTCTTTACTTTCCTGCAATGCCGTATCTACCGTGTATAAGTGGCTTTTCGTCGCCGTCTTATCCCACTTTATAACCTCTTGCAGCATTTCAAGAATTGCGTTTCTGGTCGCCGTCTGTAAACTGAATTTTTCAAACTTTGGATACTTTGCAAGTAAAGGATAGATATATAGCAGAAAATCGTATATTTTCTGGTGTATAATATCTGTTTTTGTCTGTATGTCCATGCCTTACCCCCGTTTATCCGGCTGGGCTTTCGCCCGCCGTCTACAGAGAGTCACACGCCCCACGAGCGCCAACGTTCGCAGAGACACTCCACGGGTAAACGTCGCAAACCACGGCACGAGCGCCGCAATTCGCCCCATCGTACCAGTAGCCGCCCGCTATCAGCGCCGCCAGAGAATATGCGTAATACTGGTAAATGTTACCAACGTCGTAAGACTTCTCGCCTGTATTCAATGGGCTTTTCTTGTCCCATCCCCACGCTACGCTTGCGTGGTAGTCTGCATTTGTTGCGTGTTCCGCTCTTGTAATAAGCTCGTCCAGCCATTCCCATACACGCCCCACGGTATCTACAACGCCCACGGAAGAAACGGCATTTACTACGCTGCCCGTTACGCCTCTGCCTGTATTGCTGGTGGCGCTCCATGCGTTTGTATTTGCGTTATCCAGTCCGGCAGGGCTGCCAAAAGCATAAGCGCAAAACTCCGCATAGTTCGGCAGGCGCTTACCGCTCTTTGCCAGACGTTCTACAAAGTTGTACCAGTTCATGCTTTCTGTACCCGTCATAGGTGCGCAGCCGTACTCTGATTTTAAGCCCTTTGCTCCGTCGTCAGAATTAAGGTAAATATCTACCCATGTGCCGCCGCCTAAATATACCATACCCTCTGGGCTGCATTTCGGGCGGTGTCCCAGTGTCCATACAGAACGTGGTACAATGCCGTTGCTTACTGCACTTTCCCAGCCAGTGCCAAAAATAACACTGCTGCCATTAAGCGGCTGTAAATTGCTGTCCACCTTGCGGCAGCGTCCATAATGAAAGCCGCCGATTTTACGGCTGTTTGTAGCGTTCCAGCCTGTCGGGTATGTAGAGTTAAGGGAAATTACGTATTTCTCGTCTGCGCTGTCAATTCTGCTGTCGCAGATATATACGTAATAGTCCTTACCTACCGCAAAAGCGCTGCCTGCGTCCAGATTAGCAGCCGTAAGAATGGTATTTGCTGTCTTGAAAATTCCAGCGCCACCCACGGCAATTACGCAGCCCTCTACTACGGTCAGCTCATTTGCTCCGCTGGCGTAAATGTACTCGTTGCTCGGTGCTACAATATCGCTGATTGTAGCCATTTTATTTACATTCAAAAGCGCCCTTGCGTCTGTCTTTGTAACGTCGTCCACTAATAATCTACTCATACTGCTTTAATACTCCTTTCAGTGCTGCAATGTCGTCTGTTGTCATTCCTGCCACGGTGTCTGTGCGTTCCAGCGCAATTACCGTGCAGCCCGCTTTTACTGCTTTGGAAAGCGTGAGGGCTGTTCTGTCGTTTCCTGCCTCTCCTGCTGCCGCTGCCTCGTCAGTCTGGATATGTGTTACTCCCTGCACCGTGCCGGATACGCTGCCCGCTACAAACTTCATGCCTACTGCTGCCTCGTCGCAGTAATATACCGTAACCGCCTTTTTCTCTTCCTCTACAGCTGCTACGCCGCACTCAATATAGCGCTGGTTCTCTGCGCTCTCGATTTTTGCCAGCAAGTCTGCTGCTGCCAGTTCTCCGCTTGCTACCATAGCAAGGCAGTTGTAATAGTCCTCTTTTGTCTTTAATACCTTTGGAAACCCTTTCATAGTCTGCCGCCTTTCTAAAATGTATTTGCAAGATAGGAATTACCCACGTAGGTAGCCCCTAATACTGCCGTTTCTTCTGTTCTTTCGTAATGCTGGCTCATATATGCTGCACCCATGTAGCACAATCCCAGTACAGCGTCATGCTTATAGTCAATGCCCCAGCCGCTTTCTACCCTCTTAAGCCGCTCGTCCAGCGCTGCTATTGCCTCTTTGGTTTCTTTCGTGCCTGCCTCTGCCTGCTCTTTCACTTCCTGCATGGCTGCTGCCAGCTCTTCAATTTGCAGTTGCAGGCTGCCTGCTATGTCCCCGCCCAGCTTGTCCTTGATGCTCTCAAACCATGTGTTAAATTCGTTTTCAGCGTCCGACTGGAATAGCTTAATTTTTGCCATAAAGTCTGTATAGGCGCTTAAAAGCTCATTGTCCCAGTTATCAAGTGTACTTTCAAAACTGCTGTATCTTTCGTTAAACTGGCTCTCATACTGCGCAAATAAACCCTCTGTCTTGCTTACGTAGCTGTCATATACGCCCGCAATCTCTGTAAGGTACTTTTCCATACTCTGCTTATATGCGCTGAACTCGTCCAGCACGGCTGCGCTGTAGGTGTTGAAAAAGTCCGTAAACTGCTTTGTAAGCACGCTTGCGTCTATCTCTTCCACCGTTCCCGTCACAATGCCACAGACTGCGCTATTAAACCGCTGGTCTGTGATATTCTGCGTCTGTATCCTTGTTACGCCCTTGCCTACGTAAATATCTGCAAGTGCAAGCTCCCATATTTCCGTAGTGCGGGTTACTGCCGTTGCTGTCGGCTTTGCAGACGGTGTGCCTTTCAGCACCGCAATATACATATCTCTTTGCGGCAAATCCCAGCGAACTACTACCCTGTCCACCCTGTTAAGCGCTCCCTCTGCCGTATCCAGTGTTACGCTAAGCGTTGCAGGATTTCTAAAGGCGTAGCCGTTTATAAAGGCATAGCCTGCATTTACTCTTATTTCCATGCCGCTGTAAGCTACCACCTGTAGCCCGTCGCTCGGCTTTGGAAAAATGCCGTTTGCAATGAAAGTAGCAAAGTACCACGCCCAATCCTCGGCTTTATATACCCTGTCGTACTCTCCGTCTACTGCCACGGCATTAAACGGTAAGCTGTTTGCCATTTCTGCTACCTCACTTTCCTAATCTGGTCTACCAGCGTCGGCAGGCTGTCGCCAAAAGTCGCCTCTATGGTTTCCTCGCCTTTCTGGTATGTTTCTGTTACTTCTGTAATACGTGCATCTATCTGTATGCCCCACTTGGTTTCTTTGCAAGTAATACGGTCGCCTAAATCAAAATCAGCCTTAAATTTCAAGTTTGAATTTGTATTTATGGTACTTACAAAATTTATGTTCTTGCCGTAGTTTTCCAGCTCTGCGCTGCCTCTCGTTTTCAGCATTGCAATATAGGTATTCAGCGGTATTGTTACCTCTGTTTCCCCTTGCTGGTACTTTCTGGCAATGTCCGTAGCGTCGCAGAATACCTCTACCAAATCCAGCCCCGTTGCGCCCTCGCCGTCCACTGTGGTTACTGGCTGGCTGCCGTCGTCGTCAGCTGCTCCCTGCACATAAATAAAGTTGCCGCAGTTCTCTATACTGGCTGTATATTCCTGCTCGTTGACATTATCAAAATCTCTTGAAAATATGCAGGGTGTGTTACCCTCGGTATTTGTGGCTGTAAGGTCATTGCCCTTATACAGATAAAAGCCAAACAGTCTCTCTCTTTCGTTAAGCAGAATGTCATAGCCCAGCTTTCCAGCCTGCGCCCTTGCCTTTACTTCCTGCCCCAGTTGTGCGTATGCCTCGTTTGCATATTCAACCGCCACGCCGTCTATGGTTTCCTGCGCCAGAAATGTAAGCAATGGAAAACGCCGCTTTGTTCCTGCTGCGCTGCCGCAGTTGTTCTTTACCATAAGGTTTATAAGATACTGGTTTGTACCTGTCGCCACAATCTGCGGATAAATGCAGCGCTTATTAAGCCACCAGCTAAGCATATAGCCTTGTGCCTCTAACTGCTCTAAGCCGTTCTCGTCTTTGGTAATGTGTACGTAGGTTATCTGCGCTGCCCTGCGCCATACGCCGCCGTCAGCGGTCTTTACTTCCTTTTTTCCGTCGTGCTTGGTTATTAAGTTACCCTCTACCAGCAAACGGCTGTTATTGTCCGTAATCGGCGCAAGCAGGCTAAAAGTTCCTACGTCAAAATACTTTGTATGCCATAGCAGGCTTGCCAGCTCGTCTATAGCTCCCAGCGGCTGTGCTGTCTTGTCGAATACTCTAAGTTCCATACCGTCACACTCCTAAAAATTCCTTGCTATAGAATATGGATACTTCCAGAGAATTTACGCCGCTGGCTGCATCATACCTAAACATATTGTCGCCTATGGCAAGCTGCATAAATGTACTGTCTACATCAATGTAGCGGAAATAGTCGGTTTCTACGCCGTCCCTTATCAGCTTAGCGCCCTTGCTGCCGTACTTCGTGTTAATCTCTATCACGTCGCCCGTTTTCATAGTGGCGTTAATCTGTATAAATTCCTCGGTATCCACATTAAGCAGTATCGGGTTTGAAACTGTCCCCAGTGCTGTAAACCTTATCCTCATTCCTGTTGATACGTCGCCCTCGTTGTAGCAGTCCACTATTACGCTTTCCGCTCGGTATCCGTATATCATGCTCTTTGTGCTGTCCTTTTCGATAACGCAAGGGAAATGCCACGCAGCCACCCAGCTTGCTATATCCTCTTTTGTTTCTTCCTCTTCCCGCCAGAACGGGTTAAGGCACTCTATTTGTAAATCAAACTCATAAAGTACCTCTTTCTTTAGTATCTTAGGCTCTCCATACGCCCTGCAATCAATCACACGCTTAAAGCCGCCGTACTCATACACCAGCGTAGCGCTAAGCTCTGGGTTAAATATCTTAAGCATACGGCGGCGCAGTTCCAATGCCTGCGCCTTGTCCCGTGTGTTGATATGTCCCACTACGTCTATGTCCCTCGCCTCGATACGCTGCCCTACGTAGGTGTCGCCGTGCTGTCCCATGCTGTTTGTGCTGTAAATGACGCTCGTAACGCCGGAAATGCCCTCTACGTCTTTACTTATATTGCAATGATATACGCTGTCTACTCCCAGCTCTAACCGCTCGCCCCTTGAATTTATGTAAGTCAGTTTTTCATTTTCCATGTGTTACACCGTCCTTGCTATCATTCTGAACTGTCGGGCTGCCTCTTTCTGCTGTTTTGCATAGTCCGTGGTATTCGCATAAATATACTGATTGACAACTACGCCGCCTGCTGCACTGCCGCCACCTCTCGGCTTTGGCTTTTTGTCGTCGTTATCATACTTAAATTCATTGCCTACATTTACCTTTGCGTCTACGTCAAACTCCTGCGGTACGCTGTCCTCAATCATTTTCTTAACGCCGCCGATTTCATTAGAAAAGCCAACGCCGATACCCTGCGCCAGATATACGCCGATTTCGTCACGCATCAGCTTAGACGGGCTGGCAATTCCAAATAAATCCTTAAGGAAGTCGGTAACATTGCCTACCCAGCCGCTTATTTTGTCCTTTATCCACTGCGTAGCTCCGTTTATGCCGTTCCAGATGCCCTCTACCATGTTTTTACCGAACCCAGCAAACGTACTGCCAATATTCTTAAATACGTCTGTTATTCCAGTAATTACATTTTTCATGCCCTCTACGGCTTTGTTCTTTACTTCTGTACCCCATGTAGCCACTTTGGTAATTGCACCAGAAATGCTGTTATAAATCTTTTGCGGTATTTCCTTAACAATCGTAACAATGCCCGTTACCATGGCATTCATTACCTCTTTGGCTTTCGTAAGCATATTGTTGCCCCACGTAGCCACTCTGGTTACTGCCCCTACTATGCTGTTCCAGATTTTCTGCGGCAGTTCCTTAACGATCGTAATAACGCCTGTTACCATGGCATTCATTACCTCTTTGGCTTTCGTAAGCATATTGTTGCCCCACGTAGCCACTCTGGTTACTGCCCCTACTATGCTGTTCCAGATTTTCTGCGGCAGTTCCTTAACGATCGTAATAACGCCTGTTACCATGGCATTCATTACCTCTTTGGCTTTCGTAAGCATATTGTTGCCCCACGTAGCCACTCTGGTTACTGCCCCTACTATGCTGTTCCAGATTTTAGTAGGCGTTTCTTTCACAATCGTTACAATGTTCGTAAGCATTGTGTTCATTACTTCTTTGGCTTTGGTCTGCATATTTGCGCCCCACGTAGCCACTCTGGTTACTGCGCTTACTATACTGTTCCAGATTTTCTGCGGCAGTTCCTTAACGATATCTATAACTTTCGTTACAAAATCTGTTATAACTGTGCCGCCTTTTTCCTGCATATTTGTGCCCCACTCTGCTATTTTCTCAACGCCCGCAGCGATTGCCTGCGGTATCAGAGTAGGTAGCTCTTTTATTTTATTTATGATTGTCGTTACCAGCTTGCCTGCCGCCGTCAAAATCTTAGGTAGCCCCGTAATCAGCCCTGTTACAATGGCTGCTATAATCTGCGGTATGGCTGCGATTAAAAGCGGTATTGCATCTATGATTCCGTCGATCAATGCAACTATAATATCGCCCGCACTTTCGATAATAAGCGGTATGCCCTCAACCAGTGCATTTATGATAGCCGTTATGATTTCCGGCAGTGCCTCAATCAGAACGGGCAGCGCTGCTACCAGCCCCTGTGCCAGCCCCGTAAGCAGCTGTAATGCTGCTGTAATCAGCAACGGTATATTTTCTATCAGCATGGTTACAATGTTCGTAACCACCGTTACGATTGTTGGCAGCAATGTAGGTAACGCTTGTGCGATACCTTGCGCCAATTCCGTAATAATCTGTACGCCTGCCTCTAAAAGCTGCGGTAATATAGTAAGCAGCGTATCTATGATTGTCGGTATAATCTGCCCGATTATGCTTATCATTTCCGGCAGCATTCCAACCAGCGTATTAAGCAAGTCCTGTACGCCGCTCATTAAAGGCGGTAATAACTCCTGTATAACCTGTGGTATATACGTTGCAAGCTGCTCTACGATTTCTCCCAGTCCGCTTACCAGCCTCGGCACTGTTTCTATTACCCTCGGTGCTATATTCCCTACCACTGTTACAATACTGTCTACCAGATTGCTTGTAAGCTGTGAGAAATTCGCCTCGCTGTCTGCCATTCCAGCTACCCAGTTGTCCCACGCTGAACTCATAGAACTAACCGAACCCTCTATTGTTGTACTTGCCTCTTTTGCCGTTGTCCCTGTTATGCCCATTTCCGTCTGTACGACGTGAATAGCGTCTACAACGTCTGAATATGATGAAATATCATACTTAATGCCGGATAGCTTGCTTGCATCATCAAGCAGTCGCTGCATTTCCTCTTTTGTACCGCCATATCCCAGTTTTAAGTTATCCAGCATGGTATAATTCTGCTTTGCAAAACCGTTATAGGCGTTCTGTATAAGCGATATATCAGTACCCATTTTATTTGCATTGTCTGACATATCCGTAATTGCCACGTTTGCCTTTTCTGCCGCCGCTGCCGTATCATTATTCATACTGGCAAGCAGTGACGCTGAAAAGCTGGTAACTGTTTCCATGTACTCATTTGCAGACATTCCGGCTGTTTTATATGCGTCGTTTGCATAACCAACAACCGTATCAGACGACGTTTTGAAAAGAGTTTCTACACCGCCTACAAGCTGTTCCTGTGCTGCGTATCCCTCTATCGCTTTTGTGGTAAGCGCTCCTATGGCTGTTGCCGCTCCCGCAACTGCTGCCGCCGTCGCCGCTGCTGCTGCTTTAAGCGCTGTACCCATTCCGCTTAGCACGCTTGTAAATCCAGAAAATTTTCCCTTTGCGTCGTCTGCCTGTTCCCCGCTGTCTTTTATTTCCTTTCCCATTTCGTCAGCGGCTTTTTCTGCTTTTTCCATTTCGTCAGTCGTTTTGCCTAATTCCTGCTCTGTCTTTACAAGCGCTGCTTTCTGGTAATTTAACTGGGTTTCAAGTTTTTTACTTTCTTCGCTATTGTCTCCTGTTGCCTTTCGACATTTTTCTAAAGCCGCCTCGGTTTCTTTTACCTTTTTTGCCTGCTCGTCGTATGTTTTCTGTAGTACCGTCTGCTTTGCTTTCAGCGCATCTACGCTGCTTGCATTGTCCTTATATTCAGCCGTTACAAGTTTCATTTCAGAATTAAGTACTTTAAGGGTGCTGTTAATTTCCTTGCAGGCTGCTTTATACTCTGCCTCTCCGTCAAAACTTAACCTTGTTTTGACGTTCTGCGTCTTATCTGCCATAATTAAAAGCCTCCTAACGCTATGTCTATATCGTCCATGTTTTCTGTAGCTGCTGGTGTTCCCGCCTGTTCCTGTCGGAAAATGTGCGGGTTATATTCCTTGTGATATTTAAACAGTGTCGTTATCTGGTATGGTGTTTTTCTCCACGCCTCACGTTCCCTGTATCTCAAAAGCACTACTGCAATATACAAAAGCCGTGCAGTATCTAATTTTCCTGCACGGCTTCCCTGTTTCCCTCTTCTGTTGTTTCTTCTCCGTCGTTTTCGTTCTCTGCGTCTCTGTTGTCTCCCGCTGTTCCTCTGTAGAACGATTTAAAAATAGCGTTCTGTACTTCCTGCAAATTTCCTGCGTGTATCAGTCTGCCTACCCTCTTCTCTTCCAGTAGCTGTGCGTTTTCGTCCTCTGCTAAAAGTGCCTCGTTAATAAGCAGCGTAAGTAACCACCTTGTATCTTTAAAAAGGTTTGGGTTATCTTTATTGAATACCTCACTTAATTTGTCGTAGCTCCCAAACTTTTCCTGTACTTCGTCTAATGCGTTCAGTGAAAAAAGTAAACCATATTCTTTGCCGTTCAGCTCTACGGGAAAAGCCCCGCTCTTTAATGCTCCCATGATATAAAATTAAGGCGCAGCCCATGCTACGCCTCTCTCCTTTCCTGTTTTATACACTTTCCATTGCTGCTGCCTTTTCCGGCACTGCTGTAAACCACGTCTTAGCCGCTGCGCTTTCCTCTGTTCCCACAAAATCAGCTTTCCACAAATTATCTTTCTTTCTCGTTGTAAAAGATGCCTCAATATCCGGCGTGTTAAACTTGATGCTCTCGCCCTTTGTTTCGTACTTTTCAGACGGCACTTTAAATTTTGCTTTAAGCAGCCATACGTAACGGTATTTACCGCCCGTTTTCTTAGCTCTGAACCCTACAGCAACGTACGGCGGCTCGTCCTCTTTTCCCGCCCATACTACGCTATTCTTATCTACTGCCTGCCCCAGCAGCTCTGCCAGCACTTCCGGCGTAAGATCTTTAATTCCCAGCTTAAGTGTTCCGCTTGCAAACTCCGTAACGCTCTCGCTTAATGTATCGTCTGCATACAAACTGCCGTCTGCTGTCTTTACGGACAAATCGGCGCTCATTGCCTCTGCCATTTTCTTAGGTGTCCCGTAGCTCTCTGCTCCGTCTGCCTCTGTGCATACGGCGTAATATAAATCTTTCAGTCCCAGTGTCATTGTTTAATCACTCCTCTTTCAAAATCTCGACTGTGATAGGTACTAACCAGTACCCCGTTTCTGTTTCGTAGCTTTCTGCGTCTATGCTGTTGATATAAACGCCTGCTGCTTTCAATACCTCTTTTGTCTTATCAAGCTGCGCCTCAAAATCGCCCTTATGGAAAAGCGTAACTCTATACATTTCCCTGCGCTCTTTCTCTTCGTCGTCTGCATTTACCGCAGGCGTACCCAGCAGCCGCAGAAACGTATAATATGCGTCTGGCTTATCCCGTCCAGTGTAAACGCCTCTCTGGGCTGGCAACCCTGCGCTTTCTAAAATCTCCTGTATACTCATTCGCCTGTTTCACTCTCCCATATACTGCGCTGTGCCTCTACTACCTTTTCGTGCGCCTTTTCGTTTGCCACTGTCATATAAGGGCGTGCAGCGTGGCTACTTGTGCCGTACTCTGCCACAAAGCCGATTGTTGCATAGCGCACCTTGCTTTTATCTCCTTTCCTGTCGTTTCCATGCCCTGCCCGTCCCTGCGGGTATATCTCTACGTATTTCTCCGTATCGTCGCCCTTTACGTCCGTGGCTTTTATGGAATTGATAAAACCGCCCGTTTCGTTCAGTCCCATTGCCTGTGCCTCTGCTTTCTGTGCCTCTATCAGCACATCTGCGCCAGCCTTAAGCATTTTCGGTACTGCCTCAACCGTGGCGGTTTCTCTCCTGCCGAAAGCGTCTATAATATCTTCCAGCCCAACTGTATTAAATTCTCCCATGCTTACACCTCGTTTCTGTGGCGTAAATCTGTAAGCGTAAGCTCTATGGTGTCTGTCCCTGTGTCGTAGGTCTTAAGCACAAAATAGCGCCGCCCGTTTACTTCTACTACGTCCTCGCCGCCATAATCTGCCTTATGTACCTCGTACTTTGCCTCTACCAGCTTTCCTGTCTGCTGGCTTTTAAAATATTCACTGTACCCTACTGATTTTTTATTACAGAATACAGTGCGGGCGCTTTCTTCCGGCTTTACTGAAAAGCCGTTTTTATTTACCCTGTTTTCTCCGCTTACCTCGCTTATTAGCGTTATCTCGTCTATCCAGTCCATTTTTTACCACTCCTTTAGGTGTCCGTTTCGGACACATAGCCCAAATAGACGCTACCGCAATAACAGTTACCCAGATATGCAGCGTCGGTTTTATGCTCTAAAGCATCTATGCGCCCGTCCAGCGTTTCCATATTGTCGTAGACTTCTGAAAACGTATCATTTACAGCCTGCATATTGCTGTTTTCTCTGGCTGTTATCTCTGATACCAGCGCCTTTAAGCTGGCAAGGCTAAACCACCTCATACCAGTACCTCACTTACGCAAACATGGCTTTTACTTCCTGCTGCGTAATCTCTGTAAAGTCTGCCTCTGTAAGTGCAGTAAGTCCTTTGGTTACTGTAAATTTTCCTGTCTTGTTGTCATACGCAAGCCCCGTTACTACATTGCCTGCCCCCGTAGACGCTACGCTTAAGTCGTCCAGCTGGATAAGCCCCGCTACTGCTGCATTGATTGCCTTAGTAACGTCTGCGGTCTTGGCGTATGCTGTCAGCGCATTTGCAATGGCTGCCGTTACTTCTGTGGTCTTGGCATAGCTGCTTAAGTCTACTTTCCAGTCGCCTACCTTTTCCAGCTTTCCGTCAATTACCATGTACTCACTGTAAAGGTTTCCTGCCTCTCCGTCGGTATTCTTTACCATGTAGATTTTCTTTTCTGCACCGTCTGCCGCTACGTTAATATCTGCCGTACTGTCTACCATTACACGGCTTAAGTGGTCTGTTCCAGCAATCGCCGTGGAAATAGCGCTTGCTATCTCCGTTGCTGTCATTCCGTCTGTGATGCCGTAACCCGCAAGCGTGGTGGCTGCATTTGCCTTGCCGTTTATAAGTTTTTTCAAATCGTCTTCCAGATTTTCTACCGCTACCTTATCAAGCCCCCCCAGCGCTCCTATGGCGCTTTTCTCTGCGTAGCGGTCTTTAATTTCCGCTACCAGATAAGACAGCGTATTATAAGTTACTCTTTTAATCGCCATTCTGTCTGTTTCTCCTATCCGAATAAGTTCTTGATATCTTCCTCGTTTACCTCGTCGTCTGTACTGTCCGGCGTTTCGCCGCCTGTGTATTCACTGGATAGGCTTAAATGAGTTTTCAAGCACTCGTAAGACTTCCAAAACTGCTCTGATTTATCAGAATAGCCAAACTCTGCCTTGCAGTATAAGGTAATTGCCCTAATAATCAGTGCGTCTGTTTCATCCAGTTTCTTTACGCCTACGTCCTGCAAATCCATTTTGCAGGCGGCTATACAGTCGTTTATTTCCTCTGTGATTTTCTCACTGGTGCTGCTTATACGCAGCGCCGCCCGCATCTTCTCGGTTAATGTTGTGGTATCTGCTGCCATAGCCTGCACCCTCTTTCTTACTCTGTCATTACTACTGCTACGCCTGCCTCTTCCAGAACTGCTGCACGCTCTCTGCTTACTGTGTAAATATCCCCCGTATCCTTAATCTGGTTTAATTCCTTGTCAAGAAAACGGCGCTTTGCTTTCACTTTTACCAGCCCTGCTGCTTTCTTTTCTTCCTCGGCTTTGGCTACTGCCTCTGCCGCTGCCTTTTCCTCTTCGGCTTTGGCTGCCGCCTCTGCCGCTGCCTTTTCCTCTTCGGCTTTGGCTGCCGCCTCTGCCGCTGCCTTTTCCTCTTCGGCTTTGGCTGCCGCCTCTGCCGCTGCCTTTTCCTCTTCGGCTTTGGCTGCCGCCTCTGCCGCTGCCTTTTCCTCTTCGGCTTTGGCTGCCGCCTCTGCCGCTGCCTTTTCCTCTTCGGCTTTGGCTGCTGCCTCTGCCGCTGCCTCGGCTGCTACTTTTTTATCCTCTTCCGTAAGCTCGCTGTCGTCTGGTATGTCTACCTCGACGGCTGCGCAGCGTGCAGCAATTTCTTTCTTTGTTCCCTCTGCATCTACGCCCAGCTGCTTTGCCAGTTCCTGCAAATCTGCTTTATTATAGCTTTCCAACTGCTTTACGTCTAAATGTCCTTTCATTGCCTGCCTCGCTTTCTTACACTGCTGTTACGCCCTTTTTAACTAAGATAATGCCCGCAGCGTCAGCTACTTTGCCGTCCACAACCATTAAGCACTTATTCTTAATCTTGTTGTTGTCGTGGTCTGTCCACTTCACTACCTGCATTTCCATGTTGGTATTGATAACGTAATCGGAGAAATTCATAAATACTGCGATTACGTCGCCCTCGTTTGCGTCGTCCCAGCTCGGTAAAACGTCGTCCTCTACTGTTTCTACGTTCTTACCCATGAAACGGTATGTTTCCTCTCCGTTTACGCCGTAGTTTGTGCGTCCGATAGGCTGCCCATTCTCATCTTCCATACCGTCAATGCCAGTATCAAAAGTGGACTGGTTCATAACAAAACTGCCGTTTCTGTACGCCTTTTTCATTTTTCCTTTTACCTTGTGCCAGCCGTTCCAGCTTGCGTACTCTTCCGGTGTCAGAGTAATTACAGCTGTTACCCTGCTGTCTTTCAGAACGCCCAGCGGCTGCCCCTCGCCTGTACCGTTGAAAATAGCAATTTCAATAGCCTTTACCATTGCCTCTGTTGCCATAGGTACAAACAAATCAGTAAACATTTTCAGCGTTACTACATTCGCTAAAATGCTCTGGGAAATTTTGCACTCCAAACCGTAATAATTGAATGTTACGGAATTTTTAGCAGATGCTTTCTGGTCGTCGCTGCTCTTTTCCTCTGTAATCCAGTGCGCAGTAGGCTTTAAGTCTGCAATCGGAATGGAAACGCCGCCCTGTACGTTAATCTTGCGCACCTTTGCATAAATGCTGCCGTAGCTTTCCAGTTTCTGAATGATTTCATTCATAATAGTTGTCGGAATTACAGCGCCACTGTCTGCTGTGGTGGTGGTTTCAGCTGCTCTGTACTCTGCCGGAATAGCAACGCCTCTGCATACATAATTCATAAACGCTTTTCTGTATGCCATAGTGTCGTATTTGTCCTCTGGTTCTCCTGCTCCTGCGCCGCCTGCTCCCTTGAAATTTCTAAGCAACGTGGTATCTGCTCCCGCTCCACCTGTCGGCTCTCCTGCTGCAATTCTTTCAAGCAGCTTTTTGCGTTTCTCTGCCGCTGCCAGTAAAGCGGTGCGCTCTTCCTGCAAGTCTGTTACCTCTGTTTCCAGTTTTGTAATTTCCTCGTCTGTAAGCTCTGCCGCTCTGGTGTTAAGCTCTTCTTTGATTTCGGCTAATCTTGCCTCAATTTCCTTTAATCTCATAATCTGTGTTCTCCTTTTTTGTTTTTGGTTTTTATAAGCTCGCCTTAATCTTTAGTATTGCTGCCCGCCTCTTAAGCAACTCCTGCCGCTCTCGCTCGTAACTCCTACTCGCAAAAGCACGGGCGCTTATTTCAGTATCGTTATTTGCCGGAATGCTCACGGCTGATACATCATAAACCTTTTTGATTTTCAAAATTGTTCTTGTATGTGTTTCTCTGTCGTAACTTTCCTCTGCCACTGTAAACGCCCATGACATTTTAGTAATCATTCCTGCGCTTATGTCCTGATACAGCCCACGGGCTAAGTCTGTCCGGCTTAAGTCTGCTGCCACAAAAAGCCCCTTTACGTCCGGCTCTAAAATCAGCGTATTATTTGACTGTCTGGCAAATACTCTGCCTTCATGGTCGTACTGCATGATAACGTCGCTCATGTCTGCGCTGTCTAATGCGTGTGCGTCTATTCTTTCGTAAATCTTTGTGCCGTCCTCAAACTCATATAAAAGGTATGGCGCATTAAATGTAGTAGCGTAGCCCTCTACGTAGCACTCCGACTGTAAACGCTTTTCGCCGGAACTCTGCGCAGCCAGAGGCGCTACCAGCGTTCTATATTCCCGCTCTTTCTTAACTGGCATTATTTACACCCTCTTTCTCTTCCTGTCCGTTCTGCGGCTCTTCTCCTGCTGCTGGTTCTGTCTGCTGCGGTACTTGCTGTATGATAACTGGCTGCTCACTTCCTTTGTGCAGCTCGCTTACCTCTGTATATTCCTTTCGGATATAATACTTTTCCCCGTCCTCAACGTGTGCCATGTTCCATATATCCATTACGCCGTTTCTGTTCAGTAGCGCACGGTCGAAAAGCTGTGTACTTACGCTTAACTTTGTGGCGTTGCTGGCGTATTGTAGGCGGTTTGCAGAAAAGAAAATAGCATTGCCGCAGGCTCTTTCTCTCTCTGTAAAGCTCATATTTGTCATAACAAGCGATAGCTGTATTGCAAACGGTTCTATTTTCCCCTCGTAGTAAGCGTTCCACGTATTTTCATCAAATTTATTTTGCAGAATATCCATATTTGTACCAAAATGCGTACATACATTTTCCTGTATGTGCTGCATCTGCAATGCGTTTGGTGTATATGGTTTGCTTTCTACCTGTTTCAGCTCACTAAACTTGTTATCATAAATAATCATGCCGCTATCGTTGTCGGCGCTTAAGTTATCCTCTGTAAAGCGTTTCCGCTCTTTCTTTATATCCTCTGGTTTCAGCATATTTGCCACCTTTGCCAGAAAACGGATATTTGCAGAATTTTTTACAGCGTTTATAATTCCCTCATTCTGCGTATGTATCAGCTGCATAGTTGGTGCAAGCGTGCTGTTGTCCTCTCCGAAAAGGTCGTCTTTATATTCAAAGTCTGTCATAATGCCTACACGCTCAAACTCAATAGCTCCATAGCTGCCATTTGCAAACAGATACCGTAAATATAACTGCCCCTCACTCTCTACCACCTCGCAGCGTTCAGCCCGCAACGGATACCAGCCACACAAGCGCCCGTATTCATCCTCGATAGGTATAATAAAAGCGGTGTGTTCCACCGCTACATACGTTGCCAGACGCTTTATAAATTTTGTTGTATCCATGAAGTAGTTGGGTTTATGCTGCAATGTCTTTTCCAGCGACTTAAGGGCGCTGCCCTCTATCTCCGGCTTTAGCTTGCTGCAATGTGTGGCAAAATTATTTATAGCCGTTCTGGTTAAATCCATTTCATACACGCCGCCGCTAAAGCTGGTAAACGTCGGGCTGTATCCGTTCAGCATTTTGAAATAATTACCTATGGCTTTTAATTCTTTGCCATGAAAAAGATAGTCTAAAAATTTCATGCCGTTTACACTCCTTTCTATGCGGCATTTTTAAGCAGCTCGCCGCACTCTTCCCAGTATTTCTGCCGCACGGTCATTGCATCTATGACAGATACAAAGCCGTCGATATGCGCCCGCTGCTCGATTTTTATAGATCTGAATTTTCTTGTTTCCATGTTGTGCTTAAGCGCAACATTTAAGAAATGTGTCTTTAGTAAATTGTTGTCGGCAATCTTAAAATCGCCGTCTTTTATGATGCCCTCAAACTCCCGTATAACTGGTGTAAGGTTTTCGCCTTGGTAAACGTCGTCCATGTGAAAACCATAATTTGCCATATCGGTAATAAGGTACTGGGCGCTGTATCTGTCGTAGCCGATTTTCAGAGGTCGTATACCGTAATTTTCCAGCAGCATAGTAAACCAGCTGTAAACGTCGTGGTAGTCTACGTAATTCTCGCCGCTTAAGGTTATCAGTCCCTTTCTTACAAATATGTCATACGGCACGCCGTCTGTAGCCTGTAGGTATTCCAGCCTGCCCCGTGGCATAAAGAACTGTGTAAACGCATATAGCGTGCCGTCTTTCTGAATAACCACGCTTGCTGCTGTTAGGTCTGTTGTCTGGCTTAAGTCGATACCGCCCACTGCGTAGCAGTCCCTAAAGTCTTCTAAGGTCTTTTCTACTCCGGCGTTCTCTACTGTCTGATATTCCAGCCATGCAATAGAGCTGTTCTGCTTGATATTGCAATACTTTGTAAGGAACTCTGCTTTTTTACTTAAGCTGCCCTCTGCTACGGCTATCTCGTCCATAAAGAAACTTTCTTTTACGGATACACCCATGTTAGGGTTAGCCTTTTTCAGTTCGTCTATGTCGTTCCACTTCTCCACATCATCAATCATGTAAAGGAATGGTAATAGCCTGCGCTCTTTGCTGTTTCCTTTCAAGAAACTTGTGCTACGTTTCATTAGTTCATCATAAATACTGTCGTTGATATATCCGGCAGTGCTTATGCTCAATATCATAGGTTGAGTACGTGCGCCTAAAGCGGATTTCATAACCTCATACTGTTTTAGTCCAGCGTCCCCGCTCCATGCTGCCATTTCATCACATACCACAAGCTGTGGGTTAAATCCGTCTGACTTCTTGGCATTAAAAGCAATCGGTTTTATTACCGTGTTGCTCTCCGCAATATAAATATCGCTGCGCCGTTTCTTTGCCAGCTCCGCTAACTCGTCCTCTGCCTGTACCATTTGATAAAATCCGTCGTACACCAGCGCCGCTTGGTCTAATTTCGGTGCTAAGCAGTATATTTCTTGTCCATACTCCGGCTCTAAGTACGCCATATATGCAATAATCGCAGATGCAAATAAACTTTTTCCGTTTTTTCTGCCAATTACAATAAAAATTTCACGGAAAATACGTATTTTTTCTGCGTCTTGTATGCCAAAAATAACAGAAACTATGGCTTTCTGCCATAGCTCCAACTTGATTAAATCATTACGTCCCTTGCTGTGGTGGCAAAAGTTCTCTATGAACCGTATAGCCTTATTCGCAGCCTTTGCATTAAAAAAATACTCCTGCTTTTGCAGCCCGTTTATAATGATTTCGTATATTTTCTTTATCCATTTTCCCGCTATGATTTCGCCGCTTGTAATCTTTGCGTGGTACTCATAGATATAATTTCGATAAGGCGGCAATATTGCTTACTCTTCCCGCAAAGCCGCCAGCCTGCTTGTCTTTCGTTTCGCAGCTGGTACTAATTCTGTAAGCTGCTTAATCACTGCTGCATAGTTCTTACTAAGCGCTATGTAGGTTTCTGCCTCTGGGCTTTTCTTTGTTCCCCACTGGTTCTGCCCGTTCTGGTACTCACTCGTCCAGCCGTCTTTTTCAAGTTTCGCCTGCAAGTCGTCCAGCTCAACGCTCATAAATGCAGCCTTTTCTATCAGCGGCGTTACTAATTTTCTTTTGTTTTCGTCTAAGTCCTTGAAAATTCCCTTAAGTCTGGTCTTTTCGGTCTTTATCCTCTGTTCTTTGGTTTTCTCTTTCTTTGTTGCCATTCCTTTACCCCGCTTTCCATTCCTGCGCCGCACCACACCCCCTACACCACCCGTGCGCACGCCCGTAGGGTAATTTTAGGGTATCCCCCTCGGTATTCGCCCCCTTTAATTATTTTTCTGATATGGGGGGAGTATGCCGCCGTTCTCGTCGAACCGATACCGCTTATGTCTCTCCTGTTTGTGGTGTTCCTTGTTGTGGCAGTCTTGGCACAACGCCTCTAAGTTATCCCAGCACAACGTAACGCTTATGTCGTTTATGTTCTCTCTGTTAAGCCAGCGCTTATGATGCACTATCTTTGCTGGTTGCCCGCAGCGTTCACAAATATAATCTTGTGACATTAAATAAGCGGCTCTGGTTTTTTCCCATGCCGCTGATAAATAAAAACTCTTAGCCCATGCTTTCATACTGTCCCCTCTCTTTCTTCATTCCCCAGCGCCCTAAGTTTCATGCGCTGGGTGGAGGCTAAAGAATGAATAGAAAAAGAGTAGGCAACTGCTGCCGCACATGGCTTAAGCTATCGCCTACTCATTTCATGCTACCATTGTATCTTTTTTGTTTTCCCATGTAAACACCACGTTTTTACCACGATATTACCCGCTGCTGCTCTGTTATCATTTCTCTTACTGGCACGCCTGCTGCTCTTAGCTGCTCGTATATACTCCTTATCTCGTGTCTAAACCAGCCTACATACTGCATGGGTACTGGCTGATATTGCCGCCCCATAAATGGGTTATCTGCATACGCTGCCACCTGTGAAAACTCATATAGCAGCAGTGGCTTACTCTGGTCTAATAATAGCCGCAATATATATGCTGTCGTTCTTCCGTGTAGCCGTCCCTCTGGCGGCTGCCATATCCCAGTTATTATATATAACCTCTGCCACTCGTAAAGCTCAAATCCTAACGCCTGCTCTATATGCTTTATCAACCTGTCTGCCGCCTGCTGTTCTCTCGCTGTTTCCCGCTTTCTTTTTATCCATGCTTTTATTTTTTCAAACACTTACTTTACCCTCTCTTCGTCAATCCCCCACAATAATACTGACAGCTCGTTTATGATGCCCGTAACCCAGCGCCTCGGTGTGTTCTTTCCTGTGTCCAGTTCCTCTGCAATTTCCGCATAGTCCATACCCTGCATGAAATACATTTCAAAAGCCTTGTACTCTACGCCTCTGCCTGCTGCCTCTCTGCGACGCTCTATCTCTTCTACTGCCTTGTCTATATGTGCTGTCATTATCAATGTCTTAAAGCGTGTGCGTCTGATACTCTCTAAGTATGTACGCTGCTGCTCGTCCGTCATGCCCT
The DNA here is from genome assembly GCF_008121495.1 of Mediterraneibacter gnavus ATCC 29149. Classification (NCBI taxonomy): domain Bacteria; kingdom Bacillati; phylum Bacillota; class Clostridia; order Lachnospirales; family Lachnospiraceae; genus Mediterraneibacter; species Mediterraneibacter gnavus. The sequence continues at coordinate 2,120,735 of NZ_CP043051.1, read as the reverse complement.
TAAGCTCTAACTGCTGCCCGTCGCTTATGGCGTTCTCGATATGAAAAACCGCATCACGGTAACATTTCATAAGCGTAAAAGTGTTGTGGTATTTCTCTTTCTTCCTCTCCTGCTTTTCCTGTCGTTTCAGTTCCGTTATTGCAGCCTTTGCCTGTTTCTGCATCAGCTCTGTTAATTCGCTTTCATGCAGTTGTACCCAGCTTTCAGCCTCTGGCGGCATTTCTACCCCTGCCGCCGCTGTTGTCTTTGTTTCTTCCTGCTCCATGTTCTGTACCTCGCTTTCTGTTAATTAAACGGCAGCTCTTCGTCTGCTCCCTCTGGGATATTCATAAACCCGTCACTCTCCGGCAGCTGCTGCCCTCTCGCCTCTGCCTCTGCTTTGCTCTCTCCAAAGCCTACGCTATTTGCCACAACCTCTGTGTAATATACCTTACTGCCCGTGCGCTGGCTCTCGTAGCTGCCTGTTTTAATCTTGCCAGTAACCTCTGCCCTACTGCCTTTGCTTAACCATTTCTGCGCCCATTCCGCAGTACGTCCGAAACACTTAATATTTATAAAATCTGTGTCTTTCCCGTCGTCTACCGCAAGCGTAAAGCGGGTAATAGCTGTGCTATTGTCCTGACCGCCATATCTAAGCTCTGGCTCTCTTGTAAGCCGCCCTGTAAGTGATACGTTATTCATTCTCTCTGCCCCTCTCTTCCAGTTTGTCCAGCTTTGAAAATATAGCCAGCAATTCCAGTGCTATAATTCCCAGTAAAATATTAGTCATTTTCTACCGCCTCGCTTTCTTCTCTCAATCCCGCTGCCATATTGCTAAACGCCGCTGCTACGTTCTCGCATAATGTCGCCAGTGCTGGCTTTATACTCTGCACCCAGCTGTTAATAGCTGCCGTCAATGTTTCTGCTGCTGTTGGCAATGTTTTATTTATCTGTCTTGCCATTTTTCTTGCAAGCCTGCGCTGTTTTCGCTTGTCCAGCTCTAACGGCGGGTTTACTCCGTGCTTTTTCTTGTAGTTCTTTTTCCACTGTCTGTATTTCATTCCTTGCGCCCCTTTCTCCACATTTTATACGGCAGTAGCCATACTGGCGCTGTTATTATCAACGCCAGTATAGCTACACATATCAGCATATATACCGCTATGTCTACTGCTGCCTGTCCAAATTCTTCCACTGCATTTACTATGCCGTCCATATACTCAAACATTTACTACCCCGTTTTCCTGCTTAATCTCAATATTTCTGCCGCCTCGCTGCTTTATAATTGCCTCTACGTGCAAGTATGCAGGCAGCATAACCACGCTGCCTGTTCGTAACTGATATTCTGCGCTTTTCCTCATCTTCTCGTATTGCTCTGCCTTGCAAAATGCCGTACAACCCAGAATAATTGTAAATACCTGTGCTTTCTTCTTTTTCCGCTGCCGTCTATTCATGCTCTACCCCGCTTTCTGTGTCCGTTTCGGACACCTTACCCGTATAGTCTGTTACTCTGATACCCAGAATACAGTAGCCATCTGTAAGCCCTGTATAATCTTCCAGCATATAAATAATATCTGCATCAATCGTGCGCCCTGTATGCTTACCGTCCTTAAATTCCAGCATTTTAAGGCTGTCGCCCTGTTTATAGCCTCTGTCATTCTTCCGCAGTTCAAAGCCTTTTTTTCCGCTTACTACGTCCTCGTAATAAGATGCCGCTATTTTTATCTCATGCTGCTTATGCTCTGTGTTTCCCTCGCTTGGCAGATGCTCCATTTTTTCTGCGTCTGCCCGCTCCTGCAATTTCTTCTTTGTCTGGCGGTCTATAGCGTCCTGCTCTTCGCTGTACCGCTGTTCGTCCGTCTTTTCAGCCTCTGCCTTGTTTATGTACTGGTCGCATTTCTGGCACGTTCCCGTTTTTACGTTGCAGTCCTTGTATTTCTGGCAGGAATAGCACAAAGACGTTATGCTTTCTGGGTGCGGTGTCTCGTAATCGTCGCCCGCCTTTTTCTCGGCTACTTTTTCCGCTATCTCTTTTGCCCTTACGTTCTCGCCTGCTGCCGCTTTCTCTGCTATTTCTCTCTGCTCGTCCTCTCCCAGTTTTGCTGCCTCATACGCTGCTGTAATTCCTAATTTTCCCTCTTTCAGCTGCTCTTTAATCTCTGGCGTAGCATTGTTGTTGATTGCGTCCATTCTGGCTACGTTTGTGCTGCTTTCGTTTATCATAGCCGCCACTAAATCACGCATTTTGCCTTGTATCTCTAAGCCGTCCTCTTCCTTGGCTCTGATAAGTGCAGCTTTTGTGCGCTCTACTAATCTGGTTTTTTCATAGGCTGTAAGTTCCTGCGTATATCCGTTGCCCGCCAATAAGCGCAGCTCATACATTGCCTCGCTCATATCCATAAAGCGGTAAAGCACTTTCTCATACTCCTTATGCCCCCGCTCTAAGTTCAAAATATTTGCCGCATTACGTCTGTGTCCGTCGATTATACGGTATTCCCCATTTACTCTCGCCAATACTGTAGGCTGTTCCTGTCCTACGTGTAAAAAGCTGTCTGCCAGCTCTTCTATGTTCTCTAATTTCTGGTGTGTATTCTCCTGCGCTGCCTTTACCTCATAAGGGCTTAAATAAATCTCTTTGTATCCCTCTGTCTGTGCCTGTTGCCCTGCCGCTTTCGTCTTTGCGTTCAGAATGTCGTTAATGCCAAACTTTGCCATATTCTCTACCTCGCTTTCTTCTCTGTTCCCGTTCCCAGTCTTAAGCAGCCGCCGTTTTTATATGCCATGCACTTACTGCCGCTGCATCTTACAAACAAATTACGCACATTCCTTGCACCGTTCCTGTAATCTACCTGCATACTGCTTTTGAACGGGCAAAACCGTTTTTCTTTATCCATGCCCGCTACCTCTCTTTCCCTGTATACGCTGTTACAAATTTCTTGTATCCCTGCGCCGCTCCGCAGCATGGGCTATACTCATAAATCGGCTTACGCATGAAAGTATTTTCTGCTACTTTCTTGGAATACCGAATAATACCCAAAATATTAAAATCTGTCTTTTGTTCCAGCCACTCTACGCCTGCTGCCTCGCCGTCTGTGTTCTGGTATGACGTAATCAGCACGCCTGCCAGCTTTAATGCTGGGTTAAATGCCTTTGCGTCCTCTATCTGCTCTGTCACAATGTCCAGCCCCTCTAAAGCGTCCTCGTCCACCTTTACGGGTACTATTACCTCGTCCGTGATTGCCAGCGCATTTACAACATTAAGCCCAATATCCGGCGGGTTATCAATGATGCAGTAATCATACTTGCCGTATATGGTGCAATCTCCGTAATACTGCATCTTTGCATATACCAGTGCTTTATATCTCTCTATCTGGTTTTCGCTGTCCTCTTTGGTTAAATTCCATGTAGCCCCAAATAATGACATATTCGCCGTTACAATGTCGATACCCTCATACTCTGTATGCTGTATCAGCTCGTCTGCGTTTTCCCAGTCCCCAGCCAGTAGCCTTGTAACTGGTGCTACGTTCTCTGCATCATATCTGCTGTACGCCTTGCTTAAGTTTCCCTGCTTATCGTTGTCAATCAGCAGCACCTTATAACCTCGCCTGTAAAGCTCATACGCCATGTTTGCCGCTGTAAAGGTCTTGGCTACGCCGCCCTTTAAATTCAAAATGCTTATTGTTTTCATTCTTTGCCTCTCTTTCCTGCGTCGCCCCTAACGCATGGTTACTGTTTCCTGTTCTTTTGTAAGCTCGTCTGAATGTAATAAATACTGCTCTATCAGCTGCGCTGCTGGCTGCCAGCCGTAGCAGACGGCGGTATAATAGCCCTGCTGCCGCAGATACTCTAACCACTCTTTCTGTTTCTTGGTCGTCGTGTTCTCGCCTGCCTTAAGCTCTATGTAAAGCCCATGATACCCAGCCCTTGCGGCTGGTAGCATAATGTCTGGCACGCCAGCCTTTACGCCCTGCCTCTTAAGCACCGCTGCTGTTGCTTTATCACGTTTGCCGCCGTTTGGCACATGATACATATATTGCAGTTCCGGCATAATCTCTGTTCTGTATGCAGCCCAGCTAAATAATGCCTCTTGATGCCCGCTTTCGTCGTCCAGTCTAAAGTTTCTCATTTTCTCGCCTCGCTCTCTGCTTAAATTCTACATACTGGCAAATTCTAAAAGGTAGCCCGTCCTTATGCGGCTTGCTGTTCTCTATCACCAAAAGCGTTATTGTTTCCTCGCTTTGTAGTCCTGCATTTCCCAGTACGTCCCAGCGGCATATATCGTAGTATCTGCACCGCAGGCAGCAGCGCTTACAGTCCTTGCCTTTCTGGAATAACCAGTATTTAATTTTTTCTATCATGTTTTCTGCCCTTTCTGCTGCCGCTGTCTTTCCAGCTCTCTTGCTGTTCAAAAATAGCCGCCGCAATTCTAAACGCCAGATATGCTGCCACAATCAGCGCCAGCAGTCCGGCTATTATCAACACTGCTGCAATGGCAATGCCCTTGATTATCTGCATTTCAGCCCCCCTATCTGTTATTTTTACTAAGGTGTATCTTAAATACCCATAGCCGTAATACTCTGGGCTGTGTACCCCCATGCTTACGCTGTTCTTGTCCACGTAATAGCCCTTTATTGCCTTTGGCTCTTTCTTGAAATACTCACGGTCTGAAATTATGTGATACTCTGGCTCTGGTCTTACTAAATTCTTGCTGCAATTCCAGCGCTTACCCTGTAATGCTCCGTCAGTACCCTTTTTGTGCGTTCCTGTGTACTTGATTAAATAGCTTGCCAGTTCTGCATAGTTGCCGCTGTCGTCCAGAGGGAATACCTTTACTCTGTTATGCCCCTCGTATGCCTTATACCAGCAGCGCTGTAAAATCTCTGTGTCAATTTTATTTACTACAAGGTGGTGATGCCTCGCACCTTTCTTGCCTATCTCCATAACGTGTATGTATTTGAACTCTAACCCTGCTTTTCTGTACTCCTTTCTGCACTCCCTCAAAAATACGTCTATGTCCTGCCGCATCTGCTCCGGCGTTCTGTCCGACTCTCCTTTCCTGCGGATATAGTCAAGCACTAAATGGTAGTCCCCATAGCCATAGTTTGCATTTATGAGTATCCTTAACTTTCTCTCTGCCTGTCTGGTGTTTACTTTCTCCTGCTCTTCTTTTGTTGGCTTTACCTTATCCCCTCTGCTGATACCTTTCTTTTTGTATCTGCTGGTAAAGTACCTCTCTATCTCTATCGTATTTCCCGCTTTTGTTACCCTCTCTACGTACGGCATATATCTACCTCTCTGTCGGTTCGTTAATACTTTTATCAAGTGTTAAAACGGGCTGCCTGCCCGTTAAATTTCTTGACTTTGCGCCATACATAGCTTATAATTTTTATAGTATTTCAAAGCTGTATAGCTTAGCGCCTATGGTGTTTCCCCACCGTAGGCGCTTTTATTTTTCATGTTTCCTGCCACTCTCTTATGCGGCTTAAGGCATACTCATAAGCCCGTTTATATGCAGCTGTGCAAGCGCTGGCGGTACAGCAGTTCTCATGCCCCATAAGGCTACATAATCTACGCTCGTAACAATGCTTGCACTTATGCAGCTTTGCGTAGTCGCTCGCTACCCGCTCCTGTCGCTTTTCCTCATATTCCAGATGCCGTTTAATCTGGTTTGCATCTATAACCGCAATTCCCAGCATATTTGCTGTATGTATTTCTCTGTCCATTTCCTCTGTTATGCCGTATTTCACGCCAGCAATAACAAAATCGCAGCCTTTCAGCAGCGTAAGCCCCGCAGCCATACCTCTTGCCCGCTCTTCCGGCTTTTTATCGTCCATGCACTGCGTCATATATAAATGCGGCGTAATGGGTGCTAAGCCCGCCTCTAACGCCTGCCGTGTCAGCTGCTGCGCATAATCTATGTTTCTGTCCAGCTCTGCGCCGTCTTTCGCCCTGTATGGGCTGCATATATAAACCTTTCTCATGCCTTTTTACCCGCTTTCTGTTGTGCCTCTGCCCGTGCCTGTTCATTTCCTGCCAGATATGCTGCTAAGCACATCAGCTCGTCTGCTCCCTTTTGGTCTATAAAATTACAATCAACGCAACATTTACAATACCCCGTAATCTGTAAATATCTGTCGTATACTTCCTGCGGTGTCTGGCACTGCTTTAAGCTGTCCACCATGCCTGCAAGCTGCTGTATTGCCTTTATGCCTGCCTCGCCGCCCTTTCCGTGTATCCCTACTGTAATCTGTCGCATTTTTGTTGCGCCGTCTGCTCCTAAAATTGTTTTACTCTTCATTCTGTACCTCGCTTTCTTCCTTAAACCCAGCCAAAAGCATAGTCATTGCATCTATCGCCGTATCAAAATGTTTTCCCAGCTCTGCTGCGTCAATAAGCCCCTGCTTTGTGTTTCTTCCATTCCCTTTCATTACTTGCGTTTGCAAAATAGGTTTTAACTGGCTAAGCCCAGCTATGCTGTTCTCTAACTCTTCCTCACTCACGCAGATTTTTACATAGCCCTTACCAATGCGTTCAACGCTCATTTTCTGCCTCTTCCTTTCTTCTAATCAGCCGTACCGATACCTCATAAGCTGTACGCTGTTCTCTTTCTCCTGTGGCTGCGTCAAGCACCTTTTCATACTGGCGGCTCTGATACCGCCCCAGCAGCTCTACAGTATCGCCCTGCTGCCACTGCGCCGCCTCGTCTGCCTGTTCCTGCCAGCAGATGCACGGTAAATAGCAGCTGCCGCCTGTAAGCTCATTTCTTACCCTTACCGTAATATCAGTAATGCGCTTGCCTCTCGGCGTTTCTCTGTGTGTTGGCGTATTTGCTATAATGCCTCTTACTGCTACCTCGTCCTGCTCTACTGCCTTTTCTGATACCGCCACAAAATCTGCCAGAATATATACCAGCAGTCTACCGCTCTGGAAGTCCTTAAGCGTCTGCGCCTTGCCCGTCAGTAAAAGCCTGCTGCCCTCTACAAATTCCTGCATAACGTCAAACTCTATGCCGTTGCAATCCCTGTATGGTACGTCCTCTGCAAATACTACCGTTACCTCGTCCGGCACGCCGCTTGGTCTTACCGTTTCCAGCTTTGCCATATAACCACAAAACGGCAGCCCGCATAGCTGCTTAATTTCCTTAATCTGTGTAAGCGTTCCTACCAGTCCCGCTGCATTTTCCTTGATACCGCCACCTGTAAGCTCGTCCATGATTGCAGTATCTAAATCCCGTAAAAAATCCGGCTTTTTCTTTGTCATACTTCCTGCCCTTTCCTTTCCTGTATGTATATGGTGTAGTAAAGTGACATCTGCAAATCACTAAACTTATACTGCGCTGTCTGGTCTGGCTCTAATGGTTTCATAAGCCCCAGCTCTTTCCAGCGTCTGTGCGTTATCTCCGGCACTGCCCTAAACTTCTTTACCTCATGCTCGCTGTATTTTCGGTATTCCTCGCTTATCTCATGGTCTGCAAACGGTCTGAACGCTGCCAGATACCCTACGTAAACCTCTGCTTTGCCCTCGATAATGCGCAGGCGGTCTGAACTTTCCAGCGTGCCTATAAATTCCTTTACTGTCACTGTCTGCCTCTCCTATTTCTCCGGCATTTCGTACAGCCTCGGTATTACTACTGCAAACGGCTGTACGTCCATGCCGCCCCTTACTATGGCTGCGCCGCCAGCCGTAAACAGATAGCTTACGCACGCTTTCTGTATCTCGTCCAGAACCTCTAAGCAGCGCTCTTTTGTGGCATACTCTCCGATTTCCTCTAAACACCCGTCACTTATGCAAATTACGTGGCGCTTTTTGTCTGCCTCTGCGCCGCCTCTCTTTTTCTTTACGTCCTCGTACTCTCCGTACTCTACGCAGGCGTAATTACCGCCCAGTCTATACAGCTTTTCTTTATTCTGGCTGCGTATGTATACCTCACTCATTGCCTGCCTCGCTTTCGTCCTTATGCTCTTGGTAGCCCTCTAAGTAGCCTATTGCCTCTACGTCAATGTCCTTGCCGTTCTTACCGTCGTTGTTTATCCGAATTTTGCCGTAGTAGGCATAAATACAGCAGCCGTCATAGTCGTATACTCTTATGCTGCCCTCTGCGGCTGTCTCTGGTGTTTCAATAACCAGCGGCTCTGCCTGCTGCATCTGCGCTGCTACCTGTTCGTCTGTTACTGGCTCGCTGTTCTTTCCTCTGTACCAGATAGCCAGCATAAACAAAATGATTGCCAGCACGCCTGCCGCTATAATGGCTACGCACTGTATCAGTTTCTTAACTGTTTGTCGTTTTCGTTTTCTCATTTCCCGCCTCGCTTTCCTCTATCATTGCAGTCCTGCTACGCCGTTCTATCCCAGTAGCCATAAACGCTATTTTCATATCTCTTTCGTTAAATTCGTCGTAGTCTCCTGTTGGTGCATCTTCTGGGAAAATCTGCTGTGCTTGTATGAAAGCGTCCATAAATGTGCTTAATTCCTCATAAAATACATTTCTGTAAAATTCAAACTCTAACTCTATTTCGATTTTCTGCGCTTTCGTGCAATATATGCCGATTTTCTGCCGCCGTCCGTATGGCTTGTATGCTGTTCTGTCAGATTTAGCACCCATGACCTTATACATACACTGTCGCAGCAGTTTTATTTCGTGCTTTCCGTTGTAGGAAAATATCGTATATTCATACTCTTCCTTTTGCAGTTCGTCTAAGGAATTTATACCGTTATCCTTAAGCAGCTTTGCAAGTTTCTTTTGCGCTGTCGTTTTCTCGCCGCCTACGCCCCGCTCTGCCAGTGCTTGCAGCTTTTTAATACGCTGTATTGTTTTTTCGTCCATGTATTGCCCTCTCTTCTGTAGCAAAATAGTAGTCGTCTACTATCATCATTTTTTTACTGAAAAGGCACATAAGCCCCAGCGGTACGGTAATAACCGCTATTGTTATGTCGCCCTCTGTCGCCCATACCGCCAGCACGGTAACTGCCAGCATTGCAAGCCCGTAGGCTTTCTGCTTAATGAAATACCAGCGGCGGGCTTTCTTTGCCTGCTCCCGCTGCCGCCTCTGCTCTTTTTTCTTTCGCATATCTGCTATGGCATCTGCATAGCCTCTCTGGTATGCGTCCTCTACTATCAATGCCTCTGCTGCCATTCTCTGCCTCTCTTCCTTTCGGCGGCGCTCTCTGTCTTTCCATGTGTGCCGCTCTCCTGTTCTGGCGTTTGGTTTTACCGTGCGGGCTGCTTTTCGCATTAAAAAGCAACTGAAAACCTGTTGACTGTCCACATACTTTCTGGCTGGTATGACCGCCGCTATTTTTCCACGGTATACAGATTGCAGCTATTAGCCTGCTGCCCTCTGCCGCAGGCTCGCCATGCCTGCTACGCAATGTGCCGTGTGGGACTTGAACCCACGACTTGCCGCTTATGAGGCGGCTGCTCTAACCAACTGAACTAACGGCACTCGTGGCGGCTGCTGCCGCCTATTATTCTCCTCTATTTCCAGATATGAACCATAAATATAATGCTTTCACTTCGTAACCGCTTAATAATTCCATTTGCTCCATGCACTCTAAAAACCCTCTAAGTTTTCCTCTGTTCCGTTCGTTCTCTTCTTTAAGTCCTTTTATCTTTGCCCTATCAATCAGCGCTGAAAGTGTTTTACAGTAATTCATTTGCTTTTCATTTAATTTCTTAAGTGCCTCTCTTGTCATATCTCTTTTACCTCTCTTTCGTTATCTTATCTCGGTCTATCTGCTTTCTTATTTCCTCGCTTTTCTTGCTATACCACCCGTCCACGGTATAGCGTAAATATCTTATGTACGCCCCTTTACTGCCTCTGGTTTTATCGTATGGATTTTGTTTTAATGCGTCCTCTAATTTCATTATTTTCCCTTTTTTATAGTGCCTGCTGCCCCGCTGCTGCCGTGTAGGTTTTCAATGTAAGCCCGCAGCGTTTGAACTCTCTATAAATCGTGTCTCTGTGTGTTCCCAGCACCTCTGCAATATCACTTACACTGCTGCCCTGCTTACTCATAGCCTCTATGGTCTGCCTGTCCTCGTAATGCAGACGCTTGTACTTTCGTTTCGCCATGTTCTATGCTCCTTTCCGTCCTCATTTGCTTTTATGGTAAAAAAATAAGCGTGTCAGAGTTTTTACGCTCTGCACGCTCTTCTTTTCTGCTGTTTCCTATAAAAAAGAAAATCGGCAGAGGCTTTATTACCTCTTGTCGATTTTCATTCTAAAACTTATCCAATTTCCTCTTGTTTTTATTCGAAATCCTTCTAATTTCCCTTCAAATTTCGGACATATCCACACTGCTCGTTTGCGCAGACCAGTTTATTCCCTTTTTCCACCATGTATCCGCCACATTCCGGACATTTTTCTTTGGACGGTTTCTGCCATGACATAAAATCACATTCCGGATTATTTTCACATCCGTAATACTTTCTTCCCTTCTTCGTCTTGCGGATCACAACTTCTTTTCCACAGACCGGGCAGGCAACACCGATCTTCTCCAGGTACGGTTTTGTGTTGCGGCAATCCGGAAATCCCGGACAGGCCAGGAATTTTCCGTGAGGACCGTATTTGATCACCATGTTTCTTCCACACTCTTCACAGATTACATCCGTTACTTCATCCTCGATCTTCACGCTCTCTAATTCTTTCTCCGCAGTTTTCACTGCTTCATCCAGATCCGGATAGAAGTTACTTACGACAACTTTCCACTGCACTTTTCCTTCTTCCACCATATCCAGAAGCCCTTCCATGTTGGCCGTAAAGTTGACATCCACAATACTAGGAAACGACTGCTTCATAATATTGTTGACTACTTCTCCGATCTCTGTGATATACAGATTCTTGGCTTCTTTGGTAATATAACGTCTTCCGAGAATTGTGGAGATTGTTGGTGCATAGGTACTCGGACGTCCGATTCCAAGCTCCTCCAGTGCCTTTACAAGTGTTGCCTCTGTATAGTGTGCCGGAGGCTGTGTGAAATGCTGTTTGGTATCAAACTCTTCTTTCGTCAGTTCCGAATCCATGCTCAATCCGTTGACCAGAACATTGCTCACTTCTTTTTCTTCATCCGCCTCTGTATATACCGTACGGAATCCCTCAAATGCCACTTTAGATGTCGCTACGGTAAACATGTATTCTCCCGCTCCGATCTTCACAGAAGTCGTCTCATATTTTGCAGGCTGCATCCGGCTTGCGGCAAACCGTTTCCAGATCAGCTGATACAGACGGAACTGATCTCTGGAGAGAGACTCTTTCAACGAAGCCGGTGTCATGGAAATGTCCGTCGGTCGGATTGCCTCATGCGCGTCCTGTATCTTCTTCTCAGTCTTTTTATTTGCTTCTCCTGCTGCTGAATACTCTGCGCCGTAATTCTCTGTGATGTACGCTCTCGCCGCTGCATCTGCTTCCTCTGAAATACGGGTAGAATCAGTACGCAGATACGTGATCACACCGATCGTACCGCTGCCCTTTACGTCAATTCCTTCATACAGCTGCTGTGCAATACGCATCGTCTTCTGTGTACCGAAGTTGAGCACCTTTGCTGCCTCCTGCTGCAAAGTGCTGGTTGTAAACGGAAGCGGCGCTCTTCGGATACGCTCTCCCTTTTTGATATCTTTTACTTCGTATGTTTCTTTTTCCAAAGCCTGTAAAATCTCATCCAGCTCCTCTTTGGAATGGATCGTCATCTTCTTTTTCTCGGTTCCATAGAACTTGGCAGTGAGCGGTCTTTTCTCTCCTTTCACCTTTAAGATTGCATCCAGACTCCAGTATTCTTCCGGAATAAATGCATTGATCTCTTCCTCCCGGTCCGCAATGATACGAAGTGCTACAGACTGCACGCGTCCGGCGCTCAATCCCCGTTTTACTTTTGCCCACAAAAGCGGACTGATCCGATATCCTACCATTCTGTCCAGAACACGTCTTGCCTGCTGTGCGTCCACCAGATCCATATCAATATCTCTTGGTGTTTTTAATGACGCCTTGACTGCATTCTTTGTGATCTCGTTGAATGTAATACGGCGCATTTTTTTCTCATCCAATTTCAGCGCTGCTGCAAGATGCCATGAAATTGCCTCTCCTTCACGGTCGGGGTCGGTCGCCAGATATACTTTGTCGGCTTTCTTCGCTTCCTTTCTCAGGTTTGCGAGAATCTCCCCTTTTCCCCGAATGGTAATATATTTGGGCTCAAAGTCATGCTCCACATCGATTCCGAGCTGACTTTTCGGCAAATCTCTGACATGCCCGTTTGATGCCGCTACTGTATAGTTCTTTCCAAGAAATTTTTTGATCGTCTTCACTTTCGCCGGTGACTCCACAATTACCAGATAATGTGCCATTGAAACATTTCCTCCATCCGGCGCCCTCACGCCGTCATTTCACTTTTATATAATAATTTTTTGAGATTTCTCTGATATATCCCTGTAATTCCAAAGACACTAAAAGCTTTAAAACTTCCTCCGGGCGCAGCTTTGTTTCTTCTGTCAGCTGCCCCACGCTCTTTGGATACAGACCGACACAACTATACACCATATATTCAGGACTTTCAAGCATTTTTTCATTTTTGTCTGATTTTTCACATTCCCCGCTATATGCAATGCCCATCTCATCCAGCAGATTTTCCGGGCTTAAAAGAATTCCGGCCCCCTGAAAGATCAGGCGGTTACACCCTTGACTTAAGCTGCTGTTAACAGGCCCCGGCAGCGCATAGACATCCTTTCCCTGCTCCAGTGCCAGATCTGCCGTGATCAGTGATCCACTCCTCTCTCTTGCCTCCATAACGAGCACAATATCTGACAGCGCGCTGATGATCCGGTTTCGCCTCGGAAAATGCTGCGGAAGCGGCGGTGTGCCGGGCGGGAGTTCTGAAAGGATCCCGCCTTCCTGCTCCAGGATATCCAGATATAATCCCATATGGTTTTTCGGATAACAGACATCTACCCCGCTCCCCAAAACAGCAAAGGTCTTTCCACCTCCCAGCAGAGCACCTCTCTGTCCGATCCCGTCTACGCCGCGCGCAAGTCCGCTGATCACCTGAATTCCACATTCCGCCAGTTTTTTCCCATATTCCAGCGCATATTTTTCTCCATAGGGAGTACAGCTTCTCGCTCCCACAATGGCTGCCGCACGCGCAGTATTATCCGGCAGCTTTCCTTTCACATACAACGCATACGGCGGATCATAGATTTCTTTTAAACGACCTGGATATTCCTTTTCTCCCCACGGGATCACCGAGATTCCTTTTTGTCTCATTGCTTCATAATTTCTGTCCAGCTCCTCTTTCTTTTTCGCCTCCAGCAGCTTCCAAATTTCCTGTTCCTTGAGCAGCTGCATCTTTCTGAGTGCAGTTTCTTCTATATAATAAATGGCTTCTGCTGTCCCTGCTTTTTCTTTTAATTTTATTTTTGTCCGATCCGGAATATTTCGGATTCCGGCAAACCAGTATTCATACTTCATGCGTTCTTCCTCCTATCGTTTCCAGTACTTCTTATCCGGCGTCCGATAGCCGATTGCCTCACACAAATGCTGCTTTAGAATTTCCTGACTTCCGTCCAGATCTGCGATCGTTCTCGCCACCTTTAACACTTTATGATAAGTACGTGCTGTAAATCCAAAGGCAGCAAATGCCTGCTTCATCACTTCTTTTTCCGGCTCTCCCAGACGGCAGAATTCTTCTGTCTCCCGGCTGTCCAGTCTTGCATTTACCTTTGTTCCTCCATAACGCATTCTCTGCAGATTTCGCACTTCACATACTCTCTGCCGGATTGCTTCCGAAGATTCCTGTGCTTTCTTCTCCACCAGTGAGTCATATTCCACCCGGGGCGCCTCTACACACAGATCGATTCGATCCAGAAACGGCTGACTGATCCTTCCTAAATAATTCTGAATCTGCACAGGCGTACAGGTACATTTCTGCATATCCGGATAGCATCCGCAGGGACATGGATTCATCGCCGCGATCAAAATAAAATCCGCTGGAAATACATAATTTCCGTGTGTTCTCGCAATCCGCATCTGGTGCTCTTCAAGCGGCTGTCTCAGTACCTCGATCACACTTTTCGAAAACTCCGGCAATTCATCCAAAAACAAAACACCGCCGTGTGCGAGTGTGATCTCTCCCGGCGTCGGGATCATCCCGCCTCCAGCCAGTGCTGCCCTTGTGGCCGTATGGTGTACACTGCGAAAAGGCCGGCTCTGGATCAGCGGTTCTTTCTCATCAAGAAGTCCCATAATACTGTATATTTTTGTAATCTCCATGCTCTCTTCTAATGTCAGAGGCGGCAGAATTCCGGCAATCCGTTCCGCTGCCATGGTCTTTCCGCTTCCCGGGGGGCCGATCAAAAGAAGATTATGTCCGCCTGCCACTGCAATCTCCGCTGCACGCTTGACGGCTGCCTGACCCTGCATTTCAGAAAAATCCGGCTGCGGATTTTTTACCGTCTGCTTTTTGGCTTGATTCCTTGCTTTTTCTTTTTTTCTCTCTCCTGAAAGAATCTTTGTAATCTGCTTAAGATGCTTTACCCCAATGATCTCGATTCCTTTTACAAGTGCGCCTTCCGCCTCATTTGCTTCTGGTACAATGCAGCGTTTCACTCCCGCCTTTTTTGCCTCCAGAACGATCGGCAGAACACCCGGTACTTCCAGCACACTGCCATCCAGTCCCAGTTCTCCTATAAAAAGCGTATGCCTTACCCCCTCTGAAATCTGACATCCCAATGCAATCATCACTGCCACTGCAATGGGAAGATCAAACGACGCTCCTCTCTTTCTTACATTTGCCGGCGCCAGATTGACGATCGTCCGCTTGGCTGGAAATGAAACTCCACTGTTTCTGATTGCTGTGCGCACACGCTCTGCTGCCTCCTTCACTTCAGAAGAAAGGTATCCCACCATATGAAATACCGGAAGCCCGTTGCTGACGTCAGCTTCCACATGAATAAATTCTACCCGCAGCCCGATCACTGCTGCAGATAATACTGAGCAAAAACTCATCACACACTCCTTTTCCAAGAGCCGGTACGTTCAGTCCCCACATAACTGATCTTCTAATAAATTTGTAACTTGAAAACGTTGGCCGATACGGCCTTTTGAATCAATAGATCTTATACTCTCCAGAGCGGATCGCTCCGGGAATGTAGTCTTACTATATCTCTCCTACCCGCTGTTTGTCAACTACTTTTTTCTGCCCGTCCTCTTTTCAAGTGGAAAAGCACAAATCATGCCTTCTTTACATACACTGTTATCAAATGTGCTTTGAGGTGCTGTCTTGAAATCATTTCCAAATCCCCTCACCCCTTCCGAAGAAAAAGAATATATTCAAAAATATACTGAGGGTGACCTGCAGGCAAAACACATTCTGATTGAACGGAATCTGCGGCTCGTTGCACATGTGATCAAAAAATATCAGTATGTGGACGAAGATCCCGAAGATCTGATCTCAATCGGAACCATCGGTTTGATCAAAGCCATTGTCACCTTTAATCCAAGCAAAGGAAACCGGCTGGCAGCTTATGCCTCCAAGTGTGTGGAAAACGAAATCCTGATGCATTTGCGCGCACGGAAAAAGACGTCAAAAGAGATTTCTTTATATGAACCCATCGGTACGGACCGGGAAGGAAACGAGATCAAATTATACGATATTATCGAAACGGATGAAGACGACATCCCGGAACGGGTATGCCTGAAAGAAAATATCCAGAAGCTGTATGAAAAAGTAGAAAACGAGCTCTCCCAGCGGGAAAAACTCGTTTTAAAAATGCGGTATGGACTTTATGGCGGCGAGGAATACACGCAGAGGGAAGTCGCCAAACAACTGGGGATCTCCCGTTCTTATGTATCCCGGATAGAAAAGAGCGCGGTCGAAAAGCTACGCGTCTTTTTCTGCTCTTCGTAAGATATCATATTTGTCCGCCTTCTGATCCAGCGCCACATATAACACCTGTTTTGAGTGAGGAGCACTCTCCTGCTCCTCTCCTTCTTCATTAAGGATACGCTCTACTTTCGCTTCCACATTTTCCCCGTTCGGCTTCATGATCTCAATGATCTCACCCACAGAAAACTTGTTGCGCTGTTCGATCCGGCACAGACCGTCCCTGACCTCTCCGATAATTCCGAGATAGGTATACTCTTTCACATACGTGTTGCTGTCATAGATCTGTGTTGTCTCATCCGGTTTTCCAAAGAAGAATCCTGTCGTAAACTGGCGGTACGTACAATTGGAGATCTGCTCCAGATACCACGGCATATTCTTTTTATATAATTCCGGATCCTTCTGATAGTCATCGATCGCCTTTCTGTAGGTTCTTGCAACTGTTGCCACATAGAGCGCGGTTTTCATACGTCCTTCGATTTTCAGACTGTCAATACCCGCGTCCAGAATCTCCGGGATATACTGGATCATGCACAGATCCTTGGAGTTGAAAATATAAGTTCCTCTTTCATTCTCATAAACCGGCAGATACTCTCCCGGTCTCTTCTCCTCCACAACCGCATATTTCCAGCGGCACGGGTGGGTACATGCCCCCCTGTTCGCATCTCTGCCTGTGAAATAGTTGCTCAGAAGGCATCTTCCGGAATAAGAAATACACATCGCTCCATGTACAAATGTCTCGATTTCCAGATCCTCCGGAATATTCGCGCGCAGCTCTTTGATTTCTTCCAGAGACAGCTCTCTGGCGGAAACCACGCGGCTCGCGCCTTGTTTATACCAGAAATTATAGGTTCCATAGTTTGTATTGTTTGCCTGAGTACTGATATGTCTCTCAATCTCAGGACACACTTCTTTTGCGATCTCAAACACTCCCGGATCCGCAATAATAAGAGCATCCGGCTTGATTTCCTTGAGTTCCTCAAAATATTTACGCACTCCCGGCAGATCCTCATTGTGTGCCAGGATATTGGCTGTTACATACACTTTCACATCATGTTCATGCGCAAATGCGATTCCTTTTTTCATGTCCTCCATGGAAAAGTTCTTCGCTTTTGCGCGGAGTCCAAATGCTTCTCCTCCGATATAAACCGCATCTGCTCCAAAAATGACTGCTGTCTTTAATACTTCCAGGCTGCTTGCCGGTATCAAAAGTTCAGGATGTCTTGCCATTTTATTCTCCTTCCTGTTTCTTCACACTGACAGCCACTCCATCCCCAAGCGGAATAATGGACGTTGTCAGCAGTTCATGGTGTTTTAATTCGTACAGATACTCCCGCATTCTGGAATGAATCGTTCGGTTTCTCCGTTCCACCGCAAAACGGGATTCGATAATATCCCCATCCTGCAGTACATTATCTGTCACAAGAGTTCCGCCCGGACGAAGCAAACGCAGCACCTGGGGCATATACCGGATATACTGTCCCTTTGCAGCATCCATAAAAATAAAATCAAAGCTGCCCTCCAGTGTTTTCAGCACATCCATAGCATCTCCCTCTATGAGCGTGATCTGCTCTTCTTTCCCTGCCCGTCTGAAATTCTCCCTGGCGATCGGAATTCTCTTTTCGTAATTTTCAATTGTTGTGATCCTGCACCCTTCTGGTGCCGCTTCACTCATCAATAACGCAGAGAAACCTACTGCGGTCCCTACTTCCAGGATGCACATAGGTTTTTGTATCATCAGAAGCACTTTCAGGAAACTCTGCATTTCTTTTCGTATGATCGGCACATATGTGCTCAGAGCTTCCTGTTCCACTGCTTCGAGTATTTCACTGTTCTCTGTCTCTAAGGAATTGATGAATGTCACGATACGTTCATCTACTATCATATCTTACACATCCATAATAATCGGAATGACCATTGGTCTTCTCTTTGTCTTCTTCCAGATAAAATCGTTCATTGTGTCACGGATCGTCATCTTGATCTTATTCCAGTCCGCATGTCTTCCGGAAAGACATTTATCCAGACTGTCTGTCACAACCTTTCTGGCTTCTTCCATCAGTCCTTCGGATTCTCTTACATAGACAAATCCTCTGGATACGATATCCGGTCCTGCCAGCAGATTGTTGCTGCCTTTTTCCAGTGTCAGAACAACGATCAGAATTCCGTCCTCTGCCAGATGCTGTCTGTCTCGCAATACGATATTTCCGACATCACCGACACCCAGACCATCTACCAGAATCGCTCCTGTATGGACTTTATCCACTATTTTTGCTTCTGCATCACTCAGCTCGATCACATCTCCGCTCTGGATGATAAAGATATTCTCTTTCGGAATTCCCAGAGACTGCGCGATCTCCGCATTTGCTTTTAAGTGGCGGTACTCACCATGCACCGGAATGGCATACTTTGGTTTTACCAGCGAATAGATCAGCTTTAACTCTTCCTGACAGGCATGTCCGGAAACATGCGCATCCTGGAATATCACGTTCGCACCCTTTGCAGAAAGCTCATTGATCACACGGGATACTGCCTTCTCATTTCCAGGAATCGGATTCGAACTGAAAATGATCGTGTCATTCGGCTGAATCGTCACTTTACGGTGTACATCCCCTGCCATTCTGGAAAGTGCAGCCATGGATTCTCCCTGGCTTCCTGTTGTGATCAGAACGGTCTTCTCCGGTGGATAGTTCTTCAACTGATCGATCTCGATCAGTGTATTCTCCGGAACATTCAGATACCCAAGCTCAGATGCTGTCGTGATGATATTTACCATGCTGCGTCCTTCTACCACAACTTTTCTTCCGTACTTATATGCAGAGTTGATAATCTGCTGCACACGGTCTACGTTCGATGCAAATGTCGCGATGATGATTCTTGTGTTCTGATGCTCTGCAAAAATATGATCAAACGTAATTCCCACCGTACGCTCTGACTGGGTAAATCCTTTCCGCTCTGCATTCGTGCTGTCTGACATCAGAGCCAGCACACCTTTCTTTCCGATCTCCGCAAAACGCTGCAGATCAATGGCATCTCCGAATACCGGTGTATAATCCACCTTGAAGTCTCCGGTATGCACAACAGTTCCTGCCGGTGAATAGATTGCCAGTGCGGAAGCATCCTGAATACTGTGGTTCGTCTTGATAAATTCAATTCGGAACTGTCCAAGATTGATGGACTGTCCATGACGCACCACTTTTCTCTTTGTCGTACGGAGCAGATTATGCTCTTTTAACTTGTTCTCGATGATTCCCATTGTCAGCTTTGTAGTATAGATTGGAAGATTGATCTCCTTAAGTACATACGGCAAAGCTCCGATATGATCTTCATGACCATGGGTGATCACAAATCCTTTTACTTTGGATATATTATCCTTCAGATAAGTCACATCCGGAATGACCAGATCGATTCCGAGCATGTCATCCTCCGGGAATGCAAGCCCGCAGTCTACCACAATGATACTGTCTTCATATTCGAAAGCAGTAATATTCATACCGATCTGCTCAAGACCTCCCAAAGGAATGATTTTTAATTTTCCACGATTTTCTTTTTTCAAAAATATACACCTCCATGAGTTTTTTATGTATTCTCTTTCCGCATGGAAGCTTCGGCACATTCCTTACACTGACCATAAAATTTCAGTTCATGATCCAACACATGAAAACCGGTATCGGCTTCGATCTGTGCCTCCAGATCCTCCAAAAAATCATCTTCAAACGGCATCACACGCCCACATGTTCTGCAGATCAGATGATGATGACTGTGTTTGGAGTCTCCGTCAAATATATGACCGATCTCATACCGGATACATCCATCATTGAAATGAATCCGGTCGATCAGCTGAATCTCATACAAAAGCTGCAGCGTACGGTACACGGTCGCAAGCCCCATTTCCGGATATTCATCCTTCATCAGCTCAAAAATGTCTTCCGCCGCCAGATGCTGCCCTTTATGTTCTGCCAGGGTCTGCAAAATAGAAAGTCTCTGGCTGGTCACTTTCCAGCCTTTTTCTCTGAGCTTTTCCTTGAGCATCCCCTGTACTTTTTCTTGTTCTACTGTCATCCTCCACGTCCCCTGCGGTAAAGTAATATTCTAAGTTACATTTCAATCTCTACATCTTCCAGCAGTTCCTCAAATACTTTGGAAACCGCCTGTAATTCTACGTCGTCCTCTACGATCTCATAGACACTCTCTTTCGCGTCCTGAGATTCACCTTCTTTTAAGATCAGACACTCCGCGTCATCCTCCTGTGAATCTGTCACAAGAATATAGGATGCCCCGTTGATCTTTGTCTGTTCCAGTACAAAAAATTCAACGCTGTCTCCCGACTCGTCAAAACAAAATTTAATCTTTTCCATGCGTTCTTCCTCCTGTGGGCAGCTTCTAGTTTTCCTCTTCGGCTTTCTTTTTCAAATAAATCGAATCCAGATATCCCTGCAGGATAAAAACAGCTGCGATCTTGTCAATATACTGCTTTCTGTTCTCGCGCCGCACCTGACTCTCGATCAATGTACGCTCTGCCTCCACGGTAGTAAGCCGCTCGTCCCACATCACCACATCAAGTCCTGTCCTGCGCACCAGCATCTCTTTGAATTCCAGAGACTTTTTTGCACGTTCACCCACATCGTTATTCATATGCTTCGGAAAACCAAGCACGATCGTATCCACTTCATATTCCCTTACCAGCTCTTCAATCCGGGCGAGTGTACGGCGCAGCTTGTTTTCCTCTTTTCTCTGAATGGTCTCTATCCCCTGCGCAGTCAGACCAAGAGCATCGCTGATCGCAACCCCTACAGTCTTCGTGCCATAATCCAGTCCCATGATCCGCATAGTCGATTATTCCCATGAATTATGCTCGATATACGCTTTTAACAGTTCTTCGACCAATTCATCCCTTTCCACCTTCATAATCAGGCTTCTTGCTCCATTATAGCTGGTAATGTAAGTAGGATCTCCTGACATAATGTATCCCACGATCTGGTTAACCGGGTTGTATCCTTTTTCTTTCAGTGCCTTATACACGATTTCCAGAATATCTTTTGCAGAAATCTGTGGTCCCGGTTCTACCTGAAAGAACTGTGTATTACTCAAATCGCTCATCGTATCTCCTCCATTTTTCTTTTATTCACGCGCAGATCTGATTCCCTGGAATCAGCATAATTGCGTTAGTATCCTACTTATCATTCTAATATAATCTATTTTAAAATTCAATGAATAATTTCCCGGCCATCTTTAATTTGCACGTTTAGAATACAATTCTGAAGATTTTTCTCTGACTCTAGTGCAATTTTCATATACTCTTTTGTGTGCCCTGTCCACATTTCTTTTCCGTTCACATCCGATTTTTCTTCCACCAGCACTTCCACTGTTTTTCCAAGGAACGATTCTTCATATGCTCTGCGGTTTTTCTCCCCCAGTTCGATCAGTCTGGCGCTTCTTTTTGCCTTGATCTGCTCCGGGATCTGTCCCTGCATCACTGCCGCTTTCGTGCCTTCTCGTTTGGAATATTTGAAAATATGAGTCTCATAGAAGCAGATCTTTTTCAGAAATTCATACGTTGTTTCAAATTCTTCCTCTGTTTCCTGCGGAAATCCCACGATCACATCTGTTGTCAGCGCCGGTTTTTCAAAATACTTTCTTAATATCTCACACTTTTCATAAAACTCTTCACTTGTATATCTGCGGTTCATCCTCTTTAAGGTTTCATTGCAGCCACTCTGCAATGACAGATGGAAGTGCGGGCACATCTTCGGAAGCGCTGCGATCGCCTGTACAAACTCTTCTGTGATGATCCTTGGTTCCAGAGATCCCAGACGAATCCTTTTGATTCCTTCAATCTCATGCACTGCACGAATCAGACTGAGCAGATTGTCTTCATTTTCAAAATCAATGCCATAGGAGCTCAGATGAATTCCCGTCAGCACGACTTCCTGGTATCCGTTTTTCGCCAGATCTGTCACTTCTGCTACTACATCTTCTTTTGCCCTGCTTCTGACTCTTCCTCTCGCATACGGGATAATACAGTAAGAACAAAACTGGTTGCAGCCATCCTGCACCTTGATATATGCTCTCGTATGCTCCCCCTGTTTTGTCAGATGCAGATTCTCATATTCTTTTGTATGATTGATATCGATCACTTCCCGCAAATCACCGTGTGCTTCTTCATATGCCTGCAGCGCTGTCAGAAGATCCTGCTTTTTATTGTTTCCGAGTACAATATCAATACATGGATCGATCACCTGCTTTTCAGCCTGTGCCTGCACATAACAGCCGGCTGCGACCACAACAGCATCCGGATTCATCTTTCTTGCCCGATGCAGCATCTGTCTTGATTTGCGGTCCGCAATATTGGTCACTGTGCATGTATTGATCACATAAATGTCCGCTCCTTCCTGAAACGGAACGATCTCATATCCGGCATGTTCCAGCATTTCCTGCATGGCTTCTGTCTCATATGCATTTACCTTACATCCCAGATTGTGTAACGCGACTTTTTTCATAAAAATATTCTCCTGGTTTTCCTTGTTTTTCCTGTTTGTTCCTTGACTTTTGCAGTTACTTCTCGTAGAATATACCTAGAGTACAGATACTCGAAGCATTGTATATCAAGGAGGGACTTTTATAATGAAAACAGTACAGATTTCTTTAAACTCAATCGACAAAGTAAAATCATTTGTAAACGAAATCACAAAATATGACAACGATTTTGATTTAGTGTCCGGAAGATATGTGATAGATGCCAAATCAATTATGGGAATTTTCAGTTTGGATCTTTCTAAACCGATCGATCTGAATATTCACGCTGATTCTAATCTGGATGACATCCTAGCTGCACTGGATTCTTACATCATCAAATAATGAAATCATTTATTTTTAGGCTGTCTCTTTATGAGGCAGCCTTTTTATTGTCCTATTTTACCATGATCGTTTCAACCGTATCGATTGCTGTCTGCATCAGCTCATCAATCTTCTCATCCAGATTTCTCTCGGATTTCTCAATACGCTCCAGATTCGGTTTTGTCACCGGATGCTTGGCAACAAAAATCGTACAGCAGTCTTCATACGGCTGGATCGATGTCTCGTACGTATCAATCTTTTCAGAAATATCCACGATTTCTTTTTTATCAAATCCGATCAGCGGACGGTAGACCGGAAGCGTACATGCTGCATTGGTTGCCATAAGGCTCTGCATCGTCTGGCTCGCAACCTGTCCGATACTTTCTCCGGTGATCAGTCCCAGGCAGCCATCCTGTTTTGCAAAATGCTCTGCGATCTTCATCATGTATCTTCGCATAATAATCGTCAGTTCTTCATGCGGACACTTCTCATAGATATACAGCTGAATGTCTGTAAAGTTGACTACGTTGAGCTTGATCGGGCCGGAATACCTGGAAACCAGTCTTGCCAGATCCACCACTTTTTCTTTTGCACGTTCACTCGTATACGGTGGTGCATGGAAATACGTTGCTTCCAGAGCGACACCGCGTTTTGCGATCATATATCCGGCAACCGGGCTGTCGATACCACCGGAGAGCAGGAGCATGGCACTTCCGTTAGTTCCTACCGGCATTCCGCCCGGCCCCGGAATAATCTCTGAGTACAGATAAATCTCTTCCCGTACTTCCACATTCAGACGAATCTGCGGATTGTGTACGTCTACTTTCATCTCCGGGTACGCATCCAGGATCACACCGCCCAACTCACAGTTCAATTCCATAGAATTCAACGGATAAGACTTTCTGCTTCTTCTTGCTTCAATCTTAAATGTCTGGTTTTTCTCAGGGTACACTTCTCCGATATATTTTTCCACATCTTTTTTCAGCTGTTCAAATCCATTGTCCTGCAGACGCACAACCGGGCAGATTCCTACGATACCAAACACTCGTTTCAAACTTTCCACAGTCTCTTCGTAATCGTATTCGCCTTCACAGTCCACATACACTCTCCCCTGTGCTTTGTGTACATTAAATTCTCCGTCCACATCCTTCAATGCAAAACGGATCTGACGCACCAGAGCGTCTTCAAACAGATACCGGTTCTTTCCTTTGATCCCGATTTCTCCGTATTTAATCAAAAATGAATGAAATCTCATGATATTCTCCTTTATTTATCCTTTTCTTTTGGACTCTTTATCAAGCATCAATGTCTTGTATATCTTCTCAGCATCGGTACACAATTATATAGCGTTTCCAATGTATAGTCAATTTCTTCTCTGGTTGTAAATTCAGACATGCTGAAACGGATCGTCGCATCCAGATACTCTTTTCCTGCTCCGATGCCCTTTAACACCCCGCTGATTGCCGGATGGTTGGACGCACATGCAGAACCTGAGGATACGTAAATTCCTTTCTCTTCCAGCGTATGCAGAAGCACTTCACTTCGAATCCCTGCAAAGCCCACACTGATGATATGCGGTGCACTGTTTTCATCGGTCATCCCGTGAACGGTTGTATTTTCAATCTTCGCGATTCCTTCAATAAAATACTCTTTGAGTTCCCGCATCAGTGCAGTCTTCATATCCAGATCATGGTAGATCATCTTTGCCGCTAACCCGAGTCCTGCAATCCCCGGAACGTTCTCTGTACCGGAACGGACATTTTTCTGCTGTTCTCCGCCAAACACGATTGGTTTGATCTTAACTTTCTCACTGACATATAAAAATCCAGTTCCTTTCGGTCCGTGGATCTTATGTCCGCTTCCTGTCAGCAGATCGATCTTCTGACGCTTCGGATAAATCTTATACTTTCCGAATCCCTGTACGGCATCCGAATGGAACAGAATATCCGGATTATATTCCTTCACAATCCGGACAGCCTCATCGATCGGCTGCACTGCTCCTACTTCGTTATTCACATACATGACGGAAACCAGAATTGTCTCGTCACACAACGCCTCTTTCAGAGCTTCCAGCTTGATGCGTCCCATGCTGTCCACCGGAAGATAGGTCACACGAAAGCCTTCTTCCTCTTCCAGATAACGCATCGTATTCAAAATCGCCGGATGCTCTATAGATGATGTGATCAGATGATTTCCTCTTCTTTTGTTTGCTTTTGCTGTTCCAATGATCGCCAGATTGTCACTTTCTGTACCGCCGGACGTAAAATAAATTTCTTTTGCATTGACCTTCAGAATTTTTGCCAGAATTTCTTTTGCATCCTTGATATAATGCTCCGCATCCACACCTTTACGGTGCATGGAAGACGGATTTCCATAGTCCTGACACATCACTTTATATACCAGTTCTCCCACCTCTGTGTAACCTCTGGTAGTCGCCGAATTGTCCAAATATACTTCCATGATACCTTCCTTTTCACTTCTTCTCAATATTAAACTATGTTACTCTCTTTCCAGATGATACATCAGAATTGACAGGATCGTCATCCCCGCTGTCTCTGTTCGTAAGATTCTTCTTCCCAGAGTCACCGGAACTGCCCCTATCTCTTTTGCAGCTTCCACTTCTGCCTCTTCAAAGCCGCCTTCCGGACCGATAAAAATCCCGACTGACTGTCCAAAAGAAACAGAGGCGATCAGCTGCTTTGTGGCGTTTATCCCTGCTGCCTTCTCATAAGGGATCATCTTAACATCCAGCTGACGCGCGTATTCCAGCGCCTCCTTCCATTTCATCACCGGAAGTACTTCCGGAACGATCCCTCTTCCGGACTGCTTCGCCGCACTCTCTGCGATGGCATTCCATCTGTTCACTTTTTTCTGCGCTTTCTTCTCGTCCAGCTTTACAACCGCCCGCTTCGTCGCGACCGGCACGATTGCGTGTACGCCAAGCTCTACACACTTCTGAATGATCCATTCCATCTTATCTCCCTTTGGAAGACCCTGGAACAGATAGATCGGGCAGGAAAGTTCCGTGTCCGACTCCTGCTGCTCCACAATAGAAAGCACCACTCTTTCTTCCAGCAGTTTCTCGATCCGGCACAGGTATTTCCGGTTCACATCATCGTGTACACTGACTTCCTCTCCAACCTTCATACGAAGAACATGTACGATGTGGTTTACATCGGTTCCCTCTATATAAATGTTTTCCCCCTGCACCTGAGAGTCATATACAAAAAAATTCTGCATGGATCTTAATCCTTCCTTATCCGTTCTTTCTCGCCGTCACAGAAACCCACTCGCCCTGATACGTCACTTCCAGGACTTCCAGACCTGCTGCTTTAACTGCCTCTACCACTGTCTCTTCTTTGTCATCAATAATTCCGCTGGTGATGTAGATTCCACCGTCTTTGAGCTGATCCACGATCACCGGTGTCAGTGCGACCAAAACATCTGCCAGAATATTTGCAACGACAATGTCATATTTTCCATAACCAACTTTGTCCTGCACGTCTTTGTCATCAATGACATTTCCGATCATCACTTCGTACATCTCTTTACTGATTCCGTTGACTTCCATGTTCTCATAAGTTGCCTCGATCGCACATGGATCCAGATCTGTTCCAACGGAATATTTTGCGCCGAATTTCAAAGCCAGCATTCCCAGAATACCGCTTCCGCATCCCACATCAAGGATTGTTGTCTCCGGCGTTGTATATTTGCGGATCTGCCGGATACAAAGCTGGGTTGTCTCATGCATTCCTGTTCCGAATGCAGTCCCCGGATCGATATGGATCACCATTTTATCATTGTCTTCCGGTTTTACTTCCTCCCAGGATGGGATAATCAGAATGTCATCCACATAGAACTGATGAAAATACTGCTTCCAGTTATTTACCCAGTCCACATCCTCTGTCTGAGACTCTTCGATCGTACACGCCCCCACGTTCAAATAGGATGCCATATCCTGTAATTCTACACGCACATCAGCAAGTACCTTTTCTTTATCTTCATCCTCCTCCAGATAAAAACTCAGGTATGCCACACCGTCATCTGCCTCTGTCTCCGGCAGGATATCAACGAACATCTGCTCTTTGTCCGACTGTGTCAGCGGAACTTTATCTTCAATCTCGACCCCCTGGATTCCCAGATCCATAAGCATACTGCTGACAATATCCTCCGCCTCTGTTGTCGTTGTCAGACGAAATTTATTCCATTTCATATTTGTTCCTCCGTTTACTTTTGCTTTTTACACTATATTACGTTTCTTTTATTTCTGCAAGAAAATCTTCTCTCACTTCGTATCGAAATGGTTACTGCTCACCTTGACCCAAAATGTACATCTCATCCCCGCAGGAAATCCGTCCGCCGTGAATGACCCTTGCAAATACACCTTCTCTTGGCATGATGCAGTCTCCCATCTTCTGAAAAATCTCACATCCGTGATGACATTCCTTTCCAATCTGTGTCATCTCTAAAATAACTTCGTTGCACTGAAACCGGGTTCCCACCGGAAGATTTTTAAAGTCAAATCCCTCTACCACCAGATTTTCTCCAAATGCACCATCTGCAACCTCTGCTCCTCTTGCCCGAAACGCCTCAATCTTTTCATAGGAAAGAAGACTGATCTGACGATGCCACTTTCCCGCATGGGCATCCTCTTTGATTCCAAAATTTTCTATAAATTCCGCACTTTTCACGTTCGTCTTTTGCGTTCCCTTTGCCGGGCTCGTACACACTGCTCTTACAATTCCCATTTCAACCTATCCTCCGATTTTTGACATCTCACGCTGTTCGAGACTTTCGTCCGCTTTTTCTGTTTCAAACTGATGGCAGCGCAGCTTTTCATAAATCAACCGCTCGAATACCTGCTTCAGTTCTTTATCATCCGTCTGCCCTCTTAAAAGGGATCTCATATCCACTCCCTGTGCGAACTGCAGACAGGGCTTCACAAAACCTTCAGCCGTCATCCGAATCCGGTTGCAGTCTTTGCAGAACTTATGGGAGATCGCACTGATAAATCCAATCTTTCCCTGAAACCCAGGAAACTCCCAGTATACTGCCGGACCATTTCCACGCACTGCCCCTGAATCCGGCTTTGCTGCACCATATATATTTTCCAGGTTCTTCTGTATCACTTCCTGCATACTTCCCTGATAAGCTTTTCCAAGACCGATCGGCATCATTTCAATAAAACGCACATCCAGCGGATACTCTTTTGCCAATGCTGCAAGCTTTCCCCACTGAAACTCATTACATTCATTCAGCGCCACGCAGTTTATTTTCACACGCATCCCCTGCTCCAGTGCCGCCCGAATGCCTTCCATTACCTGCAACAAACAGTCCTTTCCTGTCAATTCCTGATACTGCGCTCTGTCCATCGTATCCAGACTGATGTTAACCGCAGAAATCCCAGCCTTTTTGAGTGCAGGCAATTGATCTTTTAACAGGATTCCGTTTGTCGTCAGCGTCACCTGCTCGATTCCCGGAATCCGGCAGATCATCTCTGCAAGGTCTTCAATACCCTTTCGCACCAGCGGTTCGCCGCCTGTCAGCTTGATCCTGGAAATCCCAAGTTCTGCCCCGATCCGGCACATCCTTGCGATCTCATCAAACGTAAGGATCTCATCGTGAGAAATCTGTCTGATTCCCTCTTTCGGCATGCAATACACACAGCGCAGATTGCACAAGTCCGTGACGGATACTCTCATATAATTTATGTTTCTTTCAAACTGATCCCGCATTCTCCTGTCACTCCTTTTAAAATTTCCAGTCCATGTGACAGTGTAGGCAAAATATACTCCAGATTTTCTTTCACCGCTTTCGGACTACCCGGAAGGTTAATGATCAGTGTCTGATTTCGAATCACCGATACCCCGCGGCTCAACATCGCTCTGGGGGTAATAGCCAGTGACGCATACCGCATTGCTTCTGCAATCCCCGGCGCATTTCGGGTAGCTACATTCATCGTTGCTTCCGGTGTACAGTCTCTTTGCGAAAACCCGGTTCCTCCTGTCGTGAGGATCAGATCCATCTCTTTCTCATCACTCAACTCTTTTAATACCGTCTCGATCTGCGTCTGCTCATCCGGAAGTAACCTGTATTCCGCCACTTCATATCCGGCTTCTTTCAACATCATCTGTACCAGCTCTCCGCTTTTATCTTCCCGTTCGTTTCGAAATCCCTTGTCGCTCAATGTCACAACTGCTGCCTTCATCTTCCCTCTTCTCCTCTGTCTTCCATTCTCGGATTTACGATCTCTCCACTCTTTCCTCCGGTCTTTTTACAAAGATAAATATCCTGTATTTCCATAAATTTATCCAGAGCCTTACACATATCATAAATCGTCAGAAGCGCCACACTGACACCTGTCAGCGCCTCCATCTCCACTCCGGTCTTTCCGGTCACTTTTACCGTACAAAAGCAGGTGATCTCCAGATTTTTAGGATCCTTTTCAAAACGGATCTTACAGTTCGTGATCGGCAGGATATGACACATCGGAATCAGATCCGCCGTCCGTTTCACACCCATGATCCCGGCTGTGGTCGCCACAGAAAGCACATCGCCTTTTCCGACCGTTCCGGCTTCAATCGCATCATACACGTCCCGGCTGACTTTGATCTTTCCGGTTGCTGTTGCTTCTCTTACCGTCTCTTTTTTCTCTGTCACGTCTACCATGCGGGCTTTTCCCTCCGCATCAAAATGTGTCAACGGCATACTCTTTTGCCCCCTTTTTTGTCATATTTTTTAGTATAACATATTTTTTCACGAAACACAAAACCGACAGGAAAGTCTCCTCTCCTGCCGGTTCTTATATTATGCCACTTCCGTTGTTTTCTCAAACTGTGAGTTATACAGATCCGCATAGAATCCGCCTTTTGCCAGAAGTTCTTCGTGATTTCCCTGCTCTACGATATCTCCGTCTTTCATAACAAGGATCATATCTGCATCCCGAATCGTTGACAGACGATGAGCAATCACAAAGCTGGTACGTCCCTTCATCAGGTTATCCATGGCTTTCTGGATCAATACCTCTGTCCTTGTATCTACAAAACTTGTCGCCTCATCCAGAATCAGGATCTTCGGATCTGCCAGAATTGCCCTCGCGATCGTCAACAGCTGTTTCTGACCCTGAGACACATTGTTTGCTTCTTCATTCAGTTCCATATCATATCCGCCCGGCAGTGTCTTCACAAACTGATGCACATGAGCTGCCTTGGCTGCCTGGATCACTTCTTCATCCGTTGCATCCAGTTTTCCGTATTTGATGTTGTCCCAAATACTTCCATTGAACAGCCAGGTATCCTGCAGCACCATTCCGAACATTTCACGCAGTTCACTTCTGTTGAAATCTCTGACGTCATGTCCGTCAATCTTGATCGCACCGCTGTTTACATCGTAGAATCGCATCAGAAGCTTGATCATCGTTGTCTTTCCTGCTCCGGTCGGTCCTACAATTGCAATTTTCTGCCCCTCTTTTACTTCTGCTGAGAAGTCATTGACAATGATCCTATCCGCATTGTATCCAAAATGAACATGATCAAAGCTTACATTTCCTTCCAGATTTTCTACCGATACCGGATGCTCCACAGTCTGATCTTCCTCTTCTTCCTCCAGAAATTCAAACACTCTCTCGGACGCCGCAGCTGTCATCTGCAGCATATTTGCAACCTGTGCGATCTGCTGGATCGGCTGTGTAAAACTTCTGACATATTGAATGAAAGACTGAATATCTCCCACTTCAATCGTTTTCTTGATCGTCAGAAATCCTCCCAGAATCGCAACGACTACATAGCCAAGATTTCCGATAAACTGCATGATCGGCATCATCATTCCTGAAAAGAACTGCGATTTCCATGCAGAGTCATACAATTTGTCATTGGTTGCATCAAACTCATCAATTACATTTTCTTCTTTATTAAAAGCCTTGATAATACTGTGACCACTGTAAACTTCTTCCACCTGTCCATTCACATTTCCCAGATACTCCTGCTGTCCGCGGAAATATTTCTGAGAATGCTTCATGACAAATCCGATCAGCAGCATGGAAATCGGGAGAATAATCAGTGTCACAAGTGTCATCAAAGGACTGATCGTAAGCATCATGATCAGCACCCCAATCAGCGTTGTCACGGATTGAATCATCTGTGTCGCACTCTGGTTCAGACTCTGTCCCAGTGTATCAACATCATTGGTCACTCTGGATAACACTTCTCCGACTGGTTTTGTATCAAAATAGTTCATCGGCATACGATTGATCTTCTCTGAGATTTCTTTTCGCAAACGGTATGTTGTTTTCTGAGAAACCCCCGTCATCAGATATCCCTGAATAAACGAGCACAATGTGCTGACCAGATATAATGCAAGTGTCAGCAGCAGGATCTGTCCAATCTTTTCAAAGTCCATCCCGCTTCCGCCGGATACTTTGCTCATCAGACCGTTGGCAATTTCCGTTGTTGCTTTTCCAAGAATCTTTGGTCCGATAATCGTAAATGTTGTTCCGCAGACTGCAAAGATCACGATCAACAGCATCTGCACCTTGAATACACTCATATAATGAAGCAATTTCTTAAGTGTTCCCTTTAAATCCTTTGCTTTTTCATCCGCTCCTTGCGGACCCATATGTCCATGTCTAGGCATTTGCTCCCGCCTCCTTCCCACTGAGATTCAATTCTGCCTCCGAAAGCTGTGAAGCCGCGATCTGGCGGTATACCTCACAATTTTCCAGAAGTTCGCTGTGTGTTCCGATTCCGGCAACTCGTCCCTCGTCCAGCACAATGATCTGATCTGCATGCAGGATCGTACTGATTCGCTGCGCCACTATCAAAACCGTACTGTCTTTTGTCTTTTCTTTCAATGCTCTTCTCAAGATAACATCTGTTTTATAATCCAGCGCCGAGAAACTGTCATCAAAGATAAACAGCTCTGGATGTTTCGCGATCGCTCTTGCAATGGACAATCTCTGTTTCTGTCCGCCAGATACGTTGGAACCGCCCTGTGCAATGTGACTGTGATATTTCTCCGATTTTGCTTCAATAAACTCTTCCGCCTGTGCGATTTGTGCAGCTTCCTTCATCACAGCTTCGCCACCATCCGGATTTCCGAATAAAATATTAGAAGCAATATCTCCGGAAAACAGAACTCCCTTCTGTGGAACATATCCGATCTTATCTCTCAGCATATGCTGGGATACTTCCCGGACATCCACACCATCCAGAGTGATCGATCCTTCTGTCACATCGTAAAATCTCGGGATCAGATTAACCAGCGTAGATTTTCCGCTTCCGGTACTTCCAATGATCGCTGTAGTCTCTCCCGGCTTTGCTGTAAAATGGATATCGTGAAGCACATCTTCGTCCGCTCCCTGATATCGAAAGGATACATGTTCAAATTTCAGGACACCTTTTTCCGATTTCTGGAACTCTGCGGCTTCTTTCGGATCCTCAATTACAGATTTGCTTGTCAAGATCTCTTCAATACGATCTGCAGATACCGCTGCTCTTGGAAGCATGATCGAGATCATACAGATCATCAAGAATCCCATGATAATCTGCATCGTGTACTGAATAAATGCCATCATATCTCCAACCTGCATCTGGCCGTCACTGATTCCATGTGCTCCATTCCATACGATCAGCACAGAAATTCCATTCATGATGAACATCATGGTAGGCATCATAAACGTCATCGCACGATTGACAAACAGACTGGTCTTCGTCAGATCAATATTTGCCGCATCAAATCGTTTTTCCTCATACTTTTCCGTACTGAATGCCCGAATCACCGGAAGTCCTGTCAGAATCTCCCTTGTCACCAGATTCAGCTTATCGACTAATTTCTGTAAAATCTTAAACTTTGGCATTGCAACTACAAACAGCACCAATACCACACATGCAATCAGACCAACCGCAAATGCAATGATCCAGGACATAGAAACATTCGTCTGAAATACCTGATACACTCCTCCGATAGCCAAAATCGGTGCATACAGAACCATCCGCAAAATCATCACTGACAGTACCTGTACCTGCTGAATATCATTCGTGCTTCTGGTAATCAGGGATGCGGTAGAAAAATGGTCAAATTCATTGTTGGAAAATCCGACCACCTTTCGGAACACATTTCCTCTGATATCGCGTCCCACTCTGGCACCCACTCTGGCTGCCAGATAACAGACCAGAATACTTGCTGCCATTCCAAGAAGTGCCAATGCGATCATCTTTCCCCCTGTAGCAAAGAGGTAGTGATACTGTAGTCCCTCCACATCAATTCCCAGATCCTTGTAAACCCCTTTTGCATAACTCATCGCTGCCTGCTCCAGGATCATATCCGGCATATCCTTCATTTCTTTCTGAAGTTCCTTCGTCAGCTCCTCCCTTGCTTCTGACGGCAGCATCTGCAAAATATCAAATACTGTCGTATCTTCTGTCAGCATTTCTTTCGGAATCTGTTGTTTTAACATCTCTTCCGCTTCCTGCGTCTTCTCGCTTCCGGACTCAAATCCGGAAGTGATCATCATTGGAAGCGCCAATGCGTCTTCCACTTCTTTAAGCTCTGTCTCATTTTCTTTCACAGCTTCCTTGAGCACAAATGCCGGTTTGTCATAAGAATCCTCATTTTTTTGATAAGCATCCTTCACGGTCTGTAAATCATTCTCTGACACAAACAGCATTAGCTTATTCCATTCTTCTTCTGAAATTGCTGTTGGTGCCTTGTCTTCAATTCCGCCCTGTAGGATTCCGACATTGACAATATCCGACGTATATGCCGGAAGCGACAGATCGCAATATGCCTGTACGATCAAAATCGCCACGATTGCGATCACCGCCTGCCAGTAATGCAGAATATACTTAAATAAATTTTTCATACGCTCTCCTTTCCTGCCTTATCTCTCTGTTTTACTTTCTCCTGATGTATGAAACCTTGGTTCTTCTTTTAAGTTGTCAAAAATCTGAATCATAATTCTTCGCAAAAGAAGCTTCTCTTCCTGACTGATGCCTCGGAACATGATTTCATCCATCTGCATGGCTACTTCCTTTACATGTTCAATGCAAGCCTTTCCCTTTTCATCCAGATACAGACGCATGATCCTTTGATCCTTTTCGTCCGGCTGTCGTTTGATAAATCCAGCCTTCTCCATCTTCTGAATCGCAGATGTAATAGACGGCGCCGTCACATTCAGCTTTTTTGCCAGCTCCTTCTGAGAAAGAGGCTTTTGAGAAACAGCTTCCTCATGATGCAGCATAAACAGGATGCCTGCCTGACTCTTATTCAGCCCATACTTGTCAAACATCTTCTGTGCCCGCAGTCCGCCCTGATGAACCACCATCCCAAAGAGTCCGACACTTGGAACCTTATCCAGATCACAGCGCATTGCTATACCTCCTTTTTAATTAGTTAGATATCTAATCGATATATTAGTATTATCTTCCAAAAAAATCAAGCATTAATATAATTTTTCACATTTTTTTAATATTTATGCCAATAAACTAGTTAGATGTTTAATTATTTTCATTTCGTAAAAAAGCAGTCTCTGATCAACATCTGAGACCGCCAGATAAAAATCCCGTTATGTTCTATTTTATTCCTCTTCTTCTGTGCTTTTTTTGCGCTTCAGAGTCCTTACATTTACTCCATTAACTTCAATATGATCATCTACAGCAATGACCAGACACTGCCTTCCATCTATCACTCTCGTTTCGATCAGATCCGCCCGTTCCGGATTGACTTTAATCACAATATCCGGCGTTTCAATCTGAAACTTTTTTGTCTCCGTAATATTGGTTGCAAGAAGAGAAGTCTTTTTCCCTGCTGTCTCTTCATAATTTTGATCAAAACACTCCATTTTTTCCGAAGAAACGCCGCTCTTTTCAAATACCTTGCGTACATCGGTCTTATCCAACTGCAGCGGTTCCTGTTCTTCTTTATGTTCCTCAATCATGTCATTCAAAGTATCATGGATATTGCGGATCGTCTCATAATCTCCGTCTTCTCCCAGAGTATCCTCGATCAGCATCTGAAATGTCTCCTTCTGCGTGTTGGCTGACATCGGCATCCTTGCTCCCAGCAGCTGCTCAATCAACTCCGGCTGCAAATCCTCTGATTTCTTCGTATAATAGAGTACTCCATGAATATCCGTGCTTCTGTCATTAAAAGCCGGAAACAAAAATCCCTTGTCCGGCATATCTACCACCCAGTCCCGGATACGATCCTGAATACAATTGCTCTCTGCATTGTAACTTAATCCTGCCTTTGACAACGAAACCGGACAGATACTGCACACCAAATACTCATACACTTCATCGGATGCGTCAAACATCTCCAGATTGTCAGACGATCTGCCCGGCACATCATACATTGCATGGATTAAAATAATATAATAATTCTCCGCATACTCATATGTAGCGATTACTTTGTCATAAAATTCTTCCAGGAGCATGTCATCTTCCAGCTTACTGGCTTTTAGTTTCATTAAAAATTCCTGTGTCCCGCCTGGCATCTCCTGGTCGATCGGGAATTCCATATTCAACATATTTTTCCCCATCGTCCCGGAAAGTGTCTTTTTAAAAATGTCAAAATATTTAAACGCCTCTTCCTCAGGCAAAGATAAAAATGCCGATTTTGATTCCATCTTTTTATTTTTCTCATGATCCACATAGCAGCCGGCAATTCTTGTGATCGCGCAATTTGCCGGTGTAAACTGCTTACGGATTTCTAATACTTCTTTTTTATTCATAATAAATTTCTCCCTCCAGAATATAAGAAAGGGTCCTGCAACAACCAGAACCCTTTGATACAACTGCTAATTATATTATATGGACAGCCTGTATGGATGTCAATATTGTTTTCTATTTACCATGCTCCTATTACTCCATTCTTTTACTGTTTCATTATTTTATTAGCTCTTCTTATATCAATAATAATTACTATTATTATAATTAATTACAAATTTCTATTTTTTAGTAGACTTATCGTTTTGTTTTGGTTATAATACATATGTTAAATGCTTTCGTTAAAAATTAAAGGAGGACTATTTTTATGAAAAAATATTTATGTGAAGCATGTGGATACATTTATGATCCTGAAGTAGGCGATCCAGACAACGGTGTAGAGGCTGGAACAGCTTTTGAAGATATCCCGGAAGACTGGTTATGTCCACTGTGCGGACTTGGAAAAGACGCATTTGTTGAAACAGAATAATGCATAAAAAGTATCGCTCATCATCTCAGGCGGATGATGAGCGATTTCTTTTTTATTTTCCTGTATGAAGCAATTCATTCGCATTGCGGATCCGCTCTTCTGTCGGAGGCTCGATCCCCTCCAGCGGATATTCCATCCCCAGTTCTTTCCACTTATACTCTCCCAATGTATGGTACGGAAGTACTTCCACTTTCTCTACATTGGAGAGTGTCTGAATGAATGCATCCAGCTTTTTCAGATATTCATCATTATCACTTCTCTCCGGAACCAGTACGTGACGAATCCACACCGGTTTATTGATGTCACTTAAATATCTCGCCAAATCCAGAATATTCTGATTCGTATGACCAGTCAAAATCTTGTGCTGCTCATCGTCAATATGTTTGATATCCAAAAGAAGCAGATCTGTATATTTCATCAGTTCCTCAAACTTACTAAAAAACGGTTCTTCTCTTGTAAAAGGTGCTCCACTTGTATCGATTGTTGTGTGGATTCCTTTTTCTTTTGCTTTCTTAAACAATTCCAATAAGAAGTCGATCTGCAAAAGCGGCTCGCCTCCGCTGACTGTAATTCCACCGGATTTTCCCCAATAACTGCGGTATTTCCATGCTTTGTCCAACAATTCATCTGCTGACATCTGCGTTCCTGTCTTCATACTCCATGTATCCGGATTATGGCAGAACTGACAGCGCATTGGACATCCGCTCACAAAAATAAGAAAACGGACTCCCGGTCCGTCTACGGATCCAAAACTCTCTGTTGAGTGTATATATCCTTTCATTTGCTTGATTCCCTTTCTCTTGATATTTAAAAAGGGACGTAGCATCCTGTTTGTACTACGTCCCTGTGAATTACAAATTACAGTGCTTTATGGCATGTTCTTGCAATTACGTCTAACTGCTGCTCACGTGTCAGGTCGATAAATTTAACAGCGTATCCTGATACACGGATTGTGAAGTTTGCATATTCTTCTTTCTCTGGGTGCTCCATAGCATCGATGAGTTTCTCTGTTCCGAATACGTTTACGTTCAGGTGATGTGCTCCCTGATCAAAGTATCCGTCCATTACGTTAGCCAGATTTACTTTTCTCTCATCGTCATCATGTCCAAGTGCTCCAGGGCTGATTGTCTGTGTATTAGAAATTCCGTCCAGTGCTTCTTCGTATGGAAGTTTTGCAACTGAGTTCAGAGAAGCTAACAGACCATTCTGCTCTGCACCGTAAGATGGGTTTGCTCCTGGTGAAAGTGGTTCCCCAGCTTTTCTTCCGTCTGGAAGAGATCCTGTAGCCTTACCATATACAACGTTAGATGTAATTGTAAGGATAGATGTTGTTGGCTCAGAGTCTCTGTATGTGTGGCATTTTTTCAGTTTGCTCATGAATGTTCTTAACAGCCATACAGCAATCTCGTCAGCACGGTCATCATCGTTACCGTATCTTGGGAAGTCTCCCTCTGTCTCGTAGTCAACAGCAAGTCCGTTTTCGTCACGGATTACTTTAACTTTTGCATATTTGATCGCACTTAAAGAGTCTACTACGTGAGAGAATCCAGCGATACCTGTAGCAAATGTACGTCTTACATTTGTATCGATCAGAGCCATCTCTGCTGCTTCATAGTAGTATTTATCGTGCATGTAGTGAATCATGTTCAATGTATCTACATACAGTTTAGACAGCCATTCCATCATCTGGTCATATTTGTCCATTACTTCATCATAGTCAAGGTACTCTGATGTGATTGGGCTGTATTTTGGAGCAACCTGTGTTTTTGTCTTCTCATCAACACCACCGTTGATTGCGTAAAGCAGACATTTTGCAAGGTTTGCACGTGCTCCAAAGAACTGGATCTCTTTTCCTGTCTGTGTTGCAGATACGCAGCAGCAGATAGAATAGTCATCTCCCCATACTGGACGCATTACATCATCGTTCTCGTACTGTACAGAACTTGTCTTGATAGAAATATAAGAAGAATATTTCTTGAAGTTCTCTGGCAGATTAGAAGAATATAATACTGTCAGGTTTGGCTCTGGTGAAGGTCCCATGTTCTCCAGTGTATGAAGGAAACGATAGTCGTTCTTTGTTACCATAGAACGTCCGTCCATTCCGATACCACCCATTTCCAGTGTAGCCCATACCGGGTCTCCTGAGAACAACTCGTTATAAGATGGAATTCTTGCGAATTTAACCATTCTGAACTTCATAACGATGTGGTCGATCAGTTCCTGAGCTTCTGTCTCTGTCAGTGTTCCGTTCTTTAAGTCTCTTTCAATATAAATGTCAAGGAATGTAGAAATACGTCCAACGCTCATTGCAGCACCATTCTGAGTTTTGATTGCTGCAAGGTATCCGAAGTACAGCCACTGCACAGCTTCTTTTGCGTTTGTAGCTGGTCTGGAAATATCAAATCCGTAAACAGCAGCCATTTCTTTCATTTCTTTTAATGCTTTGATCTGATCAGCGATTTCTTCACGAAGACGGAAATCTGTTCCTTTCATTCCGTGTCTTTCACCCTCGATAAAATCATTCTGTTTCTGCTCGATCAGGTAATCGATTCCGTAAAGAGCTACACGACGGTAGTCACCTACGATACGTCCTCTTCCGTATGTGTCCGGAAGTCCTGTGATTATCTTGCTGTGACGGGCTTTTTTCATCTCAGGTGTGTAGATATCGAATACTCCCTGATTGTGTGTTTTATGATATTTTGTGAAGATCTCGTGCAGTTTCGGGCTTGGCTCATATCCGTATGTTGTACAAGCCTGCTCAGCCATTTTAATACCACCGTATGGCATAAATGCTCTCTTCAGCGGTTTGTCTGTCTGAAGACCAACAACCTGCTCTAAATCTTTCATTTCTTCGTTAATATATCCCGGGCCATACGCTGTCAGTCCAGAAACTACTTCTGTCTCCATATCCAGAACGCCGCCTTTTGCACGCTCTTCTTTCTGCAGTTTCTGAAGCTCTCCCCATAATTTGTCAGTTGCCTCTGTAGGTCCAACCAGGAAAGATTCATCACCTTCATATGGTGTGTAGTTGTTCTGGATGAAGTCACGAACGTTAACTTCCTCTTTCCAGAGTCTTCCGTTAAATCCTGACCACTGTTCAAACTGTGCCATCGTTTAAAATCCTCCTTCAATGTACATGAATAATTTTCTCTTTCTTACGGGTCTTAGTATACCATTATGTTAAAAGAAAGACAAGAGAAAACAGGAATGATTCTCGTTTGTATTTGATTTAGTACAATCTGAAAATTTTAAAAAAATATTGCCAAAAACGCACTGCATTTTTGGCAATATTCTCATTTCTTATAACCGAAAACCGTCTATTCGTTTTTCAGATTATTTGAATTTTTTTACTAATACTGCAAGGATTGCTGCAAGACTGACACCTGCCGGTAATGCTGCAGCTGCTGCACTTGTCTCATCTCCGGTCTTTGGAGAATTTTTCTTCTTATCTTCTTTCTTAGTATCCTCTTTTTTGTCGTCTTTATTATTTGTGTCTTCTTTGTCAGGATCTTCTGGTTTCTCTGGTTTATTTGGCTCCTCTGGATCCGGAGTTTCCGGTTTATCCTCTTTGATCTTTGTTACGCTCAGCTGTAATGGTGTCTCTTTGTACAGCTCTACCTGGAAATCTCCAACTTCCTGTAACTCATATCCTTCCGGTACCCACTCTGTGATCTCTCTTGTGTGGAAGATTCCGTCTCCATCACCATCAACAAAGTAATCTCCGCCTGCTACTACTTCATCATTATTCTCAGCATCTACAAACTGGATTTTTACGATGGAAGAAAGGTCACCTTTTTCTACAACCATTGTATGTCCGCCTGTGGATCCAAATGGAATTGTGATTTCTGTTACCTGATCTCTGTCGTTGGACAGCTTGTATCCTGTTGGAAGATTGAAGTCTACACCAAGTCTGAATACCGCGTCTTCTCCATCAGCGCCTTCTGCTGTTACTGTTTCTGTTGTAACAACTTCTCCGTTCGGAGTTTCAAATGTAATGTGAAGCACTGCTTCTCTGATCTCTACATCTTTCTTTACAGAAACATATACGTATCCATCTCTAATGATGCAGTCTGAACTTACCAATGCATATCCTTCCGGCATATATCTTGTCAGAATTGCCATGTTTACGCATGATGTATCAATTGACACCTGTACCGGTACTTCTGCTACCTGTTTCTCAGCATCCTCATCATAGTAATTGATCTTTACATTCTGTACTTCTTCTGCTGGTGCTACGGATACATATACATATCCGTCTCTGATGATACAGTCTGTACCTTCGATTGTATATCCTTCTGGAAGATATCTTGTCAGGATTGCCATATTTACACATGATGTATCAATTGATACCTGTACCGGTACTTCTGCTACCTGTTTCTTTGCTGCTTCATCATAGTAATTGATTTTTACATTCTGTACTTCTTCTGCTGGCGCTACGGATACATATACATATCCGTCTCTGATGATACAATCAGAACCTTCAAGTGTATATCCTTCTGGCAGGTATCTTGTCAGGATTGCCATATTTACACACGATGTATCAATTGATACCTGTACCGGTACTTCTGCTACCTGTTTCTTTGCTGCTTCATCATAGTAATTGATTTTTACATTCTGTACTTCTTCTGCTGGCGCTACGGATACATATACATATCCGTCTCTGATGATACAATCAGAACCTTCAAGTGTATATCCTTCTGGCAGGTATCTTGTCAGGATTGCCATATTTACACACGATGTATCAATTGATACCTGTACCGGCACTTCTGCTACCTGTTTTCCAGCTGCTTCATCATAATAATTGATTTTCACATCCTGTGTTTCTTCGACAAGTACTTTCTTTACCTCGGCATATACAAAATAAGAATCCTGTGTCTCTCCACCTGCTACCGAATAGATACCTTCTACCAATTCATATCCTTCTGGAAGATATTTTTTCACAGTTTCTGCCGGCAATACTTCATATGTATCTTTCGGATCATCACCCCAACGATAATCCTCCACTTTTTCATTGTTAAATTGCACAAAGATAGATTCATTGTTGTCTGTATCTCTAAAATTAATTTCACCAGAAATACTATCCCAACTATCGCTCTCCGTCTCCACCTTTTCCACTGGCTCTGCTGCAAACACTGGTGCAACGTTCGCTGTTGCAATTGAAACAACCATAACACCCGTCAGGCATACGCGCATTAATTTTTTCCTGTACATACTACTTTCCTCCTATTATAACTTTTAGTTTCCCCTTAAATAACAAACCATTTCAAATTTCCGTAACGTTTGCTACCTAAACACTTCTAGTGTATATTCGAATCTTTTTTTTGTCAATACTTTCCAATATTCTATGAAAAATTGCTGTATTTTTTATATTCTTTGTCATAAAAAAATACCGGTAACCTGATATCTCTCCAAAACTGATATCCCTTTACCGGTATTTCTTATTCCCACGTAATATCCTCAACCTCATACACTGATACAACATTTGTCTGATAATTGACTACCATCTGCATAGTATATATCTTTTCAAATGCCTGGTCATTTCTCATTCCTCTTACAGTAGTCTTGCAATCAACAACAGCAACTTCTTTCTCATTGTATGTTGCTTTTTTTGTACTTTTAATTTCTGGAGACACATCTTCTATTATGACTACACTGTCTTTATAAAATGATTCTCTATCTTGTTTCAGTTTTTCTTTCTGTTCTTTATTGGCAATACTCTGATATAAACCTTTATTTATCGCTTCTTTATCTCTTGTATCACTGCTAATTGCTAAAAAAGATTTTACCCAATTTGTAATTCCTTCTTGAATCACTCCGGTATCAGCTTCTGAAAGTGATTTATCTGTAATCTTCAATTGCTCGTATATCGTTAATGGAGTTGCTTCTTCCGGCTTATTCTTACTACATCCACACATGCAAATCCCTACTATACATATAATTGTCAAAATCTTCATATACTTTTTCATTGTATATTCATTCCTCTCGTATAGAAAAATATTGCCAAAAACGCACTGCATTTTTGGCAATATTCTCATTTCTTATAATTGAAAACTGTCTATTCGTTTTTCAGATTATTTGAATTTTTTTACTAATACTGCAAGGATTGCTGCAAGACTGACACCTGCCGGTAATGCTGCAGCTGCTGCACTTGTCTCATCTCCGGTCTTTGGAGAATTTTTCTTCTTATCTTCTTTCTTAGTATCCTCTTTTTTGTCGTCTTTATTATTTGTGTCTTCTTTGTCAGGATCTTCTGGTTTATTTGGCTCCTCTGGATCCGGAGTTTCCGGTTTATCCTCTTTGATCTTTGTTACGCTCAGCTGTAATGGTGTCTCTTTGTACAGCTCTACCTGGAAATCTCCAACTTCCTGTAACTCATATCCTTCCGGTACCCACTCTGTGATCTCTCTTGTGTGGAAGATTCCGTCTCCATCACCATCAACAAAGTAATCTCCACCTGCTACCACTTCATCATTATTCTCAGCATCTACAAACTGGATTTTTACGATGGAAGAAAGGTCACCTTTTTCTACAACCATTGTATGTCCGCCTGTGGATCCAAATGGAATTGTGATTTCTGTTACCTGATCTCTGTCGTTGGACAGCTTGTATCCTGTTGGAAGATTGAAGTCTACACCAAGTCTGAATACCGCGTCTTCTCCATCAGCGCCTTCTGCTGTTACTGTTTCTGTTGTAACAACTTCTCCGTTCGGAGTTTCAAATGTAATGTGAAGCACTGCTTCTCTGATCTCTACATCTTTCTTTACAGAAACATATACGTATCCATCTCTAATGATGCAGTCTGAACTTACCAATGCATATCCTTCCGGCATATATCTTGTCAGAATTGCCATGTTTACGCATGATGTATCAATTGACACCTGTACCGGTACTTCTGCTACCTGTTTCTCAGCATCCTCATCATAGTAATTGATCTTTACATTCTGTACTTCTTCTGCTGGTGCTACGGATACATATACATATCCGTCTCTGATGATACAGTCTGTACCTTCGATTGTATATCCTTTTGGAAGATATCTTGTCAGGATTGCCATATCTACATATGATGTATCAATTGATACCTGTACCGGTACTTCTGCTACCTGTTTCTTTGCTGCTTCATCATAGTAATTGATTTTTACATTCTGTACTTCTTCTGCTGGCGCTACGGATACATATACATATCCGTCTCTGATGATACAATCAGAACCTTCAAGTGTATATCCTTCTGGCAGGTATCTTGTCAGGATTGCCATATCTACATATGATGTATCAATTGATACCTGTACCGGTACTTCTGCTACCTGTTTCTTTGCTGCTTCATCATAGTAATTGATTTTTACATTCTGTACTTCTTCTGCTGGCGCTACGGATACATATACATATCCTCCTCTAATTTCACAATCAGAGCCTTCAAGTGTATATCCTGCTGGAAGATATCTTGTCAGAATCGCCATATCTACTACTGATGCATTGCTGGACACCTGTACCGGCACTTCTGCTACCTGTTTTCCAGCTGCTTCATCGTAGTAATTGATCTTTACATTCTGTACTTCTTCTACAGGTGCTTTCTGCATAACTCTAACTTCAATCACAGCACCCTGTAACGCATGGAAATCTCCCATTGATTTTCTTTCATATCCAGCTGGAAGATACTGATCCAACATCTCATAATTGTAAATGCCTTCATCGAAGCTAAGGTTTTTCTCGTCAATTACATTGCCTCTCTCATCTACAAATTTAACTGTTACATCTGCTCCTACTGCTCCTGCGCCTGGTTCCTGTACTGTCTCTTCTGCTGGTGCTTCAGCTGCAAATACTGGCGCTACATTTGCTGTTGCAACAGTCACAACCATAAGTCCTGTTAAGCATGCGCGCATTAACTTTTTCCTATACATGTTTCTTTCCTCCTAAACATTCTCTTAACTATAAATGAGCAAGTTCGTGATTTTGCATAAAAGAAAGACACCTCGATTCCGTGTGTTGTATAATGAAAGTGCCAAAACAAACATTTGCAACATTTACGAAAGAAGGTGTCCCTCGCAAATACTATACATCATTCCTCATTCATATACAACCAGTTTAAGAAATTAAATTTATGCAAATTTTATTCAAATCGAGTGATGAACCACCTCATGAGCATCCTGATTAGCATATTTATTTCAGGATACCATGGAAAAACCACGGACTTTGCTAAAAACAGTTCCTGCCACAGAACTACGATTGCCCATTTCCTCAATTCCGGAAAATGGGATGATTCATTACTTTCAGATACGTTAAAATGCTCTGTCATTGAGATTATTTATTCAGAAGCAGCACGCACCGGAAAGTCTGTTCTCTGTATTGTGGACGATACGATCGCTTCAAAGACAAAGCCTTCGTCACAGGCTTTACATCCGATTGAAGATGCGTATTTTCACCAATCCCATTTAAAGGGAAAACAGGATTACGGGCATCAGGCAGTTGCTGTTATGCTTTCCTGCAATGGCATTGTTCTGAACTATGCTTTTGTAATGTACAATAACTCCATTTCCAAGATTGACATTGTACAAAGCATTGCAAAGGAGCTGCCTGTTCCACCGGTAATGTCCTATTTTCTTTGTAACTGCTGGTATGTTTCTGAAAAGATAATCAATACCTTTGCACAGAGAGGGTTCCATACCATCGGTGCTTTGAAAACAAACCGTTTGCTGTATCCATCGGGAATGAAGAAGAAACTTCGTGAACTGGCCGCCGAATTGTCTGTTACACATCGTGAATTTGACCTTGTGACAGTCAAAAAACGAAACTATTATGTGTACCGGTACGAGGGAAACCTCAACGGCATAGAAAATGCGGTAGTTCTTTTGAGTTATCCGGAAAAAGCATTTGGTAATCCCAAAGCATTGCGTGCTTTCATCAGTACAAACGCAGCCCTGTCTACACAGGAGATTCTTTCCTGGTATGTGTGTCGATGGCCGATTGAAGTATTTTTCCGCCAGTGTAAGGATAAACTGGCACTGGACGGCTATCAGATACGCTCTGCACAGGGAATCAAAAGGTACTGGCTGCTTATGTCACTGGCACATTTCATGTGTGCAGTGGGTACTGGTAGGTTCTGTTCGTTTGAAACTGGATATCACG
Source organism: Mediterraneibacter gnavus ATCC 29149 (assembly GCF_008121495.1). Classification (NCBI taxonomy): domain Bacteria; kingdom Bacillati; phylum Bacillota; class Clostridia; order Lachnospirales; family Lachnospiraceae; genus Mediterraneibacter; species Mediterraneibacter gnavus. The sequence continues at coordinate 2,075,747 of NZ_CP043051.1, read as the reverse complement.
AAATCTGTGATACCATTCAGCTGGAAAAGTATCGTTATCTTTTTCAATGCGCAAAGGAAAGTAATGATTTTGATTCATTTATGAAATTCGCAGTGTAGTTTTGTGCAATTTTTCAAATTTGCTCATTTATAGCTCTTAATTAATAAGTTTTACCCCAACAGTACAATTACGACTTTTCCCTTTCATTTTCTAAGCTACAAATTCTAGTCGTGCCTATATTTATACTCCCAAACGTGTATAAACTTAGGCTTGGTAAGCCTAATAATCCCTCTATTTGGTATTATCATGGTATTCCTCTTAGCACAGTTTGTCAACACTTTACATCCATTTTATTCAAAATTTTTCCATATTTTTTTCACATTCTCCAGCTTCTACCATCATTTCCCCCCCCCCCCTATTTTTTTCTTCAATTTGCATTTTTTCTTCTTATCACTTACAATAAAATCTAATATATCAGGGAAAGGAAATTGCACTTATGAAAATCAGAATTGCTACTTTAAAAGATTTAGATTCTATCCTTCGCATTTATGAACATGCCCGTTCTTTTATGGCGTCTCATGGAAATCCGACTCAATGGGGAACCACATATCCTCCTGTTGATATGATAGAACATGATATCCGGATGGGCAACGCCTATGTCTGCGAAGAAAACAATCGCGTTATTGCTGTTTTTTACTATGCATTTGAAAATGATGTCACTTATACCACAATCTACGACGGGAACTGGTTAAATGACGCACCTTACGGAGTCGTTCACCGAATTGCTTCTGACGGTACAGTAAAAGGTGCAGCTTCTTTTTGTTTAAGCTGGGCATTCTCACAATGTCACAATCTGAAAATTGACACCCATCAGGATAATCTCGTCATGCAGAGTCTTCTCGCTAAACTGGATTTCAAAAAATGCGGAACCATCCTGACAGAAGATGGATCAAGCCGAATTGCTTATCAGAAACAGGACAGCAAATAAACTTATCCTCATGATACCTTTCGTTCTAAAGCTTCTACTCGCTCTTCCAACTTTTCTGTCCGCAAAGCAAGTGCGCAATCTGGCGCACTATTGCCATTGCGTTCAAGACACACCAAACGGTTTTCAATACGCTCAGATCGATTGTTCGCATGTTCCTGCACTGTATCCAATTCTGACAGGACATTGCTTTCCACTTCTATGATCGTATGCTCCATATCCTTTAATTTTTGCTCCACACAATCTAATCTTCGATTCGTACCCTCTAGTCTTTGGTTCATATCCTCTAATCTTCGATCTATCTGTTCGAACTTCTGATCTATTTGTTCCAACTTTCGATCCATCTGATCAAACTTCTGATCTATTTGCTCAAACTTCCGGTCTATCTGTTCAAACTTCTGGTCTATCTGTTCGAACTTCCGGTCTATCTGTTCGAACTTCTGATCTATCTGCTCGAACTTCCGGTCTATCTGCTCGAACTTCCGGTCTATCTGTTCGAATTTCTGGCCTATCTGTTCAAACTTCTGATCTATTTGTTCAAACTTCTGATCTATTTGTTCAAATTTCTGTCGGAACTCGGTGTCCATTTTATCTACCCGCTGTTCCAACCTCTCGATTCTTCCATCCAGCATATCAAAACGGTCTACAATAACCGTAGTGATAGACTGCAGCAATTGTTCATTTGTCATACCCATACAATAAACTCCTTCTTTTATTTTTATATTGTTTTTTGGAAACATATTTTCATAAGCAATGCATTGTTTATTTGACTGAGATTTTTACAACATTAAGAAATGTATGCAGATTAATAAGAATAAGAATTTACCAGATTTGTTCTTATTGATGTAGATGATTATAACATGCTTCTGTAGAGCAGTACAGCTGTTTTTTCTATTTTTCTCGTTTTTGTTACTCTTTCACAAAGTCACTTTCTAAAAAAATCTCCACATCCGATTTTCATCGGATATGGAGATTTTTCTTAATCTTCTTCCTGCATCCCCCAGAATACTTTTTCTGCGGTGATCGGAAGTTCTCTCACTTTTACTCCGACCGCATGGCTGACTGCACTTGCAATCGCAGGGGACGGCGTATTGATCACAATCTCGCCTATCGATTTCGCTCCAAACGGGCCTGTCGGCTCGTAGCTGCTTTCAAATTCCACCCGGATATTGCCCACATCCAGACGGCTTGGGATTTTATACTGCATAAAGGAATTGCTGTAATTTTTTCCTTTTGCATTATAGATGACATCTTCATACATGGCCATTCCGATTCCCTGCGCAAGTCCTCCCTCTGTCTGTACTCTCGCCAGACTTGGATTCACTACCGTTCCACAATCTACTACTGCCACATAATCAATCAATTCCAGTTCTCCGGTTTCTTTGTCAATCTCCACTTCCGCCATTCCAACCATAAACGGCGGCGGTGAAATCGGTGAGCTGTATGCCTCACTGGCATAGAGCGCCTCTTCATTGTTGCACATCACACGGTTTCCGATTTCCGCTCTCGAAATGGATGTACCTGTTTTGATATTCACAACACACTGTCCGTCAAAATCCACATCGTCCACATCACATCCCAGGTACTGTGCACCTTTTTCGCAAAGTTTGTCTTTTAGTGTTTCACAGGTACGTACGACTGCCATTCCTGTCACATATGTAGTACTTGATGCATAGGAACCTGTATCATAAGGAGAAGAATCTGTATCCACTCCATGCACAATAATCTCATCCATCTCACAGTCCAGACATTCTGCTGCCATCTGTGACAAAATCGTGTCACACCCTGTTCCCATATCTGAAGCACCAATCAAGAGACTGTAGAATCCATCATCGTTCACTTTAATTCCAACAGATGCTGTATCTACAGCGGAAATACCTGAGCCCTGCATTGCCATTGCCACACCGACACCTCTGACTTTTCCATTTCCCATATCACGGCTCGGGAATTTTTCATCCCATTTCATCATTTCTTTTGCCTTTTCCATACACTTATCCAGGGCACAGCTGTTTGCCGTCTCCCCGTAATATGCAGGCATTACCTGCCCCTGACGAACCATATTTTTCTCACGCAGCGTGACCGGATCCATATTCATTTTTTCTGCCAGCTCATTGACTGCAGACTCTACTGCAAACAAGCCCTGTGTTGCACCATATCCACGATAAGCACCGGCTGACATTACATTCGTGTATACCACGTCATAAGCAAAACGGAATGCTTTCGCCTTCCCGTACAGAGGAATCGATTTGTGACCGGAAAGTCCAACTGTTGTCGGTCCGTGTTCCCCAAACGCTCCTGTATTGGAAAGCGTATAGACATCTATTCCCTGAATAATTCCGTCTTTATCAGCTCCAAGACGGACATGAACCTCCATCTCATGCCGCGGAGAGGATGCAATCATAGATTCTTCTCTTGTAAAAATCATCTTTGCCGGTTTTCCCGTTTTCCATGTTACCAGTGCCGGATAAACTTCTGAGACAACAGACTGTTTTGCCCCGAAACCGCCTCCGATCCTTGGCTTGATCACACGAATCTTCGACTTTGGAATATCCAATGCATTTGCAAGAATCCGCCGTACATGGAACGGAACCTGTGTGGACGAAAGGACATTCAATCTTCCATACGTATCCAGATATGTATATGTTCTGAATGTTTCCATCATTGCCTGCTGGTTTGCCTTTGTATGATACACCTGATCAATGATATACTCACAGTTTGCCAGAACCGCTTCTATATCTCCCTCTTCACAGCTGTCATGTGCACAGAGATTTCGCTTGTTGTCTGCCCCTACCGGACACAGACTCTTCCAGTTTTCTTCCGGATGCACCAGAATCGGATTGTCTTTGGCTTTATGAAAATCAAGTACAGGCTCTAATACCTCATACTTTACTTTGATCAATTTTAACGCCTTATTTACCGCTTCTTTTGTCCGTCCGGCAACGATCGCAACTGCATCTCCTACAAAACGGACTCTCTGATCCAGGATCAGTCTGTCATAAGGACTCGGCTCCGGATATGTTTGTCCCGCCATCGTAAACCGCTTGTCCGGACAATCTTTGTATGTCAGAATACATTCAATATCCGGAACCAGTTCTGCCCTTGTCAGATTGATATCCTGAATCAATGCATGTGCATGAGGACTCCTTAATACTTTAACAACAAGACTGTCTTTTGCCGCCAGATCATCTGTGTAAACTGCCTTTCCTGTTACCAGCGCCTTATAATCCACTTTCGGAATGGCCTGACTTACCACTCTGTTCCCCATGCCTGCACCTCCTTCTCTTTCTCACTCTGCTTTTTCACCGCCATATATTTCCGGATTGCCCGAAGCTGTCCCATATATCCGGTACATCTGCACAAATTTCCTGATAAATATTCTTTCATTTCTTCAATCGTTGGATTTTCTAACTCCCGCACCATTGCCAGCACATTCATAATAAATCCCGGAGAGCAGAATCCACACTGTTCTGCACCTTCCTGTGCAAGAAATGCACCGAACTCTTCTGCTTCCTCTTTCAGCCCTTCCAGAGTCGTCACTTCCTGCCCCTCGATCCCTGCTGCCAGAATCGAGCAGGAAAGTCTGGATTTTCCATTGATCCAGACTGTACAAAGTCCGCAGTTTGTTGTCTCGCACCCACATTTCACACTGTAGCATCCTAAATTTCTCAATACATCCAGAAGTATGGTATCTCCGGATACTTCTGCCGATACCTGTTTTCCATTTAATTTAAACCTTACTTCCATGCTCTTCCCTCCGTGATGATTGAACGCATCTCTCTGAAGATCAGTACCTCTGCCAGATGCTGACGATACTTTGCACTTCCTCTCATATTGGTTCCATACTCAAATTCTGAAGCTACTATTTTTGCATATTCCCGGATTTCTTCTTCCGAAATATCTGCCGGAATCTCCCACTGCTTTTCTAACAGTGCTGCTTTCATCGGTCTTGCTCCCACTGAAAAGTACCAGGACTCTACTCCGTTGACCATTCCAGTGACAACAGAACATGCAATCACCGGAAAATCTGTTTTGGTTTGCCGTACTGAATCATAGCGGAAGGAACGCTTGCTTTTTCTTATTATAATAGAGAGAAGAAGATCCTTATCTTTTTTACGATTTACAAATTCCGAAAGTCGAATAATTCCTCCATTATATAACTCCACAAATGTATCCAAAGCCAATAATGCCGTCAGTACATCTGAAAATCCAAATCTTCCATATATACTTCCGCCGACTGTCGCCTGATTTCGAAACTGCACTCCAACAATGTGGCGGACACACTCTGCAATTCCGTCGCCATACATTTCACGTAATCCCTGATGTAACTCCAGCTGTCTCAAAGTACACATCGCCCCGATTTTAAATACATGGTCTGTCTCTTCAATCTGATCAAGACCAAGCTCTGACAGATCGATTACTGTCTTTACTCTCGCATTTCCAAGACGCATCCACATCATTCCGCCCATTACACGGCTGTTTCTCGCCTGGTTCAATTCGTAAGCTTCTTCCAAAGTCTTTGCTTTCACATAATCTGTAATCGTAAGCAAAATTCTTCTCCTCTCTTTTGTATCTTTCACTCTTTTGTTCTCAAGGCATAAAAAAAGTGCAAATGTACTTATCATTCACACTTTATTTTAACCTTATAAATTTTATCACATGTTTTAGAAAAAGTCAAAACTTTTTATCGTTGGTTCTGTTCAAGAGGAACTTTGATTACCTCTATATTTTTGATAATAAATAAAAGCCGTAAAATCTTCCATTTCTAGAACTTTTCACGACTTCCTAAGAACAGGGGATGAGAGAATCGAATCCTGTCTTTTTTAGAATTAAAATCGCTTAAATTCCTTTATTTCTTCAAGTTTTTTCTCTCTTCTTTCTTTACGTTTTTTGATTACTTTTGATTACTTTTTGATTACCTTTTCAAATATTAACCGCTCGTTTGATCTGTTCAATTTGATGTGCCTTTGTCTTATTTGAATAGTAGTAATATTTACGACTTGTTTCTATTGTAGTATGCCCCATTTGCTTCATTACTAAAGAATCCTCACAACCAGAATCTATTAGTGTTGTACCATATGTTTTTCTACCTTTATGGATAGACCTATGATGCAAATCCACTTTATTCAATACTATGTCTAATCGTTTATTAAAAGTATTTCCACGAATACGTTTTCCAGACTCATTTTCAAAAAGATTTTCCCCATCTGGATTCAATTCAAGAATTTTCTTCAATGTTTCTATCCCACCATCCGAAAGAATAATATCTCGCATGCCTGCTTCTGTCTTTGCAAACTCTCTCACATCTACAACATTTTTCCCTTTTTCATTCTTATACCGAATCTCTGTACGCCGAACTCTTAAAATGTTTTTGCCATCCCAGTCACAAGGTTTTAATGCTGATAGTTCTCCAACACGAACTCCCGTTTGTAACACAAGTAAAACACCTAAGTTCCAAATAGTAACATTCTTTTTCAAATAGTCTACTATAACTGGAATTTCATCTTCAGAAAAAACCTCGTTTTTCTCATCTTTAACAACTTTCTTAAAGGCTCTCCTTGAAATATCCAAATCTCCAAAAAATTGTGATATAGATATATCTGTCCACTTTTTCTTTTTGGCAAACATCCAAGTACCTCTGATAATTGTTCTAAGTCCAGAATATGCTTTCATGGTCAATTCATTCTGTGCAACTTGCAATCTAATAAAATCTTCTAACTCATCAGCAGCTATTTGTTTCATTCGTCTTTTAGAGAAATTCGTTTTCACAAGAAATCTTTCAAAATCTGTTTCATAACGGTCTGCGCTTCCTTTTTGAATCTCTTTGTATTCTAACTTTTTACTTAACCATAGTCTGAACACTTCTTCAACCGTTGGATTTTCCTCTTTCTCCTTGTAAAATGCAATAATCAAGTCTTCTATTTCTTCTCTTGTATTCCTCTTCTTTAAAACTCTCCCTTTTTCTTCATCTGGAAAATAAGTATACCATTTTCCATTTTTACCTCTCCATATATCATATGAATGTTTACTTAATAATTCCTCATATTTTTTCATCTCATATTCTATACGGATCTCATCTAGCTTGATTTTATCATTCTCTTTAATATAATTCAACAACTCTGCTTCTGTAACTTCTTCTTTTTGCATATTATTACTAATTCATACGCTGCTTTAAAATCAATAACTTACTGCCCGAAAAATTTGAACTGCTTTACTTTACATAGCTCTACATTCGATACGTTTGGCGTATTGATTTTACTCCTTTCTGTTCCTACTATCAGAAACTTTTTTGTTTCTGGATTTTTCATCATGCAATGGATAACCTGCTTCGCCTAAGACCTTTCGTAGTCCATCCAGTTTGATCCACTCTAACAAAATCTTGTTATCTGAATTTCTAATCAGATTATAGCGTTCTGTATAACCTGCTCTGCGGTTTGCTTTGTATCCCTGCCCGACTTTTTCCAGTCTGTAATCGTAGTCCTGCTCTAAAATTCGTTTAATCCGCCAAAAGGAATATTCACAATTTTCTCCATGCATATGAAAATTATTCATAGCAAATACGGTTCCAGTTCCTGCAATCGTCAAAGACATAGCAGCTACCAACGCAACAACAACTTTTTTCCTCATTCTTTTTTCCTCCTAGTATTATCTCATTTTGTGATATTCTTCGCGTATAGTATATCTCATTTTGTGATATTAAACAATATAAAACTAAGATTTTGATAATATATTCTATAAATGAGGTATAGAATATATATGGAATATTGGGAAAGAATCAAAGCATTAAGAGAAGATCGTGATCTTACACAGAAAAATATTTGTGCTTACTTAAACATTGCACAAAATACTTACTCACAATATGAAAACGGAAAACGTGAAATACCAATTTCAATTCTAATTAAACTTTGTCTTTATTTTGGTGTTTCCTCGGACTATATCTTGGGTTTATCCGACAAAAAGTAAATAAAAAATATAATAATGCAAGCATTATTTTGCATATTCTAAGCACCGTTTTGGTGCTTTTTTATTATTTTCTAATTCATATATTTAGAGTAACAACAACTATCATGACATAAGACGCTTGCCCCGCCGACCCGCCGCCCTGTTAGGAACCGTCGCTCGGGGCATCCTGCGGAACGCTGTTTACTGAAAATAAGCAGACAAGGAAATGATTTTGAGCAGAAAAAAAGTAACCAAACATTTGTTTGATTACCTTTTTGATTACCTCTATATTCTCGGTAATAGATGAGATCCGTAAAAACCTCCATTTCTAAGGCTTTTCACGATCTTTTTAAACAGGGGATGAGAGAATCGAACTCCCACCAAAGGTTTTGGAGACCCCTATCATACCATTTGACCAATCCCCTATATGGTGTATCTCTTGAATACTCGTTAAGTATACCTGTTATTCCTCTGTTTGTCAAGAAAATTTTTGAATTTTTTCTACAATTCAAAATATTTTATTTCTAACATCATTTACAAACAAACAGTGCACCCAAAAAGTCAGGTGCACTCTGTTTTTATTGTTCAATTACATCCATTGCCATCACTTTCCCATCTATTTTAGAAATGTCTTCATCAGCAATCGTATATACATTTTTATCATCCTTGTTTACATGTACTGTAATCGTCTCCGGATCCCCGTATTTCATCCCCTGATCCAGATAATTCCGCAAAATATCATGATAAATTTCAAAAACATGTGTCTGCATATCTGTCTCAGACGGTAAGGATGCTCCATTCATCACTTCATTACTAACCTGAGTAGCATAATCTTCTGTCTGTTTCTGAAGCTCCTGATAGGTATCATTAAAGATTAACATAGGCTCTACTTTTACATCTACCGTGAAATTTTTATTTTCTACTTCTTTTGCCTCTGCAACTGTATATTTTACTTGCTTCATCATATCGCTAAACAACTTTCGATACTTTTCTTCCAACTCATCCGGCAATTCATAGCCGGAAAATTCTTGTAGCATTATATCCATGTTGTTTTGAAGATTATCTTCAAATATTTTATCCGCTTCCTTTTCATCCGCCCCTGTTAATTCTACATACTTCTGAATTTCGTTTTTATAACTTACATCCAAAACTGCCTTGGTATAACCACTGGCATCAAATTTCTTCCCACATCCTGCAAGCAAGACACATACTCCGATAAAAAATGCTATGTAGCGTATCTTTTTCCCCATATTCTTCATAAGTTCTCTACTCCTTTTCTTATTTTTCTTCATTATAGCATTAATATACATCCCAGTCACCGTCTTCTTATCGCCAAATTTCGTCATTTTAAAGCAAAAGATTCGTAGAAACAGTAACAACACAAAAAAACAACACCATACGGTGCTGCCTCTCATTCCATCTGTATTTCCTGTACCTTCAAAACTGCATACAAAGAATCATCCTTTTCCTATCACCTTGCTTGGTTATGCCCTCGACCTATTAGTAACAGTCAGCTCCATGCGTTACCGCACTTCCACCTCTGCCCTATCTACCTCGTCGTCTTCAAGGGGTCTTACTAACTTGACGTTATGGGATATCTCATCTTGAGGGGGGCTTCACGCTTAGATGCCTTCAGCGTTTATCCCGTCCCGGCTTGGCTACTCTGCTATGCATTTGGTAATACAACAGATCCACCAGCGGCCAGTCCACCCCGGTCCTCTCGTACTAAGGGCAGCTCCTCTCAAATATCCTACGCCCACGCCGGATAGGGACCGAACTGTCTCACGACGTTCTGAACCCAGCTCGCGTACCGCTTTAATGGGCGAACAGCCCAACCCTTGGGACCTACTTCAGCCCCAGGATGCGATGAGCCGACATCGAGGTGCCAAACCACTCCGTCGATGTGAACTCTTGGGAGTGATAAGCCTGTTATCCCCAGGGTAGCTTTTATCCGTTGAGCGATGGCAATCCCACTTTATACCACCGGATCACTAAGTCCTACTTTCGTACCTGCTCCACCCGTCGGTGTCGCAGTCAAGCTCCCTTCTGCCTTTGCACTCTTCGAATGGTTTCCAACCATTCTGAGGGAACCTTTGAGCGCCTCCGATACCCTTTCGGAGGCGACCGCCCCAGTCAAACTCCCCACCTGACATTGTCCCCCAGCCGGTTCACGGCTGCTGGTTAGAAATCCAATACTACAAGGGTGGTATCCCAACAGTGACTCCCTGACAACTGGCGTCATCAGTTCTCAGTCTCCCACCTATCCTGTACATGCAATATCGAATCCCAGTATCAAGCTGGAGTAAAGCTCCATGGGGTCTTTCCGTCCTGGCGCAGGTAACCAGCATCTTCACTGGTATTTCAATTTCACCGGGTGCATTGTTGAGACAGTGCCCAAATCATTACGCCTTTCGTGCGGGTCGGAACTTACCCGACAAGGAATTTCGCTACCTTAGGACCGTTATAGTTACGGCCGCCGTTTACTGGGGCTTAAGTTCAAAGCTTCGCCTTACGACTAACCTCTCCCCTTAACCTTCCAGCACCGGGCAGGCGTCAGCCCATATACCTCACCTTTCGGTTTTGCATAGACCTGTGTTTTTGCTAAACAGTTGCTTGGGCCAATTCTCTGCGGCCACTTTTACATGGCACTCCTTCTCCCGAAGTTACGGAGTCATTTTGCCGAGTTCCTTAACAATGCTTCTCCCGTCGGCCTTAGGATTCTCTCCTCATCCACCTGTGTCGGTTTACGGTACGGGTATATCATAAACAATAGCGGCTTTTCTTGGCAGCCAGCTCACATACTTCCGGCTTTACGCCCCACATCACGTCTTCAGATTGTGCACC